>CAVVRZ010000001.1:0-357385 GCA_963750795.1 uncultured cyanobacterium
TTGACGACCATTCTTCCCAAGTTGCCGCCGTAATCATCAGCCAACACAAAATTCAGCGCGGCATTGCCCCTAACTCTAAACTCCTTGCCTCCGCCTATTCCCAACGCCGTCAAGACGGACAGCCCGAAGCTTGTATCGCTGCCCAACATATTGCCCGTCAGTACAACAGCACTGTCCGCGCCATCAACTTTAGCTTTGGCGAGTTGCTCAAAGAAGATCCGCGTCCTAACCCCAAGCTTGATGGCGATGCCTTACTGACGCTTTGCGTAGACTGGCTAGCATCAACGCACAACACTTTACCAATCATTGCGGGCAATCAGGGCAAAGGCGGCATCCCCATTCCCACCGATCTCTACAATGGCTTTACGGTCGGCTTTACCCGTGAAGTCGATGGTATCTACCGACAACTCGATCGCGGCAATCTAATTGATGAGCCGTACGTCGATCGCAATGGTAATGGCAAGTACGATCGCGGTGAGTTTTTTAACGACTTTGATAAAAATGGCGCATGGACAGCAGGGGTCGAGAGTCCACCCGATGGCAGGCGATCGCTAGCGATACTAGCCCCCGGCAATAATCTCAAATTACCAACTATTCAAAGCCGTTTCAAAAATGCCAATGGTTCTAGCTTTGCCGCGCCCCACGTCGTCGGTGTGATTGCCCTCCTCCATGAGTATGCCAATCGCCAAATCGCCAGTGGCAAATGGTCAGCCGATGCCCGTTACCATGAATTGATCAAAGCCGTATTGATTAATTCTGCTGACAAAATCCAAGACAGAGGCGATGGCAAAACCTTGGGTATGTCCAAAACAATCCTTGATGCTGTCGGCAAAACATGGCTTGACTCCGAAGCTTACCCCAGTCGCACGATTCCCCTCAGCCAAAATCTGGGAGCAGGACAACTCAACGCCCGTAGAGCTTTTCAGCAGTATGAAGCGGGGCAGCAAGGCGCAACTAATGTTTCAGGGGATGCCTCTAACAAAGCTCCTAATGTTAAAGCAATCGGCTGGGACACGAACGTCATTACAACCGATCAATATCGCGAATATGTATTTGCTAACCCTTTGCTAGCCGATAGCTTCATCTCCGCTACCCTCACTTGGGATCGCCAAGTCCAACTCAATGACAAAAATGGCAATGGCAGCTTTGACATTGGTGAAGACTTTACCAATCAAGGTCTAAACAACCTCGAACTATATCTCATGCGATCGCAGGATAACGACACATCCCAGAGCGTCTGGTCATCCGTCAGCCAAATTGACAACCTACAACATATTTTCATCAAGATCCCCACCACAGGCAAATACAAACTGCGGGTAGTCTTTAAGCCGCCTCAAGTGGCGATCGCCAACCAACGTTACGGATTAGCTTGGTGGACAAAATCCAATTAGCTAAGTAAACGTCAGTTTTTCGCCATTTTCGCGGCGCGATGCGCCGCGAAAATGGCTATATCAAACTCACATAAGCAAGCAGTAAAAAACCGTGCTATGCACGGTTTTTTACTGCTCTTAAATAGATAGGTGCATGGACGCTTAGTTAGGGAGTCGCAGGGGCAGGAGTAGGAGTATTTGCACTAGGGCGCACATATTGGGCATCAACAAAACCCAACTCAAACAACTGTTGATAAGCCTGCTGACCCAAATCACGGGTCGGAGCTTGACTACGGATCAACTGTACTAACAAAGGCACAGCCAGTTCAGGTTGATTTTTGGCACGATAGACCACCGCCAACTGGTAGGTGGCCTCATCTCGCAACTGAGCAGTCTGCAAAGCTTTACGACGATGGCTGTCAGAAACGCGGTTATCAATCCCTGAAAAGCTAGCCGTCAGTTCCTGATAAAAATTTGATAACTGATTAAATACCTGACGGGCATCCTGTAACTTACTGACAGCTTGGTCATAATTTTGCTGGCTAATCGCAGACATTGACTCTGACATCAATCGCTGACCACCCGAAATACTGAACACACTATTTTCTAACGAGTTAGGCTTAGTGGGTTGTGCTAGCTGAGAGTTATCTATCTGTGCCTGAGCTTGAAGTTGCTGCGCCGAAACGCTATTAGCAGCGATCGCTCCTAGGGAAATGAGGGCAGCAATGAGGGACAAAACTGCGGATTGAGAAGCGTTGGCAAAAGAGCGGGGCTTAGCGAAAGGTGTGGACATAGTTTGCAAATTCTGAATGCTCACAAAATAGTAGTTTTTAGAAAAATGCCTAAAACTCATTTAAAAATAAACTAAAAACAGTTTAAACATACTTTTTTCAGTTTTTAAAAAGTTTAAATTAGTATTCTTTGGGCATTTGTCCAAAACTTTTTGTTATGTTAACACCCCACCATAGACTAAATATCTACGAAAAGGATTCGTCCAAAACTAGCAATTAAAATTTGCTCTGCTAGAGATGGCATCACCAAGGACATCCCTGAAGTAATTTACTAAGGTTGTCCAAGACTTACTCAGACTTGTAAACAAAATGTGACATCTTGCGTGATATGCTTAGCAACGGTGTAGGCAGCTACATCCAAGTTTTTGGACATCCATTTACAGCACTTTCCCAAGTGCCGATTCTTCACTCAAAATAGTCAACACCAGTGATCAGCAGTTTCCGCTAAAAGTCAAAAGTGAAGATTATTCCCGCAAAAAATAGCCCAGTTCAGCAGACGGTTACCGAAAGCTCATCCGTATCGGCTTCCGATAGCATGGAGGAGTATAACCGTCTCAAGTTGCGACTGATCCTCATCACCCTAGTTTCTGGAGTCGTCATTGGCTTAGCAGTTGGGGCATGGTATGGATGGAATATTGCCCTCAGTTACGCTGTAGGTGCATTAGTCGGTACAGTCTACTTCAGGATGCTTACCAAAAGTGTCGATCGCCTAGGCGGTGAATCTAATCGTCTTGGTTTTGCACGACTTGGTTTATTTGTCCTGTTGATAGTAGTTGCCGCTAAATCGGATCAACTGGAAATCCTGCCTGCATTTCTTGGGTTTATGACTTATAAAGTGGCTGTTTTAGTGATAGTTGCTCAAGACTTGAGTCAAAACTTGAGCAGTGGACTCCATTCTCGCTGATTTGACCTCCTACAGGTTGTAACATATCGAACATGATCGATTCAGTAACTCTTGGCTATTCAATCAGCCACCAAACTAGCCTTGCCGCTCTAGAAGTGGGTAAACATTTCTATTGGCAGTTCGGCAACCTAGTGGTACATGGTCAAGTATTAATCGTGAGCTGGATAGTCATGGGCGCGGTACTCATTGCTGCCCTCATTGGCTCCAGCACTGCTAAAGCTGACCAACGTGTTCCCGCAGGTTTTCAAAATTTCATGGAATATGCTCTGGAATACGTTCAGGGCATTGCCAAAGATCAAATTGGCGAAAAGCATTATCGGGAATGGGTACCATTTGTTGGTAGTCTATTCTTGTTCATCTTCGCGTCAAATTGGTTAGGGGCGCTAGTTCCTTGGAAGTTGATCGAATTGCCAGAGGGCGAACTTGCCGCTCCCACAAGCGACATCAACACCACGATCGCCCTAGCATTGTTAGTCTCCCTAGCCTACTTCTACGCAGGATTGAGTAAGCGTGGTTTGGAATACTTTACTAGATATGTCCAAGCTTCTCCTTTTCTCCTTCCTTTGTGGGTCCTTGAAGATTTTACCAAGCCTCTATCCCTCAGCTTCCGTCTTTTCGGAAACATCCTCGCGGATGAGCTAGTTGTGGGAGTCATGGTTCTCCTCGTTCCCCTGTTTGTACCACTACCGTTGATGATTCTGGGACTATTTACCAGTGCTATTCAAGCTTTAATCTTTTCAACTTTGGCGGCTTCATACATTGGTGAAGCGATGGAAGGTCATGGCGATGAAGGGCATGAGCATTAAGCTCATTTATTGAAGATGAGCTAACTTGGGAAGCCGACTTCCTCAATTTAGCCAATACTAACCAAAATTAGTTTTCCGTAGCGTTTCTCGTGAACGTAAACTATAAAACGTAAACCAATTAACAACAATTTAAAGAAGGAAAAAGAAAGTGATTGATCCAACAGTAGCTTCAGCATCCGTACTTGCCGCCAGTATTGCCGTTGGTCTTGGTGCAGTTGGTCCTGGAATTGGACAAGGTACCGCCGCTAGCCGTGCTGTAGAAGGTATTGCTCGTCAGCCCGAAGCTGAAGGCAAAATTCGTGGAACCTTGCTATTGAGCTTGGCATTCATGGAAGCTCTTACAATTTACGGTCTGGTTGTTGCCCTTGTATTGCTATTCGCAAACCCCTTCTCCTAATAGAACGGTGTAACAAAGGAGCTAAGTTGGTAAGCTGCCGCTAGTCCTGTCTTAGTTACGCTAATTACGATGTCTAAACAATGGGCTTTAGCCGATTGTTTAGACAAGATAAAGCTAGTTAAGTCAAGCGCCTAAGTTAGTACTTCCCTAGATGTCTTGGCTTCTTTGTTTGTAAGGTTTGCAAAGTCCTCAGCATTGATTTGCATTTGGATAATCGCCTTTAGTAATCATGATTAGTATTTTTACTAATTGATAGTCGCACTAAGCGATGGTGCTGTTTCGGTAATATACCTATGACAATGTGGAATCTTTTTTCAACTGTTCTCATTGCTGCGGAAGCGGCTGAGCCTAAAGGCGGCTTGTTTGATATCAATGCCACGCTTCCGATTATGGCGGTACAGTTTGTTGTTTTTGTCGCGTTGCTTAATGTTGTTTTCTTTAAACCTCTAACCAAAGCGATCGATGATCGTGATGATTATGTTAGGGAACAGATTATTGGAGCAAAAGAGCGTCTCGAAAAGGCTGAATTAGCAGTAAAGCAGTATGAGCAAGAATTAGCATCTGCTCGTAAGGCTACTCAAAACATTTTAGCGACCGCTCAAACTGAAGCTAATAAGGTTCGGAAAGAGCGCATTGATGCTGCTGTTGCTGAGGCGCAAGCCAAGGTTGCTGTTGCTAGAGCAGAAATCGAAAAGCAAAAGCAAGATGCTACTGCTTCTTTGGATGCGGAAGTAGAATCACTCAGTCGCCAAGTTCTCGAAAAACTATTAGGTAACTTAGTCAAATCCTAGTCATTAATTAGTGATTAACTTCTAGTTTGCATAGTCCTAGATAGTTATTATCTGGCAGATATTGAGTAATAGAAATAACGTTTATGATTAGAAATTTCGTCTTACTTGCAAGTGAAGCGGGCGAACATTCGGGATTCGGGATTAACTCCGATATTCTGGAAACTAACCTGATTAACTTAGTGATCGTTATCGGTCTTTTGATTTATGCAGGTCGCGGTTTCTTAGGTAAAATTCTTTCGGCGCGTTTGGAGTCAATCCAATCGGCGATCGCTGATGCTGAAAAGCGTCAAAAGGATGCCTCAGATAAGTTGACTTTGCAGCAACAAAAGTTAGCGCAAGCAAAAACAGAAGCGGATAACTTGCGGAAGCAAGCCGAAGCCGATGCTAATAAAGCGGCTGATTCAATTTTAGCAACGATAGATGCGGACATTGCGCGTTTGCGTGAAGCGGCGGATCAAGAGATTGCGACAGAGCAAGAGCGTGTGATTGTGCAGTTGCGTCAGCAAGTTGCCGAAAAAGCTCTTTCCAGCGTTCAGTCTTACTTTGATCGTGGTTTAAGCGAAGATGTGCAAATTGAACTGATCGATCGTAGCATTGCACTTTTGGGTTCTGACTAGGAGAAAACATGAAATCTAATTCTGTTAGTCAAGCGGTCGTAGCACCCTATGCCGATGCCCTAATCAATTTAGCGCAAGAGCAAAATAATCTCGACACGATCGCTAGAGATGTACGACTGATTGGCAATGCCCTTGATGATTCTGCTGAGTTAAAGGGATTTTTGGCAAATCCTCTCGTTGGAGCGGATGTTAAAAGGGGTGTGGTGGAAGGTGTGTTTGGTTCACAGGTAAGTACCTTGACCAAAAACTTTTTACTACTACTAGTTGATCGTAAGCGCATTGCTTTTGTTAGTGAAGTTGTTAGTCAATTTCAGGCATTGCTGCGTGTTATCGATCAAGTAGCCCTCGCCGAAATTACGGCGGCTCTGCAATTGACTCGCGCTCAAGAAGATACCCTGCGCGATCGCGTCAAAGCGATGACTGGCGCAAAGGATGTCGAACTATCTGTGACAGTTAACCCTGACCTAATCGGTGGCGTAATTATCAAGGTTGGCTCTCAAGTAGTAGATGCCAGCATCCGTGGACAACTACGCCGTCTCAAGAGCAGCTTAAGTGCTGGCGTTTAGAAGGAAAAAGTAAAAGGGAAAAAGGAAAAAGTAATTACTAATTCCCCATCACCAATTACCACTTACCCAAAAATAATAGCTAAAGGCTAATAGCTAATCGCTAAAGGCTAATAGCCCAATTCCAAAACATTAAAAACAAATCGATCGCTGATAACTGGTAAAACACAACTATGGTTAGCATCAGACCTGACGAAATAAGCAATATTATCAAGCAGCAAATTGCTAATTATAACCAAGAGCTGCAAGTTTCCAACGTTGGTACTGTCCTGCAAGTCGGTGACGGTATCGCTCGTGTCTATGGCTTGGAACAGTGCATGGCTGGCGAGTTGCTGGAATTTGAAGATGGTACTGTCGGCATTGCGCTGAACCTTGAAGAAGACAACGTTGGTGTTGTGTTGATGGGTGAAGGTCGTAAAATCGCTGAAGGTAGCTCGGTAAAAGCAACTGGTCGCATTGCTCAGATTCCTGTAGGCGAAGCATTTATTGGTCGCGTTGTTGATGGTTTGGCTCAGCCTATCGATGGTAAGGGCGAAATCAAAGCAACCGAAACTCGTTTAATCGAATCTCCTGCCCCCGGCATTATTGCTCGTAAATCCGTATTTGAACCTCTGCAAACTGGTATCACTGCGATCGACGCGATGATTCCTGTGGGTCGTGGTCAACGCGAATTGATCATTGGTGACCGTCAAACAGGCAAAACTGCCGTGGCGATCGACACCATCATCAACCAAAAAGGTTTGGATTGTATCTGCGTATATGTAGCGATCGGACAAAAGGCTTCAACTGTCGCCAACGTGGTTAACCAACTCCGTGAAAGCGGCGCATTGGAATACACGATTGTCGTTATGGCAAGCGCTAACGATCCTGCCACCTTGCAATACCTCGCACCTTACACTGGCGCAGCTCTGGCTGAGTACTTTATGTACAAGGGCAAGGCAACCTTGGTGGTCTATGATGACTTGTCTAAGCAAGCTCAAGCCTACCGTCAAATGTCTCTCTTGCTCCGTCGTCCTCCCGGTCGTGAAGCATACCCCGGTGACGTATTCTACTTACACTCTCGCTTGCTCGAACGGGCTGCGAAGTTGAGTGATGAACTCGGCGGCGGCTCGATGACCGCATTGCCCATCATCGAAACCCAAGCGGGTGACGTATCGGCTTACATTCCTACCAACGTAATTTCGATTACTGACGGTCAAATCTTCTTGTCCTCTGACTTGTTCAACGCTGGTATTCGTCCTGCGATCAACCCTGGTATTTCGGTATCCCGTGTTGGTTCGGCGGCGCAAATTAAGGCGATGAAACAGGTGGCTGGTAAGATCAAGCTCGAACTAGCACAGTACGATGACCTCGTTGCTTTCGCTCAGTTTGCGTCTGACTTGGATAAAACTACTCAAGCTCAACTAGCTCGTGGTCAACGTCTCCGCGAAATTCTCAAGCAGCCTCAATATTCTCCTTTGCCTGTAGGCGATCAAGTTGCGATTATCTACACCGCAATTAATGGCTATCTTGATGAGTTGGAAGTTGAGCAAGTTGGCGCATTCAACAAGGGTCTGCGTAACTACTTGGCAACCAGCAAGCCTAAGTATGGTGAAATCATCAAGGCTGAGAAGAAGCTCTCTGATGAAGCTGAAACCATCTTGAAGGAAGCTCTTGTGGAGTACAAGAAGACCTTCTTGGCTTCTGTCTAATCTCCATCAATAAGTGAATAAAAAAGAGGGCATATGCCCTCTTTTTTATTGGAATTTTGAGATTGATTTATATCTGAATAATTTGATTAAGGCGATCGCACACTTGAGCAAACAAATCATTATTGAGCTTTCTTAGGGGATGTGGTTTTGCACCTCGTAATCGCCAATCAAAGGATTTGGGCTGATGACAAAGAACGTAGCTAGTCTGATCAGCTTTACGTCCTGAAGCTTTACCCACTGCGATCGCAAAAGGATTGTCAGCATTGTAGGCGGCTGTTGTCATTGGTAATCCAATCACGATCGCTGTTTTGTCATTGAAAATGCGCGGCGAGAGTACTAAAAAAGGATGAATATCTTTCATCTCTTGTCCGACTTGTGGATTGCAATCGATCCAAATAATATCTTGGCGATCGGGTATCCATAAGCTTTTTACCATTGTTCTGCGCCGAGTCTTTGCGATGTCACCATAACTTCGCCGCCATGCCGCGCTGGGTCGAATCTGGCTAGTCGCTCTTCAAGGGTTAATGGCTCATTAGATACAGGGGTAATAATGACGTGACCATCGATGACGGATAGTTTTACTCTTTGATTTACGTGGAGATGAGCTGCTCGAGCGATCGCTGCGGGTAGACGGACTCCTAAGTTATTGCCCCATGTTTTGATATCAAGGACTACTTCAGTCATCGTAATATTTCACAAGAGAAATGTTTACACGTATGTTTAAACATTATAGATGTTGTTTTTAAAATGGCTCACGTATAAGAAAGTTCTGTAATATGGAAATAAGACTTTTTAAGCCATTAAAACAAGTCGGCAAAAAATTATGACTACAACACTTGTCAAACCATCACTTCTAATTCATGAGATTTGTGTTGAGAAGGTCGGAAATCTCAATCTGTTCAAGTTTAGCGATCGCCTACAGGATCGGATGGAGTCGCTACTAGAGAAAAGAAAAGTGGAGTCGCTTTCTGTTGAAGAAATTCCAGAGTTAGAAACTATTGGGGAACTAGATCGGATTTTTACACATATGAACGCTATGCTTGCCGCTCAAAATGTCAATTCCTGATGCGATAAGGCAAATTGTCCGAGAACGGGCAAAATTTGTTTGTGAATATTGTCATTCGCCAGAGCGACTTAGTGCTTCTCGATTTACGCTCGATCACCTCATTCCTATATCGCTAGGAGGCTCGGATGATATTGATAATCTCGCGCTTGCTTGCCGCCGTTGTAATGAGAGACGCTATAACTTTGTTGAGGCGATCGATCCCCAAAGTCAGGAATTTGTGCCAATTTTTAATCCTCGCAAGCAATACTGGTCAGAGCATTTTGTTTGGATAAATAACGGTACTGAAATTAAGGGGATTACGGCAGTTGGTCGGGCGACCTGCGATCGCTTCGATCTTAACGATTTGAGATATCCTCAAGAGGACTCGATCCGCGCCACAAGACTTTTTTGGACTCAAACAGGACTACATCCACCAGAAAATGATGTATGTGAGGTTTAATTAAATTGGATTTAGATGAGATGGTCAACTTTGCAGCATGGCGATTGCACACGCCAAAGAAAGGGTTGGTATTGTAGGAGTTGATTATCAACAGATTGCTGCTTAAAGCTGAATAAGCAAGACAATGAAATCAGTATAGAAAATGTTTAGTACTACACAAAGCAGAAAATGTAGTAAATTCTAGAAGCTATTCCGTGCAAAAAAAGCAGTTAAGGTAAGAAAGTCGTATGGGAGCCTCCCCAGAAGTAAGCTATGAATCAATAAGAAAACGTATTGCGGCTCAGGCTCAGGGATACTTTGAACCGCTACTAACAGAATTGGGATTCTCTAAAGGGCAAATAGAAATGAACTCTTTAGAGGAGTTAAAGCAAGGTTTAGAGTCTATCAATGAAGCTATCAAACATCCTGAATCTTTTGGATCTTTAAGTTTTAGGCTTAGCGGAGAAGGTATAATTTACGTTACAAATTCCAAATCAGATGCTCAATTTGAAATAGGGATATTACCACTGCTCCTTGACAGAAAGAAGTTTATTCTAGAAAGAATTAGATTGCTTTCTTCAAATGAAAAAATTGAAACGATACAAGATCTAATTAACCGAGTGAATGATGATGAAATAAAGAAAAAACTTGAGAAAGAAGTTAATGAACTTAGAGATGAATCGCAACGGTTACGAGAACAGTCTAAAGAAGTTGAGCAAGAGCAAAATCAAGAAAGAGTGAAATCACAATCGGATCTTGCCAAGCTAAATATAGAGCTTTTTGAAAGGAGATCAAAGGTTTGGTTTACTCTTCTAGAAAGAGAATCAGCAGCAACCATTTTAGGAGGAGTCCTTTTGTCCATTATCTTAATAGCTCAAATAATTGCTATTTTTACTAGAGCTACAATTCCAGAGATCCTAAACAATGCTTTTCTAATAATATTAGGTTACTTTTTTGGTCAGTCAACTAGTGAAAAAAAATTTTCAAAAATAGGTAGTGCGGATAGAGAAAATCAAGAAAAATAATTTTAGTGAATTGGTGATCGCTGTTTAGTGAGTTGAGTGACGAGGTGATCACATGCCTCAATTTTTTGTGGATAGGGCGATCGCAGGGGGATTGGATACTCAATGACTGGCTGTATTATGTAAAGGAAGGTAAAGTATTGTAAACAAACTTAAATAAATTCAAACAATGCAAGACAAAGTTGTGGTTGTGGTTGGGGCGACGGGTGGCATTGGTTCCGCGTTGATTCCTAAGTTAGCGGTTGCAGGAGCGAAGTTAGTACTGGTAGCGCGAGATGTGTCCAAGTTAAGCGCATTGGTCAATCATATTGCCGATAACTACGATACTGAGGCGATCGCTATTCCTATAGATATCACTAAATATGAGCAGGTTACTGTGATGGTCGAAAAGGCGATCGCCCATTTTGGGCATATTGACGTATTAGTTAATGCCGCAGGTGCAGGAATTCTCAAACAATTCAATCGTATTGAACCACAGGATCTCGATCACCTCGTCGATCTCAATCTCAAAGGTAACTTCTACACTACTCAGTTAGTGGGTAATGCGATGAAGGATCGCAAAATTGGACATATTTGTAATGTGATCGGAATTTTGGGCAAGCATCCGATGACAATGGCATCGGCATACTGTGCATCAAAGTTCGGAGCCGTGGGCTTTAGTAAATGTATGGCGGATGAATTGCGACGCTTTGGCGTGAAGATGACTCTATTCTATTTTGGTGGAATTGACTCGCCATTTTGGGATAATGCAGGAATGAAAGTGGATCGTAGCAAAATGTTATCTACGGAAACTGCCGCAAATGCGATTATGTTTGCACTTTCTGCTGATCCACAAGCCGTACCAATGGAAATCAATATTCAACCCGAAAATCATCTCTTTTTTGGTTGATTTCTCCTATAGCTGTCGCCTCTGTGTTAACGTCAGTTCGCCGAAAGCGCAAAACGCTTTTTATCGTTTTGCGCCATTTGCGACGCGCGACGCGCTTCGCAAATGGCTATATCCAACTCATGTTGTATTAGTAAAAAGCAAAACCAGAAACGAGTTGCGGCGCTACTCACTTCTGGTTTTACTAGGTTGAACTTGTGGAGTTTAAGGAATATAAAGATCCGCAACTGGATGAAGGTGGCATAAGTAGAATGATGCTATGCCCTTGTTGTGGATGAGGATTTCTTACTATGCCTGAACCAGATCGACAATTAGAGACAGATTTAGCAGCAAGTCCTAAGCCAACCTTAAAGTTCAATCGCAAAAGCTTTCTATACCTAGCGATGACATTCGGCGCGATTTTAGGTGGGGTTAGCTTTATCAAAGTACCGATCGCTTGTAGCTGCGGTAATCCCGCACTCTCAATAACAGGTGCATTTGTAAGAGGACAACAGGCGTATTTTGAAGAATACAAAGTCTTTGGTAAGTCTTTACAGGAATTGGATCTAGGAAATCTGCCAGCGCAAACTACTCGCTATGATTATTCCTTTGAGGTGGAAAGCGATCGCGCTTTTATGTACGCGACTCCCCGTATAGTTCCTAATGACTTTTTTCGATTGGGGCTGAGTAAGGCGGAAATATCTGGCGTTGTCAGCGCTGTCATCTATGACTCCAAGCAAAAATCAACAGTTAGCATAGTCTGCTTCTCAGAACAAAGTTCATCAGGGAAACCACCCAAACCAAGTTTTAGCGGTTCTTCCTTCACTTGTCCAAAAGAATTTGCAAGCAGGCTCTAATCTCCAAAAATTACGTCAAGACGAAAAATGGAGCATTCTTAAGGCTTGAATAAATTAGTATTGAGATGTGGTGAGGAAATGAATATGCAAAGGCGAAATCTATATGTATTGTCGGGATTAGCGACTATTTTTGTCTGTGGAGCAGCTCTCAAAGCGGCGGAGACAATTCAATCACAGACGGTAAAGATTCCTAGTCCCGAACAGATGTCAAAGCTTGCCGATTCCTATAGTGCTGAAGAGTTGTCACAACTGGAAATCGATGATGTACTTCGCGATCGCCTTCGCTTTGATCCACAATGGCAAGAAATTGCACAGGCAGTCAGGCAGGATATTATCATAGCCAAGTGGGGAGCCGATCCTGTCACGGAGCCTGCATGGAAACGTTACGGAGCGAAGGCTTATCCACTCCTCAGCTACTATTCTCGTTCCCGTGAAACTACTCGCCAGCAATATGGTATTGAGGGAATCCGTAGTCTGGGCAAACCCTACACCACGATCTGGCTACGCGGACAGATTCAACACCGTCTGCGCTATGTCAATTTTGATCAAGTGGCTCCCTACAGCTCTGATAACCAAGGTAAAAAATGGGAAGAAGAGTTTGGACTGGACGATCCACAGGTTCGTGCTGAGCTAATTAGTCTTGCCAAAGCTAATCTAGAACCTAAAGACTCCCCTGATTATTATCGTCAGTTTAATCTAGACTTTTTGACCAGACTTCTAGGCTATGAAGAGGTTTATGGCAGAAATACCTATGAGCAGTCGGAAAACTTTGTCGGTCTGTCCAAATGGGTAGAGTTTGAGAGTTTATCAAATCCGAGCGATCGCCAAATTTCTGAAGCGATCGCTTTCTATCAGAATCTATCTCCAGAAGCGAGGGATTTAATCCTTGTCAAACGGCTTGGAATAGTGAAAGCGGGAGAAATCAGCAGTTTTGGGCGTGCATTCTTTCGCGCTCTTGCCGCTAAGCAAAACTCTGAAGATCGGATATGGGCGATCGCCGAACTAGATCGGCATGGAGATCCCCAAGGGACAGAAATCCTTCAACGGATTTTGAACAGTGATTTATCACAGCTTTATCCTCTCTCTAAAATTGTCAGCTATGAAAACTTCGATATCAGGGGCGATTTTGCCTATTACTTACTGCTAGGCATGGCAGAAAAGTACCCACAATCTAAATTTGCTCAAGCCTGTCGTGAATATGGTGATCTCACGGGACGTTCCTATTTTAATGGCGAGCCTCGTAGTGAAGAGATTCTTGCCCGTAATGCCAAACGTAATGCTCCAGAACAACTAAAAGCATGGCAAGCATGGCTGAAGAACTATGGCGATCATGCTGGGGCTGACGATGCCCATTACTTTCTCGCTCGCGCTCTCCAAGACAATAACGATGTGATGGGAGCAATGCGAATTTGGATCAAGCTGATGGCAAATCCAATGGGCGATCGCGATGCCATTTACCTTGCCTTTCCCCATGTGCGGACATTGCTGGATGTGGGTTTATCCATTGAGCAGATGCAATCTCTCCTCAAGGAGCCAGAATCACAACTCCTAGCTCCCTTTTTGGAATATGCGATCGCTGTCCAATATGCCCGATCCCACAACTATGAACAAGCTCTTGCGATCGCCAATCAAGTCAATCTATCCGCGATTCCAGATCGATTGCTCGAAGAATATTACTATCCTCAAGGTCGTTGGTGGAAAGGAGACGAACGTGCTGCTAACTTTAAGAAAGAAGCCCAAGATCTCCTGAATGAACAAAAGCAACGTTGGCAAAAACTGCGGCAATGGCAAGTTGAAAATACGCTCACCTCTCGCTATCAAATCGCCGCTGACTGGACAAGCATCGGCGGCTGGAAAAATGGCTATTTGCCAATTTGGGGCGGCGGTCGTGTCTATTTCCTGCCTAGTGATTGGGATTGTGAAAGGTGGTGGGTTTGTGATACTTCCAAACGCAGCGAAGCCGAGATTCTTGCCAAATATCAAAGCGGTAGCCAAAATGCGATCGCGATTTCTCTCTATCAAAAGCTCCTCGCCGAACCCCAACTACCTCCAGCAATCCGTGAGAAATCACTCTACATGGTGGCAATGACCCTGTTAGAGCAGTGGGAAAACCATGCTTACTCAGAAACCCAAAGCATTCATCCACCCGCAGGAGTAGCCAACAGTGGTGAATATCGACAATTACTCAATCGTCAAAACCGCAACCGTAGCTATAACTATCAAGATTATCAACAGAGAGAGAAAGAGATACTATCCGACTATCAGAGCCGTATTGATGGCATTATCACCGAATTACAGGTGAAATTCCCCAACAGCTCTTATATTGATGACCTTCTATTCTCTAGCTTCTTCCTAAGTGAACAAACTAGATACTTACAACAAATAACTGAACGCTATCCCAATAGCGATCGCGCTAATGAAGCAAGGTTTCTCCTAGAACTAAAAACTAGTAACTGAGTAGATCTAACTAAGGGTTCGGAGAGCGAACCCTTTCTATCTAACCCAAATCTGACAAAAGATAGAAACTTGTAAAAGCTAATCAGAGACCCAAATATCCCAGATTAGAAATAATTTATTAGCAATTATCGACATTCTCAGTTCGCAGTTAGTTCGCAGCGAAATAGATAATAGTGAGAATTCTTTCCAAATTGTTGCGAGTTCTCTCAAAACGTGATAGAACGAATTAATGAGTTTATTCCATCATTCGCAAAAGTATGCGGAATTAAGCTAATTAATCTCATTCAACATTATTATCAATTTGGTTTCCATAGTATGAGTATAGATCTACCTGTAAGTTTACAGCCAGACGGATTTGGCGCGTCTTTACAAGCTTTACAGTCCCACTTAAAAGCTTTTCTCTCAGAATATGAAGATAAAGTCTCCCAAGCTCGCGCTCAACTTGCCCATGTTGAAGCTTTGCTAGGAAGCTTACCTGCTGAAGCTCCTAAAAGAGGCAGAAAGAAAGAAGTTAAAGAAGCGATCGCTCCCGTTGTTGCCATTGCTCCCGTTGTTGTAGAAGTTCCCACCAAACCAACCAAAGGGCGTAAACCTAAAGCTGCTGCCGCTAAGGTCGAAGTTGAACCATCTCCCGCCCCCGTTGCCAAAGGAAGAGGAAGAGGTCACCGTCGTGGTTCTTTGACAATGCGTCCCGCCTACGAAGGTTTGACTCTGACAGAAGCGATCGAGAAAGTGTTGAATGAGCGTCAAGGTCAAGCTGTGAATGCTGATGACGTAGTTAACATTCTCTACGGTGAGTTGACTGAGACTGTATTTAGAGTTGCCAAAGAGCGCGTTACCAAGAATCTATCTAAGGGCAAAGGTGAAGGTAGATGGAAGCGAGTTCCTACACAATTGGGCTACTACACTCTCTCCCTCGAAACCCTGAAGACCATTCCGACCTCGACCATCAAGCGTGGACGTGCTGCTAAGGTCGCTCCCGTTGTTGCTCCCACAACAAAAGCAACCAAGGCTCCTAAGGAACCTAAAGCTCCTAAAGTGGCAAAGACTCCCCGAGCAACTAAGGCTATCAAAGCTCCCAAGGCTCCTAAAGTCGCAAAGACTCCTAGAGTATCCAAGGAAGCTCCTGCTCCTAAGGTAAGCGCAAGGGCGAAGAAGGCTGAAGTTGCTGCTGCACCTAAAGCTACACAATCGAAGAAGTCTGGACGGATGAGTTCTCTAGTGATGCGTCCTCTGTATCAGGGCAATACTCTAACCGATGCGATCGAGAAGGTATTACAAGAGCGCAAGGGTGAATTTGTCAATGCTGATAGCGTTGTTAAGGCTCTCTACGGCGATCTCTCCGTCGAGAATTTCCGTCAAGCAAAGGATCGGGTTACCAAGAACTTGTCTAAGGGCAAACTAGATGGTAAATGGGAAAGAGTGCCTAATCAATTGGGCTACTACACTCTATCCATGTCTGCGGTCAAAGCATAAACTAGTTTCCCACTAATAAAAAAAGTGCCGCGCTCCGCGCGGCACTTTTTTTATTAAGTAGTTACTTAAAACCAAGAAGTTTGAGTCGCCCGCGTAGCGGGCGACTCAAACTCTGGTTTTAAGTTTTAACTATGTTGGACTAATTAGTGGGAATTTAAGTGAGAACTCTCCTATTTTTGCTTGTGTTGTGCGTATTCATGTCCTAAGATGGAATACGTCATGGAGAGATGGCAGAGTGGTCGAATGCGTTCGACTTGAAATCGAATGTTGTGAAAGCAACCGAGGGTTCGAATCCCTCTCTCTCCGTAAGCAAAACTAATCAAACAAAAAGCGTCAGTATAGCTGACGCTTTTTGTTTGATTAGTGTTATTTGAGTAACTTTTACTCTTTTTCGATCGCCTGTGTGATCATCACTTTTTCTTCAGCAAGAGAATTCATAGGTATAGATTCACTTTGGGGCAGATGGGGATGACTAGATTCTGCATCAAGCTTTTGATGACGATAATCTATAAATTTTTGCTTGAGCCATCGGAAGGCAATCGGTGCAGCAAACCACAGTAGGACACAGCCAAGAATGATCGAGCTAATTTTGACAATGCCCGATACTAGAGTCTCTAAGGGAATCAAGGTGCCTGCATAGTAAGCAACTCCTGTGGTCACTGTTCCCCACACGATCGCGCCAGTGGCATTAAAGAATAAAAAGCGAGGGTAAGACATCCCCGACAGACCTGCCATGGGTCCTGCAAAAATCCTCAAAATTGCGATAAATCTACCAAAGAAAACAGCGCGATCCGCACTACCGCGAAACTTTTCGCGGGCGATTTCGATTTCATCGCTGGGCATCCGAAATACTTTGCCAATTTTCTCTAAGGCTGATAGTCCACCCCAACGACCGAGCCAATAACCCGCGCTATCTCCCAAAATTGCCCCTGCGATCGTACAAATGAGGACGAGCGGATAACGGAGTTCTCCATTTCCTGCTAAAAAGCCACTGACGATAGTGATAGTCTCTCCAGGCAAGGGGATGCCCGCATTTTCGAGCATGATGCCAAAGAATACCAACCAGTAACCATACTGTTGGATCCATCCCTGAATGATTTCTAATGAAAAAAACTCAAAATGCATGAGTTATGGCTCAAAGTTGAATAGTTTTAAGGATTTATGAAAAATTGTTACTTTTTGTATCATTATAGTTGCTCATTAACTAATTTTTTCAACCCAAACCGCAATCATCACTAACAGATACCCAAAGGAATATCTAGAGATTGATCGATATGGCGTTGACAGGGCAAGCATTGATACATTGTTCGCAGACAACACAGCGCGATCGCAAGAAAGTAAGCTGAAAGGTCTTAGGATCAAGGGTGAGGGCTTCGGTGGGACATACGCCAGTGCATAAGCCACAATCGACACAGGTAGTATCATCAATGACAATTTCGCGCCCATGTAATGAAACCTCGATATCCTGAGACTGCATCCAGTCCACAGCTTCTTCGAGTTGATCGATATCCCCCGATAGTTCCAAGACCATTTTGCCGACTTTATTGGGGGCAACCTGAGCGCGGATGATATTGGCAGCGATATTAAAATCTTTGGCAAGGCGATAGGTAATCGGAATGCTGATAGCGCGTTTGGGAAAGGTGAGATTAACTCTTTTTTTCATAGTTCATGCTAGCTGGAAGATGCTTGCGGCGATCGCCCAATACCAATTAAACGGAAATTAAAAGGCAATTAAAGGGCAACTATTAGAGACGCTTAGGAAAGTCGCATTAATGCGGTTTTGAGTTTTTGCAAATTCATTCTTCATTATCAAGCTAATCGGTGAACTTTTCTTGATTTTGGGATTAGCGTTTTTAAACCCAAAAGTGAATAGCGGTGCTTCGCACCGCCATTCACTTTTGGGTTTCTTGTTTTAAATAAGCTGAATTACTGAAAAGCTGATAGACTTACGAAGACTTTTTTGCTGGCTGAAATAGGCTATTAGATAGAGATATGGGCAAAATATTTATTTCCGCAGGTCACGGTGGTTTTGAAGGCTCATTTCGTGAACTAAGTGAATCCATCGGCAGCAGTTTAGAAATTGCCGAACTAGCGGCGACTAGAGATTTGCTAATTGCGGAGTTGCGATCGCGCGGTATTGCGATCGCTGTTCCCAGTGATGATCTGAATCTAGCGGAAACGATCGCTTGGATTAATGCGCGAGCCACGCGCCAAGATGTATCAATCGCACTGCACATGGATCTCGTCAATACCCCTGAGTTGCGCGGTATCTCTGCCTACTACATCACCAACAATACTTTGCGGAAGCGCCAAGCCGAAATTCTCACCAATGCCCTGACAAAGCGTGTTCCTGAGATTGCCAACCGTGGCGCTAAGGCGGATGTGATCGCTGCCCTCGGTCATCTAAGCTTTTGCCGACAGATAATCTCCCCTTCTCTTCTACTAGAGCTAGCCTTTTTTAATAACTCCCAAGATCGTCTACTCATGCAGACGAGACGACGGGACTATGTAATTGGCATTGCCGACGGTTTACAGGCATGGATCAATGAAACCGCCAGTACGATTCCTGTATTTACACCTGCTAATCGCTCCGCCAATCTCAAACCGATTAGCTATCCTGAAGTAAGCATCAATCTCAATGGTCAAAACTATGAAGAGAAAGGAATCCTCGTAGCGGGGAATGTGCTTTTACCGCTAGATTTGGTCGATCGCTTAGGTTTTGACATTGCCCAAATCCCAATGCCCTGCCGATTGCGCCATCAAAATATTGTCTATGTGCAGGCGATCGCTTTGCGAGAAATGAATATCAGTGTGGTTTGGGATAGCGCCACCCGTCAGCTCTATCTCAAAACTATTCTCAAGATTTGTGCCGAACAAATGGATCAGATTATGGGTATGGGCAACACGTCAGAAGTGCAGATGCTGATGTTTCTCAAGAGTAATAATGAGGCAGCCTTAACTAACTATGGCGAGATTCCCCGTCTATACCGAGAGGAAGCAGCGATCGAAGGAGTAAATCACGATATCGCTTTTTGTCAAATGTGCATTGAGACTAACTTTTTGAGATTTCGAGAAGGAGAAGCGGAGCAAAACAATTTTGCGAGTCTCGGCGAAGCGATCGCCAGTCCTGAGCGATCGGGCGCAAGTTTTGCTGAGCAACGTTTCGGAGTTCGCGCCCATATCCAACAACTCAAGGCTTATGCCAGTACTGCGCCACTATTTCAGCCCCTAGTTGCGCCAAGGTTTCACCTAGTCGCTAGAGGTGTTGCACCTTTGCTGCATCACCTTACAGGACGCTGGGCGATCGATCCTCTCTACGATCGCAAAATCCTCGCTCTCATCCGCCGTCTCTACGAATCCGCAGGGATTCTGTAGTTGTCCTTGTAGGGGTAGAGCATTGGCACAGCAATTTTACAAATTCTCATCACAATTTATTCTTGCCAATGCTCTACCCTCTCCGCTATTTAAGCAATCTATAACTGCGCGAAGCTTGGGCGGAGCATTCCTGTTAATACAGTCTGAGAAGGTGGCTAATTAATCACAGGAATGCTCCGCCCCTACCCATCGATTATTTTTATCTAAATGAGAGTCGAAGCTTTATTGCAGAGACTAAACTTTCTCTTTGGCGGAGCGAATGATGCGACTGCCTTGCAGAAGATTATTAATTTCCTTGAGTACTTCAAAATCTGATTCGGGCAGAGGTTTAGCAATCGGTGCTTGCGGCTCTTTTTCTAAAAAGCTAAAGGCTTGGCGAAAATCCTTGGGCGTAGCCGCAATTTCTGCTTCAAAGTGACAAGGTACAATCCGCTCAAAATCCCAGCTTGCCACCCGATCCGCCCATGCAATTACTCCCTGTGGATCGCGATTGAGAATCAACGTCTGCAAAATTGGCGCAACAAAAATTCGTCCATTTCCCCACAAAGTTTGAAAGGACTCATACCAGTCATATCGCCATCGAAACGGAAATAGTCCAAAAAAAGCTTTGCGCGATCGCTCAGGGGCTTTGAAAATATCCGCGATCGCCTGAACAAAGGAAACCGTCTCCAATACCTGCGGACGGAAATAAAACAAAAACAGCGCCGTGCGTTGCCAACCTCTGATCCGATTTACCTCCGTATCGACAATTGGCTCCATCGCGCTATCCCGCGCATGAAATAACAAAGGATAGGGATCCAGTTGCAAAATTTCAAGAGGCTTCTCAGGGATTGCCACAATCGTATCAGTGACTAACAAAGTTTGCGATCGATTATCAACCATCGCCACTTCGGCAAATTTACCTAAGCCTAACTCCACCGCCCCTAACACAGCATAATCAAATTGATCAGCAAAAGGCGATCGCGTAGAGTCCAAGGGCAAAAAATGCGTACGTCCCCAAGGCAATCCCAACCAACTCAAGGGTAAATTAATGGGAAAACTCCACTGATGCGGCGACACATAGACATGAGCCTGTGGAAAACATCGCGCAAAGGGTCCCACAAACACCTTATGCTCAATCCCTGAAACCGTGGGCAAGATTATATATTTAACATCCCCATGCTCTGCCACCAACTCATTGACGAGGCGAATACATTCGGGCGTAGGCGCAACAGGAGCATACACCAGCAGTCCCCCCTGTTCCAGCTTAACCACCGTCATCCGAATCGGTACAACCACATAAAAGATTCCCTGAATCTGGTCAAACGTCCAAACTGAATCTTTAACTATCTCTTTGCGAAGGGTGCGCCTACGTCCATAGGGATAAAGCGGTACGACCTGCCAAAATTTCCATGACCAGTCACGTTGATCTAGGGTTGGGGATGTTTCTGAAGCAGTCATTAACCGCGATCTCGATCTCAATTTGCTAGTTTTACATCATACAGCGCAAAACTAGCGATCGCTAGTTTTGCGGCGCAACTCGTCTACTCCATTTCTGTCCTAAGCAAAACTTACTTTGCCAGACTTGCTCCCTCCAACGACCGATGAGCAGACCTTACCGATGGTAGATTGTGAATATTCATTAAAAATTGTAAAGTTTTATTAATGAAAATTAATTCATTAATACCTCAACTTCGATCACTATTAGAATTCCCAAGCAAGTGAAATTATGGAAACCAAATTTGACTTTAGTGGCAGTAATCTTTTCACTCCAATCGCCTTTCGTGAAGATTTCAACCAATTCGCCATCCTGAGTAGCACTCAAGCTTGGTCGCTATTTTTTACCGCCAGTCGTGAAGATAGTGCTCTAGGATTCAACAGAAATGTAGGCAGATTCTGGACAGGTTTGGTCATCGCCGCAGTCCTAGAGTCAATCATCGGCATCATGCTATTTCATGCCGTGTAGACGCACATCATATCAACCCTGCGCTCCAATAAAATTTATAAGCACCAAAAAAGACTGATCGAAGAGTAGTCTTTTTTGGTGCTTATAGGAATTAGTTCAAAATCAATTCAAAATGATCTTGTGTCCTAACAAAAATGTAAGTTCGACAAAAGCGCAAATGGCAATATCGAACTCACGTTAACAAGAATATCTACTCCCTTCCCACTGTAGAAATAGACATATAGGCAATTCAAATAAGAAAAATAGGGCTTCGACTTCGCTCAGCCAGCAATGGTCAGCCAGCAATATACGATGGCTGAGCGAAGCGATGCACTGAGCTTGTCGAAGCGTCGAAGCCTCTTGAATTTATTTGAAATTACTATACAAACAAAAAAATTAGCGTTGAGGCGTAAAGCGCCTCAACGCTAATTTTTTGGACTGGGAAATGAGTACGACGACATTTACGCAATATCTTGAAAATATCGAGAATGAAAATATCGAGGATATCTAAGAGGAACGCATATTCTTAACCAACCAATTAAACTTAGCCTCAGCTAGCTCCAAATTACCCAGCATCGATTGACCAAAGCCCTCTAGATGGGCATCGATCGTATCAACATCATACCCATAGCCAAGACGACTCACCGTACCGCGCAAACGGTCAGATAGACATAAACAAATAGCCCGATAAAATCGCGAAGAAAAATTAGTATCTTGCTGTAATTTTGAGGTTAATTGAATTCTTGGGATAGAAAGCACTACTGACTCTTCTAGCGATCGCACACTAGCGAGTGGTGGGCGCGTATCAATGAAGGAGACTTCACCAACAATTTCACCTTGACCAATTCGGGCAAGCTCCTTGTGATCCTGTGATTCGATCGCCACACTAAATAAACCACTGACAACAATATATAAAGCGTCACTAATTTGACCTTCCTTGATCAATAGGCGATCGGCAGGAAAAGTCTCCTTCTTACCTTTTTGGACAAACCAATCAAGGTCGCTGTTATTTAACTCACTAAAGAAAAGTAAAACTTTCTTCACGTTCAACCTCTACAACTGGATAACGAGTAAGAAGGAACATTTTTACAGACTACTCTACTAAAAAGTTTATTCTTACGAAAAAACTTAATCTATGAACAAATCGCTAATCATCTTACTATCAATCTTCGATAGTTTGCATTACAGCGAAAAAATGTTCTGAACAAAATCTCAAAAATGCTTGATAACGCATCACAGACCGCTTACATAGCAAAGTATAGCTGTAGCCGCCTGTATTAGAACAAAATCAAAACTCCAGAAGGTGAGTTGCGCCGCAACTCACCTTCTGGTTTTATGTCCTAACAAGACTACAAATGGTCAAAAGATGGGTGGTGGCGCTTTACGCCGCCACTCATCTTTTTAGTTGCTAGTCAATGAGCATCATCTTGAGGGTAGATGGCTTGGTCAAATCACCTTCAAATAGCAATCGACAATTGGCATGGAGATGCCGCGCGATGTGATAGATCGTCTCAATTTGATCGATCGCATTGATGCTAGTTGCGACCTCTTCCAGCGACAGGGAAACCTTAGAGTTTTTAAGAGCATCAACCAATTGCTTTTGCAAGTCCAGCACTTTTGCCGCCGCTTTTTTCCCTGCTTCTACCCCTGGTTGGTGATAGGCATTGATATTCACCAAGGAGGCGTAGAAACTCACCGCCCTCTCGTACAAAGCGATTAACGCACCCACTGTCAGTTCTGACACAAAGGGAATCGTCACCGTAATCGAATCTCTGCCATTTTCATAGAGAGCGCCACGAGTTCCTTGCAAAAATCCTAGAAGATAATCGCCTGTAAAAACGCCTGTTTCTAACTCAGGATGGGGGCGATTGGAATCTTGCAAAACCTCAATAAAGGTAGCGAAGAAGTTCGGTACGCCCTCGCGCAATTGCTGGACATAGGCGTGCTGATCGGTGGAGCCTTTATTGCCGTAGACGGCGATCCCTTGATAGACGACATTGCCATCAAGATCTTGTTCTTTGCCGAGGGATTCCATGACCAGTTGTTGTAGATAGCGACTAAATAGGAGTAAGCGATCCTTGTAGGGTAAGACCACCATATCTTTTTCGCCTTTACCATTGCCCGCAAAGTACCAAGCTAGAGCGAGGAGCGCGGCGGGATTTTGGCGCATATTTTCCACACGGGTGGCAGCATCCATCAGGTTTGCGCCCCTCAACATTTCGCGAATGTCGATCCCCTGCAAGGCAGCAGGTACTAGCCCCACCGCCGACAGTTCCGAGGTTCTGCCGCCAATCCAGTCATACATCGGAAAGCGATCGAGCCAACCGTTACTAATCGCGTACTGTTCTAAAGCACTACCCACGCCTGTAATCGCGATCGCCTGTTTCGCAAAGTCAAGTCCTGCTTTGGTAAAGGCGTGTTCAACTTCCTTCATACCATTAGCTGCTTCGGGCGTGCCGCCTGACTTAGAAATGACCAGTACTAGGGTGGTGCTAAGGCGATCGCCCAGCAAGTCCAGTACTAGGTCAATCCCATCGGGATCAGAGTTATCAATGAAACTAATCTTGAGTGGGGTATCTGCCTTCGCCAAACATTGAGCTACAAATTGTGGACCTAACGCCGATCCACCAATACCAATCGACAGGATATCCGTAAATTTAGGTGCGGTAGGGGGATGAATCACGCCCCCATGAATATCTTTAGTAAAACTTTCAATGCGATCAAGGGTTTCGGTAATATCTTTTTGTAATTCTGCGGTGGGGGCAATCTCTGGCGATCGCAGCCAGTAATGTCCAACCATCCTTTGCTCATCAGGATTGGCGATCGCTCCCATTTCCAAAGCCTTCATATCCGCAAAAGCCTTGGCAAACTTGGGTTCTATCTCCGTTACAAAGTCAGGAGTAAAGCGCATCCGACTGATATCTACGTAAATCCCTAACTCCGAGTGATAGTACAGCCAGTCTTGATAACGTTGCCATAGCTTTACAGCCGAATCCATACGTACCTCACATTGCTTTGTCTCATTAGCTTAAAACAGACCATGCACAATGCCAATCGTAATCAACAAATAGCAAACTTATCTGATCCTATCCATACAATCGGATCACTAAAGCGGTAATAATTTAAAAATAATTAAGTGTTAGTGAAGTGTCATGACACTTCACTAACACTTAATTGGCGTAACGCCCATTTCCTTACTCATACGTTAAGAAGTGCATCAAAGCTTTCTCATTCGCGTCCTCAAAGTGATATGGTGATCCTATAGCCAAATCAGCTATACAGCGCAGTAAACCAATTAAAAAGCCATTGCGCCAATTCAAATTTTTTAGCTGGTTTGGGACTCAGAAGCGAGGTCATTGAGATGAAACTTGTAATCCAAGGCAAGAATATAGAAGTCACTGAAGCTATCCGCGAATATGTCGAGCAAAAGATCGACAAAGCAGTTAGCCATTTCCAATCGTTGACCACTGAAGTAGATGTGCATCTGTCAGTGGCGCGCAACCCTCGCATTGCTTCTAGTCAATCGGCAGAAGTAACCGTCTACGCAAATGGATCTGTGATCCGCGCTGAAGAAAAGAGCGAGAATTTGTATGCAAGTATTGACCTAGTCGCCGACAAGATTTCGCGCAAGTTGCGGAAGTTTAAGGAGCGCAAGAGCGATCGCAATGCCGCAAAAACCAGCGTTGCCGTGGTTGAGCAAGATCCTTTACCATTGCCCAACGACAACCGTGTAGTTGAGCTACCAGATCAAGTGATCCGCAACAAATACTTTGCGATGCCAGCGATGTCTGTGAGTGATGCTCTGGAACATTTAGAAATGATTGATCATGACTTCTATGTTTTTCGCAATGGGGAAACGGGGGATATTAACGTTGTATACGAACGTAATCATGGCGGTTATGGAGTGATCCAACCCCATGATGTCAAGAAGCATTAATTCTTGATTTTTATCTATAAAAAGAGGGGATGTGCTTTGCACATCCCCTCTTTTTGGGCTTGTTTTTAGGCTTAATAGAAATGAATCAATACATCATTGTGTCTATATTTGCTACGCTAGAGACATGAAATGTTTTGTATGAAATGGTCTAGTCCGTGGCTCGCCATTTGCTTCTACTCTTTTTTCCTCTTTAACTGATAAAACTAATAACGGATATGACTGCTAAGTACGGTGAACAAGCGATCGCAGAAGCGACTCTAACGACTTTCCCTAACCCCAGAATTGGTCGTGACTATACAGTGCAAATCACGCTCCCTGAATACACTTGTAAATGTCCATTTTCAGGCTATCCTGACTTTGCCACGATCTATATCACCTATACGCCCAACCAAGTTATGGTGGAACTAAAGTCGATTAAGCTCTATATCAACAGCTATCGCGATCGCTTTATTTCCCATGAAGAAGCTGTCAACCAGATCCTCGATGATTTTGTGGCGGCGGGCGACCCATTGCGAGTTAACGTCAAAGGTGACTATAGCCCTCGCGGGAATGTGCATACCGTGGTTGAAGTAAATTACGTCAAGCCTGTTGCATAGGAGTTTGTGCCGCCTGTTTTATTTGGCGGCATATTCTTCTGGTTTTGACTGGAACAAATAGTTCATATCATCGTCATAGCAACCTAGAAAAAGTTAGCCACTGTATGAAACTTCGCAACAAATATCAATCATCAGGTAATGCAGAAATTAACTTGACTGCCCTGTTGGACGTTGTTTTTTCAGTTCTGGCATTTTTTGTTTTACTATCAGCAGCACTTACTGTCCCTAGTCGCGTTGGTATTGATTTACCGATTAGCGATCGCGGTGGTAGTAGCAACTCAGAACCTAGCGATCTTCAACCTGAAGATGTCTTCATTATTACCCTTGATGCTTCAGGTCAGATGCTCTCAGACGGTAAAGTAATTCCTACGCAACAGTTAGAACAAAGCATTCGTACTTTTTTGGATAAATCATCGCGAGGAACCGTAGTACTCAGCGCCGATAACGTCAATGTCTCTTATCAAATCGTGATCAATCGGCTTGCGGAATTAAGAGCGATCGCGGGAAATCGAGTAGCGATCGCCACATCTAAATCCTGACTTTTACTTAATGCTTTATTACTCGATCTACTTGGAAATCAGAATACACACACTTCAAATTCCTGAACGACCATGTTGCCGACTGAACCTCAAACCAAATTAGACAAAATAGATTTAAGTCCCGCAGAACCCTCTAACCCCAAGACTGTTCAGCAATTTCCGATTGTCTTACTGAAGATTGCATCTCGTTCCCTAGTCACAACAGGTCATTTCATTGCTAAAAATCCCTTTTGGATCTTACTAATCGGTTCCTTAGGAATTCATGCAGGGCTTGCCATATTTACGCCTAATCCTCTCAAGAAAACTCCGCCCGAAGAAATTCTTGTTTCTACGCCTGTCATCCGACTTCCTCCCAAAAATCAAGTCATTAACTCCAAACCTCTATCTCAAAGTAACAAGTCAGCCCTTGATAATCTATTTGTTAAGCCTCTCAATGATCAAAACACCACGACCCTAGATTCACCATTACAAAGACTAGAGTCTGATGATACCTATGAAGCGAATCGTGCCATAAGAGATTCTCCCGAAGATACTTATACTTCTGCTGACGTTCCTCAAGATACCTATGAGCCGAAGCCTGCGAAGACTCCCAAGCCTCAGCGCGATCGCATTACTGCCGATGGCAAAATTGACAATACTGACTCCAATCCTCCAAGCGATCGCAATATCAAGCCTGAATTGAGAAATAATGGAATTAAAGATGATCAGTCATCGCCATCTCCGCAAGACAACAGTATCTCTAAACAACCTAAAGTCAGTTCAACTGCTACCTCCAACGGCAAAGAGTTAGCAGTTGATAATGTCGCCACGATCTATACAACCAACGGGCGTATCCTTGAACTATTAGCCAAAAACTCTCTTAAAACGACTCAAATTGCGCCTCAAGAAGCTAATATCCCTAACCCAGACCAAAATAGAGAAAAGGAAGTAGCGTGGATTGCGCCCAAAACTACAGACTTTGCAGGTAAAACAGGTTCAGTTGTATTCATGTGGTTAGTCAAGCCAGATGGTGAAGTTGAAGCTGTTTTTGTTAAGCCTAGCGGTTACAAAGAGCTAGATGATGTTGTGCGAGAAGCGGTCAAAGATTATAAATTCAAACCAATTGACCCATCTCAAAAGGATATGTATCGTCTTGTAACTGCAAAATACGATTTTCCACCTAAATAGTCCAAAAGTCAGGACAACCAAAGTCCGAGAAACCACAGCATACGATGCTTGTTCACTGGTTCTCTAGGGCTTTATAGCAAGGCAAGGGTGCTACACAAATCCAGAATGCGAGTTGCGGCGCGATGCGCCGTAACTCGCATCTTTCGATGATATAGACAATTCAAATAAGAAAACTAGGGCTTCGACTGCGCTCAGCTATCGTATACCGATGACTGAGCGCGGTCGAAGCCTTTTCAAACTCATTTAACGTGAGTTCGACAAAAGCGCAAAACAGTAAAGCTTTTACCTTTTAGAGTGATGAATTTTAGAAGTTTATCTAGAACAGTTAATTAGCCCTTCAAACCAACTATATTCTTTATTCGTACTATTGTAAGGACTCCCAAATTCAAGAGTTCTCACATTTTTCGTACCTCTTCTTATCTCTAACTCATCCTAAACTGAGCGTGAGATTAATCTCAATGGCAGAATCAATTATTAGCGATCGCCATATTATCTATAAATCTCATTACAAGAAGGTCAACAATATTACTATATAATCATAATACTGGAAAACCTAGTTTGACAAGGCTTTATCTTGTTTCCATTGCTACAAAATGTCGAAAATATTTTATTTTTTTATGGGATATCTTGGTCAATTTGTTTAAAAATGTAAGACAATAAACAAATGATTTTGTATAAATTAAGAGCTAGATCTATCTAGATCTATATTTATAGATCTAGATAGATCTAGCAAAAAGCTCTTAATACTAAAACCTTGAGAATCTAATAACAATATGATAGACACCACAGCCGCCCCTTTAACAGGGAAAGCTCTACTGCAAAAAGCAAAGGAGCTGAACAATTTACCCAAGCGAGAACAAGCCAAAAAATGTGGTTATTTCACTCGTGGCAAAGATGGCGTAGATCGTGTAAATTTGACGGAGTTTTATGAGGCAGTACTTGCCGCTAGAGGATTTGCGATCAATCCTGAACAGAATAAAGATGGGCGTGGACGCGAACCAACATTTCGTGTCAGTGTCCATAAAAATGGGCAGATCGTAATTGGCTCTACGTACACACGTTCAATGGGCTTGAATGAAGGGGATGAATTTGAAATCAAACTAGGATACAAGCATATCCATCTAATCCAACTGACTAATGAGCAGGCTTTAGGGAACGATTAATCAGCTTACGGAAATTAAATATCTAGTAAATATCTAGTAAATATCTAGCAAGAAATATTGCAAAGTACCTTGTAATATCTAGTTATTTTTATTCATTCTAGAATTGATTTGATATAGTTTCGCCTATTCCTATTAGGAAAGAATCAAAAATCAAGAAGCGAGGGACAGCATAAAGCCATGCCACTCGCTTCTTGGTTTTGCGCCCTAATCAAAATAGCGATACATAATAGCTCTGAAATTAGTAAAGCTAATATTTTTGGAATTTAACACTGAATATTTTTTAGGTTCTGTGATGCAGCTAGTCGATACCCATGTGCATATTAACTTTAAGGATTTCAAGGATGATCTTGACGCGGTGCGCGATCGCTGGCTAAGCAATGGCGTAACGCGGCTAGTACATTCCTGTGTTAGCCCCGATGAGTTTCACCAACTGCAAGCGATCGCCGATCGCTTTGCAGAGGTAAGCTTAGCGGTGGGGCTACATCCTTTAGATAAAGCTCTAAATACAACGGGTTGGCAACCAGAGGTGGGGGAGAGAATTCGGGCTTTGGCGGAGGGCGATCGCCGTGTCGTGGCGATCGGGGAGACGGGGCTAGATTTTTTTAAATCCGATTGCCAAGATGCACAGTTTGAGGCATTTAAGTCCCAATTGAGAACGGCGCGATCGCTAAATTTACCTGTGATTATTCATTCCCGCGAAGCCTCGGTAGTGACCCGTCAGGTGTTGCAAGAGATCAATGCCGAAAACCCTACGCAGCCCGTGCGCGGCGTGATGCATTGCTGGGCGGGTAATCCCGAAGAAACACAGTGGTTTGTGGACTTGGGGATGTATATCAGCTTTAGTGGTGTAGTTACGTTTAAGAATGCTCACGATCTGCATGAATCCGCCAAAATCGTTCCCAGCGATCGCCTTTTGGTGGAAACTGACTGCCCCTTTCTCGCGCCCGTTCCCAAACGCGGCAAGCGCAACGAACCAGCCTATGTGCTGCACGTTGCCGAAAACGTCGCACAACTCAGAGGCGTAGATCTAGAAACCCTAGCCACCCAAACTACAAATAATGCCATAGCACTATTTGCGCTGAATTCATAGCAACAGCACAGCATCTCTAGATCGCAGGAAATGCCGCGCAGAGCGCGGCATTTCCTGCTTGATAAATTTAGTACTACCTAAAAATGTTATAAAAATATTATCAGGTCATCAAAATTCTCCATGCAGATATATCTAGATCACAGCGCCACCACTCCCGCCCGTTCAGAGGTAATTGACCTCATGGCGGAAGTCCTGCGATCGCAATGGGGTAATCCCTCTAGTCTGCATTGGTGGGGAGAGCGCTCAACGATGGTGATCGAGCGATCGCGCTTGCAAGTGGCGAGTTTAATCAATGCCGATCCCGAAGGTGTCATCTTCACTTCAGGAGGGACGGAATCAAATAACATGGCATTGATGATGATTGCCAAGCAGTATCAGATTCCGCAACACATGATCATTTCCTCGGTAGAACATTCAGCGATCCGTCTGCCTGCCCAATATCTAGAACAGCATGGTTGGGAAATCACAAAATTGCCCGTTGATCGCGAGGGGTTTGTAGACCCCGAAGATTTGAGGCGATCGCTCCGTCCCAATACGGTTTTAGTATCAGTTATCACCGCTCAAAATGAAATCGGGACAATTCAAGCGATCGCCGATTTAGGTCAAATTTGCCGTAGTGCGGGGGTACTATTCCATACCGACGCGGTACAAGCGATCGGCAAAATCCCCATCGATGTGCAGGCAATGTCCATTGATTTACTGTCCCTGTCAGGTCACAAATTTTATGGCGTGCAGGGCGTAGGAGCACTTTATATTAATCCCGAAATTCTGCAACAGCGATCGCTGCATCCTCTAATTTTGGGCGGTGGGCAGGAACGGGGCTATCGCTCAGGGACACAGGCAGTGGCAGCGATCGCCACCCTCGGACTTGCCGCCGAACTAGCAGAACAGGAACTCACCCCAGAATTTCAACGCCTCACAAAACTACGCGATCGCCTCTATACACTTCTATCTGACATTCCCGATCTATGTCCTACAGGCGCAATGGGCGCGGATAGACTGCCGCACCATCTTAGTTTTTATCACAAGTACCTTGATGGGCGCTCCCTTGTGCGATCGCTCAATTATGCAGGCATTGCCATTAGTTCAGGTTCTGCCTGTAGTAGTGGAACGATTGAACCCAGCTCAACTTTACTGGCAATGGGATATGGCGAATCCGTTGCTAAAAACAGCATTCGGATCAGTTTAGGTAAGTCGAATACAGAAATTGACATCGAATGGACATCAATGGTGATTCACCAAGTCATAGAACGCCACATTAGCCAAAGAGGCTATGCGCTCATCTAGGGAACTACTAACACAGGACAGGGCGAGAGATTGATCACCTTTTGACTAACACTTTCGCTTTCAGGATGATCTTCAACAAGGCTCTCCCCACGGGAACCCATAATGATCAAGTCTGCCTCAATTTCGTCGGCAAAATCACAGATCACAAAAGCAGCTTTTCCTTCAGCCAATTTAGACTTAACGGCAATACCCTCTTTTTCAAAGTAAGCCTCTATCTCTTTGAGCAACTCTTGAGAGGATTGATGTTCATTCTCAGTTGCATCAGAATCATTTACAGACAGCACATACAGGTGCGCCTGATACTTCTGCACCACATCAAAGACTACATGAATAGCTTGGCGAGTTTCTTGACTCCTGTTTAGAGGAAACAAAACAGTTTTAAACATAACTCCTACCTTGCTCTGCAATGCAAATACTGACCAGATGGATAAAATAGATAGAAAATGAATCTATGCTGACTCCATTGTAATGACCACGAGTCACAATCAAAGGTTAAATTTCTTAAGTTTTAATTTTCAGCATCTTGAGCTGAAGCAGTAGCGCTTAATCGCCGCCTCAACAATTTTTTAATAATTGACCACTGACTTAAAACCGTTGCTTTTTCTTGCCAGACTGGGTTCGATTTTGTGGCGATTGCCCCAGATAAGCAACAGATCCTCCTACAACAGTGCTAACATTGCCAGATAGATAACGAGAAAAAAGTCAAAACGGAAGTAGATTATAGATGGATGCCGTAACAAAAATTATCCCTTTTTATGGCAGGGAAATTAAATTAAGAATTGGCACTTTTGCCCCCCAAGCTGGCGGTTCTGTATTAGTCCAGTGCGGAGAAACCGCAATCCTAGTCACAGCGACCAGAGGTCCTGCTCGTGAAGGCGTAGATTTTGTTCCACTCCTTGTCGATTATGAAGAGCGTTTATACGCCGCAGGACGCATTCCTGGAGGCTTTTTGCGCCGAGAAGGTCGCCCACCTGAAAAGGCAACTTTGACCTGTCGCTTGATCGATCGCCCGATGCGTCCACTATTCCCTAACTGGTTGCGCGATGATGTGCAGATCGTTGCTACCACAATGGCGATCGATGAAAAAGTGCCCCCCGATGTCTTAGCCGTCACAGGTGCTTCGATCGCTGCCTTAATTGCAGGATTACCATTTATGGGACCAATGGCTGGCGTGCGCGTTGGTCTAGTTGGCGATGAGTTTATCATTAACCCCACCTATGCCGAGGTCGAAGCGGGTGATCTTGACCTAGTAGTTGCTGGTACTGCTGAAGGGATCATCATGGTAGAAGCTGGCGCTAATCAACTGCCCGAAGCCGACATGATCGAAGCGATCGATTTTGGTTATGAAGCAGTTTTAGAACTGATCAAGGCTCAAATTGAGTTACTCAAAGAGTTAGAGATTGCGTTGCCAGAAATCGTCAACCCTGAAACTGACTCCACCCTAGAAGACTTTATTACCAAAACAGTTAAAGATAAAGTCGCTCAAGTCGTGGCCAGTTGTGAAAAAGATCGCAATCTGCGTGATGCTGCCCTTGATGCGATCAAGGCTGATCTGGTAGAAGCGATCGCGGCACTGCCCGATGAAGATCCTGTAAAACTGGCTGCTGACAAAAAAGTGGTTAGTGCCACTTACAAAGAACTCACCAAAAAGCTAATGCGCTTGCAGGTAATCGAGCAGAATGTCCGCATTGACGGACGCAAGCTTGACGAAGTGCGCCCGATCTGGACAGAAGTTAGTGTCATTCCTCGTGTTCATGGCAGTGGTTTATTCAATCGTGGTTTAACCCAAGTATTGACGATCGCCACCCTCGGTACACCGGGGGATGCACAGGAAATGGACGATCTGCATCCCGACGCGAAAAAGCGTTATATGCACCACTACAACTTCCCCCCCTACTCCGTTGGCGAAGCTAGACCAATGCGATCGGCAGGTCGCCGCGAAATCGGTCACGGTGCATTGGCAGAACGCGCCCTCCTGCCCGTATTACCTGCCAAGGCTGATTTCCCCTATGTGTTACGTCTAGTATCAGAAGTACTATCTTCTAATGGCTCGACCTCGATGGGTTCAGTTTGCGGCTCCACCCTCGCCCTCATGGATGCAGGTGTGCCAATTTCTAAGCCCGTAAGTGGTGTGGCAATGGGCTTAATCAAGGAAGGCGAAGAGGTTCGCATTCTCACGGATATTCAAGGTATTGAAGATTTCCTTGGCGACATGGACTTCAAGGTTGCGGGTACTGACACAGGTATCACCGCCCTGCAAATGGATATGAAGATCACCAGTATCTCTATGGAAACTGTCCGCGCTGCCATCACTCAAGCCAAGACTGGTCGCGCTCACATCATGGGCAAGATGCTGGAATTGATCTCTGAGCCAAGACCACAGCTTTCTCCCTATGCCCCTCGCTTGTTAACTATCCGCATCGATCCTGAACAAATCGGGATGATCATTGGTCCTGGAGGCAAGAATATCAAGGGCATCACCGAAGAAACGGGAGCCAAGATTGACATCGAGGACGACGGTACGGTGATGATTTCGTCGATGAGTGGCGAAGGCGCTCTCAAAGCTAGACGCATCATCGAAAACATGACCCGTCGTGTTGGTTCTGGTGATGTCTATTTGGGCAAAGTAACCCGCATTATTCCTATCGGCGCATTTGTCGAGTTCCTTCCTGGCAAGGAAGGCATGGTACATATTTCGCAGTTGGCGGAAGGTCGTGTTGGTAAGGTGGAAGATGAAGTCTCTGTCGGTGATGAGGTCTTGATTAAGATTCGCGAAATTGATAGTCGTGGACGCTTTAACCTCACTCGCTTGGGTATTCACCCTGATGAGGCGGCGGCGGCACGCGCAGCAGCAGCATCGGCTGAATAAATCCAACCAAAAAAGCATCGGCGCAGAGCGCCGATGCTTTTTTAATGATTTTTTATGGGTATCGAACTCACGTTAAAATTAAGGTCTTTGCTGTTCCAGAGCTTCATTACTAATCACTATGTCTAGTCGCTTTCAAGCATTGCTCTATTACATTACGGCGAGAATATTGCTTGCACCTGTGATGCTGTGGGCGATCGCCACGGTTGTTTTTTTGCTGATGCGAGCCACCCCCGGCGATCCCATTGATGCGATTTTAGGTCCTCGCGCCCCTGAAGCGGTCAAAGCCGCACTACGGGAACAGGTGGGACTAACGGGATCGATATTTTCGCAATATTGGGAATATATGCAGGATTTATCGCGATTTAGTCTTGGTAAATCGATTAGTAGTCGCGGTCAGACAGTATGGCAGATTATTAAGAACTTTTTCCCTGCGACAGCGGAATTAGCTCTGTACGCGCTCCTGATTGCTTTAGCGATCGGCTTGAGCGTGGGTATCTTTGCGGCGATGCGTCCGAATACTAAGTGGGATGTGGGCGGGAGATTGTTTGGGATTATTACTTACTCCTTGCCATTGTTTTGGGTGGGGATGATTTTGCAGTTGGTCTTTTCGGTGCAGTTGGGGTGGCTGCCCATTGGCACAAGATTTCCTACGAGCATCGATCCACCTGCACAGGTGATTGGGCTATATACGATTGATGCGATTCTAAAGGCTGATTGGCAAAGTCTGTGGATGAGTATCCAATATTTGATTTTGCCTGCGATGAGCTTGGGCATTGTGATTAGCGGTATTTTTGAGCGAATTGTGCGGGTCAATCTCCGCCAAACTTTGCAGTCGGACTATGTGGAAGCGGCAAGGGCGAGGGGCATTAATGCCAACTCAATTTTGTTTAATCATGCCCTCAAGAATGCGATGATTCCTGTAATTACGGTCTTGGGCTTGACCTTGGCGGCGATGCTAGGGGGCGCGGTATTGACGGAAGTAACTTTTTCTTGGCCTGGTTTAGCCAATCGCTTGTTTGAAGCGATCGTGGGGCGGGATTATCCAGTGGTGCAAGGAATTGTGGTGTTTTTTGCAATCATCGTAACGATCGCTAGTATTTTGGTGGATATTATTAATGCTTGGATTGATCCAAGGATTCGTTATTAGGTAGCTAGGCATAAGTAACTTAATAACCAAAAGGGTTGTTCCGCCCGCTACGCGGGCGGAACAACCTCTGGTTTTGGGTTTTGATTATGCTTAGTTACTTAGGATTCGCTACTAGAGATTGATTGGGATATTTATGAAGATCAAACCTGTTTTTGTAAGCATTGCGGTGTTGGGCGTTTTGCTGCTGTTACTGAGCTTAAGTAAGGTGGCGCAGGTTTGGGCGGCAAATCCTCGCGATGTCTGGAATGGGACAAAGGCACAACCCCTGACGGCTCAGGTTTTACCAAAGCGATCGCCTTTATTAGTCTCTTTATTAGTTAATCCTGATCGCTTGAGTCGCTTGGCACAGTTAAGCACTCCACCAAGCGATCGCCGCAAACTGCGCCAAGAACTCGACAACCTCAAGCAACAATTGCAAAGAGATTGGTTACTAAACTATGAACAGGATCTCCAACCTTGGCTCGGTGAAGAGCTAAGTTATGGGGTGACGGATCTTGACCTCGATCATCAGCCTGACAATGGTTTGCAAACAGGACATTTACTGGGCTTGATTGCCAAAGATCCACAAAAGGCAAAGCTCACCTTAAATAACTTTTGGCAGAGATTGGCAGTAAATGGCTCCGTTTTAGGGTTTGAGCAATATCGGGGAGAATCTATCGTCAGTACCGTTGAGACTGGCGCTAATGAGACTGGCACTAAAGCGATCGCGGCTGTGATGCTTGATAAGTTTGTCCTGTTCGCCGATGACCTGATGGTATTGCGTCAAGCTATTGATAATTGGAAATCGCCAAATTTATCCCTTGCCAGTCTTGATAACTATCGTGATCGCTTACAGCAGATTGAGGATAGTCAAAATGGGTCTCACAAAATTGGCGTGGTCTATGCCAATTTACCCAAGGAAATAACAAATCAATTTCCTGTAGATTTATTGGCAAGTTTTGCGGTCGCTAAGGCAGGTGATCAGATTGGCTTGCAAATACATAGCCAATTTAATACCAATGCTGATGCTGAACAAAGCATTAATAAAAATTTAGGTAATTCGCCCAAACAATCTGCCCTCAATCTTGCTAGTTCTATCCCTAGCGACAGTTCGTTTATCCTTGGCAAAAATCTGAGTCAGACAATTCAAGATTTAGAAAGTTTCTTGATATCTAAGTCTGGATCGACTGGAACTGTTGATTCCCAAAATGTACTGACCCAAACGATCGCCAAGTTATTGGCAATTAAGCCCGCATCCCTAAGTTCACAAACTCTTGCATGGGCAGCCAATGACTATGCGATCGCTTTGATTCCTAATGCTTCTGGGACTAACGACTGGCTGATCGTTGCCGCCAATGACGCTGCCAAATCTGCGGATAGCATTAAATTAGATGCACTCCAATCCCTTGATCAAATGGTCAGTGACCAACTCACTGTCGGCAAGGTTGCTATTCAGTCACAGCCCGTAACCGTCTGGACAAAATTAAAGGCGATCGCGGGTACTCAGGATCAAAAAACTAATGCTGATCTTGCAGGAACCTTGGTAGTTGCCCATGCCCAGACTGATAAATATATTTATTTTTCCAACTCGCTCATGACCTTAGACAGAGCATTGCATCTCAATAAAAAACAAGCGATCACTAGCGATCGCCATTTTCAAAATCTTCTCAAGAAGCTACCTCAAGATGCTGCCACCTATGGATATATCGATAAAGTTAATAACCTGTTGCCCCTTGGTAATCCGCTAGTTCAGCAGATCAGTCAACATTTAAAAGTGGCAGGAATAGCGATCGCGCCCACCTATGGTTCTAGCAATTCAGATAATCTTGACCAACCCCAATCTTCAGTTAATTCAATTAGTAGTGAAGTGTTTTTAGCTATTCGATAAATGCACTGATTCAAAACGACAAAAAATTGGCGCAAGCAAAACTTGCGCCAATTTTTTATAAATCAATTTCCGCGAGAGCTTTCTGAGCGATACGAGTCACGTAGATAGTGACAGCGATCGTCGCTACCAAACCAAAAATCCGAAATCCCCATTGCAATGTCTGATCGGTCGCAGGTAGGTCATTGAGTCGCGCGAGATCTCCTGCCAGAGATCCGATATACACATACATCACCGTCCCCGGCAACATTCCCACTGAAGCGATCGCATAGTCGCGTAATTTTACAGAGGTAATCCCAAGGGCATAATTTAACAAATTAAATGGAAATATCGGTGATAAACGGGTCAGGAACACGATTTTGAAACCTGAAGCCGCGATCGCGCGATCAATGGCAGCAAATTTAGAGTTGTCGGCAATCTTGCGGCTCACCCAGTCGCGAATGGCGTAACGTCCTATCAAAAAAGCAGCGATCGCTCCGCAGGTTGCGCCAATAAATACATACAACGAACCCCAGACAACTCCAAAAATCACCCCTGCTCCCAACGTCAAAACGGAACCGGGAATAAATGCAACCGTGGCAACGATATAAATCAACATAAAAGCGATGCCGCCAGCGTATCCTAAGCTGTCAGTCCATCGCAAAAGCTCTAGCAAAAGTTCTAACATCAGCAACATCCACCACCGTTATAGTGCCAAGTCGCATCAGTGATCATCACATCTTCAGGGAAGTTTATCCCTAGCTTTGCGGCGGTCTTGTCACAAACCGCGACAGGATTCCCAGAGGGCAGAATATGCCCTGCGCGATCGTCAAGATAGGCTTCAGTCCCATGATAAATTGCCGTTTTACCCGTAAATACACAAGCTCCATCCTGTGGAATCGGAACTTTAAAAGAGACAGAATCTAAACTCTCTAGCATCAGCGATTTTTCCAAATCGAAGTTATGGCGATCGAGTAAGCGGTAGGGACGACGCGCCCGAATCTCAATCTGACCAAAACCTGCCGCAATCAAAAAGTTAACATACTGCTCATAGGTGAGCGCCCCTGACAAACACATCGCCCTTAACCGCTCATCTGATCGCAAGTTTTCAGGAATTTCACGTTCAGCGATCGGGTCACTCATCAACAATTTGCCCTTGGGCTTGAGAACTCGATACACTTCCTTAAGTGCTTTTTGCAAATCATCGGGTTCAAAAATATTAAACAGACAATTTTGAGCCACGATATCCACCGAAGCATCAGGAACAGGTAAATGAAAAGCATCCCCGTCTAAAATCTCAACAAATTCCGTTTGAAACCAAGCATTTTCTGCCGCCGCCAATTTGAGATTCTTGGTCGCCGCCTCACGCATCGCCGCCACAGGATCTACGGCAATCACGCCCCGTTTGCGGCGACAGAAGTAAGCAAACTGCAAAGCTTCCAAACCTCCGCCCACACCGATATACAAAACCGTTGGACTGCCGCATAGCTCCGTCGGATGGATAGTCGTACCACAGCCATAGTTCATCTCTTGGATAATCTCAGGGATTTTCAGATCAGGATATTGCAGAGGCGGTGTACTGATGCAACATAGCCCAACTTGAGGCGTTTTCGCTGCTTCTGCATAAAATTCGGCAGTGGTTTCGAGATAGCTCATGATGTGATGGATTTTAGTAAGTGTAGTTTAGTTAATTATCGCCTTAATACCAAAGCAGAAAATGGTCATTTCAGTATCTATCCCTGATTAGCTGACCACTACCAAGCCAATGCGGTAAGTTGCATAGTCTTGACAGTTTTGCTAATGATACTAATCTGATCGCCAATAGTTTTGAGCCAACTTTTTGTAGCTAAAGGGATCGCTAAATTTTTATATTTAGCGATCCCTTCAGCTACAATTTAGTCGAGGTTAAAATTGGCAATATACTGATTAGATGGGCAGTCTAGTTTCTCAACTTGTGGTGCTGGGCTATCAGGGATATGAGGCGATGAGGACAGGTTAACGAGGGTTAAACCAATCGTCATTAGATGGGATAGAACTAATCCGCTAATTTTGGTGATGAGTGGTAAGCGCTTCCAAGGGATTTCTAACTCTAGGTGCAGTCCTTGCTCGTTTGCTGAGATATCTAACTGGGTGTCGTTGATTTCTTGGATATCGTTGTTGTTATCGATATTGTTAGCCATGTCCGTTAGCTCCTTTGGTAAAGTGTTTAATTTCTGGACTAAACCTATTAAAATGCTTGTAAGAAGGGTGTCTGAGGATAATCAATGCGGATAATCAGCAATTTTAGAAAAAACTTTTTAAATTCTGAAACCTACTATTTACAAAGGCTTTTGAGGCTTTTGGCAGGAATTGCGGATTTTCTACAGGGGGCTGTTGATTTTCAACAGGTAGAGGTGAGTTTTGGCTAATTGGGGACTCAATATTGATGGACAAAAACTATTTTTAGATACTCTGAAAGATCTCGGCTGGTACTCGGAAAGTCATAGTGAATTGGCAAGACTACTCAAAGTTGATAGGGCTACAGCTACTAAACTCAAGGATGGCAAATATCAAGGGCATAAGTCTAAACTTGTGAGTGTCATGATTCAGATCGGATTAAAAGCTGATGAGGTTGAATCAGATAGTTTTACAAGGAAGTATTTTCAAGAGGTTAAGGGTTCTCCTAAGTCTTTATCTGATGAGAAATTGGATAGTCTAAATGAGGAGATAGAGATACAGGAATTAGCACAAATCAATGTGGAAAATCCTTTTCAGCCGCTTTATTTGCCTGTTGACAATGCGGAGCAGTTCTTTAATCGAGAAGGGGAGTTGCGGGAGATTTTTGATTTATTGAACTCTGGAAGTGGTGGCGTTAATTTATTGGGCGATCGCCAGATGGGTAAAACTTCGATGTTGAGAAGGATTAGTCAAATTGCGGCTTCAGAGCTTAGAGACAAGTGGGAGCCGATATATCTGAGTTTGCATAACATTCACTCAGAAGCAGATTTTTATCACGCTTTTTGTGATGAGTTGGGTGTGGAAAACTGTACTGGTTATGCTTTAACTCGAATAATGAAGTCGAGGCGTGTATTGTTGCTTTTGGATGAAGTAGAAAATTTACAAGGTGATGATTTTACAAAGGCAATTCGTGATGTCTTACGGGGATTTGCGGATCAGCGATTGCTTCGTTTAGTGGTTGCATCTTGTACACTACTCAATCAACTTTTTCCAGATAGCAATGATAAAAAATCGACTTCGCCTTTGCATCATATTTGTCCACCAGTAACTCTTAAGCCTTGGCAGAAGACAACTGTAGAAAAATTTATTAAGACAAGACTAGAACCGACTGGAATTAGCTTTGGTAATGCGGAAATTGAAAAATTGTGGTTAGAGAGCCAAGGTCATCCCCAAAAACTGATGAAAGCTTGTTTTGATCTTTATCGTCAATATTGCTAAAACCTATGACCGAAGAAACACCCACATCACAAGTCCCCCTCCTCGACCTCGCGCCAAAACTCAAGCGCCCACTATCACTCTGGAATCCACTTGATTATTTGCGACTGCTTTATTGGGTGTTCTATTTCCCTCAAGCAATTCGCTGGTATGTGGAAACCTATTGCGAACCTTTGACTGAGTCAAATAAATTGAGTTTGCGACAACGATGGGAACTGGTGCAAAAAATTCCACTAAAAAGACAATTGGCACTCATGGGTCTATTTCTTTCAATCTTTTTTCCTGTTTTATACTCCCTACTTTTGGAAAGTATAGGGATTCCGATGTTGTGGAACGATTTGTTTGTTAGCTTGTTTTTTAGCTTGTATGTCGGGTGGATTTTTGTTGAATTTCGTGGTGTGGCAGTTGGGGTGGCATTTGGGGTGGCACTTAGTCTCACATTCACTCTGACATTTACTACAATGAAGTTATTTTTGAGTGGCATAACTTTCTTTTTGTTTCGATCTCTAATAAGTGGTGTTTGTTTGGGTGTACCAATTGGATTAGCAGTTGGTGTAACACAGGATGGATGGCGTAGTGTAATAGGTAGTGTCGCTGTTTGTATATCAATCAGTCCGATACTTGGTTTACTATTAGGAATTTGGATTGGTATGACGGATAGCAATCCTATTGGTGTGTTGTCTGGTTTGCTGATGGGAATAGCGTTAAGTGTTGCGTTTGTCTTGGCAATCTTAAGGTCAGATAGTAAGTGGTTTTCACTTAAAAGCATTCCACGAATTACCCCTTTAATGATTCCTAGAATTTATCGTCAGCTTAGCATTTGGTTGGAGGCTGACTGGGAGAGGGGTCTTATGAATGCGAACCAACTCTTAAAGTATTCTTTGCAATTCGTAACTGTCAATGCCGCTATAAATAATGTACTGTCTAATACACCTAATGAGAAAATTTTTCTGCGAATTGCAACACTTACTGATCTCATAGGGGATTGGGATATTCTTTCTTTCTCATCAGCATCTTTCTCTGCTTCTCTAAAATCTAAATTTATCGAAGGGATTTTTTGGTTGCCTTACAGATCATGGATTTCTGATCTTTGGGGAGCAAGTTATAATCTTCGTTTCGAGAAGCCATATCAAGCAGTCGTTGCAAGTTTTTTCTTGCTAAGGCAATCATCAGAGATAGTAGCTACAAAAGTTGATTCATCAACTCTTTTAAAAATGAGCTACGCATATGCAGAAAAACAAGAGAAATGTTATTTAAACCTTAAAAGTGCTGCCGAAAATCTGCAAAACTGGAGAAACATTAAATATGGAGAAGAAATATATCAACTTGTCTGTATACTACGAGATTTTATAAACATTAAAAGCATTGAAGATATTCTAAAGTTAGAGCCAATATGCTTTCCTGCTTCTCATGAGCTTCGCCCTACAACTTGGTTCTTTCTTAAGAAACTGGAATCAGTTGTTAAGGATGTTCATGTTTTAAGTCAGGCTGCATCTCGTACTGCTCGTTCTTATGCCCTCAATCGATGCTTTGGTCAAATTTCTGAGATTTTAAATGCTCTTGAAGAATTACCTACTGATGTTTCTCGTATAGAGCGCCCAATTCTTTATGAAATTGCTGAAACATGGAAAATCTTTTTTGTTCTTAGCGCTCGTAAACTTGGGCAAGTAGAAATTGATAAACCTATTCTTAATCCCTATACTATTGGCGATCCTGTGTTAGGTTATCGGTTTATTGGTCGCGAAGATATTCTTCGCAAACTTGAAGAACTATGGATTGTTGATGCTCTACCCCAATCTGTTCTCCTATATGGTCATCGCCGTATGGGTAAGACTTCTATACTTCGGAACATTTCTATGCGACTTGGCTCTAAAGTCAGCGTTGCCTACGTCAATCTTTTTAGTGTCGGTAATGCCCCTAATGGGATAACTGACATTCTTATGGCAATTTGTGACGCAATCCAAGAAGTCACCGAAATACTACCACCAAACAATAATGACCTCTTCCAATTCCCCGAAACCACATTTCGCCGATATCTCCAAAATATTGAAAAACACTTTACAGGTACAGGACTAATCATTGCCCTTGACGAATTCGAGAAAATCGAAGAACTAATCGATGCAGGTAAACTCAGCAAAGACTTTCTTGGATTCCTGCGGGGCATGGTGCAAATGAGCAGCAAACTCGCCTTTGCCTTTGCAGGACTTCATACCCTCCAAGAAATGAATGCCGACTACTTCCAGCCCTTCTATGCCAGCTTCATTCCCATCTCTGTCGCCTTCCTCACCCGTGAGGCAACCCACCAAGTCCTCGCCAACCCCGATCCCGAATTTCTCCTCGAATACGAATCCGCTGCCCTTGACCATATCTACGACCTCACCAACGGACAGCCCTACCTCACCCAACTGATCGGCTTCCAACTCGTGCGAATGTTTAATGACTATGTATTCGAGCAAGGCAAACCTCGCGATCGCACCTTCACCATCGATGATGTCCGCACCGTCTGCTCAGGCGAAAACTTTTTCACCACAGGCATTAACTACTTCAATGGAGTCTGGCAACAAGCCTCTGAGGGGGCAACCCATCAGCAAGACATTCTCAAAGCCCTAGCCCCTCACCCCCAAGGACTCAGCGAATCAGAACTAATTTCACAAACTAATTTACCTAACGAAACTCTGCAAGCCGCCCTCAAAACCCTCAAAGATCATGACGTAATCCGCAGTCAAAAAACTAACGAGATTTCTAATTGGGCGATCGCTGTCGAACTCTTCCGAACTTGGGTTGTTAAATATAAACTGAACTCCATAGACTCATGAATATGGAGAGGCATTTAGCCGCTATTTATAGAGATTATTAGTGCGATCGCCTCTTGGGATATGGATTTAGCCTACAGTTCTAAATACCTAACTAAAATCTGTTGTATTTCTTTCAATTGATTCGGTTCTATTTGACCAAGACATTGAATCAATCTACGTTTATCAAAAGTCATCGGATCGACACAGACCACAAAACTATTACTGCTCAGTCCATTCGTAACAGAAGGAATCAAAGGCAGAATCACTGGGAGTAAGCGATCGCTAGGATTAGTAGAAGTTATTGGTAACACAGTTACTTTACTACGCTGATTAAAAGCAGTTCCAGAAATAATCACCGCAGGACGGGTTTTACGAATTTCTGTCCCAATCGAAGGATCGAAACTAACTAACCAGATACTTCCCAATCGATAATCGCCGCTTGCTGCCATGCCGCATCCTCATCATTTGACAACTCATCTAACAACAAACAAGCCTCAACCATCGCCTGCTGTTCCTGCTGCTTCCGCCATGCTTGCAGTAACCCCTCAATGAGCCGACTACGATTTTCTACGCGATCGTCAACGTAATGGACTAACTCATCTGGCAGAGAAATAGATACTTTCATAACTATTTTATGCTACTTGTAATACTACCTACAGTAGCATAAATATTGAATGGCGATCGCTATTTGTAGAGATGATTGGTGCGATCTCACTCTGGCTATGTGATGCTCTGATAAAATACTCGTACAGCGTAACAATGTTATGAATATGAAAACCGCCACAAATTCATCACTAGCAAAACTTAACCCCCATTCGGCTGAAGGCAAAGCAATTCAACGGATTCCCTTAGAAGCTGACGACTCTCAGTGGGTAACAACTATTGAAAGAGGTGAAGAAATAGATCTAAATATGTTGCAGCAACAAATAAATATTTTTAAAGCTAGTGGGCAAAAACAAAAAACGCAAAGCAAAGTCTCTATACGCAATTCAGGAAAATCAACTGGTTATTCAACAGGATATACAAAAGCTGCCAGTGCAACTACAAAAATTGTATCCCAGCCTCAAACAACTTCTATCGACAAATCCATTACAAACAAACCAATATTTCCCCAACCACGCATTAAAAGGGGATTTGGCAAACTATCGAGCGCTAGAGATTGATTGGGGTGACTGTGCATATCGACTAATCTATCGAGTAGTTGAATCTCCTTTTCCTAAAACCGTTAGAATCATTAGCTTTGACGAACACGATCCTGCCTATGATTCTGCAAAACAACGCCTCAGATCTTCAAAACCTCAATAGAGATCGCCTTTCTTAGAGATTATTAGTGCGATCGCAGTCGAACTCTTCCGTACTTGAGTAGTTAAATACAAACTGAGCGATTAAATAACATCAACAGCTTCTGCAAGTAATTGGTCTATCGGTGGCTTGTGGGTCAACAATCTTCAAAAAAGAAACCATCATAAGAGCAATTTATGAATTGCCATTACGATGGTTTCTTTTATTCTTTGGTTGGCTAGAAACAGTTTGGAACTATTCCAAACTTACATTGACTAACAAATTAGAAGAAAGTGGTTAGACCGTTAGGACGCAAATCCTTGTAATCTAAAATCTTCCGCACCACATCCACTGTTTGCAAATTAGTGACAGGAATCAAGCTGGTCAACTGCCCCGGCAAAACCTGCATCACAGGAGGCATATCTCTTGTGAACATACTGATCGTGCGGTTAATCAAAGATTGCTCGCCCTTGATAAAAGCGTTGGTGTAGTTAAATTGATTAGAAACTGGAGATAAACCTGCAACGTTGAACAGATTGACAGGAATGCCTTGAGAACTAGTCAAGAATCTCGCCACAGTATCCGTCAAAGTGTTGCTAGTTTGAATTTGGGTGAAGTAGTCATAGACTTTGACATTGCGATCAATCTTGCCAATGCGCTGAGAATCAATACCTGAGACGGTGCGAAGAGTTCCATAGGCAGATGGATCGCTAGGCAAGATTAAATGAACTGCTGAGAAGTTCTTAAGAAGTTGAACTTCGCTGTAACCCAAGGGACGATTTTGTAAATCGAATAGACGCACGATTAGGCGATCGCCAGGATTGAGTCCCCGAATAAAATTCGCCCGTTGATTGAGTTTAAATCGATAGTCACCCACAAAGCGCTCGGTGAGAAATCCCTTTGGACGCTTAGATTTGACAGAAATTCTGGCGACTACCTCAGAGAGTTTGGGCTTGTCTTGCAAAACTACGAGGCTAAAATGTCCACGGTGGGGATTTGCCTTGGATAGCTCAACACCGTCACGATTCTGACGATTTCTTTGATCGCCTTCATAATCGTCATCTTCATCGTCGTCTCGATTAGAAACGATGACTGGTCGCATCGATTGGTTCGAGCTGTTGGTCTGGACAATGGTGGTCTGTGTAGTTTGTGAAACTGTCTGCGAACCATTAGACAAGCCTAGATCTTGATCGGAAAAGCTCGAATTATTAGAACTATTGCTGGAGCTGTTATTAGAACTATTGCTGGAGCTGTTATTAGAACTGTTGTTGGAGCTGTTATTAGAACTGTTGTTGGAGCTGTTATTAGAACTATTGTTGGAGCTGTTGTTGCTTCCAACGGTAACAAACCGACCTGCGATCGCTTCCGATTGACTCACCGATACAATCGAACTAAACGATCTCACTTCCTCAATCTCAAACTTGGCATCTCTCGCCACATTGCGAATGTCATAACGAACACTCGTCACCGCTTTGAGATCGCCGTTATAAAGATCATTGAGGGAAATTTTCTCACTCAATAGGTTTAGAGGAATCACTTCTACGGGCATGATGTAGCGTCCCGCATTTTTGCTAATCAACCTCGCACCAGAATTAGTATAAACTTCGCGCCATTCACCTGAGCGCCTTACATAGAGTTGGTACACGACATTGGCATAACTTGTAGCTGGCTTATTAACCACGTCAAACAAAATGCCCACACTCGAAAGATTACCTGAGTTATCAAGCAATCTCAGTAACTGCACGCCTGTCTGCCAATCTTGGGGCAGTTGGGCAACTACTTGTGGATTGGTGGGTGCAGCGATCGCCTCCACTACATTTGTTAAGGGTGCTGCCACAAAAGCCGCTGCTAAGATGGAAAGAGAAGTTTTACCAAGGATGTTATTCATTTTGGCATGAAAATTTTGATGGAAGGTGTTAGCCATATTTTTTTCCTAGCGTGACTGCATTAGTTAACTGCATTACTGAAAATATTCCCCTTTAATCTTGACGATCTAATTAAATATTTAGTTCCTGAAATCGCATTTACAAAACACCGTAAGTAGCTAGGCATAATTAAAACCCAGAGCAAAAACCTGTGGCGCACGCTGCACGTGCGCCACAGGTTTTGAGGTTTTATATTTAATTGCGCCCAGTTACTTATCTACAAAAATCGTGAAACTTGGATCTTTGCCCAAAAATTTTGGAGGCGATCGCCAATACTAGCGACAGGAAATTGCGAATGCGATCGCCATTTGTCCAGTAGCAGATGTCCCATGGGGGTCAGTCGAAAACTATCAGTGATTCCTTGTCCATCAACTTCACGGCGCAATACGCCCACCTGAATTAGCCACAACAGAGCATTTTCAGTGGTAATTAGATTGGCAGTAGCAGTTAAATAGCCATTTTTCACCCCTTCATTACCTGCGATCGCGCGCAAATTTACGCCTTGGGCTGCCATATCCGCAAATAGTTGCACCGTAAAAGATGTGCATCGCAAAGCTATTTCCGCTCTCTGCAATATATATGTTTCATACGCTGAAGATTCGGAACTTTTATCTCCATTTAATTTTGGGGAAATCATGATTTTTTAGTAATTTCGCAACTTGGACGGAATTTAATATTTTATTAATTTTCCTATAGCGATCTTAAGCCATTGGCAATCCTTTAGGGTGAAGTAGAAATCAGGGTTAGCGGCTTATATTAAATACACTAAATAGAATTTGGCAACAAGTTAAAGATAGAGAGCGATCGCAAAGATGTCTACTCAAAACCCTAGGATTCAATCTCCCTCAACTAATGCTCTTTCTATGGGAATGGCATTAAAGAAGATGTATGAGATGGGACGTAAGGATTTTGATTCGGAAAATTTTTCAGGATTAAAGCTGTCCTGTTGTCGATTACCAGCAATTAGTTTAACAAGCTCAGATTTGCGGGACGCAGATTTAGACTTAACTGATCTGAGTGGGGCGAATCTGCGCGGGACTAACTTAGAGCGATCGACTCTGAGTTTTGCAAATCTCAGCAAAGCGGATTTGAGCAATGCTAATTTGCGAGCTGCTAATTTGGGGGGGGCTGATCTCAGGGGGGCAGTTTTGCGCGGAGCAGTTCTTTGCAATGCCAATCTTAGGGGGGCAAATCTCAGTTATGCCAATCTAGAGTTTGCGGATTTACAAGGAGCGGATCTAACGGGAGCAAATTGCTTTGCCTGCGATCTGAGCTATGCCAATCTGAAAAATGTTGATTTTACCGAAGCAAATCTGAACAACGTCAAATTAATACAGTCAAAAACTAGCAGATAGAATAAAAAATAAGATGGCTACGCCATCTTATTTTTTACTTATTCTTCAATACCGATCGCGAGACGTTTATAGACGGTGGCTAGGGCTTGGGCATCACCGACATTTCCCGGAAACAGTACCACAGGTAAATCAGGAAATCGTGGATGATCTTCAGGAGTCCGCACCACTGAGCAACCCGCCAAAATCTGCCCCAATAGCCTCGCTGTTGGCAAGTTTAGACCTGTGCTAAGGACATCGTTAGACGTAATCCCACCTTTACTAATCAAGAAGCCGATATCCGTGGGTAACTCCTGCACGATCGCCATTAATAATGCTGACACCGATTTACCAAACTCTAAACGAGTGGTGATGTCATCAAACTCCAGTTCTTGGCGACTCGTAAAGACAACCGCCGTTTTGCCTTGGCTATGAGCTTGATTGATCTCGGCTAGGGCTTCTTGCTTGAGTTGGGCTGACTGGGCTTCGGTATCATTTAGTAAGCGCGAAACTGCAATTTCGACGGGATGAGTATTCGCCGCCTTGAGCAGATTTTCTAACTGCTCGGTGGTTTTTTTGACATGGGAGCCAACGATCGCCACGCCTGCTTTGTGCGATCGCATATATTTGGACATCTCTTCGGCAGCGATCGGTTGCGGTGGCAATTTGGCTAGAGCCGTGAGCAAGCTCGCCGCGCTCCGAAATAGAAACCGCTTCCCCGTAGCGGCGATCGCCAAAATATCCGAAGCAAACTGATTGAGATCGGCTTGATTTTCGGCATCCACGACGGCGCATTGATTGTCGTGCAATCTCGCTAACCTCTGGCGACTTCCAGAACGAATGTCAGCGAGTAGAAATCTTTCAACCTGAGGTGCAGTGATTCGTCCCTGAGTTTTTTCTTCCACATAGTCGGGTAGATAGCTGTACTGATAGCCAAATACAGAATCCTTGGCAAACTCAGTCTCATGGACGGGAGTTGGGACACCATCGACCACTAGATAATGAATACTGGACTTAGTAAATCGTCCACCTTCAAAAAAGGCAGGTATTAAGAAATGAGCATCAAAGCCACCTAACTCCTCAGCGATCGCATCGGTCTCGACGGGATAATGTCCGCGCAGGGTTGAGTCAGAACGACTCACAATCATAAATTCTTGAATGCCTTCCGCCGCGATCGCTTGTTTGAGGTTGTGACACACTTCGCGAGTGACCTGATCTGCTTCTACTGGGGTCAGCGATCGCGTATTGGTCAAGACAAACATAATCGGCGAAGCATCCGTCAGACCAATCCGCAGAGTTGCCTCATCCCATCGAGTCAGCAATAAACAACTATGTACAGTTTGCGAACCCGTTGGATCGTCATCAAGGACAATAATTTTAGGCTGGCGATGAGATGTACCTGTCATTATTTTTTAGCAAGTAGAGAATCTAGTATTCCTAGAAGCTTATCTTGATCTCAGCGATCTAGCATCCAAATTTTTAATAAAAAGGCTTAAGCACTTGTAACACGACTGCTGCTGCGCGTTTAGCATCCTCTGGTTGATCTAAGGTTTGGCTGACCTGATTTAGGCGATTTTCTAGCCCCTCAAAGGTTTCATAGTTTTGGAAAATTGTTTGCAATAGATCATCCAAATCGTAGGTGTAGAGAGGTGACCAATCCTTTTCCTGAGGGCTAAAGTTGTAATTGAGCGAAGAAAATAGCAGGATCTTGGCATGGAGAGGGCTGATATTCCGAGAGATATCAGAGCGGAGATCAAAGAGATTAGTCAGATATTTGAGATTATGGCGGTGCGGAATTGTGGCTTGATTATCATGATCAGTGATGTCGTCATTTAAACCCATCAACTCTTGCTGCATGCCCTGTATTTTGCCCTTGCCATTGGCGATCGCAGGTAGTGGCGGTGGCGGCAAAATAGGATTGAGAAGACTATCGGATAACTTACCCTCACTTCGCAACTGATACAAAAATCCGATCCCATCAATCAAAGTATCTGCCGCTAGTATGTAATCAGACTGCTTGCTCAACTGTTTAACATGACTATTCAGCTTTTGTTTCAAAATACTTAGATCAGGAAATTGATTCATTAACTCCCCCACAAGACGACGCATATGGATCGCCTTCACTTCGTTAACATCGTTTGACCAAGTGTCATGGCAAGTAAAAAGAATGAGCCGTTTGATGCGAAGCACATTGCTGTCTTGCTCTAGACTGTCTATAACTTCTTTGAGAAGACTCAAATCTTCCATAGCCTTATTTTTGTTGAGGAGGAAATGGTTATTTAAAAGTTATTTAAAATTAACTCCCTTATATATTGTCAGAGTTTTACAGAAAAATAACAGCGCGATCAAAGCCTATCGATTTATCGTTTCACAGGATTGATTTTGCCGTCACTCATCGTAGTCCCATTAAATACCGTACCAATCATACTCGCCCCGCTTAGCTCAGCTCTAGTAAGTACAGCATCACTAAAATCAGCTCCATCGAGGTTAGCTCTGACTAGATAAGCATCTACGAGGCTTGCCTGACTAAAATTAGCTTTATTTAATACTGCTCGCGATAGATCGCCACCCACCAGTGTCGCCTGAATCAAACTGGAATTAGTTAAATTTGCCATACTGAGATTAGCTTTGTTTAAGTTAGCTCCAAATAAATTGGTTAGGCATAGATTGGCATTTTGGAGATCGGCTTTAGTGAAGTTAGCCCCCTTCAGATTAGCACTATTAAAATTGACATTGCTGAGGTTTGCCTCGGTGAATAAGGTGCTAATGGCGATCGCGCCACTCAAGTTTGCACCCTGTAAATTTACCCGTGCTAATGTCGCTTCACTGAGATTTGCCCCCGACAGATCTACACCCGATAGATCAGCTCCACTCAAGTTTGCACCCCGTAGATCTGCTTTCCGCAAATTTGCCCCTGTCATGGTTGTGGGGGGATAGCCTCGCTCTTCGCGCATTAATGCCGCACTTAAGATCGCGCCCCGTAAGTTCGCACCCCGTAAGTTGGCACTACGTAGATCAACTTCCGTTAGATTGGCATCCATCAGATTAGCTAACGAAAGATTTGCGCCGAACAGGTTAACTCGTTGCAGCATTGCCCCATGCAGATCGGACTCACTGAGGTTAGTATTCATCATGATCGCTTGGTTAAGGGTTGCGCCGCCCAGTTTAGCCCCTGACAGATTGGCATTGTTAAAGGTAACTTTGTTGAGATAGGCAAAGACGAGATTTGCCCTTCTCAGATCCGCCTTAGAAAGATTAATCCCAATCAGATCGCTGTTAAATAAGTTGGCATTGGCTAGGTTTGACCCCGCAAAATCCCTTCTGCCGATCGCATAGTCTTTGAGAAGTTTTTCTACGCTCATAGCTTATTCACTATCTTTATGTTGGATTGCTACTTGATAATAACTATCGGGACTGGGATGAGGGATATGGGGTAATGCAATCGTAATACAAGCTCCGCCAGTTTCAGGATGATTGCTAGCACTAATTTTACCTTTATGAAGCTGCACAATTTGATGGGCGATCGCCAATCCTAAACCACTCCCTCCACGATCTAGTCCTGAGCGTGTCCGCGATGGATCAATGCGGTAGAACCGATCAAAAATATGGGGCAATGTATCTTCAGGAAATCCTTCGCCACTATCAATAGTTTCAATCATCAGATGATCTTCGACCACCTTGACCTTAACTGTGATCACCTGAGAAGCAGGACTGTACTTAATACTATTTTCTAGCAAATTAAGAAACAAGCGATAAATGCGAGACTCATCAATCAGAGCCATGATGTTTCTGTCGCCCACCAATCGCAAACTAAGTAATTTACGATTAGCGATCGGCTCAAGGGTTGTCCACACCGATTCTATTAAGGTCGCAAGATTAACTTCAGTAATCTGTAGCACAGGCGCGATGCCCACATCCATTTGTCCAAGCTCTAGCAAGTCCTTAACTAGATTGGTGATGCGATCTATTTCATTAATCAATCTGGTCGCCCAAATCCGCGCTGAAGGCTCCACCCTTGGCTCAATTGTCTCGGCAATTAAACGGATCGATGTCAGGGGAGTCTTCAGTTCATGGGCGACATCCGATGTCCAGCGATCGCGTTGTTGGGTAATGGTGATCGCTTCTTGACGATCCTCCAAAAAAATTCCCACTTGCCCTTGATCTAAATAAATACTGTGGGCGCGGATCGGTCTCCCTTTTTGCGGAATCGGATCCACGGGATCGGGAATGGCGGGATGAAATACCCAGTCAGCCTGTGCGCCTAAGGATTGACTGCGGGTTTGTTCAACTAGGTGATCTAGCTCATAGGAGCGAATTAGCTGTAGTAGAAATGGTTTGCGAAGTAATCCCTGTTGATGATTGGCAATTTTCAACATATCGGCGGCACTTTGATTGCATAGTGACAAGCGACTATCTTGATCCACTTGGATGTATCCAATCGGAGCCGACTCGACGATTTTTTCCCACAACCAGCTATCACGATCAACATCAAGATCAGAAGATTGATTTAAAAATCCCCGTTTACGTTGTTGGATATTCTGCTGGAGATTTTCTTGGAGATCCTGCTGGAATTTTTGAATATTTTGCGCCCAAATTCGCAAGCTGCGAATTGATTTGTTTTTTAAATGATGACTGGCGCGTTTACGAAATCGGCGACTGCGCCTACGCTTGGCATAACTCCAACAAAACCAGCAAGCACTGGTTGCGATCGCGCCAATTCCAATCCCTACCAGCAACCAGAGCAATTCCACTTTAATGCCCTTAAGCAAACTTACCGCTAAATTATATAGCAATTACATAAGCACCCGATCCCAACATGATCAAAGACTTGGCACTGCGAAATCTTTATATAGTAGTTCCAAATAAATTCAAGAGGCTTCGACTTCGCTCAGCCGCCGTATATTGCTGGCTGAGCGAAGCGATGCACTGAGCTTGTCGAAGCGTCGAAGCCCTATTTTTCTTATTTAAATTGTCTATAGCAATTACAAAGAGCAAGAGCCGCGCGAAGCGCGGCTCTTGCTCTTTGTAGCTTACGTTAAGTACTTAGTAAGTTTCAACGTGCCAACGACCGTCACGCTTCATTTGCTTTTCAAAGTCCTTCCATACAGCACCATTCTTCTCAGCAGTCTTAGTCATAAACTCAGAGATGCCATCTTCCATACCACGCAAACCACACATATAAGTATGGGTGCTAGGCTTTTGCATTACCTCCCATAGCTCATCAGCATACTCAGCCATGCGGTTTTGGATATACATCTTTTCACCCTTAGCATTCTTCTGCTCACGGCTAATGGCAACGTCGTAACGGAAGTTACGCTTGTGCTTATAAGCCATCCATTCCAGATCGGGCTTATAAAGAACGGTGGTATCCGTGGGAACGCCAAAGAACAACCAAGCTAAACCGTTGAATTTATATTCTGGATGCTCTTCCTTAAACATCCGCCATAGGAAAGCTCGGAAAGGTGCGATACCCGTACCTGTCGCAATCATGATGATTGTGGCGTTAGGATCATCAGGTAATAGCATTTCTTTGCCGACGGGACCTGTGAGCTTGACTTCATCCCCTGGTTTTAAGTCGGTTAGGAAGTTAGAGCATACGCCCTTCACGGTTTCACCCGCTTCGTTTTGATACTCCAACCGTTTTACGCTAAGAGACAAGGTTTTGGCATCAAGGTCATCACCAAGGCGAGTAGAGGCGATCGAATAGAGACGTAATTTGTTAGGCTTACCATTTTTGTCTTCGCCTGGAGGCACTACCCCAATACTTTGCCCTTCCAAGTAGCGTAGGTCACCACCCGAAATATCAATTTTGATATGGCGAGTATCACCAACAGCGCCAGGGCGAACCAATACATCGTTGGATACGCACTTGGCAACAAATGGGCTAGCAGGGCGGTAGATATTCACTGGAATATCTTTTTCTGATTTTTCACTCATGAGACGTTATGTGGAGAATATATGACAGAAGACACGGAGCTATTATATTTTTAAATGCGACCTGTCAACAGGGTGTAGCGTAAAGATCTCTTTTGTGGGGCAAAGATTATGTCTTTATTAAGTTTGTGGCAGTTTTGCTAATTAACCCATCATTTAGCTAAATAAAGCTTAATAGAGCCTAAAAAAGCAATATCCTTCGCAAATTCCTGATTCAGTATGGCTATCATCCTTGCAGTCACATCTGAGGATACTTTGATGGCTCTGGTACTAAAAACTACAAAATCCTTGTCGTAATCAGAATTGCTGATGTTATGATCGATACAAATAATACAAATTATAAACTTAAGATGCTTGCCATAACTGCTTACTAGTAGTAGAGAGTCGCTGGTGTCTTGTCAAGTCGGTTTTTATATTGCGAACAGTTCAGCAGTAATTTCGCGAATAATTCACAAATAAGTCCACGAATAATTCAAAGTGTTAGGAGTCTAGAGGAGGCTACTTTGCGAACAACGGGTGCATTTGCTCTCATCGACAGTGTGAGACGGCAGGGTGTAAAACATATTTTTGGCTACCCTGGTGGAGCAATTCTGCCAGTGTATGACGAAATTTATCAGGCAGAAGCAAGGGGCGAGATCAAGCATTATCTAGTGCGCCATGAACAAGGAGCCGTCCATGCTGCCGATGGATATGCCCGTGCCACTGGACAGGTGGGGGTATGTGTCGCGACCTCAGGTCCCGGAGCAACTAATCTGGTAACGGGGATTGCCACGGCGCAGATGGACTCGATCCCGATGGTGGTGATTACGGGGCAGGTTCCTTCCTATGCGATCGGTACGGATGCGTTCCAAGAAACTGACATCTGGGGGATTACTTTGCCCATCGTTAAGCATTCCTATGTAATCCGTAGACCTGAAGATATTGCCCGTATCGTTGCCGAAGCTTTTCATATCGCAGCTACAGGTCGTCCAGGTCCTGTGTTAGTAGATATTCCTAAGGACATTGGACAGCAGCAATTTGATTATGAGCCTGAGGTGCAAATCAATTTACCCGGCTATCAGCCAAGGGCTAAGGGGCATTTGCATCAAATTGCAGCAGCGATCGCCTTAATTCGTGAAGCTAAAAAACCTTTGCTCTACGCAGGTGGAGGCGCAGTTGCTGCCGCCGCTCACCCTGAGATTGCCGAACTTGCTAAGCGTTTTCAAATCCCTGTCACCACAACACTTATGGGTAAGGGAGCCTACGATGAAAATAGCGATCTCTCCCTTGGGATGTTGGGAATGCACGGTACTGCCTATGCCAACTTCGCGGTACAGGGATGTGACTTGTTAATTGCTGTGGGCGCAAGATTTGACGATCGCGTTACTGGTCGCCTTGATAAATTCGCACCCGATGCCAAAGTCATCCATATCGATATCGACCCTGCGGAAGTTGGTAAAAATCGCAAGCCCGATGTGCCAATTGTGGGGGATGTCAAAGAAGTATTACAGGCAATTCTCGAAGCTACTAGCTACGAAGAAAGTATTCAGACTAAAGGCTGGTTTGAGCAGTTAGATCAATGGAAGGAAGATTATCCCCTAGAGGTTCCTGCCTACGACAATATTTTGTCGCCGCAGCAGGTGATCTATGAGTTTGGTAAGCAAGCTCCTGACGCTTATTTCACCACTGATGTGGGTCAACATCAAATGTGGTCAGCGCAACTGATCAAAACAGGTCCCCGCAAATGGATCTCTAGTGCGGGTCTAGGTACGATGGGCTATGGGATGCCTGCGGCAATGGGTGTCAAGGTAGCGCTCCCCGAACAACAAGTAATCTGCATTAGCGGTGACGCTAGCATCCAAATGAACATCCAAGAGTTGGGAACTTTGGCGCAGTACGGTATCAATGTTAAGGTGATCATCGTCAACAATGGTTGGCAAGGGATGGTACGCCAATGGCAAGAGAGCTTCTACGATGAGCGTTATTCTTCTTCTAATATGGAAGTGGGGATGCCTGACTTTGTGAAGTTGGCTGAAGCCTTTGGCATTAAGGGCGTTAAGGTGATTGAGCCTAGCGATCTACAGGCATCTGTGGCGGAAATTTTGGCTTACGATGGTCCTGTATTTGCAGACTTCCGTGTGAAGCGCAATGAGAACTGTTATCCGATGGTTCCCCCAGGTGCGAGTAATGACCAGATGGTTGGTTTGCAAACACCGAAGCGATCGCTACCAAACAAGGAAGATCAAGCAAATACGGCTGAATTGGAACGAGTCACTCAATTGGTATAGGTCAAAAAATCCTTGCATTGCAAGGATTTTTTGACTTTTGATGATAATTAGCGGCGGTGCTATGCTTTTGGTTTGTCAAATCGAAAATTATGAAACCTGAGAAGTCTTATCGCCCAAACGTCGGGCTGATTGTTTTTAATCGCAAAGGAGAAGTACTGGTCGGTGAGCGTCTTGGTGTGCCTGATTCATGGCAATTTCCTCAAGGGGGGATTGATGACGGAGAAGATCCGCAAGTAGCAGCCCTACGAGAACTTTATGAAGAAGTAGGCATTGATGATGCCGAGTTAGCGTATGTCCACCCTGAATGGCTATATTACGACTTCCCGCCTTCGCTAAAGCTAACGGGGAAATGGGCAAACTATTGTGGTCAAAGACAGCGTTGGTATGCTTTTTACTGGGATCATCCTGCCTCTGACTGTAAGCTAGATATCCACGATCGCGAGTTTCGAGTAGTGCAATTTATGGCGATCGAAGAGACTCTAGATACAATTGTGCGCTTTAAGCGAGAGGTCTATCAGCAAGTGGTTAAGATATTTACGCCCATAATCCGCGATTACATCGGTAAATTAAGCTAGTTCTATTGCGAATGTTGTTGAATTTAGAGAGATTAATGTTGAAAGATCATATCTCTGGCTAATTTATAGGCGATCGCCTCGCCTTGCAAAATCTCAACTAATTTGAGAGCAAATGCCATTGCTGTCCCTGCGCCACGACTGGTAATTACATTGCCATCCACCACCACAGGAATCGTCAAATATTCTGATACTTGCATCTGATCTTGTACCGCAGGAAAAGAGGTGGCGCGTTTATTCTTGAGTAATCCTGTGGCGGACAGAACAGTGGGAGCAGCACAGATGGCGGCGACTAATTTGTTAGCGGAGTTATGGGCGATCAACATTTGGGCAATGCGCTGATCTTCTCTCAGTCGAAATGTACCTGCGCCACCAGCTAAAACGATCGCATCAAATTGTTGTTCTCGAACTGTTTCTAATAGGGTGTCGGCAGTAACGGCGATCGCATGAGCGCCCATAACATTGGTGCTGGTCAAACCTGCGGTGATCACTTCCACATTGCCACGGCGCAGTACATCAATGATCGTAATTGCTTCGATCTCTTCAAATCCTTCAAATAGAGGGACAAGGGCAGTAGGCATAATTTTCTAATGGGCGTGGTCGTGGCACTGGGTAACGGGAATGGATTGATTATTTTGAGAATTGTCGGCTTGCACATCTTGGCATTGATTGCAGAGACCAAAAAATTCTAGGGTGTGGTAGTAAATGCGAAATTGGTGATGCTGCGCTAATTGTTGGCTCAGATCATGGATCGGGCAGCAGTCGATAGGCAAGGATTTTCCACAATTAAGGCAATTTAGATGGTGCTTATCCGTGGGCATGACGCTATATACAGTTTCCCCGTTGGGGAGGGTAAGTGCCTTGATCAAGCCCTGTAATTTCAATATATCTAGCGATCGATAGACCGTGGCGAGACCGACACTTTTTTCACTATTTCGCAACTCCGCATGAATCCCCTGCGCGGATACGGCGCGATCGCAATCTTGTAGTAGTTGGAGGACTCGTTCTTGACTGCGAGTGAGTTTATCTTTCATGACGGACAGCTATGGGGCAAAGATGCTGGAATTAGAACTTAAAAGGATTATAAATCAAGCATGGTGTAAACCATTGACTCAGTAACTCACGGGTGGAGGGATGAATTTTGGTGATCCATTGTCGATGGATTAACTCCTCGATCGCATGGGTTCCATAAACTAGTGCCGAGAGACCCATGATCGTGGCGTGAAAGTCTATGTCTAGACCTTCAATCTCATTATTGCTATAGCGTTTAACTAAGAGTTGCCCATGATCACCGTTAACCCCAAAAACTCCCTCATTCCAATGGCAATGGGGATCGCTCAGGGCAAAGGTAAATGGCTCACAGGTGATCGGTAAACCCTGCAAGGCTTCGATCGCATCAATGATTCGCACCATCCAAGGCTCAGTCATGGTGGCAGTGAGTTTTCCCGCATCGCTAAACCACTGATGGAGTTTGCCATCAAGCGGCAGATTTACTTTTAGGCGATGAACTTGATCGCGATGGCTTGCCAAAAACTGGAAGAGGCGATCGCGAGCCGATAGGTCAGTCCAAAACATGGCTGAAATCTCAATCTGGCGATCGCTGATTGGCAAATTACCGCTGCTGTCGATCGTATAAATGGCAAAGGCAACCACTTGGCGATCGCGCTTGATCAGAACACAGAGCTTATGGCGATGCAGATGCCACCATTGATCGTAGGTGAAATTAGTGATCACAACTCCGTGATCATGGGGTTGGAGAGTTTGCGATCGTAGACCTTCGTAGAGAAAGTTGCTGACGATATCTCTAGTCTCGGTCGCAGGCATCCGCATACATTGCCATTGATCAAGTCCTTGATCCGCGTCCTTGGGCAACTGTAAATAGTTGGATAGCGCCGCCACGGGAATATTTACTTCATTATTGGCATTGGCGATCGTATAGCCCAAGGTTTCGTAAAAGCTTTCCTTAAAAGGAGTCAGCATACTCAAGCCCATACCGTGCATCCGCATTTCCAAGAAAGCACTTTTCATCAAGGCTTTGACACAGCCACGATTGCGATATTCGGGATAAGTCCAGACCCCACCAATGCCACCCATATACTTAACAACGCCTCGCACTGACTGCTGGAAATGGAAGCATTGCAATGCCGCGACAATCTTGCCGTCAATTTCCGCCGCCAGTACCTCATCAGGATTAATTGCCGTTAAATGCGATCGCGGTAAATCCTGATTGGTCCAATGGGAGTAAGCGTAGAGATCGCCTTTGAGAATATCAAGGCGCTCATTTTTATCAATTTTGCGAATTTTCATGAAATGTGAGGACTAGGGAATTGCTGTCTTAACGGCGACAAGAACGGCGGCAAGTTGGTACAATAGTAAATTATTATTTAAGATAAAGATTTTAGTCACCACACATTTACACATTTAGAGGACTGTTATGGCAGGTACTACTGGAGAACGCCCATTTTCCGACATCATCACCAGCGTTCGTTATTGGCTAATTCATAGCCTTACCATCCCCGCTCTATTTTTGGCAGGTTGGTTATTTGTCAGCACAGGCTTGGCATACGATGTATTCGGTACACCCCGCCCCAACGAATACTATTCTCAAGATCGCCAAACCGCTCCTATCTTGAACGATCGCTTCAGTGCCGACAAAGAAATTTCCATGACAGGCAAATAGCCTTAAGTGGTATTTATCTTGCTATTTGATTTACTTAGCTCGTCATCCATCTAAACTTCAACGCATTAAACGCATTAATTTCTAATCATGGCAACTAATAACCCCAATCAGCCCATTCAATATCCTGTATTTACATTCCGTTGGCTAGCAGTTCACGGTCTAGGAGTACCTACCGTATTTTTCATCGGTGCGATCGCTGCGATGCAGTTCATCAGCCGTTAATATAACTTTCTCTTCTATTACAAATTTTTGTTCATTGCCGACTTAAATCAGGAATAAAACCAAGTACCTATGGCTCCTAAAAACCCTAACAGCCAGCCCGTAGAGTTAAATCGTACCTCTCTATATCTGGGGCTACTGCTCATTTTTGTAACTGTGTTGCTATTCTCTAGCTACTTCTTTAACTAGATTTCGCTATTTCCAATTACTTTAATTATCTTATTTATTTCGGGAGGTTAAACTTCATGCTTCAAAACGGACGTATTCCCCTTTGGTTGGTGGCAACTGTGGCTGGTACTGGTGTACTGGTTGTAGTTGGTCTATTTTTCTACGGTTCTTATGTTGGTCTTGGTTCTGCGACCTAGATTCTGAACCTTACCAAAAAGAGAGAGGGGTCACGCAAAGCGTGACCCCTCTCTCTTTGCTATAAACAGTACAAATAGAAAGTAGGGCTTCGGTTCCGCTCAGTCACCAATATATGCTGGCTGAGCGGAACCGAAGCCTTCTGTAAATATTTCATAGCTATCTATGACTCGCTTCGCGAGTCATAGATAGCTGAAAACTTTAAATTCCTAGAATTGCTTTCTGGTAAGCAGGGCGATCGCTAATCCGTTTGACATAGGCATCGACGGCAGGATAGTCGGCATAGGAAAGTTGCAGCATCAAGATCCCGTAACCAAGAATCGAGGCAACGGCAACATCAGCAACACTAAAGCGATCGCCTGTAATATATTCCTGATTTTCCAGAACTTGATTTAGCCCCTTGAGCAAGCGCGGCGTTTCCTTTTCGCGGCTCTCGGCAACAAATAAACCTGTCCCAAGGGTGGCATTGGCAAATAAAACCCATTGCGAAGCGATCGCTTTTTCGGACAATGTAGTGATCTGCTCAAACTTTTCCGCAAGGTATAACAAAATTGCGCCCGATTCCCAGAGTTGGAGATCACCATCGACGATCGCTGGCACTTTACCGAAGGGATTAATCACCAAAAAATCTGGCTGTAAATGTTCACCCACTCGCATATCTAATAGCTGGAACTCATAGGGAGCTTGCAGTTCTTCGAGATACCATCTCACGATTGAGGCACGGCTTCTTGCGCCGCCATAGAGCTTAATCATAGATTTTGTAAATTTATTGCGTCAATTTTATACTTAACACCAGAATAGGATAGTGCCGCTATCCTAATTCTGGTGTTAAGTATTTCGCAAGGGGACTTCTTGACCATAGATAAACTTGCGCTCTAGTTGATAGCAAACAAACCATGCGATCGCTCCTAATGCCGCAGGAATAACGCCCGCAAGCATCACCCATAAATTAACGGAGAAAAAGAAACTGAGGACTGGATTCGCAATTAGCGCAATAGCTGCGATCGCAATACTAATCGATTTCCCAAGGCGGACATTTCGCAAGGCTTGCCGACAACTGGCACAGTTAACCGTATGCGAGTGGTAGCGGTCTAGCAGGACTTGACGAGGCAAGGGAGCCATCGTTTTTTGTCCTGCAAAGGGATCAGCTTGGTAGCGATCAATCCACTTGCGTAACTCCGAAACATAGAGATCCGCCTGCGTTGCCAGATAAAATGCCTTAGCATAGCTCCCGCTATTTTCAGGTTTTGCCAAAGCTGCCTCTAGATAACGCTCTTGGTAATGCAGAAAGATTTGGTCATCTTCTAAAATGCCATTCTGCCCAATGTGCGAATACCAGCGTGGGGTAATACTGATAAAAAATCTAGGAATTGCCGAACTAAACTGGAACGGAAATCTAGCAAAGAGACGACATTCGCCCTTGCGGGTGGGCGTAGCATAGACCGCTGTAATCGTACGCCCAAATTGCTGAGATGTGAGGTCATGCCACATTAATGATGGTGCAACAAAGGTTGTATCTTGCCGCCCTAACTTACCGCGCCTAGGACCTTCTGCCCAAGTCCCTATAAAGCCCTGCTTACTGCTCTCTAAAACTTCTAGTACCATCGGAGCCGCATTAACGCGATTACCCACGGATTTATGATGGGTAAAGGGCAGATGGCTGGCATCTAGCACATTTTCCATCAGCGTCACCGCATCGTAGGGCAGATCGCGAAATGTTCCAAATAATGTCCATTCCTTTGATTGATCATCCAGAGGCGTAACTACAGGTACAGCCACATGGGGCGCATTTTCAGGCTGTCCCGCATAGATAAATAGCAAGCCTTGGCGCTCGACTGTGGGTAGAGCGCTGACACAGGCGCGTTTCGATTGTTGTGCCGTACCACCTTCAGGCTGTTGGGGAATGCGATCGCAACTACCATCCCCCGCAAATGCCCAGCCGTGATAGGGACATTCCAATAAACCATCCTCGGCAATTCTGCCCTCAGACAATGGCACAAGTCGATGGGGGCAGCGATCGTCAAAGGCTCGCCATGCGTTACTATGCCGATCCCACCAAATTACTAAGTCTCTTTCTAGAAGCGTGAACTTAGAGGGTTTACTCTTGTCTAAGTCCTCTGTATAAAAAACGGGATACCAAGCTTCTAACCAATTAAAGCGATCGGCATCGCTACCACCAACCAAGTTTTCTTGAGCATTAGTCTGAGTATTGATATCTTTGCTAGGGTTTGTCGCTAATTGTTGACCTAGTTCTATGCTTGCCGTCATAAATCCGATGCCCCAAAGATTTGCTAGATTGATTGTAAAGTTATGTATAGTTTAGCTTGCTCTGGATGATTCAACAGGAATCCAACATTGATGTTTTAGAGGTGCTGCTAGGAATTCTTAAGAATTTTTGCCATAGCAGAAACAAGATGAATTTTGGCTGATAGTTAAGAATACTAGACTAAATTACAACAATCGTAATAATATCTAAAGGCGATATAGCTAGTCTAACCACTGGAAGAGTTTACTGTGGGTTTATTACGCCATTTTACAAAAGATATAGGCATTGACCTTGGAACCGCCAATACACTTGTGTATGTGTCTGGTGAAGGTATTGTCCTGCAAGAACCGTCAGTTGTTGCCATCGATCAACGTGACAAGACCGCCTACGCGGTTGGTAATGAAGCAAACAAGATGATTGGACGTACCCCCGGCGATATCATCGCTGTGCGTCCTCTCAAAGATGGTGTTATAGCCGACTTTGACTCTGCGGAATTGATGTTGAGATCATTCATCCAGAAAGTCAAAAAAGGTGTGTTTAATCCTCGCATTGCCATCGGTATTCCCAGTGGAGTTACGGGCGTAGAATGGCGTGCTGTGATGGACGCTGCCCGTCGCGCAGGTGCTAGTGAGGTTTATCCCATCGACGAACCCATTGCTGCGGCGATCGGCGCAGGGCTACCTGTCACCGAAGCTACAGGTAACATGATCATCGACATCGGCGGCGGCACAACTGAAGTCGCGGTGATGAGTTTACAGGGGATTGTTTTGAGCGAATCGGTGCGGGTTGCGGGCGATGAACTCAGCGAAGCGATCATGAAGTACATGAAGACTGTACATAACCTTGTGGTTGGTGAACGTACTTCCGAAGAAATCAAAATCAAAATTGGCTCTGCCTACCCCATCAAGGAAGAAACATCTATGGAGGTCAGAGGCTTACACCTATTGTCAGGTCTACCTCGTACCGTAACAGTGAAGTCTTCTGAGATTCGTGAGAGCATGAGTGAGCCTTTATCGGTAATTATCGAAGCCGTTAAACGCACCCTCGAACGCACTCCTCCAGAACTAGCGGCTGATATTATCGATCGCGGCATTATGCTGGCAGGTGGTGGCGCACTGCTCAATGGTATTGATACATTGATTAGCCATGAGACAGGCATTGTCACCCACATCGCTCCTGCACCCCTAGACTGCGTAGTCATTGGCGCAGGTCGTGTCCTTGAAGACTATAAGAACCTTGGTCGGGTACTAACTAGCCGCTTGAAAAGTTTATAGGTAAATTTTTCATGGAATCATTTCGTAGTTGGTGGGGGCGCTATAGCTTTCAGACTATTACTGTGACTGCTGGAGTGGGTTTGGCTTGGTTAATCCGCCAAACCCAAGGGGTAGCGATTATGGAGGTTTATCAGTTGGTAAGCCGCCCTTTTCAGGCGACGGTATCGCGTCAGGAGCTGATCCAAGATGCGGAAGTGCGAGAGCTTCGCTATCGACTAACGGAAATGGAATCCCAGAACCAACGGATGAAAGCCTTGCTGCGTGTCAACGTTGATCCGAAAGATCAGGGTATTTGGGCAACAGTAATTGGACGGAGTGCTGATTCTTGGTGGAATCAGATTATCGTGGGCAAGGGTAGCAATGATGGCATTAAAGTTGGCGCGATCGCTGTGGCTCCAGGAGGCTTGGTGGGTCGTGTTACTAACGTTTCGCCCAATAGTAGCCAGATCTTGCTGGTGAGTGACCCCAATAGCCAAGTCGGAGTGGTGATCAGCCGTAGTCGCTTTAGTGGAATGCTGAAGGGACAGGGTGTTAACACTGCAACTTTAGAATTTTTCGAGCGTGACCCCGATGTAAAGGTGGGCGATGTTGTGCATACATCCCAATTCAGCACTATGTTTCCTGAAGGATTACCAGTAGGTCGAATTAAGTCGATCAATCTTGACAAACAGCCATCACCTGAGGCAGTTGTGGAATTTGCTACGCCCTTAGGATTACTGGAGTATGTGAAGATATCACCTTTCAAAGAGCGGCTTTAAGATATATTGGCGCAAATCACCGCCACGCATCGACTTAATATGGCAACACAGGGCTAGTTTTACCATATTAAGTCGATAGAGATAACTCAAGAATATTTTGGGGATTAAGTTTCTAGCTAAATGTAACTGCATGATCGATCGCAAAATTTCCCTATCCACCAGAGTTCTGAACGTCGCTGTGACGATCGGCTCACTGATGTTATGTATCTTGGCAATGTATACCCGCTTGCCGGGGATGACCTTAATGGGGATTGCCCCTAATTGGTTATTAATTTGGCTAGTCGCTTGGAGTGTGAACCGTCCTGTCTTTTTGGCGGTGATGGTGGGTATTGCCCTTGGTTTTTTGCAGGATGGTATGACTTTCGCGGATGTTGCAGTTGCCCCTACCCATGCCCTAGGATTGGCGATCGCGGGTGGCATTACGTCACTATTACAGAAGCAACGCTATGTGCAGGAAGACTTTATCTCGATCGCTTTGATTGTGTTTGGGATGGCGGTAATTGTGGAAACGATGCACGCCTTGCAATTGACGGTGAGTGGTGCAGAAATTGATAACGTCTGGACTTTGCAACAACGAATCGCCCTGAGTTCGGCAATTTTGAGCAGTTTATGGTCGCCTGTGATTTATTTTCCGCTCAGTCGTTGGTGGCGTTCTCTTAATAAGCAAGAGCAGTAGAAAGAGATACCAAATTACTGCTTTTGGGTTAATGGCAAAGCGCTGTAATTAGAGCTGTAATTGGAATGGAATATTTGCTTTTAGGACTGGCGATCGCTTTAGTTCTTAGCTTTGAGTTTATTAATGGATTTCATGACACAGCTAATGCGGTGGCAACGGTAATTTATACAAATACGTTGAAACCATTACAGGCTGTCATCTATTCAGGACTGTGTAACTTGGCAGGGGTAATGATTTCGAGTGGTACGGTTGCCTTCGCGATAGTCTCTTTATTGCCGCCACAATTAACCGATGCCACAGCGCAGCAAAGTTTAGTGATGGTAGTTTCGCTATTACTATCGGCGATCGCTTGGAATTTAGGAACTTGGTACTTTGGACTGCCGATATCTAGCACCCATACTCTAATCGGGGCAATTTTTGGGATCAACCTTGCTCTAGATTGGGGATGGGCGCAAAGCTCAAACTGGGCAAAGATGCAAGACGTTCTATTATCGCTATTGGTATCGCCTCTAGTTGGGTTTGCTGGGGCAGCGTTACTATTTGTGACGATTAAATTTTGTTTTAAACCTGAAGCAGTGGATCAACAGATAGATCAACCAACAGAAAAGGAAGAGGCAGCACCAACTCTCAAGTTTTGGCAGCGATCGCTTTTGATTTTGACCTGTGGCGGAGTGAGCTTTGCCCATGGCTCCAATGATGGACAAAAAGGGATGGGTTTAATGATGTTGATTTTGGTGGCAATGTTACCGAGTCTCTTTGCCGTAAATATCAACGCCAGTCCCGCCTTAATCTCGCAACTACGAGATCGCTCCCTTACCCTGATTCCTGCGATAACGTCGCAAATTAATACACCAGATAATTCATCAAAAGATTTGATGGAGACGATGATATGGCGATCGCTACAAACGGAAATTCAAGAGATCGCGCAGGATCTCACCGCAATTCATAATTTTACTGATATCGATGTTAAACATCTTCAACAATTGCGACATCATATCGTGTTGGTTACTCACACCATTAATCAATTAGACCAACAGCATAGTCTCGATCAATGGACAGGGCAGGACTTATTGCGGAGTTATGGCAATCAATTGGAACAAATGATTCGGTTCATTCCCCTTTGGGTGAAAGTGGCGATCGCGATCGCCCTAGGACTGGGGACGATGATCGGCTGGAAGCGGGTAGTGGTGACAGTGGGCGAAAAGATTGGGAAGGCGGATCTCAACTATGCTCAAGGCGCGATCGCTGAGATTATCACCGTTGGGGCGATCGCGATCGCCGATCACTGGGGCTTACCCGTAAGTACCACCCATATCTTGTCATCGGGCATAGCGGGATCAATGGTTGCAAACCGTTCGGGTTTACAGATGCAGACGGTGAGAAATTTGTTGTTAGCTTGGGCTTTAACGCTACCTGTTTGCATATTGCTAGGCTTCAGCACCTATAAACTCGGGGTTGGGATTGCGAATGCTTTCTTGGTTAAAGGCTTTTCTGGTTAAATGGTCTGATTCAATTGGCTTACTGCCCTAAAATCAAATTACAAAAAAACATAAAGAGAGGAACTTAATCACTATGCGTCAGCTTAACTTTATTGTGATTTTCATAGTTGTACTAGCGTTAGTACTCTTTTCCCTAGAAAATACCGCCCCCTCATCTATTCAAATTATTCCTAATCTGAAAGTCGAAGCCCCGATCGCGGTGGAGTTAATTTTGGCAATGGGACTAGGTGCGGTCTTAGCTTGGATTTTTAGTGTATGGTCAGCTTTACAGAAAACAATTGAGATGCGGAACAAAAACATCCAAATCCAAAATCTGCAAGAAACTGTCCAAAATATGAGTAATGAAATCGAAGAGCGGAAACGTCTTGTGTCCGCCTCGGCGATCGATGTAGAAATTGATGAAGATAAATCTAAATCGTGATTCTCCAAGAAATTTTTGTCATTTTCCTGCCCATTACACCTAAATCGGTGATATTTTTAAGCATCCGATCCCCCCAGCTCCATGACCATATCGATCGCCGAATCAGTTACCAAAGATGCCATCGCCCTGTTAATTGACCTTGCGGAGCGAGGTGAGATCGATCCTTGGGATGTGCAGGTAATTGATGTCGTTGATCGATTTTTATCGCGCTTGATCGTCAGCGATCGCCGCAATCTCTACGACTCAGGGCAAGCAATGTTGTACGCGGCAATGTTAGTCCTGCTCAAGGCAAACTCACTATCGGAGATTCAGGCTGTCTATGATCAAGATCAAGAGGCTCTCGACGATGATCTAGAGGAAAACAATCTAGAGATATCTGATTCTTTGCGACTCCCCGCCAACTTTGACAAACGATTGCGCCGCCTGCCTGTGGCATTGCCGCCCAAGGCAAGGCGAATTACCCTTGAGGAATTGATTGCCCAAATTGAGGCGATCGTGGAAATCGTCGATCGCAAAAGCAGTAGACCCACAAAACGCCAAAGCCAAAGTAAGATGGCACGCAAAGCCGCCATGAAAGCGATCGGGCAACTCGCCCACAAAGAAAACCTCTCGGAAATGGTGGAAGAGATTGAACGGTACTTTTTGCTACATCCCGATCAAGAGATCGAAATCTCCGACTTAGCCGCAGTGTTTAATGATCGCGTTGGCGTATTTTGGGGACTATTGCTGATGACTTCACAATCCAAAGTCGAGCTGACGCAAACTGAATTTTATGGCAAGATTCACATCACACCGATCGCGAATGCGGTTCCCCCTGATCGAAATTTTGCCATTAGTTCATCAAATTCCACAGTAGAATCTACTCAACTAAAATTGACTTTTTCAGAATTAAAAGAAGTTTCGTGAAACATTTTCCCGCCTCCATCTTCCGATCTGTCAGACTACTCACACTAATCCTAGGTGCGAGCGCCCTTAGCCTATGTAGTTTCGTTCCTGTCAGTTCTTCTCAAGTACCAAACAATACTTACAAACCTAGTCCTATTTCTAGTGGCATTGATATCAACGATACCCTCACTGATAGAGATATTCCCACAGGACAAAAAGGCTTTGCCCGTGACTACATCATCAATGTCCAGCGAGACGAACGCTTAGAAATTACCGTTAATGCGTCGGCATTTGATACGGTCTTGAGTGTTTTGGATAGCAATGGAGAAGTGGTGGTTGAAAATGATGACACGGCGAGTAATAACACCAACTCCCTCATCTTTTTTAAGATCCAACAGACAGGCAATTACACCATTCGGGTATCGTCCTTTGGCGGCAGTAGTGGGGGCAAGTTTATGTTGCGCGTGAATAAGCTCAAAGTAGTGAATTAAAGGCTGTCTGGCGGACACCATATTTTTAGGATATGGGATTCGATCTCTGTCCAGATTTTGGGTGAGACTGCGATCGCACTGTTTTTGCACTCGACCATCAGCAAATTAGCATAGAGATAATTTGTCAAAGATTCGACTTCCGAAGGTAAAATATAATTGAGATCAAGGGGCAAATAGAGTGATTGAAACCAAGTCTGGCTGACTTTACGGCGAAAGTCTTCGCGGACTTCAAAGGACTGATCATCCCTAGGCACTTGAGTGCTGAGATCCGTTAGTTTCTTGTAGAGAGCCTGAAAGTCAACATACTGAGGATTAAACTTCACAGCGGAGAAAAGTTTTGCCAAATTCTGACAAAGCTGCATGGCAAGATTTAGCTCCGTATTGTTATCAAAATCTAGGGCATGGGCAAGGCTAATCGTTAGATCTGCCGCCACCACCGCCTCAAAATTAAGAGCCGTATCAAAGTTTGCGTAGAGCGATCGCAAGGTTTCCAACATTCGCGTCAGTGATAAAGCTAGGGGCAAATCTGTCAAAAACCTTGGTCTAGCAATCACCAAAAAAGCAACTCTCCTTGCTACGGCACTGAGATCACTACGGCAACTATGACTAATCTGATCCAGCCATTCCAAAATACTACTTAATCTTTTGGTATTGAGATAGGTAATCGCTTGGACTTCCATCGCCCACAACAACTCTTCCACATCGCCCATCATCATGCCTGATAGTAATAAAAATATCTCTTGCCAACGGCGATCGCTCAAATGATCGATCACCGCTTGGCGCACTTGGTGGCGATCGCAGATGTATTTAGCGGCAAAATATTCTTGAAAAAAGATATGGCTAAATACAAAACTAGGTGAACTTTCGATCAAAGTGATTTTGCAAATGCCTATTTTCTGGAAGATGTCGAGGATCGTATCAACTTCCGTATCAACGGAAATATTCTGACAACTGGCAAGCATGATTTGCAGTCGATCAGACACGCTCTCCAATGGTAGAACTATTTGGCGATTTTCAAAGGCAGCATGGGCAACTTCCATCAATGCTAGTTCTAGAATGTCAGTACTAAGATCAAAGGCGGCGCGATCTTGAGAAGACTGATAGCGATAAACCTGCTCTTCCAAACTTAACTGGATGGCTTTGCGATAAAGATGACTAATATGGCTAGGGAAACTATGTTGGCGATCGCCTAAAAAACACAGTAACGACAAAGCCAACGGAGATTCAGCTAGTTGTCTTGCCGTGGTATTCAGTTGCAACCGTCGCCAAAATTGCTGTGCTTTATCAGAAGCAACTTCTTGAAAATCGTCACTAGCGATCGCTTGATCGAGAGAGCGTTGAGAAGCCAGATCTCCATGACTATGAATAGATCTAGTTTTATAAGCGATCGCAAACCATTTATGGATATATTCCTGAATCAACAAATCTCCCCAAGGTTGTAAAGTCACCTCTAGAGACTGTCCCAAACTATTTTGATAGCAAACAAGGCGACTAGAAGCAATGTAGCGATTTTGGGGATAGGTTTTGATAAATTCGCGTAACTGCTTCGCTAATAGATGTTGTGGTGTAACCGCTTCATTTAGTCCATCTAAAAGGATCAACAGTTTTCCTTTTTCCAGTAGCCACATAGCAATTTCTTGGGAAAATGGGAAGCCCGCTTTCTCAAACTCTTCCGCGATCGCATCTAAAAATCGATGATTCCCATGACAGAACTTCCACATCTGGATAAATACAGGTAAGACATCATGTTGATATCGACCTTCAGGATAGCGTAAAGCCTCCAATCCCACATATTTTAGAAAAGTAGTTTTGCCGACAGCAGGCATACCTAAAATGGTCAAACAAGCTTCTTCATTAGCTAGGTTTAGCCCCAAAAGATTATTGCCTTTATTGTAATTACTTCTCTGAAGATCCCGAGCAAAGGCTTCCTCCAGTTCATCCACGGATTCAAAGTTGCGAATAGAATTATAGGCTTGAAACTTTTGAGGGATATAGATAGAGCCTAAAGTTGAGAGTCTTCGACTACCAAAAATCTGAATAAAGGCATGGGACTTGACGTAGTTTCTAGCATACTGATTTGCAGCTTTGGATATGGCGTAACTAAAATAAATATTGTCAATTTCCTGTCCCTGTTCCTTTGAAGCTTGCACAAATCCCAACAGACCAGCTTCAAATCTCTCGACAACCGCACGAATAATTCTTTCTTGTTTGATATCCATTACTATTTTTGTTAGTTCTTAATTCTTTAGTTATTCAAACAACACCTGAATAACCATAGTCAAACTTTTTTATTCTATGCTTTCCACAGTATCCCCCATTGTATAACGTTAGATGATCTTAGGATTAAAAGCTTAATCACAAATCTCAACAATCAATCTATTTGATACTTCTTTAACAATGTGCAGCTCAATATCTTTAAAATCAAAACTAAATCTACGATCTATAAAATAGCGATCGCCGCAAGCTACTTAATGAGCCTAGACTTCACCTCATATCTTCTAGGCTCATCGATTTATACTATAGATAATTTAGGTAAAAAATAGGGCTTCGACTTCGCTCAGCCAGCAGTATACGATGGCTGAGCGAAGTCGAAGCCTCTCGAATTTATTTGAAATTACCATGGCTAACCTTTGCATTCCCCTATTTTGACCTACAACGAACCACTTACTCAAAACCTAATGAAGCTCACATTAAGTTTGAGAGATTATTATTACCTTATGTTGCATCTATCCTCATAACATCCCTACTAGAGAGATAATAAATCTCAGGGTTATAAACTATAAAACCTCAAAAAAGAAGAAAGAGAAAGCTATGAGCAAGCTAGATATGATGGTTTATCCTCATAATCAAGATGAAAACTTTTAAGTAATGATCTTTGAGTGATGATTTTGATTTACTCAACATCTCAACCATCATCCTAATCATGATCTGAGTTTTACAGTTTACCTTTGGGGTGAAGGATATAAATCCACTAGTTCAGGATTAATTACATATCTAAGAAGTATTTTCTACGCACTCCGCAGCATTCTGCAACGGCAAGTCGCGAATTATCTAGTTCATTATTTTAAGGATGACGTATCTATTATGGCTCTCGATCCTAAGACATTTATGGCAACCATGGAGAGAAGAATGTCCTTCTCTGATGCAGATAAAGCAATGCTCAAAGCGAATGATCAATGGGGAAGATCGATCGCTTTGCAAATGGCAGAAGTTTTCTATAGCTATCTTGCCCGTGACACTGAAATGAACAGCATCCTAAATGCGAAGGAAGGCAGAATGCATCGCTTAAATGAAACCTTCATTGAGTGGTTTGCCGAAATGTTTACAGGCATGGACAACTGGGGGGAAGACTATGCAGCAAGACGTTGGCGTATTGGTCTAGTCCATGTTCAAATTGGGATTGGTCCACAACACGTCGTACCTGCGATGGCAACCGTCGTCAACGAAGTGGGTAAACAGATCAAATCCGCAGGACTGAACGAAGACCTGCGTGATGCTCTTAGCAAGATTTGCATGATTGATTTGGCATTTATCGAACAAGCATACATTGAAGTCTCTTCACAGGCAGTGCTAAAAGAAACAGGATGGAGTGAAGGTCTGTTTAGAAGAATGATTGCCACTGGTGCTTCTAGTATGCAGTAGTTATGGGGATATCAAGGATTAGGTTGACATGGCACTCTAGCTTGTCATGTCTATAACCGAAGCTAAATATTACCTCTGAATATTTGTTCTTAATTATCACAGTTGATTTTATCTAAGGTGAGGTGAATTATGAATATGGATCGTGTCGAACTCGGTGAGTATAGCAGTATTGTCTGTTTTAAAGCCGTGGTTACTGGTGCAGAAGAAGCCCTAGGCGAAAAAGCTGCTGCAATTACCCTGATTGCGGCTGGGCGGAATCGAGGTAAACAACTTGCAGAAAGTCTTAATCTTAAGACCGATCATGCCGCTCTTGAAGACATTCTACCCGCTCTAACAAAAGCTCTGGGGAAAGATGGAACGCGCCTCTGTCTGGTGGACAAGATTGAGCAAGTTGATGATTTGATCAAAGTTTATTGTCGAGAAACTATCTGCTCTGCGGGAGAACCTGAAGGTTCCCCTCGCAAGCTCACCTTCACGATGGGCGCGATTCAGGGCGTGATAGAACAGTTTCTGGGCAAGCGCTTGCGGGGGAAACAAACTGAGTCAGTACTTCGTGGCGGCTCTCACGATGTGGTTGAGTTTGAAGTAATTGGTTAGGTCTATAATCTTTCTGACTTTCAAGACTGAACATTGCTTGCGATCGCCACAACAAATCGAAATATTATCTAATTTAATTTGAGGAATAAAGACAATGAGTATTAACGTTGCCAAATTAGAAGGAATCTTGCAGGATCTGGTCACCAGTACTAGCGATGTCCAAGGTGCTGCCCTTGTATCTCCTGACGGTTTACCCCTCGCTTCGACCCTGCCCAGTGGCATGGATGAAGAACGGGTATCCGCGATGTCGGCAGCAATGCTTTCCCTCGGTGAACGTATCGGGAATGAGCTAGCCAGAGGTCAGATCGATCGCCTATACGTTGAAGGGGAGAAAGGCTATGGAATCTTGACCAGTTGTGGCGAAGAAGCAGTCCTGCTCGTACTGGCTAACAAGTCCGCCAAGCAAGGTTTGTTGATGCTAGAGATCAAGCGAGTTGTTACTGATTTGAAGATAGCTCTGGCGTAGCATCTCTAGCATAATCTATTGCTAGGAGCCTGTTTGAGAAGCCTCTCTCCTATCTAGAATGCATTTGCTTTTTGGGAAGGAACACTTAGAGATGGGGAAGTTCTCAAACAGGCTCTAAAGCTATAATCTGCAACTGTGCTGCACACTCTGGGTGCGGAGTAAGTTTCTAAGCTTGTCGGTCGATTAGCAACAAGATTGGCTTCGATAGATGTACTATAGCGATCTGCTAAATCATGCTCCCATAATCTATTTAGCAAAGATCAGTCACTTTTATAAATCGCTATAGCCAAGACAAAGAAAAGGAATAAAGAATTTTATGGAAATCATGCGCTTGGTTGTGGCTGGTACAGTTGGCGCGGGGAAATCAACATTTATTAGAACCGTTAGTGAGATTGATGTTGTCGATACCGATCGCCGTGCCACCGATGAAACCGCCGATATCAAACATAAAACTACTGTGGCAATGGATTTTGGGCGATTAACTTTTGGACCGAATATGGCACTCCATATCTACGGCACTCCTGGACAACAGCGTTTTGATTTTATGTGGGACATCTTAATTCGTAAAGCCCACGCTTTTATTTTGCTAGTTGCTGCCCATCGTCCCCACGAGTTTCGCTATGCAAGGCGCATTCTCAGCTATATGAATCGGCGCGTACAGATTCCCTATATCATCGGGATTACCCACATGGATTGTGAGGGAGCTTGGTCTAGTGAAAATATTAAACTAGCTCTGGGCTTTGTTGACGAGCAGAAACAGCCACCGATCGTGGTTCTCAATGCCGATGAGCGCGATACCGTCGTTAATGCGATCGTGGCATTGGTGCAATATTATATTTCTATGAGATAGCATGATTTAATGTCTGGGGCATACATATGGCAATTACAGGCTCCTTATCCGAATTCTCTCTTCCTGAAATATTTCAATTTTTAGATCAGGGACAGAAAACTGGGGTATTAACAATTAGAGATCCTCAAGATCTAAGAACGGGGAAGCCGTTTCTACGATACATCTGGCTAATGAATGGAAGAGTTGTGGCGGCGGGCGATCGCACTGACAATCTGGGACTGGCGCGATTGATTGAGCAGAGAGGATGGCTTAGCGATCAACAGCGTATAGAAATGGAACGATTGCTACGGGAGAACGTACCTTTGGGGTTAAATCTCAAATCCCTAGGCATATTGCAGCCAGATCAACTTAAATTGTTATTTAGTGTTCAGGTATTACGTCAAGTCTGTTCTCTTTTCCAGATTGAGACAGGGCAATTCCGATTTGAGAATAAAGCGGAACTACCAAAGTCAGAAATGACGGGATTAAGCTTGCCTGCTACCGAGACAACCCTAATGGGATTACGAAGTCTCAAGGATTGGAAGATCCTACAAAGCAAGCTTCCTGATCCAAATTCAACTCTGTTTGTGATTACGGGTGATCAAAATCAATTGCGATTAGACGCGCAGGAGTCCCAAGTAAAGAATTTAGCGGATGGGGTTTTGAGTCTTAGTAAGATCGCGGCAAGTATGCAATTGCCGATCGCCAAAGTCCAGCAAATTGCTTTTCGGTTGATCGTGGTGGGGCTAGTGGAAGAAGTACCTGATATTGATATGGGTATGGGTAACAATAGTGATCCCAAGACTGTAGATGGGGATGTAACTAATGGCTTGGCGAAGCCTGAGCGCATGGAAGTTAGTAATGCTTTTTTACAAAGTTTAGTCGGCTTTTTGCAGCATAAGGTTTAACAAGCTCGTAATGCGGGGGATTCAGTTACAATGTCTAACTGTGGTGTTTAGAAATATTACAGTTGCGATCGCAATGACTCAACCTATGATTTCCGTGGTGCTATCTGAAGCGCTATCTAATGTGGTAACGTTTGCCGCTAGCCATCAGTGGCAAATCTGCCTTGCCTTTGGTTCGATCATCATCGCTGAGGTTTTACGAGATTGTTATCACATTGCAGGTCACTATTGGAAACCTCTGCAACCTTGGCATAACTTGCACCATAAGGCATATCGTGCTGATTTGAGCAAGGTGAGTATGGAGATCTATCGCCAAGCGGAGCTATTCAACGATGTGCCAGAGGCAACTTTTATGGCGGTATCGACGGGAGCGATCGCAGGACTAGCGAGTTACTATGGACAGGGTTGGGCAATGGCTTGGGGCTGTATCTATTCCCTCGGATTTTGGATTACTGCCTTCGCACGATCGCAAGGGTTATTACTTTTCACCGATGCCACGCACAAGGAGGGGGCGCTCGTAACCTTGCCTTCCCAATGGCTCGTCAATCGTACTTACCATTGGCGGCATCACTTTGATCGGGGTGAATCTTATTTTTGTGGCACTTTTACGTTGGTGGATCGCATTTTGGGTACAGCACTAGCACTGAAGGGTAAAACGATCGCCGTCACAGGCGCATCGGGAACGATGGGGAGAGCCTTGATCGCCGAACTATCAAAATCTGGGGCGCGGGTCATTGCCCTGACCACTTCCGCTACTGCTGATTTTGAGCAGGCGAGTCGTGATGGTCGCAAAGTCGAAGTTTTAGCTTGGCAATTGGGAAATGAAGCTGCCCTACGCGATCGCCTCCAAAAAGTGGATATTCTCATTCTCAATCACGGGGTGAATGTATTATCAGCGAGGGATTCGCAATCTATTTACAAATCCTATGAGGTGAATACCTTCTCGGTGGCACGATGGATGGATATATTTCTGGAAACCGTCACCGAATCTAAGCATGTTGCGACCAAAGAGATCTGGGTAAACACCTCAGAGGCAGAAGTAAATCCCGCCTTTAGTCCTCTATACGAACTATCTAAGCGAGCGATCGGCGATTTGGTAACTATGCGTCGCCTTGACGCTCCCTGTGTAATTCGCAAATTGATTTTGGGACCTTTTAAAAGCGATCTAAATCCTTATGGAGTCATGTCCGCGAGCTTTGTGGCGAAGGCAATCGTGGCGCTAGCAAAACGGGATTTTCGCGATATCATCGTCACCATTAATCCGATTACCTTTATCGCCTATCCGATCAAAGAATTAGCGCGATCGCTCTATTTCCGAATTTTCTCCCGCCGTCCATCGCCATCACCGTCTGATCCTTCTCTATGAATCGCACCTATGAATCCCACTAATAACCAACCGTCGCAGACCGAAATCTGCAACTTCCTTCGCGAAGTTGGACAGAAGGCTGTCTATCTGAGACAGTCGGGCTTTCAAGTCGATGAAAAGGGATTTGATGACTATGTAACTAATGTTGATCGGGAGCTAGATATCCTCATTAGTCAACAGTTTCAGACATGGTTTCCCAAAGATATTGTCATTAGTGAGGAGAACTCGCGATCTCAATCTCTATGGGGACAGCCACGGGATCAAGATCAGCATAGAAAATTTTGGTTTATCGATCCCATTGACGGAACCGATGACTTTATCCATGGACGGGAATTCTACTCAGTCATGGCAGGGTTACTGGAAGATTTTGAGCCAAAGCTAGGCTGGGTCTACGCACCCCACGGTGATCGCCTCTACTTTGGCGGTGAGCAGCTTGGGGTATTTACCATCGATCACGGACAAGCACCGATTGCCCTAAATATCCGTGAACCGATCGGCAAAGAATGCGATCGCTTAATTGTCAGCAAAAAAGATGATCTCGCCTATGGTGACGCAATTCGGAGTGCTGTACCCAATGTCGAGTTTTACAGTCTTGGCAGTTTTGGCTTGAAGGTAATGGAAATCGTCCAAGGTCATGCCAGTGCTTACATCTATCTCAACCGCCGCGTCAAGCTCTGGGATACCGTGGGACCTCTGGCGATCGCCAAGGCAGCAGGACTAATATGTTGTGATCTACAGGGACGTGAGATTAGCTTTCAGGATGATGACGTGATCGCAGACAGCTTGATCCATAAACAAGTGATCGTTGTCGGCTGGTCAAAGTTTATTGATCAATACCTAGAGGCGATCGCCCAAAAATTTCAAGGCATCGGCAATTTTTAGACCAAACTATCGATTTTTTGGGCTAGCTCAATATCAAGATTACTAATGCCATCGACATCGTGGGTAACTAGGTCAATGCGAACTTTGTTATAGACATTAAAGATCTCCGCATGGTGACCCATCTTTTCAGAAACGATCGCCAACTTACTGATAAAACCAAAAGCTTCTACGAAGTTACGAAACTTGAAGTTTTTTTGTAACTTCTGCTCTACCACAGTCCATCCCGCAAGCTGAGCGATCGCGGCGTAAATCTCCACTTCAGACAGTTTTGTTGCAGCCATAGATTTCACCAGATTCCATCAAAATAGTTTTTTATGTAACCAAAGCTAGTTCAACGATGACACAAATCGCCACATCGAACTCACATTAATATAGTAATTTCAAATAAATTCAAGAGGCTTCGACTTCGCTCAGCCATCGTATATTGCTGGCTGAGCGAAGCAATGCACTGAGCTTGTCGAAGGGTCGAAGCCCTAGTTTTCTTATTTGAATTGCCTATACGTTAATTAAAATGAGTATAGCTCTGCCCCCATCAAACCAAAGAAGTGCTGCGCTCCGCGCGGCACTTCTTTGCACACTTTACACAAAAATTATCAAACTAATTTTTGATTGGTTGATCGCGATACCACCAAGAGAGAATCTGTACCCAGTTCCAGCCATTTTGAGCCATTTGCTGAGTCATTTCTTGATCAAGATGTTGACCATCGGATACGGGCATATAGCCACCACCCCAGCTAATCCAGTTGCGGGGAAGGCGGGCGCGATAGTAACCCTTAAACCCCGGTCTCAGCATATAGCCAGAGGTCGAAGCCACTGCCTGATCACTGCGGCTATGGATCAAGGCGATCGCTTGACCAGTGGTCGAGTCATAGCGATAAAAACCTTTGTAAACTTGATCGCGGGTATCACTAACTAGATCGTAGGGAGCCTCGCCCCACTTGCGCTGACGTTGAGTGTTAACCGCATAACTACGGGCAGCGACTGCCTGTGCCATCAATGCGTCCATGTGCCAGCTAGCAGGCATTTCGCTAGGGACAACACTGCGGAGATATTCTTCGAGACCAAGAACATTAACGGCGATCGCCTTATTATTCCAAGAGCGTAGTTCTAACTCTCCAGGATAGAGATTAGTACCAACCTGTACCAAACCATTATTGCTAGGCACAACTCGATAGGCAGATGTTAATGGCAAGGTGTACCACTTACCTGGATCGAGGCGACGGCTAGACTGACCTGAAATGTGCAATGTTGATGGTTGCGTAACTGCGACAGACATTTTGGAAGTATTTTCTTCTTTGACCAACACTCGCAAAATGTTCGCCGCCGCCGCTTGAGATATTCCAGCAACAAGCACTAATAACAAGGATAGAACTAGCGTGTACATCCCTTTAGAGAAGTGTTTCATCATGTAATTAGTCACTCGCACCTAGGAGCCAAGAATTTAAAAAGATTAGAGAATGTGAGTTTACACCGAATAACCAGATAGTCTAGCAAAACAATCCAATTTTGATAAACAATTTTTGATCAACTTTGATCAATATTTAGCCATGCTTTGCTCAAATATAGTCACAGTCATTCTTGCTAGGATATAAAACCCCAAAAGCTAAGTGATACTACTAAGCGTCACTCTTCACTTTCTAAGTCTTTAAAACCACATCAATCAAACTTGAGTTTAACGTGAATTCGATATCGCCATTTGCGCGGCGCAAATGGCGAAAAATGGTTCAGTGACTGTAGCAATGGTACATAATAATACTTAGGAGGAGTAGGCGTGCGGTTGCGAAGTTTACTCTAAGATTTGTCTGTGAATGTTAGTTCATAGGTGATTTTTAGGCGTAAATTTTGAGGAAAGTCCGGGCTTCCGTGAAGATCAGACTGCTGGGTAACGCCCAGTGCGAGCGATCGTGAGGATAGTGCCACAGAAAGATACCGCCAAACTTGTTTGGTAAGGGTGCAAAGGTGTGTTAAGAGCGCACCAGCAGAGTCGTGAGGCTCTGGCTCGGTAAACCCCAGTTGGAAGCAAGGCGAGAGGTTTTGAGTGCTGTGATCTTCAACTGCATTCTGAGCCGTTGCTGAAGGTTTTTGCTTAGCAAATGCTAGGCGATCGCCCCAAGTGTGTGCCGCATGAGGTATTTGGTAACAAATATCCCAGATAGATAACCGCTAGGGTAGTTGATAAAACTCCCAAAACAGAACCCGGCTTATGACTTGCTCTTCCTTTTTTTTAACCTATCCGTAACAAAGTCCAAAAAGATCTAAAAAATATATTCAGATATATCCAGAAATATTTTGTATCTATACCTCTGTAAAGATTCTGTTAATTCTAGATAAGAATTATGTTACGAATCAATGGCGTGAAAATTCTTCGGAATGGATATACAGCAACATCTAGAAGCCGATTTAGTGACTCTAACCATCACAATTAATCCCCAGCTAATTCAAAAACAAAGCGCGGTTTTTAGTTTTTTTGATGGAAATCTGGTAAATCTAGATCTTAACGATCTGTGACCTGTGATCATCCAGAATTATTTTGCCTTCCAGTTATAACAACTTGTCCAAACAGTTCCGCATTAGGCAACTATCTGCCGCCCCCCACATATTTAGAGTAATCAAACTATGGGAATTGCTCCCACCCCATCATCTGTTCCTATAGCCACCGATCGCCTATCCCATAAGTGGTTTATTAGGATAATTGTCGGTGTTACCTTTGTTTGTCTCGCTTCGACGCTGAGCATTCGCTTCTATGCTGAGCCACGCTTGACTATTGGGACATTTGTGGATCAAGATTTGCGATCGCCTAAAACCTTCGTGGCGACTGACCTCGAAGCCACAAAAAGAGCGCAGGAAAGGGCGAAGCAGAATGTTGTCCCCATTTACCGTAAAAATCCTGAAATGGATGCTAATGCCACTAAGCATTTGCAAGAACTACTGCGCGTAGGCGATGACTTGCGGATCGCGGCGGGAAATCTGCCCTATGTGGATCGGCAGATTCTCAGTGATGATGTTCAACGTTATTTAAGAATAACTTCGGATCTAAGCTGGACACAGTTGCAAGATGGGGTGAACAAATTACCCGCCAATAGTCGCAGACAGTTAGACACCTTTACCACCCTAATCGGCGAAACATCAGAAATTTACTCCCAATCGCTAGCGGAGCTATACATTTATAAAAATATGGTTGGCAATGTCGAGTATCAGAAATTAATCGACAAAGTTAATCAGGTGCGTATTGTTTATGCTCAAGCGCAAGTTCAAGTAACTAAAAGTCCTGAGATGTTTCGCGAGCATCTACTGGATATGAATAATGAAGATTGGGAAAGTAACAAGTCGCTAATCCGTCAAGCTTTGATCGATGTGCAAGCGTCAGGAATTGTGGTGGGACTTCCTGAAGAAATGTTAAAGCAAAGATTAGTTAATCTCAAAAATTTACCTAGTAATCCCAATCATCGCAATATGGCTTTGGCATTGCTAAGTGCTGCTGTGAAGCCAAATGTGTCAGTTGACTATGTGGCAACCGCCGAACGTGTCATTAAAGCTTCGGAATCGGTGGAAACGCAAAGAATCGCCCTCAATGCTGGAGATTTGATTGTGAAGGGTGGTGAAAAAATCACTGAGCAACAGTTTGTGATTCTTGATGAATTAGCAATGACCCAGCGTCAGCTTAATTTCAAAGGCTTGATCTTGATGGTGGTGAGTACGGCGATCGCCTTTGCAATTTTTGGGTATGCCAATCAGCGATGGCAATATTTGCTAAAAGTTAAGCTGCACATTAAGGACTTTATCTGTCTAGGCATTATCTGCACGGGTAATGCACTGGCAGCAGTATTGATGGTTCCGAATATGTTGGTCTTTGTGCCACTGGCAAGCATGGGGCTAATCATTGGTAGCTTCTATAGTTCTCGCCTTGCTATGTTGCTTACCTTTTTGACCTCAGGATTACTAGCGATCGCGATTAATGCCGACTTACTAGCCCTGAGTCCTGTATTTGTGGGAGCGATCATGGCGGCAACGATTACCAACCGTCCATTAACGCGATCGCATCTAGCGGCGACGGGTTTACTGGTTGCCCTTGTTCAAGCTGCCATGTATATGGCGATCGCCCTGTTGGGAGGAGCGACTCCACCAATTTTGATGGCGATAACCGCTCTCAAGTACGCTTCGGGCGGTCTCATATCGGCGATCATTGCCCTAGGGGCAATCCCCTATCTAGAGCATATTTCCTATGCGCTTACCCCCTTCCGCCTTGCCGAACTGGCTAATCTTGACCGTCCATTGCTCCGCCGCCTCGTCACTGAAACCCCAGGCACATTTCAACATACGCTTTTTGTGGCAAATCTTGCCGAAGCTGCTGCCCGTGAGATTGGAGCCGATACTACCCTAGTTCGCACGGGGACGCTTTACCACGACATCGGCAAAACCCTACGCCCTGAATACTTTATCGAAAACCAGATGGGACAGCCAAATCCCCATGATGTGATTAATGATCCTTGGCGCAGCGCCCAAATCGTCAAAGAACACGTATCGGGAGGTCTCAAGCTTGCCCAAAAATATCATTTGCCAGAGCTACTACAAGCTTTCATCCCTGAGCATCAAGGGACGATCGCAATTACCTATTTCTATTGCCAAGCTCAAAAACGCTCTAAGCACGTTGTCGAATCCGAATTTCGTTACATGGGACCCATTCCGCAGTCCCGTGAGACAGGGATTGTGATGCTCGCCGATGCCTGTGAAGCTGCCCTACGATCGCTTGGTACTGAGACAACCCTTGAGGATGGCAAGAATCTATTAATGCAAATATTTAGAGCTAGATGGAACGACGGTCAGCTCAAGGATAGTAGCTTAACCTTAGAAGAACTGGAATGTATTGCGCCTGTATTTCTCAAAGTATGGAAAGAACGCAACCACGGCAGGATTAAGTATCCTCATTTAGCCGATAAACTTGACCCTTCAGGTTCTGCTCTGCCCGAACATCTATGCAGTCCCCAAACCGAACAAGCAAGCGCGATCGCCAAAATTGCCGCAAATAAAAAATAACTCTTTAGCTATCCTCAGTTTAGCTTCTTGGGCTTTTAGACCAATTCACGAAAGCGTAACAACACTTTTGTGAATTATAGACAATTCAAATAAGAAAAATAGGGCTTCGACGCTTCGACAAGCTCAGTGCATCGCTTCGCTCAGCCAGCAATATACGGCGGCTGAGCGAAGTCGAAGCCTCTTGAATTTATTTGGAATTACTATAATGTCAGTCCGACAAAACGTAAAACCAGAAAATAAGTTGCGGCGCAACTTATTTTCTGGTTTTACGTCTTAATGAAAGCTTGCTTTGCTATATGTAGGACTAAGTAGAAATACTGTAATTTTTATTAGTTTTAAGCTGTTTTATCAATATTTCAATATCTTAATTCTTTCTTAATTATTGAAATCATTAAATTTAAGCCTAAAAAATCTTCAAAAGATTATTAGCAAAGCATTACAGACCTCAGTTAAGAGATCCTTAAGTTAATGTTTTATTCGGGATCACTAAAACCTTTGTTCAGACTAAGATTGCGTCTTATTTCTCACCAATCTCTATCGCTGATAATCAAGTAATTAATAAACTAACTTTTCATGATATCGGCAAAGCCAGAGAACAAGTATGAACTCTTCAGGTGATTCGGTTACGGCTTGTAGATTGTGTTATCACTACAATCCTGAAGGTAGAAGAGGTGGCATTTGCAGCAAACTAGATGTCCCCGTTCAACCTGCGTGGGAGTCTTGTAGTCTTGCCGTTCATCCTTTTCAGAAATCTTGGCAAACTAATCATCAGGATATTCAAGATCTTAATTCGTTATTCCATGATTCTGTCCCTGAGCCTGTGATGGCGATCGCCAACTCAGACATAGTAAATATGGCAGACATAGTAGATATGGCAGACTCAAGTTCTATAAATTCAGATCTGCAAGATACCGCAGGGCGATCGCTAATTCTATTGGAGCGCTAACGCCCAAAGTAATAATAAAGTGAGTTGGATATAGCCATTTGCGCGTTGCTTCACGCGGTGCAAATGGCAAAAAACGGTAAAGATTGCAAAGCGCTCTTTACCGTTTTTTGCTTTCGTCGAACTGACATTAATAATACTCAGAGTGTGATTACCTAAAGACCTAATACTCATTTAAAAATCATTTATTCAGACCACGTGCTAGTATTGCCTAAGAATATTTCCTAAAACTTATTCTAAAATTACTTTTACTACTCTACAAATTTTCCTAAAAGTGTTAGCAAGGGTCTGGAGCGCAACAATCCTAGGGATCGATGCCATTCAAGTGGGCGTGGAAGTTGACGTGTCGGGCGGACTGCCAACCATCACTCTAGTTGGTCTACCTGACACCGCCGTCCAAGAGAGTCGCGAAAGGGTCAAAGCCGCAATCAAAAACGCAGGCTATGCCTTCCCCATGCGAAAAATTGTGATTAATCTCACCCCCGCCGATGTTCGCAAAGAAGGACCTATTTTTGATCTGCCCATTAGTATTGGTATTCTCGCTGCATCGGAACAAATTAACCCACAACTGTTAGGCGACCATCTTTTTCTTGGTGAATTATCCCTAGATGGTTCCCTCAGACCCGTTTCTGGAGTCCTACCGATTGCCGCCGCCGCCAAACAACTGGGCATGAGTGGCATCATCGTCCCCAAGGAAAATGCTCAAGAAGCAGCACTGGTTAAAGGACTAGCAGTCTATGGGCTAGATAGCATTACAGAAGTGGGCAAATTTCTTGATGACCCTGATAAATATCAACCAGTTACCGCTAATTCTGAACTAAATTGGCACGATCAAGATCTACGTCTTGATTTAAAAGATGTTAAAGGACAACTACAGGCTCGCCGAGCCCTCGAAATTGCCGCCGCAGGTGGTCATAACCTTGTCTTTGTGGGACCTCCCGGTTCTGGTAAAACACTCTTAGCAAGGCGATTACCCAGCATCCTCCCTGACATGAATTTTGAGGAAGCCCTCGAAGTAACCCGTATCCACTCAGTGGCAGGACTATTAAAAGGTAAAGGACTAATTAGCGATCGCCCTTTTCGGAGTCCGCACCACTCGGCTTCAGGTCCATCTCTAGTTGGCGGCGGCAGCTTTCCCCGCCCCGGTGAGATAACCCTAGCCACGAATGGGGTGTTATTTCTCGATGAACTCACCGAATTTAAACGCGATGTTTTAGAGTTTTTGCGTCAGCCTCTAGAAGATGGCTTTGTCAGCATCTCCCGCACTCGCCAGTCCGTCACCTTCCCCGCCCAATTTACGCTTATCGCTAGTACTAATCCTTGCCAGTGCGGTTACTACGGCGATAGTATCCAAGCCTGCACCTGCACCCCCCGTCAAAGAGAACAATACTGGGCAAAGCTCTCAGGTCCTCTGATGGATCGCATTGACCTACAAGTAACCGTCGCCCGTCTCAAACCCGAAGAAATGACGCGATCGCTCGAAGGTGAAAACTCCAGTCAAGTCAAAGCCAGAGTCCAAGCATCTCGCCGCATCCAGCAAGAACGGTTTCAAAATGAAGTCAGGGTCAACTGTAATGCCCAAATGCAATCCAGACATTTGCGTCAATGGTGCAAGTTAGATGACAACTCCCGTAACTTATTAGAGTCAGCGATCAAGCGTCTTGGACTATCTGCCCGTGCCATGGATCGCATTCTCAAGGTTTCGCGGACGATCGCCGATCTTGCTCAAGTCGATCAAATCCAAGTTGCCCATGTTGCTGAAGCCGTCCAATATCGCACCCTTGATCGCATGACCTAAGTTACCGTGAGTTTGATATGGCTATTACAAACTACTGATAATTGCTCAACTAAACCCATAAATTGATAACAGTAAGTCCCAGACGTGATATTTTGTGTCTTGGCTTTTAGCCTTACTCGACTTTGTCTAATTAGGCAAGAATCAGATAAGACTAAAATATGAACAGTTGAGTAGCACAATTAAGAGTTAACTTAGAGCAAACAAATTTAGCTAAACAATTTTGTTTAGGCAAATGTTTAAGCAAATTTGTTTAGCAAGTTGCTAGTGGAAGAATCCTATCGGAGCATTCATGTATGAGTACAGTTCTGGTGGTTGAAGATAGCGTCACACAGAGAGAAATGATTGAGGACTTACTTAAAGGTATCGGACTGACAGTCAAAACCGCAGGCGATGGCGTGGAAGCTCTAGAACAGATTCAAGGCAGTTGTCCTGATATCGTTGTTATGGATATTGTTATGCCCCGTATGAATGGTTATGAGTTGTGCCGACGTATTAAGACTGACCCAAAAACCGAGCGCGTTCCCGTCGTGATGTGTTCGTCGAAAGGAGAAGAGTTTGACCGATACTGGGGGAGAAAACAGGGAGCCGATGCCTATATCGCTAAACCATTTCAGCCTCAAGAGCTAGTTGGCACTGTCAAACAGTTACTTAGAAAAGCTTAAGAATTACCGTAAAGATGCTAAAAGCATGAACAATTCTTGATTATTTGAGACCTGTTAGCTAACATCATTACTTTAAGATTTTCTAAGGTTTGCAGAATTTCACTCAAAGACTTTTAAAATTTGCAACTTTGCAAGGTAGAACTTACCAAGATTATGGCAGGAAACCAAGACTTCTTCCCCGGCATTGGACAAGATCAGACAACTGACTTTGACCAAGGTATCGAAGCTCCAGAGGGTGAGCTGCATCTTCGCTTTTTTGTCGCATCTGGAATTGAATTTGCCCTGCCTGCGATCGGGGTCAGTCAAGTTTTAGAATATCAACCAGATCGGATTAATCCCATGCCTAATGTCTCCCCGCTATTGCTGGGTACAGTAAATATTCGTGGCAGAGTAATTTGGGTGGGCGATCTAGGACAATTTCTGGGAGAATCTGCTCCTGTGAACACGGATCGATCTGAGATTTCGATTATTGCGATCGAAGATCAGGGCATGATGTTAGGTTTAGCAGTAGAACAAATTGGTGTCATGGCTTGGCTTGACTCTTCACAGCTCCATGTTTCGAGAAATAGCTCTGACAGTATGGCTCCCTTTATCAAAGGAGAATGGGCTATGGAAGAAAGTGAGCCTTTAAAACTGCTAGATCAGGTTAATATTTTGAGATCCGCCAGATGGGCATCTTAATAAGTGTGAGATAGGAAATGATTTCGCGGCAATGGTAGGGACTTTAGGGATTTTAGGAGAAAGTAAATGGCATCAAGCACACAATACCAAAAAGAATATGAGAAGGCTTCCCTAGCCTATATGCAGGGAGAATACTATCAGGCTTCACAGTTAACTGAGGAGTTGGTCAAAGTATGTCCTAGCGATCCGATGTATCGCTTACTCCATGCTCATATTAACCTTGCTCTAGAACGCTACCAAGATTCTATCGTTGAGTATGAAACAGTCTTACGGCTAACTGATGACAACTCGATTCTAGAATATGCCCACAGTGGGATCGCGGCGGCAAAGGAGCGTCTTGATTTGGGTGGTGCTGATGTCTACGGCAACGGAGGCGGTATAGCTGACTCCTATAGCTACGCAGATAACTACAGCAACCAGCAGGCAAACTATGGGCAGCAGGACTGGGCATCTTCTGGTTCCACGGGAGGGAATGAGTTTGATTTTGAAGATTTTGATTCTGATATTTCCAATGGTTCAGCGCCCTACAGCTACAGTGCTGAAACTCAAATTACAGGAGCATCCAGCTCCCCTAGTCTCAACTCTAGCTATGGTGGTGGCTCTAGCAACTTAGGCGCGGGTAACGATGTTGTATTCATGGACGAGTTTGACGACTTTGATGACATGAATGAATCATCGTTTGCTAATTCCTTTGGTGACTCCGATGCAACTCAGATGGTATCCGATCGCTCGATGGCTGACTTTGGCAGCCAAGATTTTAGTAGCCAAGATTTCACCACCTCAGTCCGTGGCAATACTTCTGCGGACAGCAAAGATATGCAAACCGCTAGATTCACACCTGCGGAGAGTGAGGCGGAATTATTTGGGCTAGGCTCATTAAAAAATCCCATGACTAATAGTCGTGGTGGCGCTGAGGTAGTTGCGGAATCCTCAGAACAGGGTGGATTGTTTTCGCCCTTTGACAATATGCCCCTGAAGACAAAAAGTGTGATTACAGCGATCGCGGCGGGAGTAGTCGCGATGATTGCCGCAGGCATCGTTACCAATATCACCACAGGCTCGATCAAAGATCAAGGGCAGCGCGAACGGGTAAGGGATACAGGCTGGATGATGGCGGCGGCGGCGGCTCTGGCTAGTGGTGTCACCTGCTGGAGTCTGAGCAAGCGATCGGCAAAGCTGATCGAGCAGTCTACGGTTAATCTACAAACTCAATTTGAGTCAGTGATTCGCGGGGATATGACTCCAAGGGCTTCTGTATATAGTGAGGATGAATTTGGGAAACTAGCGTATAGCTTTAACCAAATGATCCAATCGATCACCACCAACACTAACGAAGCCCAACGCAAAGCTTCGGAGCAGGAACAAGCAAAAGAAGATTTGCAAAGACAGGTAATTCGACTGCTAGATGACGTGGAAGGCGCGGCGCGGGGTGACTTAACGGTACAAGCGGAGGTAACTGCTGACGTGTTAGGAGCCGTTGCCGACTCCTTTAACCTCACCATTCAAAACCTACGTGAGATTGTTAACCAAGTAAAAATCGCCGCCCGTCAGGTAAACGATAGCTCTCGCGAAAATGAAGCCTTTGCCCGAAGCCTATCATCGGATGCGCTGCGTCAGGCAGAAGAATTGAGTGTCACCCTCAACTCAGTACAGATGATGACCGAATCGATTCAACGGGTAGCTGAGAGCGCCCGTGAAGCTGAACAGGTGGCGAAACTCGCTTCTGAAACCGCGATTAAGGGTGGGGATGCGGTAGAACGCACCGTGGCAGGTATTTTAGACATTCGAGAAACTGTTGCTGAAACTACGCGCAAGGTTAAGCGCCTTGGTGAATCTTCGCAGGAAATTTCTAAGATCGTTGGTTTGATTTCCAGCATCGCCTCTCGTACGAACTTACTAGCGCTAAACGCCAGTATTGAAGCGGCAAGGGCGGGCGATGCAGGAAGAGGCTTCGCGATCGTGGCAGACGAAGTACGACAGCTCGCTGATCGGGCTGCCAAAGCATCTAAGGAAATTGAGCAGATCGTACTGCAAATTCAGAGTGAGACTAGCAACGTGCAGCAGGCGATGGAAGTCGGTACACAGCAGGTTATTGATGGTACAAAGCGTGCTGAGCAAGCCCGTCAGTCCCTTAATGACATTATCCAAGTATCCCACCGCATTGAAACCTTGGTGCTATCAATTACTGAAGATACGGTCAAACAGACCGAGACCTCACGCACCGTGTCACAGGTTATGCAGTCCGTTGAGTTAACCGCGCAGGAAACTTCGCAAGAATCACAACGAGTGTCAGCTTCGCTGCAAAATCTAGTAGGTGTTGCGCGTAGTCTACAGGACTCCGTAGAAAGATTCCGCGTTGATGCGGGGGATAAGACAACAGGAGGTCGTTAGCCCCTAATCTCTAGCTATTCGTACCCAAACCTTGGAGAGGACTCTGTCATGAACTCGGAAGAACAACAACAACGCATCATGGGCTACTTCATCGAAGAAGCCCGCGAACATCTACAAACAATCGAGGAAGGGGTACTTAACCTCCAAGAAATCTTGGATGACCCTGAATCGATTAACGAGGTTTTTCGTGCCGCCCATTCCATCAAAGGGGGATCGGCAATGTTGGGGGTAGGGAGTATTCAGCACATCTCCCATCGTCTCGAAGACTTTTTTAAAATCCTCAAGGAAAATCCTCAAGTCAAGGTGGATGAGCGACTAAAAAGCTTGTTGTTGGCGGGCTTTGATCCCTTAACTGAGTTGCTTGATGAGTTGCAAGTGGGCTTTAAGATCTCCGATGAGCTTACCTATGAGACCAATACCAGAGTTAAGCCAATTTTTGCAGAGCTAGAGTCCTATCTTAATCAGTTACTGGCGGAGGGCGATGAGCAGGTAGAGATCGCCACGGCACGCCAAAAACTCGAGATTGCCCAAAAGCCGACTGAGCCAGTCGTTGCGGCTGAGGATACGTTAGAGGTTATCTTCCAACGGGAAGTGACGACAAAAATGCGGGATATGCTGCAAGTATTCCGTGGCGAAGACTCAATGGCGAGCCGATCGCAGTTACAGGATATTTGTAACTATTTCCAAAAAGTAGGTAATGACTTTAGCTTACCCAACTGGACAAATTTGGCAGTACAGTCTAAAAATGCGATCGTGCAACCAGCTAATAGCTATCGCACCCTTGCGCCCATAGTTATCCGCGAGATTAAGGAAGCTCAGGATCTAGTTTTAGCAAATCGCGAAGCTGAAATCACGATATCGGTACAGCTACAAAACCTACTCCCCTATCGCTTTGGTGCTGATGAAGATGATGAGATAAGTACACTCTTCACCACAGCACCCAATGTAGTTCCAGATCTCAACATCGCAACAAGGGATCTAGAAGATGCCAAGTTAACTGAGGCGGAGCCATCTGTTGCCTTGGCGGTTGATGATTTTGAAAGTGTTACCAATGGCGAAGATCCTGACCAAATAGATCTATTTGCAGATACAGACAATGAATCCTTTGATCTAGGGGCGATCGATGACAGTGCGATCGATCAAATGGATTGGATGGATAGCGCCTATGAAATTAGCGAAGATCAAACCATTGATGGTCCTAAGATCGGCGCAACGGAGCTAAAGTCCCTTGCCATTTTGTTTGAAAATGACGATATAGATTTTGACTCTGCGTGGGAAGATATCGAATCTAATGAATCTAATATTGCTAATCGAGGCTCAGACCTCAGTGCAAGTGATAGGGACGAGTTTGCGGATCTGTTAGAAAGTGATTCGACCTTTAATGAGTCAGGTAATTTCCATAACTCAGAGGAGGATGCCACCAGTGTTGACCAGTTGTTTGGTGACTTTCCAAAGGATGACGAAAGCCCAATTGCAAAATATGCTACGGCAACGCAAGACCTATTCCCAGAAGATACGGAAATCTCTTGGAAAATAGAAGATGCAGCGACGGCTGAATCTGAGCAGCAAGAGTTTTTTGGGGAAGATATTGATCTGGGCATTGATATTATCGATCAGCTTGATCAGGAGCATCAGCCAATTCCTTCCGATGCAGTCTATGAGTCCCTAGATGTGGATTTAGAGGCGGATACTCAGGATAATTTTCTTGATGGATTAGATGAACGATCGCCCCTTGCTCAAGAATTTGCGGCGGAGGTAGATTTTGGAGAAGGGTTAGATGAATCTTTTGGGGATGAGTTTACAGATAATTTCGACGATATTGGTCTAGATGATTTCGCCGCGATAGCCACTGCTGATGTGAATCCTCCCAGTGATCTTGCCATCGATACCGATGAATTAATTACTGATGAGCTAAGCAATGGTGAGCTAAACACCGATGATCCCTTTGCCAGCCCTTTTACAGATCTAGAAGATCCCTTTGCGATCGATGAAAGCCTTGACGCGGATTTGCTAGGTGATCTAAACGAAAATGAATCAAACGCGATCGCCACAGACTTTGAGCCATCAACATCGTCAGAACTGATTAATGGAAGCGACGATTTTGATACTACCGATACCAGCAACCTCAGAATATTTGATGAGTTGGGATTTGATGACGACCATACTGCTAGCAATCACAGTAATCTTGAAACTGAAGAAACCCTAGATCAGTGGAATGAATTAGATCAACTGCAACTGGATCAATCTAGCGGCTTAGATGACATTGAGATTGGCGATCTCAGTCGCGATTTGGATGACGATTTTGATAGTGGTGTTTACCTGGACGCGATCGCTACCAAACCAGATCCTCAGCTTGATCAAAACATTGACTCTAATATCGCTGCTACCGATGAAGGAGACAACAGTTTTGATAGTTTCCTTGATAGTTTTGATCAACAAGAGGAGGCGATCGCCTCGGATGACCTCGCAGTTGATTTCTCTGCTGATTTTTCCGACAATGCCCCGCTAGCCGCAAATGTAACTGATGATGATCAAGAATTTGCAGACTTCTTTACAGAAATTGACGCAGATTCTGGGACGATTTCCACATCAATTTCTGCACCAGTTTCAGTCGATACTCCCAAGGTTCTCGAAGATTTAGGAGATTTCTTTACGGGTGAAGAGGAAGTTGTAGAACAAATTGAGACTGACACCAGAGATGATGACGACTTTGCGAGCGTTGTTGAAGATGTCAGTTGGGATGATTTTAATAATGATCTCAATAGCCTTGATGAGCTTGAGGGGCTTGACAGTGGCATGGATCAACCAATGTTTGCGGAACAAGAGGTAGCCGCCATTACCGATACTTTTGACCCAGACTTTGACAACGATTTAGAAGGTGACTTAGATAGTTTCCTCAATCTAGACAAACCTGATGATCTAGATCTGGCGAACAATGCGGACATTGCTACTGATTTTGATCACTTTGGTGACTTTGACGCACTGACTGACAATGATGAGGAGCGATCGCTAACTCAAAACTCCCTTGATGACTCCCTTGAAGCTCAAAATAGCGCTCAGAGCATTGAACAAAATCTTCAAGATATTCAAAATATTCAGATTGAGCAAATTGATCAATCTATCGTCATCACTGACGAGTTCGCGGATGAATTTGCGGATCTAGCTGCCGATTTGGGTAACACCAATGATGGTGATATTGATGCCAATACCACCACTAACACCACCATCGACAACTTAGTTGACTTTTTCCAAAACGATGATGATGAATCAGAGATGAGCGCCATAGAAGCCTCTAACATCGATAATGGCGATGCTGATCATCACAATCAAAACCTTGATCAGAACTTCCATGAATTATCTTCAGAATTCGATGCGATCGCGGCGGATTTCGACGACTTCGATAATTTAGGTTTAGCGGAAAATCTCCCAGAAAATCTGTCAAACGCAGCAACACCAGCGCAAACCACCTCGCCCACCATAGCCATGCCCACTCAGCCACAGGAAATGACAGGAATCGACGATGACTTTGACTTTGACGATCTCGAAGCAATGCTTGGCGATACTGGTAGTGAGTCACAGGATTTTGGTGGTTTTAATGTCCCTGAGCAAAGCGATGATCAGACCTTTATTCAACACCCCGCAACGGTCACGCCCCAACCATCGCCAAACATTAGCACTGAAGCCAATAGTGACTTTGATGACTTGGAAGCATTATTAGGTGACACAGGTGGTAATGACTCAGGGATGAGCAATGCTGGCGCACCTAGCGTCAAGGTTGACAACGCACCCTCTCCAACATCATTCCAAGATGACTTTGGTGATTTGGAAGATATGCTGCAATCAGCATTTGCGAAGGATGTGGGACCAATCAAAACCAAGCCAACCAATCGCCCTGCGGTCAGTCCCCGCAAGCAAAGAATTGCCGACAGCACCATGCGGGTTGATGTAAAGTATCTCGACAGTTTGAACAACCTTGTCGGTGAACTGGTGGTCAACCGTAACCTGTTAGAACAAGAACAGGAGAGGTTACAGCAATTCATTACCAACCTCCTACATCAAGTACAGCTATTGAGCGATGTTTCCCAGAGAATGCGCGATCAGTCCGATCGCTCTCTACTCGAAGCATCCCTCACCGCAGGTCGCGGCGGTCGCTCTTCCAGCATTTTTGAGTCTGCTGCCTATGGTGGCAATGAAGATGCTAATGGCAATGCTGTTACCAGTGACTTTGAAGGCATTGAGTTTGACCGATACAACACCTTCCACGTTCTGTCTCAAGAAATTATCGAGCTGATCGTCCGTGTACGGGAATCAGCTTCTGACATTGAGTTTGTGGTCGGAGAAACCGATCAGGTCACACGTCAGCTAGGCACAATTACAACCCAGATTCAAGACGATCTCAAGCAGTCCCGCATGGTTCCCTTTGCCCAGATTGCCGATCGCTTGCCCAGAGGTATTCGCGATCGCGCCCTCAAGACTGGCAAGCAAGCAGAATTGGAAATCTATGGACGTGAGACGCTCATTGACAAAGCGATTTTGGAATCCCTAACCGATCCCCTCACTCACCTTGTCAACAATGCGATCGATCACGGTCTCGAAGACCCTGCCACCCGCCAAGCTGGAGGCAAGTCACCGATGGGCAAGTTGACGGTGCGAGCTTATCACCAAGGTAACCAAACCGTAATTTCCATCGGCGATGATGGCGCAGGGATCAGCGTTGATAAGGTCAAAAAAAGTGCCGTTGCCAAACGTGTCCGTTCACAATCAGAGGTGGATCTTCTCAATGACAATGAAGTCTACGCTCTGTTGTTTGAGCCGGGATTTAGTACCGCCGCCCAAGCCGATGAATTTAAAGGACGTGGTGTTGGCTTAGATGTGGTTAAAACCTGTCTAGATGAAATTCGTGGGGTGATCATTGTGGAATCGGCGGTGGGCAAAGGTACATCCTTTACGATTCGCTTACCATTGACCTTGAGTATTTCTAAGGCGATGTTTTGTATTAGCGATCGCGCCCGTATTGCCTTCCCCGTTGATGGCTTCGAGGATATGGTGGAAGTTCCTCAAGGTCAAATTGTTCTCAATGAAAAAGGACAGCCTTGCTTACCTTGGCGCGACACGGTGCTACCCTTCCAACATCTCTCCAATCTTCTCGCCTACAATCGCCACATCAGCCGCAGTAACATCTACGGTAAACAGGAAAACGATGAACTCTGTATCATCATTCTCCGCAATGACACCAATTATCTGGCGCTACAAGTCGATCAATTCCTTGGCGAATCAGAAATTGTAATCAAACAGTTAGAAGGTCCAATTCCTCAACCTGCGGGGATCGCGGGAGCCACGGTGTTAGGGGATGGTCGAGTCATGGCGATCGCCAACGTCTTGGAGCTATTTGACATCGCCAGTGGTAGATTGCGTCCTTCGAGTTCTAGTATTCCTTTACAGCCTATAGTCGAGGAAGATGTTGCCGCCGACCCAACGGTACTGATCGTAGACGACTCGATTACGGTGCGCGAACTCTTGTCTCTCACCTTTGCTAAGGTGGGTTATCGCGTTGAGCAGGCAAAGGATGGACAGGATGCATGGGAAAAACTACGCGCTGGACTCCCTTGCGACATGATCTTCTGTGATATTGAGATGCCAAGAATGGATGGACTCGACTTGCTCTCAAGATTACAAAAGGATTCAAGACTCAAGGATATCCCTGTGGCGATGTTGACTTCTCGTGGTGCCGATCGCCACAGGCAGTCAGCGATCCAACTAGGGGCTAAGGGTTACTTTACTAAGCCTTATCTGGAAGAAGAACTATTGAGTGCTTCCAAGCGCTTGTTAAATGGAGAAACCTTGCCAATTTAAAAAAAGAAGTGCCGCGCAAAGCGCGGCACTTCTTTTTTTAAGTTCTAGTTACAACTATCTGTCTAGCAAAGCAAAATTCGCATCTTTAGGTAGATGGGCGCAATGTTTTGAGAACTGCGGAGATATCGTTATTCAAAATTGCGTTTACATTTAGCCACAACCCCAAAAACTCTCGGCTACGAATAATTCCTAATTCGTCGGGTTCTAATTTACTATACTTACCATTTTCGAGAATAAACCAATCGATTTGGCGCTCTAATGTCCGCCAGATAATGTATTCTTTTACGCCATTGAGTTCATAGATCCGCTTTTTGCTATGTAGATCGTAGGAAACTGTACTAGCAGCAATTTCAGCGATGAGTTCGGGTGCACCTGAGATATAACCATCTTCATCGATTTTGGCGCTACCACCTACACGGAACAAGACAGCATCAGGTTGAGGTTCGTTGTCATCGTCGAGGCGAACTGTTGGCTCGATACCAACTTCTAAACCCGAAACTATAGATTGATAGGTCACTAGCCAGCCAATGATCAGGCTATGGGGTTTACCATGAGAGGTAAAGCGTAAGGGAGATGCCACGTGGACGATGCCTTCGATGAGTTCTGCTTTTTTGATTTTGGATGCTGTATAACGCCGCTCAAATTCTTCGCGATTGAGGCGATCGCCATTTTCAAGAATGGTTAATGGTGATGGAGAGTTGGCAATAACCATGATTTTTAAATCCTAACTTCAATAATTTTAGCAGTCTTAGTTTGGGATAGTGATAGGTACTAAAATCTCCAACTTTTCCTCATTAGAATCCTGAGTCTGTAGAGAATGTGTAGGTTATAGTTGTTAATATTTCCATGAGCGATCGCGCTAGAGTAAAAGTCAATGAAACAAACTATTACCAAAGAGCAAGAATCTAGCGCCAATATTTCCTTGGATGATGAGGTTCTAAAAATCTTTGCGAAAATGCCAGAGGCTATCAAAATCGAGGTTCTACACTATGCAGAATACTTATTGAATAAGGGAATTGAAAAATCATCTGATGTTGCGATCGCAATTGATGACATACCTAAGAAAAAATATAGGCAAGCGGGAACGATGGCAGGTCTAATTGTGATGTCAGATGATTTTGATGAGCCATTAGCAGAAATGTAAGAGTAACTGAAACATGGGAAAAATTTATAAGCCAAGTAGAATACCATCCTATGCTGATTATGTTGAAGGTCTAACAGCGATCAAGTCTTTAATGAGTGAGTCACAACTTCGACTACTTCAGCAGCAGTATTACGCTCTAAATCATACAATAGGGGCAACGGAACTATCTGAAGTAGCTGATATTCAAGGTGGACGTGGAACAGTCAATCTTTTATATGGTCGTTTAGGGAAAATGTTTTGTGATGCTACTGGATTTGAGCCTGATAGAAGAGAAATAGGCACACATAGATGGTGGTCTGTTTGGTCTACTGGTCATGAAGAAGGTACTCGATTTTTTTGGGAGATGCACCCTCAAGTTGTAGAGGCTTTAGAAAGTCTAGGGTGGGTTATTCCTAATGAATTAATGCAGTCAAAGAAGGACGAAACTCTCTATGAAAAAATTTTTAATGAGTTGTTTTTTGAGCGTGATGATCGTAGTCCACCTGACAATAAAAGAAAAGCTCAATTTAAAATCGGCTGGGAAAATGTAACTTTAAATCGGAGAAAATATACTGAAGAGAAGTTGAACTTAGTTTTGACGTGGAACAACTTAGGATATCGTTTTGGATCCAAATTAGGAGAATTATCTGATTTAAAAATTAATGCCGCCTATAATTTTCTGGCTCAAAAATATTTAACTAATCACAGTGAAGTAACATTGGTGAATAATACAAGTATCTTCCCTGACGAAATAGATGTATCAGAAACATATAGCGAAGGTTCCACACGTCAGATTTTAGTTAATACTTATGAAAGAGATCCAAAAGCTCGCCAGAAGTGTATTGAACACTATGGCTTGAATTGCTCAGTTTGTGATTTTAATTTTGGAAAAACTTTTGGAAAAATAGGAGAGGGTTTTATCCACGTCCATCATCTACGTCCTATTTCAGAGATTGGTGAAGAATATGAGATTGATCCAATTAAAGATTTGTGTCCTGTATGTCCTAATTGCCATGCCATGATTCATCGATCTTCTTCATTATTAAGTATTGAAGAACTTAAGAAAATCATTCAGGAACAATCAGTTTAATAATTGAGGGACGATCACACTTTTGGTTATTGAGGGGGCGATCACTATTTGATTTTTGTGAAGTATCGATTATTATGCTCTATTTAGTGAGGTAGTAATAAATGCCAACAGTTCTATATGTAAAAGGCTGGCGATTTTTCTTTTATTCAGATGAAGGAAATGAGCCAATTCATATTCATGTTCAGAAAGGAGACAGCGAATGTAAATATTGGTTAGATATTGATTTATATGAAATTCGTGAAGCATACTCCTATGGAATGTCATCACGCGATACAAGGGAGGTTAGAAAAATAATCTTGCAAAACTTTGATGAAATAGTGGAAGAATGGCAAACATTTAGGAGTCAGCAAAATGGATAAGCAATACAATGTATCGAATATAGAATTTCGTGGCGAGTGGATAATTTTATCGGTTAACGAAGAAACCTATCAAATCCCAATTGCTCAAGCTTCTAAAAAACTGGCTCAAGCAACAGACATCGAACGTAAAATGTACCGTATTTCACCATCAGGTTATGGGATTCATTGGTATGTGATCGATGAAGATCTTACAATTAAAGGACTTATTAAGTTAGCCACAGTTACCCAAATAGCTTAAACAATAGAAAGTATTTGTAAAAAAAGGATTAAGCAGAAAGACGATTGAGCATGAGAGGAATCATGGCAGAATGAACAACAGCCTCACTTACTTCGGGAAGACGTTCATAATCCTTACTTAACCGTCGGTGCTTACCCAGCCAAGCAAAAGTACGCTCTACAACCCAACGACGAGGTTCTAACTTAAAGCCCTGCTCTCTCTTTTCAGATAGAGTTAAATTAATACCCAAACTATCCATCAAAGACTGGAATTTGTGACCACGATACCCTAAATCGGCCCAAACTTGTGCCAGTTCGGGTTGATTTAGCTTACCTGCCATGACGACAGTTCGTGCCGCAACTACATCCGCAATATTGGCAGCTTGTACCAATACCACTAATACTAATCCCAGTGTGTCAACCAATAAATGTCGTCTGCGACCGTTGACTTTTTTATTGCCATCAAAACCTCGTTCCTCACCCCCGACATCTGTGGTTTTTGTTGATTGTGAATCAATCATGGCAGCAGTGACATTTTTTTGTTTTCCTGCTTTCTCTCTTACCTTATCCCGTAGCTTGTCATGAATTTCTTCAATGATTCCCTTCCGCTGCCATCGCCGAAAGTACATATACACTGTGTCTGATGCTGGGAAATCATGCGGGAGCATATCCCATGCACATCCACTTCTTGTCCAATACAAAATGGCATTGACTACTTCTCTTACATCAGTAGTACGTTTTCTCCCTTGTGCTACGTCAGATTTTGCCGCAGGAAACATATCTTTGATTATCTCCCACTGCTGATCTGTTAAATCTGTTGGGTATCTTTTCCTTGACATTGAGGCATTTTACTTTTTTTCTAGTTTCTCCTCTACATTTTATTTTGTTCTCTTCCTTAATATTTATTTTACAAATATCTTCTAGCGATCGCTATTTGATTGTTGTGAAGTGGCGATCGCACTTTTGGGTATTGAGGGGGCGATCGCTATGCAAATTAAAGCCTGTGTTAGGATCTTAACGATTTTATCAATCTAAATTATATGAAAAGTCAGTTATTACAATTAGCTTTTGAAATAGAGACTTCAAGACGGAGAAAAACTTACAATACCTAGCTCCATAGTAGAAGGAATTGGAAAAGGTAAATGGCTCATCACTATTCAGCCAAAATCAGAAATAAGCGATCGCGCCCATGATGCCTTTTTAAAAAGTTATTCGCCAGAAGATGAAGGATTATATGACGACTATTAAGGCAGGAGAAATCTGGGTTGCCGCAATTCCTTTTACAAATGGCATATCTTCAAAAAAGAGACCTGTATTAATTCTTTGGCTAGATGGAGCCGATGTTGTCTTAGCAGCAGTGACATCCGCACAGCCGAGAACACAAACCGATGTTTTACTGAAAGATTGGTCAACCAGTGGTTTGCGAGTTGCCTCCACTGTGCGTTTATCACGACTTGATTACTTAGAGAAATCTTTACTAATTACCAAATTAGGAAAACTATCTCAAGAGGATGCTAATCATTTGCGCGAAGTCTGGAAAACTCATATCAAACCCCAGTTCTAGAGTAAGGCGATCGCTATTTGATTTCTTGATTTCATCTGAGTTTCGTCCTGTATCTGGCAAACTAGCTAAGCATTTAGCGATTTGTTTTAGTGATTGTGATCACTAGAACTGGTTGATTAGGGCAGCACAATCTGATGGGGATTATCACAGGAGCTAAAACGTTGCTGTCACAGGCGATTCGTGGCAATTAAACGAATATAGGTGATGTGAAGAGCGTCCTATATTTCCTGTTTTATTTAACTATGATTATTCTGTCATCATCAGAAATTCAAACTGCTAACCTCTTAACACCATGGGGGCAAGAGAAAGGCATTTATTATTTAGGCAAAACTTTTTTGCCCATTGATGTGCATACAAATCAACAGGATGCGATCGCTGCTTGTCGTCAAGATTTAGATTCGGGCATGGTTTCGATTATTGTCGATGAAGGCGATCGCGTGACTCTATGGTGGCACTTTTCTGATATCACTGAAGACCAGAACACAAACTCTTAAATTGAGTTAGACCGAAATTCTGCCATGTAAAAAGGTTTTGGCTTCACCCTTGAGCAATACTCGTCCTCCGCGATCGCTGACGATGAGTTCACCAGTTCTTGCGGATAGTTGCTTGGCTTTGAGGTCAACTTGCTGAAGGCGTTGTGACCAGTAAGGCGTGAGACTACAATGGGCTGAACCTGTAACGGGGTCTTCGGGAATGCCTGCCTTGGGTGCAAAAAATCGCGATACAAAATCGTAGGGCTGGTCAGGATCGGCGATCGCCGTGATGATAAAACCAAAACCGTCCAGTTGAGCAATCCTAGGGTAATCAGGTTGAAAGTTTACCACTGCTGATTCTGAGTCTAAAAGGACAGTGATATAGTCCTCGCTCTGTCCGAGACATTGATAGGTAAGCAGATCGCAAATATCCGCTAACAACTCCTGCGATCGCACCGAACATTCCTGATAAAAAGCCGCAGGAAAGTCCATCACGACTAAAGAGTCTTCAAAATTAATTTGCAAGTCACCGCTTAGGGTGGCAAAAACAAGGGGAACACTCTGATCGAAAACGTTTAGCTCGCGCAAGTAATGAGCGGCGGCAAGGGTGGCGTGACCACAGAGAGGAACCTCCTGCATCGGTGTAAACCAGCGCAAATGGAAGTAATTAATTCCAATCGGTCGCATAAAGGCAGTTTCCGATAGATTCATCTCAGAGGCAATTTGTTGCATGACTTGATCTTCAGGAAAATCAGTAACCAGCACCGTGGCGGCGGGATTGCCGTGAAAGGATTGATTGGTAAATGCGTCAATAATAGCGATCGCTAAGTCCATACTTGTATGTTATTGAGATAGGCATTAAGAAATTGGTTTGATTTGGCTAAAAGCGCCACTTGCAGAGTGTTAGGGAATAGCAAGATCGGCATTAATTACTTGACTATTGACAATTTTGATCAGCGCGTCTTTTAGCTGGGGAAATTGATTAGCGATCGCGCCAAAGGTGACAATCACAAACTTATTGTTTAGCCTTTGTAGTTTACTGCTTCCTTGAAACTTGAGTTTTTGATTGTTAATCATTACCGATGATGTCCACTCAATTACAACATTCCCCGTACTTTCCAAAACAGGGGGCTGCATGGCAAATTCCATTTGTTCTCCATACATCCCTCGGATGATTGTCTCAAATACAGTTACTAGACGATTTGCAGGAATTTCGCTGGGCGGGACAAAGATATTCACCGCAAAGGTGGCGCGTCCTGACTTTTCATTCCATGCGAGCAAAATTTCACTAGGCTGACTATCATCCACCAACTGCCAATCCTTCGGCACTGTTAGCTCTAGGATGCCTGAACGGTGCTTGTAGGGGACAAGATCGCGAATTTCTAAAGCGGGAAGTGGCGTAGCAGCCACCACAGGGGAAGGAGCAGGACTGGGGTTAGCAGGATTTGGACTCGCTGGATTGGCGCTCGCAGAGGCAGTCTGCTTAGTGGTATCGACCGCAGGCATCGATAAATTACCAGATTCGCCATTGCCGCAACCAGTGAGTGATCCTCCCACGGCGATCGTCAAAAGCGATAGTAGCGATCCATTAATTAAAAATTTACGTAAAAATTTACTAAAAAAAGTCATCGGTTGAACTACTGTAAGTTTGAACATTTTGATAGGATTACTAAGGATCGCTATGGTTGCAGTCAGTACTTTACTAAATTTTGTTCATGATATCTTCGCCATTTTCTGATGCCAACTCAAATCGAATCAATCCGTCACAGAAACCAAAGATTTTGGTGATCGATGATGAGCAGGATAACCTTGATCTGTTGTATCGCACATTTCGTCGTGATTTTGTTGTTTTTCGAGCCGATGGGGGATTGCAAGCTCTAGAAATTTTGGCGAGGGAAGGGGAAATGGCAGCGATCATTTCCGATCAACGGATGCCCGAAATGAAGGGTACTGAGTTTTTTAGTCGCACAGTTTTGGACTTTCCCGATACGATTCGGATCGTATTGACAGGATATACGGATATTGCCGATTTGATCGAGGCGATCAATACAGGACAGGTACATAAATACATCACCAAGCCTTGGGAGCCTGACCAATTAAAATCAATCGTGGCAGAGGCAACCCAAACCTATGACTTACTAAAGCTGAGATCAGAAGAACTTCGGCGATCGCAGGCACAGAATGCGATGCTAGCCGTAATTGTGGAGATTGCCCAAAAGTCAACCCAGATAAATGATTGTCTCCTACCCCTAGTTAATGCCTTTAGCCAAAACTTTGAAGCAGATAGCGCTGTCTTGCAATTAGTTGAGGCAGGGGCATTAGTCAATATTCGCGCTGCCTGTGGAGATTACGATCGCGATATTGCTGAGGATGCCTTAGTACAGAGGGCGATCGCCACGGGCAAATCTCAATTTTCCTTTACTGACAATCCTGTCCCCAACTCCGCCGCGCCTCAGCCCTTGCAAACAAATCTGGCGATCGCCATTACCTTCAGAGATCAGATGCTGGGGATTTTGTCGATCGGTTGGTTAGAAGCCAATGCGCTGTCCCTTGGCGATGTTGCCGCCTTGCAGCAATGTGCCGATGAAGTAGCCCTCGCCCTTACCTGTATTCGTTACTATGCCTGAATTTGTTGCCAAAGAAATTTCCCCAGAGTTACTAGATTTGGCGATCACGATCGCCCATCAAGCTCATGCTCAGCAGGTGGATAAGGCGGGACAGCCTTACATCAATCATCCGCTCAAGGTGATGGAGCAGATGGATAGCCTCGAAACTAAAATTGTGGCGGTGCTACACGATGCGATCGAGGATTCCGATCTCACCCTTGATCATCTGTATCAGCAAGGCTTTCCAACGATGATTGTCGAGGCGATCGCGGCAATTACCAAACTAGATCACGAAGCCTATGAAGATTATCTAGAGAGGGTGATGCACAATGCGATCGCCCGTAAAGTTAAGATTGCCGATGTGACCCACAATCTCGACATTAGCCGCATCGCCCATCCCACAGATCGCGACTATCAACGCCTAGAAAAATACCGCAAAGTACTTGCTTTACTTCAGTCCTATAGTAATTCCCAATAAATTCAAGAGGCTTCGACTCCGCTCAGCCAGCAGTATACGATGGCTGAGCGAAGTCGAAGCCCTATCTTTCTTATTTGAATTGTCTATAAAACCAATAAGCGAGGGGCGGCGCAAAGCGCTGCCCCTCGCTTATTGGTTTGCTACATATTAATTTTAGATTTCCCCAATGGTTTTAAAGGGAAAATATTATCAAGGGATTAATCATTAAACAGTGCTAAAGCTATGAAAAGATTTGAGTGGAGTGACTCTTTGAGTACGGGCGTACCGATGATTGATAGTCAACACAAAGAATTAATTGCGGCGACTAATGAGATTGGTGAAGCGATCGACAGGGGAAATGGCTCCAATGCAATCAAAAAGTTGCTAGTTTTTCTCAAGTTTTATGCAGAATGGCACTTTGGTAATGAAGAAACCTGTGCTGCCAAACATAGCTGTCCGATGGCGGGTGTAAATCAAGAAGCCCACAAAAAGTTTATCAATACCTTCGGTAAGCTCCATGATGAATACCGCCAAAGCGATGCTAGCGAAGACGTGGCGATTAAAATCTATAACGAGCTTTGTGATTGGCTAGTTAGTCACATCTTGACAATTGATACGCAGATCGGTGACTGCATCAAGCATAACCTCGCGCAACAAGTTTAATTACAGCATTTTGCGTCTAAACGAAAAAAGGCGGCGCATTGCGCTGCCTTTTTTCGTTTAGGTTTTAGTTACTAATTGCGGTCTGTTGACTAAAGGCAAACTGTTTGAGAATGCGATCGCAAATTTGACCACTCGATAGCCCAAGGGAATTAAAAGACTGCTCTGGGGATGCGTGTTCCACCAAAATATCGGGAACGCCAATACGATAGGTGGATGCAGGAATATTCGCATCGCTAATCGCCTCTAACACCGCACTACCAAAGCCACCCATCAGACAACCTTCTTCCACGGTGACCACCTTACCAATTCTCTGGACAAGGGGCAGAATCAGCTCTGTATCTAGGGGCTTAGCAAATCTGGCATTCACCACCGTGGCGCTAATACCATGCTCATTGAGGAGTTCTGCCACCTGTAGCGAAGGGTAAACCATTGAGCCGTAGGCAAGTAACAACACATCCTTACCTTCGCGCAGGACTTCAGCCTTGCCGATGGGCAATGGCTCGATATCTTCGTCTTGCAATGGTACGCCAATACCATTACCACGGGGATAACGCATAGCGATCGCCCCTTTATGGGTTAGCCCTGTGACGATCATACTTTGCATTTCCGCTTCATCCTTGGGAGCCATCAGCACCATGTTAGGAATGCAACGCAGATAGGCGATGTCATACATCCCTTGGTGCGTTGGTCCATCCGCGCCAACAATCCCCGCGCGATCGAGGCAAAGGAAAACGGGCAACTCTTGTAGACAAATATCATGGATGATCTGGTCATAACCACGTTGCAGGAAAGTGGAATAGATCGCGGCAACGGGACGCATTCCTTCACAAGCCATACCTGCGGCGACGGTGAGGGCGTGCTGCTCAGCGATACCGACATCGATAAATTGATTGGGCAAGACCGCTTGAAACTTATCTAAGCCTGTGCCTGTAGACATGGCGGCAGTGATCGCCACGATGCGCTTGTCATGCTCAGCGAGTTTGATCAGCGTATCTGCAAACACCTTGGAATAACTAGGGGCTTTAGGTTTGCTGGAGGTCGAGGGCTTTGCTTTGCCTGTGGCGAGGTCAAAGGAGTTTTGGGCATGATAGCCAACGCGATCGGCTTCTGCATAGCTATAGCCTTTGCCCTTGGTGGTGCTGACGTGAACCATGACGGGACCTGTGAGGGTATGCGCCATCTTGAAGGTATCGATTAGTTCCTTAAGGTTGTGACCATCGACGGGACCAATGTAAGTAAAGCCGAGTTCTTCAAATACGGCTCCCACCTTATTTTGCACCATTGTCACAATCTTGAGATTGTCTTTGATGCGTTCAATCTCAGGGCTGATCTGTTCGCCCACAAAGGGGATATTACGGATTTGTCCTTCCAGATTATTGGTGATGAATTTCATCGGTGGACTGAGGCGCAGCTTATTGAGGTATTTAGGAATTGCGCCCACGTTAGCGGAAATTGACATTTCATTGTCATTGAGGACAACTAATAAATTAGTTTTGGGAAGATGTCCTGCATGATTAATTGCTTCGAGCGCCATGCCGCCTGTCAAAGAGCCATCGCCGATAATCGCCACGGTTTTGTAATTTTCACCCTGCAAATCACGGGCGATCGCCATGCCAAGGGCAGCGGAAATACTGGTGGATGCGTGTCCTGCGCCAAAATGATCAAATTCACTTTCGCGACGATTGAGATATCCTGCGATGCCATCCTTTTGACGCAGAGTATGGAAGTTTTTGTAACGTCCTGTGATCAGCTTGTGGGGATAGGCTTGGTGTCCGACATCCCAAACCACTTTGTCACGGTCTAAGTCAAGGGTTTGGTACAGGGCTAAGGTTAGTTCGACGACCCCTAACCCCGGTCCTAGATGTCCACCTGTGGCGGCGATCGTTTCTAAATGTTTTTGCCGAATTTCGCGGGCGATCGATTCTAGTTGCGCGATCGTAAGACCGTGCAACTGATTAGGATGGGTAACTTCGCTTAAACGCATATTTAATTATTTATACTTATATAAAAATGACTCCCTTTAGTTTAACTGAAGCGCAGCCTTTGGATATTCATTGCGATCGCGGTTATTACAATGCTTTGCATTCAAACTCACGATGATTGATTACGGCTCAAAATTTTGTGAACGTCCGACAAATTGAGGGAATCGATTGGCAAGCTGGGCGATCGCAGGACAGAAGTCCATATTGTCGCTACGATTTTCGAGGGTGTTCCAACTAAAGGGGGCGGAGTTGGCAGCCGATAGCCAAAGCAAGCGCTTAGCGCGGGTCATGCCCACATAGAGCAGGCGAAATTCTTCCGCCTGTTTGAGATAGTTGCCCTTTTGCCATGCACCGATCGCATCGGGAATTTGATTTTCATGGTGGGCGATCGCGCGGATTTGCGCCCTTGCCACCTCTGGCAGACTAAAATCACCCAAAAACTTCACCGACTCAGGGATATACGGCTCTCCGGGACAGATGCGGCGATGGAGAAATGGCATAAATACGACATCCCAATCTAGACCTTTCGACTTGTGGAGGGTCATCACCGTCACCTGTCCTGCAGTCATGTAGCGCCCTTCAAGGTTTTCATCTTCTACCGCCTCAAAGTTTTCTAGCTCCACAATTTCCCGCAGCGCTGCGATCACCGTTTGCATCGAATAATCGCCGATGAGTTGCTGATTGAGGCGATCGCCGAGCTTATCCGCCGTTGCCAAGAGTCCGCCCTCATCGTCGTAGAGGGTAAAAGCGATAAAGGGAATTAAGTTATATAGAGGGAGTTCAATTTTGGCGCGGAGTAAGCCGACACATTTAGCTTGGGTTTCGAGGGCAATCTGGGGTAAGGCGCGATCGAGGAGCGTCGGATAGAGAAACTTTTCAGGATTGCTGGCGAGGTCGTTGAGATCCTGTTGCGAAGAGATTTTTTGGCGCTCCTTCAGCACCTCTAGGGCAAATTTGAGATTGTCTGGAGAGTGGGGACGCTCCATAAATTGCAAAATTGCCAACATATCTATCGGTACACGCGATCGCCGATCATTCTGCTCAACATCATAGATTTTGATTTTATGTTCCTTCTCCAAATATTCCAGAGCATGGGTGACAAACCGACCTTGGTTATGTTGGCGCACCAAGATCGCCATACTGAGCGTGGGATCTTGCTGATATAGCTCTCGAATGCGATCGCCAATTAATTGAATTTCTTGATCAATATTGACAACTAATCGCGGCGGGTAGATCTCGACTCCTTGAGCGATGGGCTGCGGATTGGCGTTAGGTTGCGGGTCGTCAGCATTGACGGGGCGGATCTCCTGTTCGCGAAAGGGTTTGTCGAGTTTGGCATAGTCGGAGCGATTGACCCAGCGCAGTACAAAATTTGCCGCCGTGATTACGCTCTGGGTACTGCGTCCCGCTTGATCGAGGGTGGAAAACTGGGCTTGTCGTTGGCAGCGATCGCAAAATTCATCAAAGAAACTGGGATCGGCATTGGTAAAGGTGGAATTAATCGCCTGATTGGGGTCGCCGACACGCATGAGATTTTTGTAATCTTGGCGATCGCCATTTTCTGAGCGATCGCTCGGAGTCAATGCCAAAATTTCTAAAAGCTGGGTTTGCAAGGGCGAAGAGTCCTGCGCTTCGTCCTCAAATACTGCAAATATTTTCTGTTGCCAATGGTGGCGGATATTTTCATTTTCCAGAACCCGCAACGCGCCTAGGATCATATCGTCGTAGTCGATGCCCTTATCTTTAAGCAAACGTTCGTAGGTTTCGTAAAGCCCTGCGGCGATTTCTAAGATCTGATCACTGTGAGCGCCGCCCATACTCGCTGCTAGCCGTAAATCATCGGGAGAGAGGCGCGAACTCTTAGCCGTGGCGATCGCTTCTCTAGCGAGGTTCGGTAAAACATCGGTGCGTAAAACCGTCTGCCGCCTCAACCTTTCGGTATCTTCACCATCAAAGCCACGACCTTCGAGCAGGAGGTTATAAAACTGGGGATTTTCTCGCGCCCACTGATGGGCAGCACTGCGAATTAACTTTTGGCGTTGGGCATCCAACACAATTTGAGTTTCACCCGTACCGAATCCCGATAGCTCACGATGGGCGCTAGCGATATTAAAAGCAAGGCTATGTAGAGTACTGACGGTGAAAGCGCTTTGGGGCAGTCGCAACTCCTTGAGATGTTCTGCGACTTTTTTGCGAATATTGCTAACGGCGGTACGGGTAAAGGTAACGATCACTAATTGCTTTTGGCGATGAAGTTGGAAATTGGCGATCGCGATCGCCGCCGCTACGGACATTCCTGTGGACTTACCTGCTCCCGGAACTGCCGATACTGCTAGCTCGCCGCCGCGCCAGTCCGCCATCGTCTGCTGTCCTTTACGAAGGCGATCGCGCAATATCGCTAACTGGTCGAGAGGGTTATGCCCAGTCATCTTGTCCTTCATCCTGAGCCATATAGACTTTACCGATCGCGTGGATTTCCCTAGTTTTGGCAAATAGCGTCTCTTCGTCCATTTGCCAATTGCTCAACACTTTAGTTAAATCCGCCTGAATATCTCGCGCTCCCAAAAAATCGCGATAGCGGATCGTCAGGCGAGCAAGGTCAGCGTAGTCGCGGTTACTAGGATTACTTTGGGATAGCAAGTCATTCATGATCTGTCGATCCTTTGTGTACTGAGGATGTCTCTGATCCTTAATTTCCGCCATAATCTACCCAAATCCAAATAATACTTAAATCGAAAGAGGTGACGCAAAGCGCCACCTCTTTTTATGCTAACTTACACGCCTCAAGTTCAGAAACCCCCTCTAACTCCCCCTTGTAAGGGGGAGGACTTAAACTTCCCCCCTTGCAAGGGGGGACTGAGGGGGGTAAACCACAAGCTTTAGCGCAAGATAATAATTTCGTTGCCAGTGACGGGAGTACGCGCAATGAGGTGATTAGCGGCATCAGCAACGAATAGCTTTTTGAAATTAAGCGATCGCGTTCTCGTTTGTAAATCGTTAACCAACTGAGTTTTTTGACCCGCCGATAGTTGATACCAGCTATCGGTTAGAGCCACAATCAAGCGTCCGCGCTTAAAGTCAGTTTGTACCGAGCTAAATAGATCTTCACCATATTGCTTTGCCACATCAGCGACTTGGGTTTGGATCTTGGCAATCTCAATCTCCGCCGAGGTCAGAGGCACATCGTCCTTCTCTGGTTTGACTAGATCCGTAACCGCAGGAGGCTGATTGGCGGAGGGTTTAACAGGAGTCACGATCGGTGCAGGCTTGACAGCAACCGTCTTGGCGACCTTGCTCTGGGCATGGGAAGGCTTGAGCAGGATTAGTAATGAGAATAGAGTAACTAAAGCGATCGTCCCTGCCTTCTTGTCGAGGATGCCCTTGACTTCATTGGACAATGGCACTTGGGTAGCAGTGCTGCTGATCGATCTCCAGATCGGAGCCGTGGCAGTTACGGTCTTTTTCCAAGCATCCTTTTCCTGTAGGTCATCCCAAGCCTTAACTAAGGATGGAGTCGCTGCCGCCTTGGTGGATACCTTTTGCCAAACATTAGTTGCGATCGGATCGAGTTTATCGACAACCACTTGCAAAAATTCTAAAACCTTGGGCGTTACCTGCTCTTTGACAAATTTCCAAGCGATGCCAAACTCTTCTTTGACTTGGTTAACTAATTGTGAACTGGACTCAGTGGAGGCATTGAGCAGGGCAACGGGTTCTCCTGTCTCGTCAAGGACAACTTCCTGACCATCAAGGCTCTGCTGCAACTTGGTAAGGGCTTTGATCAAACCTGCGATCGCCTGTGCTGAGATGCCGCGCAGGATTTCTAGATTCTTGTTGGTTGGTGCGGCGGGGGCGGCGGATTTTTGGCTAGGGGCGGCATCAGTCGTCTCTCCTGACTCCGATTCAGCTACGGGCGGCGTGGCTACGGCGATCGCACCACTGGTGAGCTTACCCTGCCAATCACGCAACAGGGGTAATAAAGCCTTAACTAGCTTGAGTAATAGTGCTTGCAACTGTGGCTGCACCTTTGTCCAAGTCTTACCAACTTGGCGAGAAACATTCTCGAAGATCTCTTGGGGTTTGTTGTCAGTCACATCTGCCTCCTGTCACAATTCACACGATTGCCATGTAAAGTATCATAAATCAGGCGGCGAAAGTAGTATATGTTAAGCACCTGTTAAGTAATCATCCCTACGCGATTGCCCGAATTTGGAAGCAATTTGCGATCAAAAACACGATTCCCAATTATTTTGGCATTTCTCTACATTTCTACATAGATGTCAATGTAGGCTGGACATTGCGCCGCCTATCTCTCGCCTATCTTTATCTATACAAATCCATGAAGACTCTTGAGAAAGTTGTGGTAGTGCTAGATTTGATATTGAATTTAACATCAAGGTAATGTCAAGATAATCATCAGTCATTGTTTGTCCCTCTGGTAGATCTTGATTTTTGACTGTTCTAATATTTTTCCAAATCATACCTAAATATCATGCGTATTCTTGCTCTAGCTTGGGAGTTCCCACCACGCATCATTGGGGGAATCTCTCGTCATGTGGCAGAGCTATATCCTGAAATTGTTAAACTCGGACATGAAGTACATCTGATCACCGTTGCGATCGGTGATGAGCAAGTTGAAGAAATTATTGATGGGCTTCATGTCTATCGTATTCCTGTAAAGCCCGAAAGCAACTTCTTTCAGTGGGTGGTGCAGATGAATGCCAATATGTTGACCTTTGCTCAGGAATTACTCAAACGGGAGTCTGAAGAGTTAACCAATGATGCTCCTATTGATATTATCCATGCCCATGATTGGTTGGTGGCGGACGCAGCGATCGCGCTCACTCAACAATTTGCAATTCCTCTAGTAGCCACAATCCATGCCACTGAGTATGGTCGTTGCAATGGCATCCATAACGATACCCAAAGATATATTCACGAAAAAGAGATGTCACTCACCCATTCAGCGCAACGGGTTATCGTCTGTTCTGAATATATGCGCGGTGAAGTCCAGAGAGCGTTAGCTTACCCCTCAGAACAAATTGATATTGTCTACAACGGTCTCAGTAAAGAGCGTTGGCAGAGTATTGTCGAGGCTCATCAGATCGAAGTACAGGAACGTCAAGCTCTGAGGGAAAAGTACGCCAAACCCGACGAAGCGATCATTTACTACGTGGGACGGATCACCTACGAAAAAGGCATTTATGTACTGCTCAATGCCATGCCGCAGGTGATTGCGGCGATGAATGACAAGGTGAGATTGGTAATCATTGGGACTGGGGATGCCTACTCGATTATGCTCCAGCGTCAGGCTTGGGATTTGGGGATCTACCACAAAGTTTGGTTTACGGGATTTATGGCAGATGAAGATTTCTGGAAGTTTCAAACCATTGCCACCTGTGCAGTTTTCCCTAGTCTCTACGAACCCTTTGGGATCGTTGCTCTAGAGAGCTTCGCCGCCAAAATCCCACCCGTTGTCTCCGATACAGGGGGCTTGCCTGAGGTGGTGCGCCATCGGGTTACGGGCATGGTCACAGAGGTAAATGATGCTAATGCCCTTGCCTCAGGAATTATTGAGATTTTAAAAAATCAGGAGTATGCTCAATCCTTGGTGGCAAATGCTCAGGTAGAACTAGGGGAACGCTTTGCATGGGATCGTCTCGCTGCACAAACTGAGTCGATATTTGTGAAGGTGAAGCAGCAGTTTGTGGAAGAAGTAGTTTAACTATCAAACTTCATAACGAACGCAAAATACAAGGGTATAGTAATTCCCAATAAATTCAAGAGGCTTTGACTTCGCTCAGCCAGCAATATACGATGGCTGAGCGAAGTCGAATCCCTAGTTTTCCTATTTGAATTGTCTATAATGTCAGCTTGACAAAAACGCAAAATGGTAAAAATCGCAAAGCGATTTTTACCATTTTGCGCCATTTTTGCTGCGCGAAGCTCGGCGCAAATGGCTATGAATTCACACAGTTGTATAGCTTGACAAGACTGGCGACGGCTATAGGAACTGCAATAACCTAAGTAATGATTTGGGCGATCGCCTGTTTGATGATCATTTGCGTTGATGGCTTGAGATTAGGATGGTTGCGGAGTCCTGAAGATGAGGGTAAAAAGGATAACGCCACGGTAAGAAAGGAGATAGAAATCATACTGCCAATAAAAAACCTTACAAACCATGCTTCAGGGGTTTGAGGGTTGAGGTTTTGCGAAGCTATGGGTTGGGAGTGAATATTTTGAGAACAAACCTTTTGAGAAGACATAGTTGTATGGGTGAATGGTTACTGGTTAAAATGACTCTGTGATTGGGGTCTTAACACTACATCGTCAAGGGGAATACGTGTGGAGCGTTGCTGTTTTGGTGTTTTAGAATTTAGCCTTAGTTTCTGAGAGTCTGGGAAGTTTCTACACTTATAGACTGATTAGTGGATAAAGGGAGTTCCCCAAAAATTCCAATTCTCTTTGTTAAAAGGCGATCGCCATTTTTCGATCAAGATTCGCTCTAGTTGCTGTCGGGGCTTGGTTGCTAAAGGAGCATCCCACCAAAAGGTCATGACAATTTGTGTCGGTAAATTATGGGTGATGTGAAGTTCTCGATAGTTGAGAAGGTAACGTTTGCAGTCGTGGACTCCTTTCCAGCGTTGGTATGAGCGACAGCTCTCTCCTATATACAGTAGCACGGGCGATCGCGATGAAGCGATCAAATCGATAACAAAGTATATACAAGCATCTCCTCTATCATCATTAGGTAAACGATAGAATTCCGCAGGGTGAATCGGAAGTGTAAAGGGGGCGATCGCATGGGGATCGCAGTGGGAATCAGGTAGTTCAAACAGGGATGTCTGAACATCGGGGATCGCTCGATTGGCAAGGCTTTGATGATTAGCGATCGCCTGCTTCCATGCCTGTAAAGAGGTGGCTCCCATCCCATAGTTTGCACCGCTATCATGGAGTTTGAGCGGACTTTGCCTGACTTTCTCAAATAGTGATCCCTGTTCGTAATCAGGTGTTTTTGTATGTGAAGAGAAACCACTAAAACTATTGCTGCCGTAAGCAGAAGGGCGATCGCTCATGGAATTGAAGATGAATATGTTAATTTATTTATAGCTTAGCTAATGCAGACCAATGGCGATCATGCCCCAGCAGTTATCGATTCAGGCAAAAAACTTATCAGAAAATTCATCAGATGATCAGCCTTGTCATAGCTATGATCATGATTTTTATGCTTGGACACAGGAACAGTCTCAGTTGCTTAGGTCTGGACAGTTGCAATCAATTGACCTTGAACATTTGAAAGCCTTAATTCCTGAAGTTTTTGATGATCTTTACCAACTCGCGATCATCACTGCGACTAGAGAAACAGGCTTATATCTATTTCCAGAGATATGTCCCTACAGGTTAGAACAAGTTCTATCTGATGAATTTTTACCTGATTAGTACCATACAAATTTATTGAAATCGCATAATTATTCTTGTTAGTAAATGTCTGCCACCATCACTGATCGTTCGTCATTACCATCGCCAATTTTAACTGGTCAACCATTGACTGCTCTTGCGCCGATGCAAGACGTAACCGATCTGGCATTTATGCAAATGCTGGGGGAATATGGCTGTCCTGACTACTATGTTACGGAATATTTTCGGGTTTATGCCAATTCCAATTTAGACAAAAAGATTCTCAAATCGATTACCCATAATCAGACGGGCAGACCTGTCTTTGCTCAAATCATCGGCGAAAGTATTCCCGATATGTTGCGGATCGCTCAGCAACTTACAAAATATCCGATCGCAGGCATTGATCTAAATTTGGGTTGCCCCGCGCCAAGGGTTTATCGTAAAAATGTCGGCGGAGGACTATTGCGTGAGCCTGAAACCATTGAGCGCATTTTTGATGCGTTGCGATCGCAAATTGATGGACTCTTCACCGTAAAAATGCGCGTTGGCTTTGACTCCATTGCTAATTTTGAGCAGTTATTGCAACTAATTAATCAATACAAAATTGACCTCTTGAGCTTGCATGGTCGCACAGTTAAAGAACTATATCGGGGCGAAGTCCATTACGATCTGATCGCGCAAGCCGTTCAAACTGTTAAATGTCCTGTGTTAGCCAATGGCAACATCACCTCACATCACAAAGCAGCTCAAGTGATCGCAGAGACAGGGGCAGCAGGGGTAATGATCGGCAGATCGGCGATTCGTAACCCTTGGATCTTTCAGCAAATTCGTGATTACTTCGCAGGAAAGCCGATCCCTGTTGTCACCCTCGCTGATGTCTATGGATACATCCAACATCTCCATGGGATCACCGAACGCGATAGTCTGCGTGATAAGTCCCACATTAACAGTCTCAAAAAATTTCTGAACTTCATCGGCACAGGCATTGATCCAGAGGGAAATTTTTTGCGGGAAATGCGCCTTGTCCAGTCGAAACAAGCGCTATTTGAGCTTTGCGATCGGCATTTGCTGACCCATCCTGATCAACCCTTTGCGATCGAACCCTACGAAAATTTAGTGGCTCGTCCTAGTTGTGAGACTAATTGATATGGCGAATGCAATTCTAGTTAATCACAAGTGCTTATAATGCTCTAGATAAACAACACTATGGGTAATCCCCATAAGAGGCAAATGGTTGTTTTTAGAGAACGTCGCAGTCAATTATGTGAGCCGTCGCTATCAAAGTTACAAATTAGTATTTTGATTGTCGAATCTAGTTCTAGAAATCGATCTCTTTATCGTCGCTACCTACAAGCAGATATTACTGGTTACTATCAGATTTTAGAGTCTGATAGTATTCAAAACGCCGAACAGATTTGGCGATCGCACAAAATTGACATCATTTTGTTGGACTCCAACCTACCCGATGGCAATGGGCTGAAGTTTTTGGAAATAATTGCCGCAGATGCGACTCTATCATCGTTGCCCGTAATTATGCTGGCTGACCATGAAGATGGGATTAATATCGCTAATGCCATGCTCATGGGTGCTAGTGATTATTTAATCAAAAATGAAATTAGTTTTGCATCTCTATGTTTTAGCGTTCATAAATTAGCAGAAAAGCTCAGACAACTCTACCAAGCTCAAAATCTACAACGTCTTACCTATCTGATCAATCACCTTTCAGCACAGATCAAAAAGCCTTTACATCCTGAGCAAACCTATCAAGCGATCGTTCAAAGCATTAGAAGTGTTATTGATAGCGATCGGATTCTTCTGTATAAGCTGAATGAGCGAATGGAAGGGAATCTTGTCTCTGATTACATCAAACAGCCTTGGAGTATATCATCGCCGATTGGTTCTATGGATACTTGCTTTCTAAGTCTCTATAGAGATGAGTTCCAGCGCGGTGAAATGTTTGTTCTCAATGATATTCGCCATGATGATATCAGCGATCGCCAGATTAAGTTATTAGAAGCTTGGCAGATTCAATCGGAGTTAGCAATTCCCATTCTCATTCCTGAACTAGAGACAACTAATCCTTTGGATTATCAAATAGAAGTCACAGAAACAAAGCTATGGGGAATCCTCGCTATTCATCAATGTGATGCAACTTATTGCTGGTCACAGAATGATCTAGATTTACTGCAAGAATTAAGCAAACATATGGCGATCGCCATTCAGCAAGCAGAAGCACATCAACAAATCCATCACATCAATACAGCGCTAAATAACGAAGTAACACTTCTTAACCAAGAATTACAGAAACTGCAACAAAAACTGCAACAGAGTAATGCCACAAGCTTGATGGATAACCAAACATCAACGGCACAAAACAAAGCTAAAAGTGACTTTTTTACAGCGATGAGCCATGAGATTCGCACCCCCATGAATGCTGTCATCGGTATGTCAGGACTATTAGCCAGTACGCCTCTATCTCCCAGTCAACATCAATATGTGGCTAATATCCGTCAAGGCGGCGAAGTTTTACTGTCCGTAATTAATAAGGTTCTCGATTTGTCACAAATTGAATCTGGCAAAATCGAACTAGAAGAACATCCCTTTGACATCCGAGCATATATCGATGAAATATGTGAGTTGATGGCATCTCAAATCGCGGATAAACCACTTGAGCTATCGGTGTTAGTCGGTAGTGAAGTACCGCAGCAGATCATCGGTGATTCTAATCGTCTGCGCCAGATTATTGTGAATCTTCTCGGAAATGCCATTAAATTTACCGCCCAAGGTGCAGTTACAATCACCTTAAATTGTCAACCTCTAGAATCTGTAAGTGATGATGTGTCATCCCTCATCGCTGACGCTTATCAACTTAATTTCACAGTTAGTGATACAGGGATTGGCATTCCTGCGGAGGCGATCCATCGTCTATTTCAGCCCTTTAGCCAAGCAGATCGCTCGATCAGCCGTCAGTACGGTGGTAGTGGATTAGGATTAGCAATTTGCAAACAGCTTTGTGAGCTAATGGGTGGTGGCATTTGGGTGGAAAGTACTGTGGATCGAGGAACAATTTTTAGTTTCTCAATCCATGTCCATGCGATCGCCTCAGAACCAATGACGACGGCTCCTGAACTAGTGGGCAAGCAGATTTTGGTGGTCACACTCAATGAAGTAATCCATGAAGTCCTACTTTTTTATACCCAATCATGGGAAATGAGCATTCAGTCCGCCTATTCTGAAATGGAAGCATTGCAGTATTTAGAAGCTTTTAATTTTGACGCAGTGATCATTGATCAACGTTTACAAGTCACTGACGGTCAGCAATTTGCTAGCAATATTCGGGATATTTTTTCCGATCTTCCTTTGGTTTTGATTACCCCCTTAGCCTATGAAAATCTTACTGATGCCGATCGCTTTGGTACTTACTTAACTAAACCAGTGACTGCGACTAAGCTTTATCAGGTGTTTCTGAAGTTATTTGCCCCTGAGCTATTTCAGCCTCATCAGGATAACCAAATTGTGCAGATAGATAGCAGCTTTGCCGCCCAGTTTCCATTATCCAAAATTTTGATCGTTGAGGATAACGTTATCAACCAACAAATCGTATTGCTGATGTTAGAGCGTCTGGGCTACAAAACGGATACGGTCAACAATGGACTAGAAGCGATCGCTGCCTTGGAGAAACAGGATTATGATCTGGTGCTGATGGATATTCAGATGCCTGTGATGGATGGACTGACGGCTTGCCAAAGGATCTGTCAGATGCCCAATTGCTACCCTTGGATTATTGGTCTATCCGCTAATGCCTTAAATGAATCACGGGAACAAGCGATCGCCGCAGGGATGAATGACTATCTGACTAAACCATTGAGAGTAGAGGAGATGATTAATGTCTTACAAAATGTCTCTAGTCAGATAGCCAGCCGATCCGCTATGTCCTCGGAACCTTCAGTAGAAACTTTGATGTCACCAATCAATCAGCCAGAAATCGTTTCAGAATTTTCTGCTAGCTCTCCCACAGACCTTAGCTCATCAATCTCCCAACCACAACTAACGATGATGTCCAATGTCAACCTCAGCTCAACTACATCTAGTGCGGCGGTAACGCTTGAGGGCGTTGAGATTATCAATCTCAAAACTTTGCAGTCATTGGAAAAATGTATCGGTCGTGACTCCTTAATTGAGATTATTTACTCCTATCTCAGTGAATCTGAAAAAGCGATCGCGCGTATGCAAGAAGCGATGCAAAGCTTTGACCTTAAAGTGATTAGTATAGAAAATCATTCCCTCAAAGGCGGATGCGGATCTTTGGGGGCAGACCGATTGGTGATTATTTGTAAGAGCCTATACCAGCTTTACCAGCAACCAGAGCAACCCAACAGCCAGAACCAAATCAAACTGATGTTGCAGGAATTAGAATTTGAGTATCAACAGGTTAGGCAATTGCTACAAGAAATTTATGCCTTGAGTCTAGGTGCAGAAGACGAACAACAGTAAAAATCGCGGTGCGATTTTTACTGTTGTTCGTCTTCGTCGAAATGACGTTATATAATCTACAACATCGTCATATTTATCAGGTTTTTAGGAAGTCAGCCCATGTCAGCCGCGACCAAAAAGTATCGATTAATTACCCGTAGCGATTTTGACGGTGTAGTTAGTGCTGTGTTGCTTAAGGAAATGGATATGATCGATGAGATTCTATTTGTGCATCCCAAAGATGTGCAGGATGGTAAGGTTGAGGTATGCGATCGCGATATTTTGACCAACCTTCCCTATGTAGAAGGCGCTTATTTGATTTTCGATCATCATACAAGCGAGACAATGCGAATCTATGATACTCCTGAAAACCACATCATCGAAGGTGAAGCCCCTTCCGCCGCAAGGGTTGTCTATAACTACTATGGTGGCAAACTTAAGTTTCCCAATATTTCTCAGGACATGATGAAGGCAGTCGATAAGTGTGACTCTGCCGATTTCGACATTGAAGATATTCTGCACCCAAAAGATTGGGTATTGTTAAGTTTTTTAATGGATTCACGGACAGGTTTGGGCAGGTTCCGCGAGTTCACAATTTCTAACTATGCGCTGATGATGGAATTAGTCGATGCCTGTCGCAAGATGCCCATCCAAGAGATTATGGAACTTCCTGATATTAAGGAACGGGTTGATCTATATTTTACGCAGCAGGAGATATTCAAGAAGCAGCTTCAAAACTGCTCGGAAGTTCACGATAAGTTGGTTGTGGTCAACTTACAAAAAGAAGAAACGATCTACGCGGGCAATCGCTTTATGGTCTATGCTCTTTATCCCGAATGCAATATTTCTATGCACATCATGTGGGGAAGACAAAAGCAAAATTCTGTCTTTGCTGTTGGTAAGTCTGTCCTCAATCGCACCTGTCCTGTGAATATCGGTGAATTGATGTTGCGCTATGAAGGTGGTGGTCATGCTAATGCGGGAACTTGCCAAATTGGTAACGATCAAGCCGATGAGATCAAGCAAGAGTTAATTGACATCATCAATCGCAATAATGTCATCCAGTCGGTGACGCTAAGCTAGTTAGATCATCAATCTCGCTGAAACTTGATAAATCACCTTGTTCTATCGCCTGTAAGGTTCTTAGACATTGTTGTAATAATTAAACCCTAGCTACTTAATACTAAATCATCACCTTTTGATATTGCTATGACTAGCCATTCTGCACAATACAGAGCTTTGCGCTGACTTAAAACCCAGAAAATAATTTTAAAAGCTCCGCTTTTAAAATTATTTCTGTACCACTCAAAACCTTAACAGGCTGGAAGCTAAGCCCCAGAATAGAAGTATAGTAATTCCAAATAAATTCAAGAGGCTTCGACTTCGCTCAACCAGCAATATAAGATGGCTGAGCGAAGCGATGCACTGAGCTTGTCGAAGGGTCGAAGCCCTATTTTTCTTATTTGAATTGTCTCTATATCATTTCATTATGGCTAGCTTGTTATGCAGAATCTTCAACGCATTGGCACGGTGGCTAATCTTAGCTTTGATCTCTGCGGGGATTTCGCCAAAGGTTTGTTGGAGATCGGGAACGAGGAAGATCGGATCATAGCCAAATCCACCCTCACCTTTGGGAGCATTGGTGATTAGTCCTTGACAAGTCCCAAAGGCATCGGCAACGATCGCCCCATCGGGAGAGGCAACAGCGATCGCGCAGACAAATTCGGCACGGCGATCGCTGACATCTTGCAATTCACTCAAAACGCGATCAACCCTTGCTTGGTCAGTATCAGCATAACGGGCAGATAGTACTCCCGGAGCGCCATTGAGCGCCATAACCGCCAGCCCCGAATCATCGGCGATCGCCCATTCTCCCGTAGCGATCGCGATTTGTGAAGCCTTGAGATGGGCATTTTCCATAAAAGTTACTCCCGTCTCTTCGACATCAAGGTGATCGGGCTTGGGCATTAGCTCTACGCCAAGATCAGCTAAGTAAGCACGAAATTCTGCCACTTTACCAGCATTACCACTGGCAATTACTAATTTTTGCAATTTTGATTGATTTAGTTTGATATTTGGCGTTGTATCAGACATTGTTAAAACCATGATCTCAGAGTGGCGTTTATATTTTATAGCCATTAAAACCAAAAAGAGGGTTACAGGGCGAAGCGCTGTATAGACAATTCAAATAAGAAAACTAGGGCTTCGACACTTCGACAAGCTCAGTGCATCGCTTCGCTCAGCCATCGGTATACGGTGGCTGAGCGAAGTCGAAGCCTCTTCAAACTTATTTAGAACTGCTGTAACTCTCTTTTTGGTTTTGGTTAAGCCCTAACTATTTTTTTAAACCTAAAAAAGCATCCGCTTGAAGGCGATCGCTAGTTTCGGAATAGACAAATACTGCGCCGCCCAGTTTATTGATCAACTTGTCAGCGATCGCAGGTAATTTGGGAGCAGCATTCTCTGCCTCGCCCTCAGTATTTTCATCACTGGGGATAACACCTACTGCCAGAGCAAGGTTAGCGACTTGTCTAGCGATGTTATTCATATTCAGATAGAAATAACCGAAGTTGGGCTGGGGCATATCGGCGATCGCATCGCTAAACATTTCCGAATTCGCAAGAGCAGGCTTGGGAGTGGGGGTAAACTCAGCCGCCGTATCGGAGCCGAAAGTCAGCAGCAAGGTTTGGCGATCGCGCCAACCATAGGCAAAGACACTTTGGGTTGTCCCTGCAATTTCATCGTTAAAGACTTCAAGGCTAGTTAAGAGAGTTGCGCCCACCTGACGCTTTTTAACCAACACAGAATCATTATCCGAATCCGTAAAGAATTTAGTTAGCTTGGCAAGGAAAGTATTAGCTGCTTCAGGTTGGGAAGTACGGATTAACATTCCCATCGTCAGGTTAACGCCGATGGATTGTAGAGGGGAGCGATCGCTCGGAAATACAGCCAACGCATATTCTCCATCGATCCAAGAGATAACTTCCTTCTCAATATCCCAAGTATCCGCAGCACCAAAGCCAATCACCAGAGGTACAGCCATGCGTACCCCTTGCACAAAGACTTTATACATGGGCAGATTTTCGGACTCTTTAACTAGCCATTGCCACTGTTGATTGAGGTTGCGGCTGCTGATCGAGCCATAGACATTATTGGGAAGGAGTGACAGAAGGCGATCGCGGGGAGCAGGGTCTTTAGCCTGAGGCGATCGCGCTTGGGTGAAATAGCTAATACTCTTACTACGGATACCCTTGGGGGTAATCCATGTAAACAGATCAAAGGTGTTATATTCAGCGATCGTATATTGCAGAGTTTGGATATATTCACTACGGCTAAATCCGGGAATTGGCGATTCTTCAGGCAAGTCCGCCGCCAGTAGCTCGGTCAATCTTCCCAAGTTGGCATAGTTGCCATAACCCGCAAAAAGAGAGCGATTCCATAAAGGATTTTGGAGCGATCGCAAGAATAGTGGCTCTTGAGCAAGGGACTTCTCGCCTGTATCGATCATCTGCTCAATGGTCTGACGGTCAGAAGCGAAGATAGCTGTACCATTGGGTAACTTGGCGATCGCAAATCCTTTCAGACCGAGGGTAGGAAAAATTTCTTCAGGTTCCATCTCCTCCGTATCATCTGCATGATTTTTAGTTCTAGAAGCTGGGTTTCCAGATTCTTGAAGATTTTGCTGGATTTTTGACTTTAGATTAGATTGCACCATTGCTAGTAACAGTCGCGACAATCTAGCTTCCACTTCATGGGCAACCTCTGGTTCTTCGAGTTGCCATTCTCGAATAACCACCTGTTTATAGGTAGTTTGGGTTGGCTCTGGCAGATCAAGGGTTGATAATTTGGTGATCAGAGCATCAAACTTTTGACCGTCAGTGATCTTGGTTGTGATCGCCGAGCCTAGACAGGTGCAATCATCGCCTTCATCTCTGACTAAAAAAGCGATCGCCAACTCTTTCCCAATCCAAGGCTGAATATCTTCAGCAACGGAGATATCGCCATCAAGCCCCAGAAAATTTAGTGATACACCGATGGCAGAGAGAGGACTTGTGGCGGGAAGATCAAACTGCTCCAAGGCTCGCCAAGAATCTAAATCTAGATCCAATACCGCAAAACCAAGGGCATCTTTTGGAATTCCTTGAGCAATCTCCAAGGAGCGCTTGGCAAAGGAGTTAGAAAAGCTAGGGTTATTGCTTTCTAACGCACCATTGGCAATCTTGCCACTGATCGTCAAGGGGTTGTTGATATTACCAATATTTTGATCGCGTGAGGCGATCGCCGCCGATGAACCAAAGGTAGCAGCGATCGCCAAGGTTGCAGCAAACAGTCTTTTCAATTTAACAACACTCCTCAATAAAATTGTCGATTCTCAAACCAGATCGATAGCTACGGAACAAGCAATTAGTACGTTTTTGCGCCCCTGCTCCTGCAAGAAATGGGGATAAGAGTTTCGCGGAACTCCACGGAACATCAGTGAAGTTAGCTTAGATTACAACTAGAGATTTTGACCAATAGCGCCGTATACTCTGCTCGCAGATCGTTTGCCTTAGGATCTTTAGGCTGATGCCATGAAGCCAACCAAAGCGGCGTAGGGAAATGTCCATTGGGTGCAGACTGTTGATCGCTGACAGGGTTGGTGACAATCCAAGTGCCATTTTTGCGCCAGCCAACTTGATCGCTAAAGGTTTGCCAGCCGCGCATTGCCTTACCTTCTTCGATGACAACTTCAAAGAGTTTGCTAACGTCATCAGCCGCGCTAGAACCAGTACTGATGGAAGTATCAGGTACTGCTTGAGCCGAACTCAAATCTATCGGCACTAGCTGCAATAGCTGATCTGAAACCTTGATGCTATTAGCTTTTTGTGCCAAAACCTGTTCTTGAGCTTGCTTGATATCCTTGATCAAAACTGGCGCAAGCATCCGAAACTGATTATTAGGATTGGAGACGGCAGCACTTACAGATTGCAACATCATTGCCCATTGTGCTAGCCCATAGCGATCGCCCAGATCTTGCAATTGAGAGCAGATAGACTGGAGATTTTGGCGACTCTTGGGACTATCGGGCTGTTTGAATAGCTCCAGCATATTTCGCAACTTAACGGGGACTTCCGATTGAAATACCGAGAGCATTTCCTTAGTATCTCGCCCGTTGTTGGCAGGTTGAGCGCTAGGGGTAAGAGGTGCGGGATTTTTTCCTGAAATTAAGCTTTGCAGATGGGCTTGTAGGTTCGCAAAGATCTGATCGGAACCTGCCATCACCGAATCCACCGCATCCTTAGTTAACCCATAGGGACTCTTCAGATGTAGCACCAATTCTTGTAGCTTGTCGAAGGCTTGGAGAAAGAGTGTTTGCAGATCTTGATCGACTTGAAAGTTAGTATTCTCGCGCATTACTTTGAAATAATCTTCAAAATTATGGGCGACGTGCTGAATGCTGGTAAAGCCCAACATCGCTGCACCACCCTTGATCGAGTGGGCAGCCCGAAATATTTCATTGACTGCTTCCGCATCACCCATCAACGACTGAAGATCGAGTAATCCAGACTCAATAGTTTGCAGATGTTCCTCTGCTTCGTCGATGAAGTATCCCGTGATTTGCTTTTGTTTATCCTGATCCATGATGCCAACCCCTCTACTCTAGTTTTGCGATTATGTTTCTAACGATGACTGCGATTAGTTGTCTTTGATAAAGATTGCCTTTAGAAGTAATATTTGTAGAATTTGTGGGATTTGTAGAATTTATGGAAGTATCTGATTAGAGCGATCGCCCTTAACTCAAGGATTAATAGATAGAACGATCAAAAATCTAATCGAACACTAGCCAAGCTTTACTCCAGAATCGATGACATATAAATCTGATTCTGAGCGCTAAAGCCATATTTGCCCTGACTATGTTCTTGCCAGAGCTTATTGATTATTTGTAAATCTTCGCAGTCAATCTTCTTGATATCTTCTGCCGATAATACGGAGCCAACTTTTTTCTGAGCCGCCTGACACATCACATTCCAAGTCTCTTGGTTAGCGGCTTGCCATTGATGACTGGATAGTAAGCTCTGGAGCTTAGTGTAGTTAACTCCTTGCTTAGAGATGAGATTAGCGTTGAGGGGAGCAGATTTTCCAGCCGTATTGCTGATAGCACTACTAGCTAAACTACTCGCAGAACGTCGAAATCTAAGGGTGATTGCGCCTTGGCTCTGACCATCTCCCAATAATACGGCTTCGCCCGTAGATGTGAGCTTGATAGCCACTTCGACTTCATCTAGGATCAGCCCATTGGTGGGGTTACTAGAATTTTCGGTGGCAAGTTGCTGAACTAGGTTGGCAACTCGTTGAATACTGTCTTTAACCTTACTAGAGTTGATCGATTTGATGACTTCACTATTAGCGCGATCGCCATTCGCCACAAATTCAATCAGTATTTCTTCGCTATTCATGACTTCCTTAATTTGGGCTAGTTACTAGACAATTCCCGTCTCAATTTTAGGAGGAAATTGGCTCAGAGCTATGAACATCTAGTTCTTTACGCGAATTGTCTTGTAAATCATTGTTTAAATCGGCTTTTAAATCATTGTCTCGGTTATTTTTATCTCGATCATTATTATTGCCAATTCCCTTAGAATTAGAGACTTCTTCTGCACGATTTTTACCATTATTAGTACTTTGGGCAATATTACCGTTACCGTTATTAACAATGGTTACTGAAGTTACCGAGGGTACAGCTAATGAGGCTGCATTCGCCTTAGTGGCTGTAATTCTAGCAGCGATCGCCCTTTTTGTAAGGGCAGTATTGTAGGCAGTGGTGATCGCAAGGCGATCGACCATGCCGATCACGCGCTTAGGTTGGTGGCGATCGACCACGGGCATCTGGCGCAGATCTCTAGTTGCCATGCGTTTAAGGGCTTCGGCAAGGGACTCATCGGCGAAGGTACAGATCACATCACGGGTACAAATATTCTGAACGGTCAAATCATCGAGTTTGTTGTCGGAGCCTGATAACAAGCGTTTGAGATCCTGTGTAGTCAAGATCCCCTGTAAGTGGTTGATGTCATCAAAGACAAGGGCGCTATGGTGATAGCCACTGGTGATAAATTGGGCAGCTTGCAGAATCGGCATCGAATACTTGACGGAGGCAGGATTGAGGCTCATTACCTCCGCAATCTTGATCTTGTCAAGGACTTCGATATCCGTGGGCAGGGCTGACCATTGCATAATTAAGCGATCGGGGCGAGAGTTATCCCCTTGGTCAAGCACCCATGAGCAGAGTCCCACGGCTGCCATAAGCGGTAGAACAATCCGATAGTCACGGGTCATCTCAAATAGTAATAAAACCGAGGTCAGGGGAGCGCGAACGGTTCCCGCTAGTACGGCTGCCATACCAACGAGGGCATAGGCGGGCGAAGCGGCGATGGGGATCGATGACGGTAAAATGCTAGCGATCGCCTGTCCATAGAGACTGCCTAACACCGCGCCTAAAAAGATCGAGGGTGCAAAAATGCCGCCCACAAATCCACTGGCGGAGCTAATGGCGGTCAATAATAATTTCACGATTAGCAAAATAAATAGAAGGGGAATCGTGAAAGGCGTATCCTGCAAGATTGATTCCACGGTTTCATAGCCGATCCCGATCGCCTCTGGAAAAGTCAGCGCAACTACACCCACACAGAGACCACCGATCAATAACTTGATCGGCATCGATAGTTTTTGCATGAAGGCAGCGATCGCCCATTCCCCCGCAAACAACTTTTGTGCTTGCTGAAGCGATTTCTTAAATAAAAATGCGACTAAACTCGCCAGCAGTCCTAAACCTAGATAAAGGGGTAACTCCCAATAGCTGCGAACTTCGTAGACGGGCAGACTAAACGCAGGACGTTCACCAAGGCTAATTTGTGAAACTAATGCCGAAATCACCGAGGCAATAACCACAACACTGACATCAGAATTAGCACTAGATTTGTCCGTGCGGTAAGAATCACGCAGCAGTACCTCAAGGGCAAAAAACACCCCCGAAATTGGCGCATTGAAACCTGCCGCTAACCCTGCCGCGCCCCCTGCGCCCACCAACAGCCGAATTCTTTCGCTAGAAAATTGCATCATCTGCCCTAGCATGGAACCAATATTACTACCCAGTTCCACACTCGGTCCTTCAGGGCCCAAGGAAGCTCCTGCCCCCAGTGATAAGGCTGCTGCTGCCGTTTTGAGAGGGGCTTGGGCATAGGATAGTCCTGTTTCTTGATTAGCCCCTGTGGATTTGCCATTGCTACCTGACTCCACCAGTTCTAATTGCTTGCGAATTAGACTAACGACCAATGCGCCCAGCATTGGGATACAAATAATTGCCCAGTGCCATTTGCCACTAAAAGTAGCTGCTAAGTCATGCCAGTAAAGTTCTTGAGTAATTAAGATCAGCTTGCGAAACAGAGTAACGCCCGTGCCACTGATCACACCCACAGCGATCGCCGACACTAACATCACCGTCTCGGCAGATGGCTGGAGACGGTTTAAGACGGTCACCAATAGGCGGGAGAGCGACATGGCGAAGAACTCGTAATGCTAAAAAATTAATTCTAAAAACTTAATTCTCAAAAATCCTATTAGATTTCCCTAGCAGTAACGAACGGCAATCCCCAGCGCTACCATTCGTCACTACTAGATGGATGTCTATTCTTCGTACAGGTTATCGCTTTGGTCGGCGGTCTCCAGATCAGCATCGGTTGGCATAACTTCGGCTACATTTTCTGGACGATCGCCTTCCACATTAACTACCGCTACTAGGTCAATCTGTTGACGGTAGTAGTCAACGCCCTTAACCTGTACTTCCACGCGATCGCCTAGGCAATATTGACGACCACTACGACGACCCACCAACAGAGTTGAAGCCCGCGCTCTGCCCTTGCCATTGATCAAGGGGAACTCGTACCAATCGTCCTTGAGAGAGCTGACATGAACTAAGCCTTCCACCAACAGCGATTCAATTTCGACAAAGAAACCGTAGGACTGGACGCTAGTGATGATGCCGTGGAAATTCCCACCCGTATGCGATCGCATAAATTCTGCCTTTCGCAAACCATCAAGATCAGAAACGGAGCGATGGTAGAGCGTGTCCGCTTGGTTCAGCTTAGGGACAATTGCCTCTAGATCTTCAATCAACTGACGCTCAGTTTCAGGAGGTAGTACACTCCAATTCACTTGACCATGGGCAGAAGAGCTACGCAGATTTACACCATCTTTAATCCTAATGCTGCGGCGATCGCGTCCTTCCTCTAACACTGTATGCAGAATGCGCTGAATCAATAGATCTCCATAGTGGTTCTGAGGAAACACACCGTGGGTATAAGCTTGCTCCTCAAGACCTAGACCAAAGTGTGGCGCAGGGGCAAGTACATACTCATTTGTCTTAAACATCGACAGCAGTAGATACTGAAGAATATCGCTAGTTGTACTTTGCTCTAGCTGTTTGATCTGCTGAAGAACTTGATGTAGCTCCCCAACTTGAATCTGCTCAGGCGTAGCCAGTTGCGCCGTAATTCCTAAGCTTTCGAGCAGCTTTGTCCAATCATCAATTTTACCTTGGTCAGGAGGGATCTGGCGGATATAAATTGCAGGTATCGCGAGGGATTGCAGGTGAGAAGCGATCGCCCGATTTGCCAAGATCATAATTTCGGTAACAGTTCCCAAGATTGGCAAAGTCAAAGGAACAACGGTCAAGCCTCTCACACCTTCATCCGCCTCCTGAGAAGGAATCTGGGGTAAAACTAAACGAATAGCATTGGATCGCTCTTGAAGTAAGGCTCCCACCTTGGCAATCAAATGTACTAATCCTTCTACTTCAGTATCAATTTCTTGGCTTGGTGCATCTTCATCAACAGTCACCTTACCATCGAGAATCTGTTGCGCTCTCTGATAGCTGAGATTTGCCCTAACTAAGATCGCTGAAGGCTGGATCTCAAAGGACAGTAGATTACCTTCACGATCCAATTTAAGCAGCACGGACATCGTTAGATATTCGGGCTGATTAAAGACATTCATCTCAGGCAACATCGGCAGGATAGTATCACCTAAAAAGAATGACCGCAGACGCTTACGAGCCTCCAGATCTAAAGGCGAATCCGCAGTTACATAGGTCGCCACATCAGGAATATGAACTCCCAAATCCCATCCTGTTTCTGTCTCTACGATAGAAACCGCCGCCGCATTACCCACCCGAACCGTTAAGGTTTTGCGGAGGTCTAGTCGATGTTTGAGATCAGCTTTACGCACTCCCCTAGGCAAACTCGCTGCCGCCGTCAATGCTTTGGCACTAAATCGTCTGGGCAAATTGTGTTTGCAACATACCAAATCAATATCATTAGTGGATTCGGCATCATCCCCTAAGATTTGTAAAATTCTCCCCATCGGCAAATGATTGCCAAGAGAAAAACGTACCATTTCCAAATGGACTAATTTGCCAACCGCCACATTTAAGTCTGGAGTTTCCTCATCAGGCACTAACTCTACTTCAAAGAGGAGTCTGTCATCTAGAGGCACGGCGCGATAACTACCATCCACCAACTTCACCGTCGATAGGAGGGTGGGATTAGAACGCTCAAGGATCAGACGGACTTCCCCCTCAGGCGATCGCCGCCTCACTCCATCTTTGGTTACTCGTACTAATACGCGATCGCCATTCCAAGCATTACTAAGGCGACTCTCACGCACATAGATATCTTCTGACCCTTCCGTATCTTGGATTGCAAAGCAAAAACCTTTACTAGAGCAGCGCAATCGTCCTTCCACTAGACCTTCTTCTTGGATGCGGCGGTATCGCCCTTTATCCTTTTCGAGAACGCCAATTTTTTCCAAAGCATCTAGCGCAACTTGAAGTTTACGTACGCTTTTATTATCGTCACTGATCCCAAGTTTCTTTTCGATCGCCTTAGGCGTAACTAGCTTGTCATCAGAGAAATTATCTAACAGTTGAGTAATCGAGAATTCCATGAGGCGAAGGTCGAGCGATGGTTTAAGGTGAGTAAATTGGAGCGGACTAGGGGCGACATCAAAATTGCAGCCCGTAAACATAGCTCAGAAACCCTGAATCTGAAGCAGAAACATAGTGTCGAATATGCTTGCAGATAAGAAATTTCATCGCGATATCGCAAAACTATTATTTCAAGAGGCTCGACTTATCTAAACGAATCCTCAAGAATGAACTAGATCTGCTTGGCGATCGCAAGAGTGTTTATCAAAATTGGCTCACCCCCTAGACAAACTTGAAAAGATATAGTGATACAGCTCGAAGTTAATGGCTCGAAATACCTATATTCACTTGTATCTCTGAAGCGGTCTGACAAAATTTCAAGAGAAATTTTACTTATACCTAGGGTGAGTCTAACTTTTGGCAACTTCTTACGATGCTTGTGAGACTCAATCAGCTTGTGAGTTTGCAGAGTTAGCTTATGCAATGATCCCCTACAGTTATCATCTTAACTCAATTGTTCCACCAAACATTTTTATATTGTCATCACCCCTTGTCAGCCTACGAAAATTTTGAGTGGTTCAAAAATCTTTCTGGGCTTTAAGTTAGTACAAAACATTATGTGGTCTTTTGAGGATCGTGTATGCCTGAACTTAGAATACAAATTGTATAAGTCAGTCATTCAAAATTGCGAATTAAGTATATGTGTTGCTTAACACTTAACGTTTAGACACTTTTGTTGATATCTTATCTGTATATAGCAATACGAACTAAAGCTATTAAATCGTGAGGAGCATAGTTATTCTAATGTCTAAGTCATCTACCAAGAAAAACGGCAAGTTTACACCAGTTGTAATTACTGCTACCATCGCCGCATCTGCAATCATTGGTGGTGCTGCTAACGCGCAACAATCAACTCAAGTCAACGAATCCGTAGACTCGATGAGTGCCAATGCGATCGTTCAAAGAACTCAACTAAACCCCAGCACCATTTCTCAAAACGTCACCTCCGTATCACAATTAAGTGACGTAAGACCTACTGACTGGGCATTCACCGCATTACAATCCCTCGTTGAGCGTTACGGTTGTATCGCTGGCTATCCTGACAGCACCTTCCGTGGTAACCAAGCCACCAGCCGTTATGAATTCGCTGCTGGTCTCAACGCTTGCTTAGACAAGATCAACGAAATCATCTCCGCAGGACTTGCTGACAAGGTTAGCAAGGAAGACCTCGAAACCCTCCAAAGACTTCAAGAAGAATTTGCTGCTGAGTTAACCGCCCTTCGTGGTCGTGTTGATGCCCTTGATGCCAAGGTCGCTAAGCTCGAAGCACAACAATTCTCCACCACCACCAAGCTACGCGGTGAAGCAATTTTCTCCGTAGCTGCTGGCTCTGACGGTGTTGTAGCACCTCCCGCTGGTTCCGTAGATAGAACCAATGTTACCTTCAGCTACCGCGCTCGCTTGAACCTAGATACTAGCTTCACTGGCAAGGACTTGCTCAGAACTCGCCTTGAGGCAGCTAATGTACCTAACCTCGCGGGTACAACTGGTGCAACTGGTGTACCAGGTCTGGCTAGCGGTACAAATGCAGCTCGTCTATCCTTTGATACCAATACAGGCAACAACTTCAGTATTGGTCGTTTGTACTACCGCTTCCCAGTTGGCGACAATATTACTGCTTATATTGCACCGATCGGCGCTCCTGAAGATGTAATCAGCCCTCTCAATCCTTTGGAAAGTGATGGTCAAGGTACAATTTCCCGCTTTGGTCGTTTCAATCCTTTGATCCGCATTGCTTCTAGTGGTCGTGATGCTGGTTTGGCGATCGCTGGTTTAAACTTTAAGTTTAATGACCAAGCAAACCTCGAACTGATGTATAGCGCATCCAATGCTGGACTCGCTACTGGTCAAGGTGGTCTAGGTGGTGGCGATACGAAGATTGCTGCTCAGTTGGTTTACAAGCCTTCTAGTGCCTTCACTCTTGGTATCGGCTATGCCAACGCTCACACATTTGGATCTAACCTTGCATCTGGACTAAATGTTGACAGCATTAATGCTGCTGGTGTGACTGGTACTAGAACCAATACTGTTGTTGGTAGCTTGATTTGGGATATCACCAACAAGTTCACTTTCAATACTTGGGGCTCTTACACCTTTGCAGATGCCAATGGTGTTAATGCTTCAACAACCTTCACTAGCTGGTTGGCATCACTCTCCGTTAAGGATGTTTTCGGTGAAGGCGACTTGGCTGCATTGACCTTTGGTCAGCCTTTGCTCAGAACCAGTGTTGGCGGTACTGCTAATGGTAGCCTTGATACCGCTTACCACTTGGAAACATTCTACCGTTTCCGCGTTTCTAAGAACATCAGCATCACCCCTGGTGTATTCTTCGTCTTCAACCAAGGCGGCAGCAATGCTAACGGCACTGCCACTGTTGGTGTAATCCGTACCACCTTCTCCTTCTAATTGACTGACTAGCATCGACTAGCGTTAATTTTATATTTGTTCTTAGAAAGAGTTTGCGTGGCAAGTTCTTTCTAAGACCCTCAAAAGCAAAAGCCGCACGATGTGCGGCTTTTGCTTTTGAGGGTTTAAATTTTTGTAACCTATAGTAGTTCTAAATAAATTTAAAGAGGATTCGACTCCGCTCAGCCACCGTATATTAATGGCTGAGCGGAGTCGAATCCCTATGTCTTATTTGAATTGTCTATACTATGAACTCAGGTTAGCCAATAAAACATTAAAAGTCTCGCGTTGCGAGACTTTTAATGTTTTATTGGGCTAAAAGCGATCGCGTGGCTTCAGCAACTTGGGGCATCGGGTCATTGGCTAACTTGTCTAAAACTGCTTGTGCTTCTGCACCGCCAAGGTGAGCGAGGGACTGAGCCACACGATGACGCACTTGCCAATCGGGATCTTCAGCGAGGGGGATAAGTAAGGCGATCGCCTCAGGATTTCCCAGATCACCAAGGGAACCAATGGCGGCAATCTTAACTAACTCATTAGGATTTTCTAAGGCTTGGGCAAGGAAATCAAATCCCTCTGGAGCGCCCAACTCACCAATCGCAGCGATGATACTAAACTGAAACATCCAGTCATTAGTTGAAGTGTAAGCAGTTTGTAGTAGGTCAAACCCTTGGACTAATTGTAAAGCTCCCATCGAAGCTGCCGCCGCCGCCTTGACATCTATTTCTGGATCATGCAAAAGGCGATCGCTCAGGATTTGTAAAGCTTGACCGCGATCAACTGTGCCGACCGTACCAATTTGACTGACCGCATCGTAGCGGATACGAGCCGCACTGTCCTGTGCCGCAGTCACTAACAGACTAAACCTCTCCGAATCCTGAAGAGAGCGACTAGCATGAACGGCTTTCATACGAATGTCCATTTCTTCAGATGCTAGTTGCTCCCTGACGGACTCAAAAGAGGTTTCTAAGGAATTATTATTGAATTGAGTTTCTGATGCTTCACTCACAAGAAAATCTCGCAATTAGTACGCTAACGTTTCTAGTGTCTCACGTAAATAGGTACGGACGAGATCATCGAGAGCGCCCTCCTGTGATAACGAAGTTGGCTTGTCGGCTGCGGCTTTATCAATTGCTTTATCACCATGCCGTGAGCTTTGCCACTTATCAAAGCCAGAACTGGTGGCGATCGCCTGCTTAAGGTTGCCCCATACTTTGGGATCTTTGGCGGCTTCATGCAAGGGCATAGCCAAGTCATTTACTGTTGAAGATAAGTTCATAGACATTTCCTAGGCTTGGGTACAAGTTATGATTGCTCTTTAAGATTGCTCTTAGAATTGCTTGCCAAACGTACACTCAGTTGTGAAGAAACTAACTAAAGTGCATTGGGTTGATAATGTTGATCTTATCACTTCACTAAAGTAGCGATAGCTTTAGAATTGAACATATATCTATAGACAGAAACTAAGCATTTTAATCAACATGGATACATCAAATCCCTTACTTGCACCAAATACTGCATCGCAGGATACAGAACTGAAGCCCAGCTATGCCGTACCGATCGGGACTATTCTGCTAGCTGTGCCTTGGATTTGGATACAGCCGATTATCTCAGGAGCGATCGCGGTGTTTGGTCTTTTTCTAGCCTATCAAGCTGGCAATATTCGCCTGATCTTTACTGCAACTGATTTGGAAGTATATCGCGCCCAAGAAAAGTTTCGGACATTTCCCTATCAGGAATGGCAGGATTGGCAAATTTTTTGGTTTAGATTTCCTGTCTTGTTCTATTTTAAAGAAGTTAAGAGCATTCACTTTTTACCAATTTTATTTGATGTTGAAACCTTAAAGGATTGCCTAGAGAAATATGTTCCCATCTCTAAATCCACCTCCGAATCATAAAGCAAACTACAACACAAAATAGAGAGCATCGCCAAATCAAAGAGCTGAAGCTTAGGTCTACATTTGCGCTCAACATCTGATGGATGCTAGTATACTTGCCTTGAGATTGACTCAAATGCTTTATTTAAATGTCTTATTGAAGACTGTGTAAGTGGAACAAGAGTGCTTGGATCAACATCAACACTCTCAAAGTTGGGACTAAACGAAAATCGTAGTGCTGATATGACACCATCTTCTTCTTCTCGTGTACCGCCCTCAGAATCAAGCACGATCGAGGTGCTTGCGGAAAGCGAATCGTCTGCAAACCCATCCCCGAAAGTTTCTCAACCCAGCGCTCTGACCGTCAACTCTGGTGGCAACTTTGCCTCTGTACTTGCCCCACTTACCCCTGAAAAATTTAGCCAAGTTGTCAGCGATGTTGAGCAGAGGCTGAGAATTGTCAATCAAACCTTGGGAATGCTCAATACCGACTTTGATGTCATTCTTGATGAAATGCTCAAAGCAATTCGCGGCAAGATTGGAGAATTGTTACTAGCCGATCGCACGACGATATTTTTGCTGGATGCAGATAAAAATCAGCTTTGGACAAATGTTTGTGGCGAAGATGGTAAGAATATTGAAATTCGGATTTCCACAGAGCCAATCAGTATCGCGGGAGAAGTTGCCACCTACGGCAGAATTGTCAATATTCCCTTTGATTTTTTTGACGACCCGCGATCAATAGAGGCAAAAAAGCAATTTGAGCGCACGGGCTACCGCACCTACTCCATGCTGGCGATGCCCCTACTCAATGACAATGATCAACTGGTGGCAGTTGTCCAATTGATTAATAAACTCCGTATCAATGATCCGCTCCTCCCCTTAGAAGATCGCGTCGATAATGTGGGATTTACGGAAGAGGATCAGGCTTTATTTGCTCAGTTTGCCCCCTCCATGCGTTTGATCCTTGAAAGTTCGCAAGCCTTTTATTCGGCGGCACAAAAACAAAGAGCTGCCGATGCCCTGATGAAAGCAGCGATGTCCCTTGGGCAAAGTTTGGATCTCGAGACTACGCTCAAGAAGGTGATGGATGAAGCTAAATTATTAATGAATGCCGATCGCAGTACTCTCTGGCTGATTGATCGCGATCGCAATGATCTATGGACACAAATCATCAATCACAATGGCATCACCAAAGAACTGCGTGTACCGATGGGTGTTGGGTTTGCGGGGAGAGTTGCCATCACTGGAGAAGTGTTGAATATTCCCTTTGACCTTTACGAGCACCCCGACGCAGATAACTCGAAAAAATTTGATCGTGACAATGGCTATCGCACCTGTAGCTTGTTATGTATGCCCATTTTTAACTCTAATAAGGAGTTGATTGGCGTGACTCAGTTGGTGAATAAATTACAGCGTGGCGACTTCCCAGCCTACGATCATCGCCACTGGCCCGCCGCGCCCGATCGCTTTAAAGCTAGCTTCAATAGCAATGACGAAGACTTTATGAAAGTCTTTAATGTGCAAGCAGGTGTGGCGTTAGAAAATGCAAAGTTATTTGCCAAGGTCAAGCAAGAACAACAGATGCAAAAGGACATTTTGCGGAGCCTATCGGATGGAGTGATCTCGACCGATAAGTATGGCAAGATTATTGCGGCTAATAAACGTGCCTATGACCTGCTGGGGACAAGCAATAGCCCCATGGAAGGACAATCGGTCTACGAACTAATCAACATCGACAAAGCAAACTTTACGAGGTGGTTTGAGGCGAGTTTAGGGGGCGTAGACGAAAAAAGCCGCAAGCAATATTATCCTGACCAAACCCTAAGATCCATAGATGGTGAGCAGCACAGTATTAACATTTCGATTAATACTATGTCCGATAGCGACGATGGCGATGGGGTACATGGAGCGCTAGTGGTGATGGAAGACATTAGCCAAGAAAAGCGGCTCAAAAGTACGATGTATCGCTATATGACCCAAGAACTGGCGGAACAGCTTCTAGCTGGCGGAGATGCCAAAATGGGTGGCGATCGCAAGGAGGTATCAGTACTCTTTTCCGATATTCGCAGCTACACAACGATCACGGAAACCCTCGCCGCCGAAGAGGTCGTGATTATGCTCAATGAGTATTTTGAAACGATGGTAGAGGCGGTTTTTAACTATAAGGGAACTCTAGACAAGTATATTGGCGATGCGATCATGGCGGTATTTGGTTCACCCCTGCCGATTCCCGATCATGCTTGGATGGCAGTGCAAACAGCGATCGATATGCGTCACCGACTGCAAGTCTTTAACGTAAAACGGATTGAAAAGCTGCGCCCTCAAACTCCCAAAGAAATCGATATGGCAACGATTAAAATTGGTATTGGGATTAACTCGGATACGGTAATCAGCGGCAATATTGGTTCGACTAGACGGATGGAATTTACGGCGATCGGCGATGGGGTCAATCTAGGATCACGGCTAGAGGGCGCAAGTAAGCAGTATGGTACGGATATCGTAATTAGTGAAACTACCTATAAACTATGCGGCGATCGCCTATGGGTACGTGAGCTAGATCGCATTCAAGTCAAGGGTAAAAATCGTCCTGTCAGTATCTATGAACTCGTCGGTTTGAGGACGGATAATTTAACTGGCTCACAACGGGAAATTATTGATCGCTATCAAGCGGGACGTGAGCATTATCTACATCGTCGCTTTAGTAAAGCCGTCGCCGAGTTTGCGGAAGTGTTAGAACTAGATCATCACAATAAAGCTGCAAATATTCACATCACCCGTTGTCAACATTTCTTGCTAAATCCTCCCGATGATGATTGGGATGGTGTATGGCGACTGACAGAGAAATAGAGCTAAAAACTGTTACTGAGTCAGGACATATAGCAAAAGAAGTTTTTGCTCAGAACACAGACCCAAGAAGCGATGGGCGGTGCGCCGCCCATCGCTTCTTGGGTTTTAATTTTGTCCTAGTACAACGATAGAGCCATTTGCGCCGCGCTTCGCGCGGCGCAAATGGCTCTATCGAACTCACGTTAATACAAGCAGCTACAGCTATATAAATGACTATAGCTGTCCCAAATTTCAGCTTTAGACTAATATCAAAAAATGTTAGAACAACTTACGCCGCTAATTCTTACCTATAACGAAGCACCGAATATTGGTAGAACTCTAGAGAAGTTAACTTGGGCAAAGCAGATAATTATTATTGATAGCTTCAGTAATGATCAAACCTTAGAAATTATTGATAGCTATGCTGAAAACTATAAAAATATTCAAGTCTTTCAACGCAGATTTGATGATTTCGCAAATCAATGTAACTACGGGCTAACTCTAATTAATACTGAATGGGTGTTGTCATTAGATGCTGACTATGTTCTTAGTCAAGAACTGATTGATAGCATTCATGCACTGCCAGACAATCCTAACCAAGACGCTTATTTTGCAAGATTTCGTTACTGTGTATTTGGCAAACCTTTACGGGGAACCTTACTTCCACCTCGGCAGGTTCTCTATCGTCGCGATCGCGCTACTTATGTCCAAGATGGTCACGCCCATCGAGTGAATATATCGAGTTCCCACAAATTCGCTTATCTAGCGGGATATATCAACCATGACGATCGCAAGTCTCTAAGCCGTTGGTTACAGTCTCAAGATCGCTACCTAATCATAGAAGCGAATAAACTTGCCACCACTCCCCATCAAGAATTGAGCCTTAGCGATCGCCTACGCAAGTACAAAGTCATTGCCCCAATTATAATTTTTTTCTATTGCCTAGTTTTCAAGGGCGGCATTCTTGATGGATGGAGCGGCTGGTATTACGCTTGGCAAAGAGTATTAGCTGAAATCCTGTTAGCAATCCGTCTCATTGAGCTAGATTTACAGTAAAAAGCGTGGCGCACGGTGCGCCACGCTTTTTACTTGGTCAAGGTTATCGATTGTTAGGATTTTGCGCTGTGGTCGTGGTGGGCATTACGCCATTGTTATCAGGCGAAGCCATGTCTGACGGATTAATTAGCTTAATAGATACTTGATTTTGCTTGATAAATCCTTGGCTACGGAGCAGCATTTCTTGAGACTTACCAGAGTTTAGGGTCTGGGGCAGTTTCTCCCGCATTTGATTAACTTTCTGCTCAACGGTATTTACTTCCGTCGTAATCTCTTCAAGGCGTTCCTTTTGTGAAGACTGGTAGGGCAGTAGCTTAGTAATTGCGGCGATCGCTGCCATAGACAAAGCCACATTGACCACAATGACGATTACCGCCTCCGTTGCTTTAGCCCGATAATACTGCTGGCGCTTGCGTTGAACATTGTGAGCCACAGCTTCACTGTAGCTACTGGCATGGCTTGATCCCGCATTTAGTGGCAGCGTGCCATCGGGATTAGCATGAATATTGCGCGATCGTACTGAGGAAGGCTTAGAAACTTGTGGAGAAAAACGTGGAGACAGATCTCGTTTGGCAACCATTTGCCACCTCTAGATTTTGAAAGTTATGGCAGTTATGAAGAGATTAGGCAATCTAAGAATAAATACAAGTCGCAATGCAGTAAGTTTTGAGTGGACTCTTATTAAGTTTTTTTAAACAGAGACGCATTGTACTTTACAAATTGCATCTCTGTTTTTTGTTTTTTAACTAACTAATCTCAAGGATTCACACAAGTAAAAAATTAGGAGTTAGCAAGAGCGGAACCCAATAGGGCAGCAAGTACAGCAGGAACTAGCGCAACTGCCAAGGCGGTGAAAACTTGAGCATCTGAAAGATTCATAGAATATCTCCTAGGTAATATAGATTTTAGATAAGTTATATGAGTGCTTATTTTGATCATAACAATACACTGTCATATTAAAAATTGACTAGTCATGAAATGAAATAAAATGTCAGATATTTGCGATTTCTAAAAAGAGGGGCAGTACTTCGCACCGATCGCTCTCCTTTGGGTTTTGTCTCAAGTGTGATCAAGAATAAATTGCTGAATGCGATCGCAGGTTTCAGGACGGATTTCATGCGCCATTTCATACTCGGCATATTCCACTTCGATACCAAGGCGGGCGAATACGTCGCGAGTGTTGTGAGCGACTCCGATGGGGACAACTTGGTCTTGAGTGCCGTGGGCAACTAAAATCGGCGGAAAGTTGGGCTTGGTTCCTCCCGTAAGTTCTTGCAGCTCAGCTTCAGTAATGTGCAGGTAGCCACTGAGGGCAATCAATCCCGCCAAGGGAAAACCCAGCCCCACATCAAGGGTCATCGCGCCCCCCTGCGAAAATCCTAATAAGAATGTTTTGCTCAGGGGAATACCCGTCATTGGTGGTAAATCTTCTAAAAATTGACTCAATAACTCACAACTATGGGCTAGACCTTCAGTATCAAGACTTTGAAGGTCGTACCACATTTTGCCATCGGGCATGGGATGGTTAAAGGGAGCCTCAGGGCAAATCCATTGATAGTCCCGCAAACCCACAAGAGGCGCAAGGGAAATTAGATCATCACAGTTTGCACCCCAGCCATGAAGGGCGACGATCGCACCTTTGGCATTGGGGTTAGGGAGTTGTTCAGGTAGCGATCGATAGTTTAAGGGCATAGTCAAAGTTCAGGATTCCTGAAAAAGAGATGGGACAGTAAGCAACCTCAAGCATGGGCGCAATGTTAATGTAATGCCAAAACACAAAATGCCATACAAATGCCATTCAAAATGCCATTCAAAATGCCACACAGGAGCAAGAATTATCAACATCGCTCAATCGCTTACAATGATTGAAAACGTATAAAAAATGCACTTTTAAAAAAATGCAACTCGTCGAGCTTCAGAATTTATTAGACAACTCATCATTTGCAGTGCTATTTGCGACCATGCTCATTTTTTGGGTTCATGTCGCATTTCCCCAATTGCCATATTTGCGATCGCTTGGTAATGCAGGTATGGCGATCGCCAATCTTTGTATCGCTACCCTCTTGGGAGCGCGTTGGCTAGATGCAGGCTACTTTCCCCTCAGCAATCTCTACGAGTCCCTATTCTTCCTTGCTTGGGGGATTACGACCATGCACATTGTTGTCAATCAAATCGGTAGCAAAAGCTCTAATGATGTTGCCAAGCGTCTTGTGGGCGCATTTACCTCTCCCCTAGCGATGGGCATCAGCGCTTTTGCTGCCCTCGCCTTACCTTCGGGAATGCAGGTATCTGAGCCATTAGTGCCTGCGCTCAAGTCCAATTGGTTGATGATGCACGTTAGCGTGATGTTGTTGAGTTATGCGGCTCTGATGACAGGTAGCATTTTGGCGATCGCCTTTTTGATTGTCACCCGTGGTCAAGATGTCGTGTTGCAGGGTAGCTCCTTCGGTACAAATCTTCGTAGTTTCAAGCCAGACCAGACGGAAACCTTTGCAGCTTTCGCCCTTGACAGCATGGGCAGTGTCCTAAACACCTCGGAATTATCATCGGGCAGTACCATCACGGCGGCGGCTCCCACCTCAGTCCAGCCTCTATCCCTCCGCCGCCTCACCATTGGCGAAACCCTCGACAATCTTAGCTATCGAGCGATCGGCTTAGGATTCCCGTTGCTGACCATTGGCATTATCGCGGGAGGCGTTTGGGCAAACGAAGCATGGGGTTCCTATTGGAGCTGGGATCCTAAAGAAACTTGGTCACTGATTACATGGCTGGTATTTGCCGCCTATCTGCACACCAGAATTACCAAAGGTTGGCAAGGTCGCAAACCTGCGATTTTAGCAAGCATGGGCTTGCTAGTTGTATGGACTTGTTATCTCGGCGTAAATCTCCTTGGCAAAGGATTACATAGCTACGGTTGGTTTTTATAGCTAAAACCAGAAGAGAGTCTTGTCGCGACTCTCTTCTATATAGAGCTTTGAGTTTTGCCTACGGCAAAACTCAAAGCTCTTGGTTTGATTGATAGTAATTCCAAATAAATTCAAGAGGCTTAGACTTCGCTCAGCTATCGTATATTGCTGGCTGAGCGAAGTCTAAGCCCTATTTTTCTTATTTGAATTGTCTATATTTTGTGGTTTACAGATGAGCCTATGCTCATCTGTAAACCACTATCTCTCTGTAAAAAAGACTCGCTTTGCGAGTCTTTTTTGTTGGGAATTATTTAGAACTTTTCGCGCTTGCTTAGCTCTTGTTCTAGCTTCGAGAGGCTACTTAGCTCAAATACGGTGATCTGACCAGAATTAGCGCTACCCTTGCCATTTTGCAAAAGTTCTACCCAGTAACCATACTTTTTGCCTTGGCGTAACTCACCTTGCAATGCTGCCAAGATCGGAGACGCATTTCTTGCCCGCGATCGCTGCACCATTGCGGCAGTCGGATAGGCATACACACGCTGAGACGTCGCATAGTCGCGCATAATTTCAGGTCCATAGATAGCTCGGAGCGACTCTTCTAAACGCGATCGCGTCACGCCATTAATCACATCAAAAATACTAATCCGCTCACTCCTGATCAAATTATTACCATCGCCCTTAATTTGGGCGATCCCCGGCAAAACCACGCTAGCCTGAAACTGAAACCTTCTTGAAGCAGTATCGCTCTTACGAACTAATAAACGCTCACCTGCTTCAGGACGCAACGCAGGGTTTGTTTTAATCCAGTCCGCAACTTGATCGGGTGCTTGTCCAGGCAAGGCGATCGCCGATGGCATAAATCCACTCGGCAAAATACTGGGCATTACAATACTCAGTAAGGGCACGAGAGGTACGAACAACGCATTGGCGATCGCCATCTTCATTTTCTTGGTATTGGCAATATTTGCGCTGATATGGAGTTTTTTGCTAGCGATAGGAATATTTTCGCGTTGGAAGCAGTTCATGGAAGTCCTCTACAATGCAATTAAATCCAATAGGACAAATTGAGACGGCAAATAATGCGTGAAAGAATATCACGACATGATGATCTTGCAACGACATTTTCTGACTTTTTCTGGTAATAGATAGGACTTCTGCCACTTTTAAAACCTTTTCAAAGTATTTTTGATAAAGTGTTGACAAACTCATCGCGAATCCGCATAATAGAAATCGCTCAAATGAAGGAAAGCAAAACGCAATCCTCAAGTGATTCCGAGAGGAAAACATCAAAATTTGAGCAAATCCAAAGAAATTTGGGTCTGTAGTTCAATTGGTTAGAGCACCGCCCTGTCACGGCGGAAGTTGCGGGTTCGAGCCCCGTCAGACCCGTAAAAAATAAACTTTACATTATCACGAAAAAGCCTAGTCAATAAACGACTGGGCTTTGTTTTTTCTAGGAAGAAATTATCACAAAAATAAATACTGGAGCCTTTCACATATTTAAATTCTAAAACCTTAAGATTTATTTTTTAATTAACCCAATAGTAGGTAGCGATCGCAACATTAGTTGATACTAATAACAATCAAATTAGTCTAATATTGATTTAAACCTATAAAGCTCTTAGTGAAATAGATTCAAGTTTTCCACATTCGGCGTAAAACCTAAATCTGTAACTCACTTCCTTGTAAACCTCTATATGCTTATCTTGCACTCTTATTTTAGTAAGGTGTAATTCGTACTAATCTTATTTTTTCTATGTTTTTTGGACGGGGACTTGATATTTTTAAAGATTGTCAAGGAATTACCAAAAACTTACATGACTGAAATTATATCTGAGACATTTCTGTTGATGTTTTGCCGAACTTATTCCCTCCCTCTCTCTGCGTCGAATTCATGAGCTACACCCCCTCGTCTGATACCAATGGCAGTATTCTCCTAGTAGATGATTTGCCCGAAAACTTGCGTATGCTCAGTGATTTGCTGCTTTCACTCGGATATAACGTCCGTAGTGTTACCAGTGGGCGCATGGCATTAAGAACTGCTCGAGTCAAGCAGCCTGATATTGTTATCCTCGATATTAAGATGCCTGAAATGGATGGCTATCAAGTTTGCCAAGCTTTCAAAGCTGATGAAGACTTGCGGGATATTCCGATCATTTTTGTGAGTGCCCTTGATGATGTTTTCGACAAAGTAAAAGCCTTTTGGTCTGGAGGCGTTGACTATATTGTTAAGCCTTTTCAGAGTGAAGAAGTGGTGGTGCGTCTGGAAAATCAACTCACGATCCAACGCCAACAACGCGCACTTAGAGATGAGATTGCGCGACGCAAAGAAATGGAAGAAATGCTCTATCAATCGAGGGCATTGATCACCAGTGTCTTAAACAGTGTTCTAGATGGGATCGCGGCATTACAAGCAGTTAGAGATCCGATCACTGGTAATATCGAAGACTTTCGATGCTTGGTGGTTAATCCTGTAATTGCTAAAGTCTTCGATCGCAGTCGCGAAGATCTAATTGGCAAATTGGTACTGAGAAAGTTTTTAGAGCGTCTAAATTCTGATCTATTTGAGCGCCTAGCCGAAGTTGTGGAGTTAGGAACTCCCCTTGAAGAAGAAGTTATCTATCCATCAGAGCCACCTATTTGGTATCACATTACTGCCGTTAAGCTGGGTGATGGTTTTACAGTGACCCTGCGCGATATCACCCACAAAAAGGAAAGTGCCTAATACAAAGTGAGTTTGATATAGCCATTTACACCGCACGAAGCGCCGCACAAATAGTGAAAAGTGGTAAAAATTGCTTTGCAATTTTTACCACTTTTCACTGTCGAACTCACGTTAATACCGAAGGTTTTGGGATTAGACCTGATGTGGTGACGGAGGCTAGCTGATTCATAGGCTAAAATCATCGCGTATCCACAGATTATTGATGATCAATTCATAATGACCACCTTAAACTCCCTCAAAAGCATCACCATTGGGGCGATCGCCTTAACCATTGGCAGTTGTTCTTTTTCGGAAGCAAATCTAGGCAATCCTGTGGTTGTGCAGTCCCCATCTCCTCAAGCCTCCGCTACTCCCATAGTCCAGTCCAGTCCAACTGCTTCAGCAACTTCCCTGCCATCCTCAAATAAGATCTCCCAAAGTAAGAATGGAGAATTTCAAAAAGTGACGGTAGTCGATCGGCTAGAAAGACCTTGGAGTATGGCATGGTTGCCCGATCAATCACTTTTGATTACAGAAAGGGTGGGGCGAGTCCAACGCTTACAAAATGGCAAAATTACACAGGTCAAGGTAGAACTACCAAATCTATTTGCTTCTGGTCAAGCAGGGTTAATGGATATCTCTCTCCATCCACGTTTTAGTGAGAATAAGTTTGTCTATTTAACCTACTCCACTGGTAATGAAGATGCTAATCGCACCAACATTTTAAGGACAAAATTTGATGGTGAGGCTTTGGTGGAGCCACAGGTGATTTTTGCAGTTAATCCCGTCAAGTCAGGTACTCAACACTTTGGATCGCGGATCAGTTGGCTCAATGACGAAACAATGCTAGTGGCGATCGGTGATGGAGGGAATCCACCTCTCCAGTTAAATGGGGCATTAATTCGCAATCAGGCTCAAAATCTCAATAGTCACCTTGGCAAGATTATTCGCATCAAAGATGATGGTTCTATTCCAACGGATAATCCTTTTGTTAATCGCCCTAACACTGATCCCGCAATCTGGAGCTATGGACATCGCAATATTCAGGGGTTATTTGTCGATCGCGCTTCGGGACAGGTTTGGTCAACGGAGCATGGCTCAAGAGGTGGTGATGAGCTAAATCTAATCACTTCAGGCAAAAACTATGGCTGGCCCGTAGTCAGTTACAGTCAAGAATATCTCGGCGGCGATGTATCTGCGGTTAAGTCTCGTCCCGATGTTCCTGAACCCAAGGTAGTCTGGACTCCTTCGATCGCTCCTTCAGGTCTAACGGTTTACAATGGCGATCGCTTTCCCACTTGGCAAGGACAGATCTTTGCAGGCGGGTTGGTATCACGGGAAGTATTACGAATTCGGTTTGAAAATAATAAAGCAATTCAGGAATCTATTCCCATTGGGCAGAGGGTGCGCGATGTACGCGAGGGATCTGATGGTTTAATCTACATTCTCACCGATGAGCAGAATGGGCAGTTGATTAGACTAGAGCCAAAGATCTAGATAGAACATCGGCGCAAAGTGCCGATGTTCTATCTATTTGCTTCTGCCCACAGAATAGTTAATGGCATAGCTCCAACTGAGTAAACGTAGCCATAGGCGCGGGTTAGTGGGTTCTAACCATGCTTGACAGCTTCTAATCATGGCTGGCAACCAGTTACCCAAAACAGCATTAGCCATAGAACTGCGTGTAAACGCACCATAACTAGAGAGCCATTTCAACATATCGCCCGTACCTGCCATTTCCAAAATCCAGAGAATTAGCCTCGGATTTTTAAATGCGGCAATTAATGCCAGTCGATTAAACATCAACCAACTGAGGCGATCTTTGATAAAGCGATCGCTAACGGGTTGCGGCTCATCAGCAAGTAATCCAAAAAACGTATTCAGCATTGAGTTAACGCGCTCTGGCGGTAAGTGCATTCCCGTCGGAACCATCATTCCCTTAGAAAATAGCCAAGTTACTGCAATATTGCTCTGATAGGCGTTAATCTGACTAAGATCATCGGCTTGTAGTAGATCATGTTTGAGAGCAGTATCCAGCAAAGTTGCTAGGCGAGGTAAGTTCCGCACTAAAGAGCCAAACCCCGTAAATACCAGTGGCGATTGCAGCGAAGCAGCATCACCGATCGCCAAAATTCGATCAAAGGAACATTTTTTAGAGTCTTCATTGAGACTGTAATGCCCTGTAATATAGCCAAAGGTTGCTTTCTTCCAAGTTAGTTTTTCCATATCACAACGGCGATATTCTGGCAGAATCGTGAAGAAGTCCTCATACATCTCCAACAAGGAGCCGGGGTTTTCAGGATGGATTTGGTGATAATGGAATAGGTAAACCGTCAACTCATCTTTTTCGGCGGGAAATAGTTCCCAAATTAGTTGCCGTCCCCGTGAAATATCACCATGACTAAACAGAACGTCGCCATATTGGGAATCCCAAACGTGTTTATCGATGCCTTCTAAAACTGCGCCCACTGTCGGGCAGACGCTATCAAAGGCTTGCCCCGCATTCAGTTGTTGAGCGATCGCCGAAGCTGATCCCATTGCATCGATTACTAATCTAGAAGTAATTGTCACAGGTTCATTAGTTTCTAAATTCTTAGCAAAGATAGTCGCGCTTTGGGGATTAACTACAACCTTCTCAAACTCAGTGCGATCGCAAATCACCGCTCCATATTGATGTAACTTCTTGCTGCAAATTTCTAGCAATCGATTAGTGTCGATCGCAATATTTAGCACCGTCGGCGTATGCAGCACCTTAGCTTTGAGATGGGGTGGATTATTGCTATCAAAGAATTTGTTAAATCCATCAACATATTCCGCCGTAATCATCGCTTCAAATTCTTCTTTGGTAAACAGTTCAAAATCAATCAGGTTCTGAAACTCGGCACGGGAGATATTCCATTCTCGATTCATCCTTCCAAAGGGAATGCGCTCCACTAGGCAAACCCGATAGCCAAGCTTTGCCATCATCGCCGCATGGATCGCACCTAATGCCCCACCCAAGTAGACAATATCGTAGTCTAGTTGCGGCTGACTTACAGTATTTGATGTAGTACTTGATTCTTCAAAAATAACTTGTTTGGGAGTTTCAGGAGATTTCACACTCTCACGCCAACGCTTTTCCCACCAATAGACACGATTCAGGTCATATTCGCCATTGGGAATGCGCTGAAAGAACTTGACCGTAAGTGGATATTCTACGGCTAACGCCTCAAAAATAGATTGATTCGGAGCGATCGCAGGTGGTTGCTTAAATTCGTAGGGAAAAGCTTGACGCGCCGCCTTGGTTAAATGCCCCAGAAATTCTTTTTCGCCCTCCATGACCTCATCCGACCAGCGAAATACTTTTAAATAAGTCGTGCGCTGCAATGTCCAGATAAATACCGATAACTGCGCGATCACCCCTGAACGATTTTGGCGATCGAGGATAAAGCCATGCCTAGCAGGTGTCTTTTTCCCAAAGGGTGGCTGATAGGTAGATTGGAGCCATGTCTTCACGGCTACAACCTGAGGTGTTGGGATTTCAATATAAAGTAACTGCTGCATGGCTCGATAAATATTTTTCTTATATCCTCTAATTTTGGCATATATCGCGGTTTGGATCAGGTTCGCAAGTTTTCTAGCTGCGTAATCCATTGATCAAAATGCAGACATTTTTCTCTGATTTTTACCAACCCAATTTTCTGGATTACTTGAGGAGCTAAAGTAGTTTTTAATTTGTCGTATCTAGGAATAACTTTTGCAAGTCGCTTAGAAGGAGCAGTAGTTACTCCTTGATTAATGAATTCAGGAGATGAATAACTACTGCATTCTGTGGACAATTGATTAATTTCATTTTTGTATCCATCATATTCAGGAAAGCTTTTATATATCTCCTCTAAGTTTGTAAAAATCAAAGATTCAAATTCATGTAACTGAATATATGGAATAAAACGATTGTCACTAATACTACTTGCAAAAGCAGTTTCCAAAAGCTCAACTTTACGATAAGGATCTGACAACTTATTCGCCTTCTCAAATGATGGAAATTCATTTGGCAAAGCGTATAAATCGAACATAGTTGTAAATCTTACATCTTGTTTACTTTGTTGCTTTAGCCATCGATTAATATCATTCTCAACTTTCGCATAATTTTCTAATCCACCTTTTTTACTTTTAGCTTTACTAGTTGTTACTTGGCAAGCAGATGTAGAAATTTGAAATTGTCCTAAATGATCAGCCAAAGTGTTGTTTACAAATATTTCTTCTGTCTCCCCTTCAACAATAATGTTTAAACGAATCATCGGCTAGGTCTCCCACCAATTACATTTTTATTCCATAATTCAGACAATGAATACTCTTCTAGCCAATCTTCTAGATCTGCTGCAACTAATCTTTTAAAAGTAGATTCTCGATCATTTCTTTCAACAACAATAATGTCTTCTGGGTCAAAACAATCAACTAATAACGGTGATTGAGTTGCTAAAATCACTTGACAACGATTAGAAACGCTATTAATTAAGCTGCCAATAATATTAATTGCATAAGGATGTAATCCTAGTTCTGGCTCATCTAAAATTAAAACATCAGGGAGAGTATCAGGAGGCTGTAATAAAAGCGTTACTAAAGCCATTACTCTTAATGTTCCATCTGATGCTTGATGGGGACTAAAAACTAAGTCAGACCCTTTTTCTCTCCACTGTAAAAGCACTGTTTTATTGATAGGATTTAGTACAAAATCTGCAAAAAATGGTGCAATTTGTGAAATTGTTTCTATAATTCTTTGATAATAACGAGGTTCTTTTGATCTAATTCTTAAGAGAAATGATGCTAAATTACCAGCATCTTCTTTAAGATATTGATTATCATCAGCATTCAACTTTTGTTTAATTCTTGAAGTACTTGAAGTGTTATGAAACTGATATACAATAAAATTTCGTATCAGGCTATAGATTTTTCTTGGTGTGAATTTTGTAAATTCAAGCAGATTTGACTCTCTATGACCTGATAGTAATGTCATCCAATTTGACCAAACATTAAGATGCATGGCATCAAAATCACGATATTTCTCTTCGGCAAATACAAATGTGTCCGATGCTGCATGAGAAAGTTTAAATGAATAGTCAAACTTATCATTTTTAAAAGCATAGTCAAATTTATCTTTACTAACTTCAAATTCAAGGTTTGATTCGATTTGAAGAGTAATTGCTGCTCCATCAAATAAAAAAGAATTTGCACCTCCTGATTGCCCAATAAAAAATTGCAACTCGCCTTGAGATTGCATCATCCGATTCAATAGCTTAAAAAAGGAAATAAAATTAGATTTACCTGAACCATTCGCGCCGATTAAAACGTTGATGGGAGATAAATCTAAATCTAGTTCTTTAATTGATTTAAAGCCTTTGATGCTGATGTGTTTAAGCATATTGATTCACATAATCACAGAAATAAAAAAGTGAGTCTAGCCCACTTTTTTATTTTAAGGTTTGACGATCAGAATACCGTAGGCATCAGGATTGAGGTATTTACGAACGGCGGCTTGGATATCTTCTTTGGTGATGGACTTGATGCGATCGGGATAGTTGAGTGCGTGGTCGAGGGAGCCAACAATGCGATCGTAATAGCCGTAAATGCCTGCTCTCTCGCGAGGGGACTCATTGCCAAAGATAAAGCGATTGCTAACTTGAGTGCGGATCTTGGCTAGTTCCTCATCGGTGACAAAAGTGTCATGGAGGCGACGAATATGTTCGCGGATGGATTGCTCAACTGCATCGACATTTTCCACATTCAACTTAGCGAAGACTTGAAAAGTGCCTTGCCAACGCATGGCGGAGTTGCTGACGGAAATGCGATCGCAGATACGTTGATTTTCGCGTAAGTCCTGCACCATGCGCGAGGTGCGCCCACTACCGAGGACATTTGCCAAGATACTCAAAGGATAGGTTTCCTCAAGTTCTTGCAGACCAGAAACGCGCCATGTCATGCTTAGACGGGCTTGCTTAAGGCTGCTGTCGGTGACTTCGCGGCGCACGATTTCTGTGAAAGCGGGTAACGGTGCAAATTGTTTTTGTGTTGGTGGATCAGCGATCGCCTTGGCATCGGCAAAATATTCTTGGAAATATTTCTCAATCACACCGATCATCTCTGAGACTGGCAGATTACCGACGACGGCGATCGTCATGTTTTGGGGTGCATACCATTGGCGATGGAAATCGCGCATCTGCTCCGATGTCACCTGCGAAATCACTTCGACAGGTCCAAGGACTGGGCGGCTGTAGGGGAGTTGACCGTAGGCAAGCTCGGAGATGTGGCGATAGATGCGGCGATCTGGATTGTCTTCGCTGCGGCGGATTTCCTCTAGTACCACATGACGTTCGCGCTGAAACTCATTATCGGGGATACTTGACTTTAGGACGATATCGAGCTGTAAGGGGGCGAGCTTGGCAAAGTCTTGGGGGGCAACATTGATATAAAAATGGGTGTAGTCTTGACTAGTTGCGGCGTTGGTGTTGCCACCGTGTGACTCGATCGCCTGTTCAAATTCACCAAGATTGAGGCGATCGCTACCCTTGAAAACCATATGCTCAAGGAAATGCGCCATGCCATTGATATCATCGCTTTCCACCGATGAGCCAACATTTACCCAAATACTTAGGTTGACAGCATCAATCGGCACTTGTTCAGCGATGATCTTGACTCCGTTAGGGAGAAGATGCTCCGTGGGTGTGGAGGTAGTAGCGAGGTGATTTGCAGCTAGATCGGAGGCAGCTACATCTAACCGACGTGGAACGACGATCGCTGGCATGGCTTCTAAATTTTTTACTAAATTAACGATTGCTGAAGACAAATACAGGTCAGCGATACTAGAGTATTGCTGACTCTGAGATTTTAAAAATTTATATTCTTTCTATAATCTTTCTAACGCTTGCAACTTGTAATAAGCTTCTCGCAAAGGCAGACTAGAATTATCTCCTAGCATAGCAGCAAAATCATAGGACTCTTGGTAAGCAAGGCGAGCTTTTGGCAAATTACCAAAGGATAAGTACAAATCCCCTAGATATCGCTGGGTGATCGCGGCGGTTTCTTGATCGCCCATGACTAAGGCAAGACTAGAGCGATTTTGTAATAGAGATTCAATGCGGTAAAAGTTGGGGACTTCCAGATAGGCGGCAATCAGGCGATCGCTAGCAATTGCCATCAAGGGATAGTTGCGATGTTGGCGGGCGATCGTCATTGCCATGCCATAGTCACTCAGAGCATCTTTGTATTTATCCAACGCCATCAGGCTATCGCCACTATTGATATAGACATAGCCTTCGCCAATTGCCTCCCGAATTGGATAGTTTTTGATCGATTGGTAATAGAGTTTAATTGCTTCCAAATGGTTGCCGTAACGCCCTGCGATCGCGCCTTGATGATTGAAAGCGATCGCGGTGTTGAGTCGCTGCTCATTTTCCAAGGCAAGATTTAAATTCGCCCGATTCAATTTATTCGCAGATTCGAGATTATTCTGCTTAATCTCAAAACTGACGAGATTGTTAGTGCTGGTCAATTTTGCACCATTATCGCCCAGCATATTGGCATAGCGCACCCTCTGCTGATCCGCCGCCTGCGCCCCCTTGAGCGAACCCATCAATTCATAGGCATCACTTATCCGCGCTAGGGTATAGGTAACTGCCGATTGGTCATTGACGCGGCGATAGTAGCCAATTGCATAGAGCCATGTTTTGATTGCTTCACGATGCTTACCATCCTTAAGCTGGTCGTAGCCCAGATCAAGCAGGCGATCAGCTTCGTCACGCACCGATCTGTTATCAAGCCTGACAATGGTTTGTGACTGGGTAGAAGTTGGGACAACGACAACTCCCATTAGTGCCGCCACAATCACTGCGCCGACCTGAGCAACGGACATTTTCTGACTTTTTCTATACATACCGCTATATCCTCACCAAAAGGTGGACATATTGTAGCGATATAAAAGCAATTTTTACAGAATTTTTCTGTCTTTTTCTGACATTTAAGATCGCTATATAATTGAGACTAAGCATTTTGAGGAAATCCATGATTACACTCACTCAAACAAAATCTGGCTCAGAACTAGCTCAAGAACAGGAGCTAGAGCTAAATTTTGACCAGTTTTTAGAGCAATGTCCTGAAGATGGTCGCTATGAATTGGTAGATGGCAAGATGGTAAGAAAATTAGCAACAAGAATCCATTACGATGTCGCTAGCTTGATCATGGACGCAATCAAGGATGAAGTTAAACGACTCCAGTTAAATTATGTCGTCAATGATGTGGCGGCGGTTTTGACCACTAATAAAAAGGGCAAAGAACAGGGACGGCATCCCGATGTCAGTGTGATTAATCGCGATATTTGGCGCAGCGATCGCCAAAATCATCGGGGACTTCGCGAACCAATTCAGCTTGCGGTGGAAGTGGTATCTACTAATTGGGAAGATGACTATATCGACAAACTCGAAGAATATGCAGGGTTAGGAATTCCTGAGTATTGGATTGTGGATTATTTAGCGATCGGTTCCCGTGACTATCTGGGTGATCCTAAACTTCCTGCGGTGTTGATATTTAACCTAGATGCAGAAGGCAAGTATCAACTGACAATATTTCAAAACAGCGATCGCCTAGTTTCAACAACATTCCCAGAATTAAATCTCACCGTCGATCAGATTATGGCGGCTTAAGCGAAGTCCTAGCTTAAATCTAAATAACGCTCAAAACTAAGCCCTTCAAGTACGCACCTTCAGGATGGAAAATACTTGTCGGATGGTCGGCGGGATGGTGTAAATGATCTAAAACTCGAATCGTGCGACCAGACTCGATCGCTGCGGCTGTGACTGCGCCTGTGAAATTCTCCACATTTACCACTTGTGAGCAGGAAAAAGTAAATAGTAAGCCGCCGCTTTTTAATTTAGACATCGCTTGCAAATTCAGACGGCGATAGGCTTGCATTGCTGAATGCCGCGCCGACAAGCTCTTTGCAAAAGCTGGGGGATCAAGCACGATCGCATCATAATCGCGATCGCATTGCTTCAGAAAATCAAAAACATCGCCCGTAAATGAAGTATGCACAGCTTGACGGTCAGCATCAAAATTTGCGGCAATATTACGATCTGTCCATTCCATTGCTTTCACAGAGCTATCAATGGAATGCACTTCTCGCGCTCCCGATGCCACTGCGTAAACTGAGAATCCGCCCGAATAGCAGAAGGTATTTAAAACTTTTTTGCCCTTGGCATATTCTCCAAATAGGCGACGGTTTTCCCGTTGATCCAAGAAAAAGCCTGTCTTCTGACCCCGTTCCCAATCGACAATAAAGCGATGTCCATGTTCGAGAACTTCCGCAGGATCATCCGACTTTTCGCCCATCAATAGACCATCTTGAGACTGGGTTTGTGATTTGCGAGAAAGCGTTGCCGAACTTTTGTCATAAACTGCTTGTAAGCGATCGCCATAGATTTCCTTTAATATCTCGGCGATTTCCTGACGATAGCGATAAGTTCCCAGTGAATGACATTGCAATACTGCCGTATCACCATAGATATCAATAATCAATCCTGCTAAACCGTCACCTTCAGAATTAATCAAGCGATAGCAATTTGTTGCAGGATTATCAATCAATCCTAATTGCTGTCTCAACACAAAAGCTTGATTAAGGCGATCGCGCAATAAACTTTGCATCGACTCCACAGGCTGGAACGATAGCACCTTAATCGCAATGCTCCCCGTTCCCCAGAGTCCGATCGCCAAAAAGCTACCATCTTCGCTATAGGCTTCCACCAGATCTCCCTCTTTCACTTCTCCCTGCATACGGGCGATCGCCCCCGAAAAAATCCAAGGATGGAAGCGCTGCACCGCATCGACTTTTTTACGATGGATAATGGCGCGGGGTAACGATGACATGGCTATTTATGTGTGATTATTGGCGGACTATTGCGGATGCTTAGGGTGCTAACCATAGCACAAAACAGGACTTTCTCAGCAAGCGCCAAAGCTCTGCCGTGCATTAAGACTAGAGCATATCGGGCAGAGCGGACAGCATTATGTTATTCTCAAGAAGCTATCGTTATTGATAATGCTATGAAAGCTACGGAGTCCTCCTACTCGCCCGAAGCCCTCAAGGCTGAACTCAACGCTAAGGGTTGTCGTATGACTCCCCAGCGTGAGGTAATCCTGCATACTTTCCAGACTTTGCCAGAGGGTGAGCATCTGAGCGCTGAGGATTTGTACGATCGCCTCAAGTTACAGGGCGAAAATATCAGTCTCTCGACAATCTACCGTACCGTAAAAATGATGGCGCGGATGGGTGTTTTGCGAGAACTAGAACTAACGGAAGATCATAAGCATTATGAAATTAATCAGCCACGTCCCCATCATCATCACCATTTGGTCTGTGTGAAGACAAATCGGGTGATTGAGTTTAAAAATGATCAGATTTTGACGATTAGCAAGAAAGTTGCTGACAAGTACGGCTTTTCAGTTTTAGATTGCCAGCTAACTATTATCGGTGTCAGTCCTGAAGGTCAGCGCTCTATTTTTTAAGTCAATAAATTAAATCAAATGGCGACGCAAAGTGCTGCATAGCAGGAGATAGCTCCATAACCACATTATTACGCATCTCGCAGATTGAAACCCTTGAAGGTCAAAGCACAATCCTCCATGACATCTTCGTGGATGTTGCATAAAGAAGGCGATCGCGATTAAGCGGCGATTGATTGGATATTCTGATATTCGGATTCTTTAATCTGGCTAATCTCCCAATTATTTTGAAGATTTAACCAAAATTGAGGGCTTGCTCCCAATGCACGGGATAGTTTCATAGCTAGTAGTGCGTTAATATCCTTCTTGCCATCACAAATATCGTGAATGATGCTGGGTGCTATTTCTATATGGTTAGCTAAAGCTTCAGAGGAGATATTAATTTCTTCTAGTTCATCCTGTAAAACTTTGCCAGGATGAATAGGCGTTAAGTGCATTTGCTGCATGATTGGTTGTGTTACAAGTCTAGTGGTTTAGCAAATAATTTATGGCTATCAATCATGATAGTCAATGATTTCTACATCATAAGCATTCTCTTGTAGCCATCGGAAGCAAATGCGATATTGATCGTTGATGCGAATGCTGTATTGTCCTTGTCTATCTCCCTGCAAGGTTTCTAGGCGATTGCCACGAAGTTCGCGTAAGTCTTCGAGTGAGGTTGCCGCAGAAATTCGAGCAAGCTTGATTTGAACTTTTTGATGTAATGTTTTGGGTAAAAGTTTTAAGCTGTTTTTTGTGACGCGACCATAGTTTATGTCTTCGGTTGCTTTATTCCGAAAGTTATAAATTGCCACTTATGCCAACACCGTTGTAAATCATTGCTATTCAATCACAAGTTGGTATAGCGATCGTCATTCACAATCACCTGAATCTTAAAAATATCGACAAAATACAAGATTAGTGTACGCGATCGCGCAGTTCGTTCATGATTTCATCGGTCTGTATAGCCAAGCGTGAACAATACAACGCTTTCTAGTCTGGCGATCGCCTCAAAGTCTAGTTGTCCTATGCGTTTAATTAGCCGAGTTTTGTCAAGTACTCGAAGCTGATGACAGAGTGCAACTGAGTCTTGATTTAGTCCACATACTCAGACATTCCTGTTTCGGCTAGTTGTCGATCTTCTTCGGCAAATTCTTGGTAGAGGTTGGCAAATTGACTAATATCTGTTGTTTGTTGGCTAAATCTTGTCTGAAATTTGATGAATGCGATAAAGTCAGCAATTTGTTTTAGTTGATGATCGTTAAGGCGATCGATGTCTCTTTTGATGGTTTCTTTAGTAATTTTAAACATTAATTTTCTCCTGTTAAATTTGAATGTTCAAGTTTTTTAGTTGCTGGTTTATCCAATTAATTGCGACTTCTTCATTTTCTTCTATCGCTTTTTCTACTCCAGTTTTAGCAATTTCTAACAGTTGCTTGGATGTCTCTCTTGATTCAATAGCTGATACAACTTTATTTGTAATAGATGAAATTGCGGAATTAGACACGATTGGAATTGGAAGATTTGCAACATCATAAATTGATAAATGCCCATTTGTTGTACCTGAAGTGTACCGCCGACACAAAAGTTGTAACATCGTTGAGGATAAAACAATGAGTAAATAGTGTGGCGGGATATTTTTATCTTGAGATTCAATACATACAAGATCACCTGAAATTGCAATGTTTTGAGATGTTACATTAATTCCAGTTTTTCCAATGGTGGCTCCTGTTATTGCTAAAACTACTGAATTAGGTTTTGCAAATATAAGCTCATCAATATTTTTATCGGTAAATTCGTTTGTTTCTAACAGGAAGTTGCTGACATCTTTAATACTGGCATACGGAATATTTCCTTCTCCAGAGTCTGAACGAGCTTGATAACCTTTTGTTAAAGTAGCTAAATCCTGAAGTTTTTTAGTTCTAAACTTTGATATTCCATTTATTGCCTCATCATATTTAGGTTGATAATACTCAGCATCAAGTCTGCTGCTTGTCCCAAACGAAGCCGAAAAACTCTTAACCGCAATATTTTCATCTGTCGGTTGCCAGTCCTTCAACCCAATCTCTGACAACAATAAATCCTCAGCTTCTTGATATAAAAGTTTGGATTTTGAAAGAACAGAATAAGCTTTTCTCACTAAATCTTCTATTATTAATTGGCAATGATCATTAAGTATTGCAGTTGGCAAACTCGATAGATTAGCAACACTCATATACGGATTCATTTGCTCAGTCTTTTGTCTATCACAGAAAGATTGTCCTATTCTTGAGCTTAAATAAGTAGCTAAATAGCCTGAACGAACGTTTTGTTTTGGAATCAAGATAGCTATATCCTGATTCATCGCCATAGGTTCAGTAGGTTCATCTAGAAAAGGATAAGCCTTACCAATTCTTCGCTTAATAGTGCATACAACAGAATTTTTAATTATTCGATTCTTTTGAAACTCTTTGTCGTAGTGTTCCTGTTTAATCAATTTTAATTTTGTCTCATCGAAAGTTAGACTTCCGACACACTCAACAGTAATAAACTTGATATCACCTTGATGAACATCATGCTTATATGGTGTATGACCTGAGCTTATGTACTCTAAAAAGCTGGTAAGAGGTAGAAAATCCCGTTTTTGTTGCAGTCTTTCTAACCATGTAATATCTGAGTGAGATGCAAATTCTGCATCTAAACGATAAGCTTTCATCATTTCTTGTAATCTAACTTCTGCCGCTCCTAGCCCACCCATCAACCGATCATACTTCTTAGCATCAAACGGCGTAACAGATGAGCTTAAATCAAAAAAACTTAAACTCTCCTTCTTCGCAAACTCAATAAACGCCTCAGCAATCCCATCCTCAGTCAAACCATCATGATTAAACAAATCATGATCCACAATCAAATGCCCGTGAGAATCAAGCAAAAACTCCGATCCCCCTAAATCCCCCTTAAAAAGGGAGACTTCAAGAACCTCCTCCTCTTTTCCCCCCTTTTTAAGGGGGGCTAGGGGGGATCTCTTCCCATCCTTCAAAACAGGCGATCGCTTCACATAAACCTTATCCCCCGAATTATCCTTACCACCCTTCCGCATCGTCGCAAAAAAGATATTGTAATCATCCCGACGCGGACACAAAGCGCCAGCCCTCGGATCATCATTCCACTTCTGCACAAACAACACAGAAGTCTTGGTTCCCGTATGCGGCTTAAACGTATTCCCATGCAGACCCACCACCGCCAAAATCCGACAGCGATCGGCAATAAAATCACGAATATACTTATCCGAAGAATTATTAAATCTTCCCTGTGGCAATACCACCGCCATTCGACCACCCGCCTTCAAAAAGTCCAGATTGCGCTCAATAAACAAAATATCGCGCCCCATTTTGTCCTGACGCTTACCATTGGACTTAACCGCCAGATCATACTTAGACGTGATCCGTGACTCCTTAATCTCCCCCGCAAACGGCGGATTAGCCATCACAATGTCAAACTGAAAAGACTTAAAATCATCTTTCTTATCGGCAAAACCCCGCAAACGCTTAAAGCCACTTCCATAAACATCACCCCAATCATCCTCCTTGGCTCTCTCTTTCCAAGACTCATAATCCAGCGTATTCAAATGCAAAACATTCGTCTCACCATCCCCCGCAATCAGATTTAAAGTCCGCGATACCCGCACCGCCTTCTCATCAAAATCAATTGCAAACACCTTACCCTTAACATAATCCTCACAACGCGCAGGTTTCTTTTCCAACGAGAATAAATTACTAACCTGTAAACCCTCATCATCAATAATTTGCTGCCACACATGGAAAATCGTATGCACAGGAAACCCAGAAGAACCTGCCGCCGTATCAATAATCGCCTCATCCTCTTGCGGATTTAGCATCTTCACACACATATCAATCACATAGCGCGGCGTGAAATACTGCCCCTTTTCACCCTTACTACTTTGATTAATCAAATACTCAAACGCCTCATCAACCACATCGAGATTGGAATTAAACAACTTTACATTTTCTAAAGATGATACGCACACCGACAAATGAGCCAGACTGAGCGTAATCTTGTCACTCTCCTTAAATACGCCTTCCCATTTCTTCTTAGCGCGATCGAATAAACCTTGAATCTTAATTTTTAGCTGAGTATCAGTTTGTCCCGTATTCCGAAATTCTAACAACCTTGTTTTTTTACGCTTCTCATCCCGTCCCGATTCCCACTCATCATAGAGCTTCGTGAAAATCAGCATAAATAACTCTTCAAAAACATCAACCCCCGCATTCGCAAGCACTTCATCTTCCATTTCTAGAATCAGCGCCTTTAAAGACTTTTTCTCTGTGACCAGCTTATCTTTTTTAATCAGGTCAACCAGCGTAAACCGTTCATTGAGAATATCCGCCAATGTCTGATTAACATTAGGAATATCCGTAATATCTTCAAAATAGTTAGGATCTTTGCGCTGATAGAAAGAAATCTGATCGCCATTAGTCCAAACCCCAATCGGTGAACCCGTCGCATTGCAATAAGACCGTAACTGATCCTTACCGTCCTTGAGTTTGGGCTTCTTCAGTTCCACAATGATATAAGGCACATTCGGGCGATCCTTATCCATAATCGCTATATCAGCCCGTTTCTTCTCCCGCCCAAAAGAAACCTCATATTCCACCAAAATCCGATTAACTGGATATTGATAGCGATCGCACAACACCTTTAAATAAAGCTGTCTTACCGCTTCTTCAGGCGTTAACTTAATATCCTTACCCCGCACCAAACACTTAATATAAGGCACATCCCCCTTAGTACTTGATTTCAAAAAAACCGACTGCTCAAGCCAATCAATCTCTTCAGGCTTAAACTGCGAAAGCTTATACTCAGAGTCTTTCAGGATATCGGATAGGTTCATCAGGGGCAAAAGGTATAGTCTAGAAAATCGTTGTCTGTTCTAGAGTGTAGCCTAATTGTGAGAAATAAATAAGTATCAGGTTTGGGGTCTGTGCTTTGGTGAATTATTTATTTGGCTAAGGATCGATGATTGCTAGTAGTTGTGTTTTCGTAAGTTAAGCTAGAGATAATAGGACTATAGACAAATGACAGTTAGAGAACAACTTAGCAAAGAACTTGAACAAGCCCCCGAATCATTAGTAGAAGAAATTCTTGACTTTTGTCTATTTCTCAAACAACGCCAACAAGCCAAAGTTAACAATCAAGCAACTGAAACAAAAAACAACGGGATTCTCGACCTATTAGAGCGAGTCAAAGAAATTCAAGCCCAAGTTCCCACCGAAGAATGGGATAAACTCCCCCATGACGGCTCAATCAACCACGATCATTATCTCTATGGTTCTCCAAAGGTTGAACAAAAGTAAGATGAGTTATCGCTTTACTGCGTTAGATTTCTCTTGGTAGGTTTGGTTGGCACTTTAGTAAATTACTTACCTGTTGCAGAGGCGATCACAGAGAATTCAAGCTTATTTGTTTAGTGATAATGGATTGTTATAATTTTAATGATACCTTTCTGCTACTCTCAAATGCCATGTCAACCATCACCATTGATCAACTAGAGCCAGACATTGCCCAACAGCTAGAACAACGCGCCGCTCAACATGGGCGTACCATCGAGCTTGAAATTAAAGCAATTCTCAAAAGCGTATTAGCACCCAAAAAGTTAAGCAATATTGACCTCGCTACCGCCATTAATAGACGCTTTGCAGACTTTGGAGACTTTGAAATCCCCGAAATTCCTAGAGAACCCATGCGTCCCTTACCAACATTTGATCTATGAAGATTGTTCTTGATACCAACGTCCTGTCAGAACTGATGAAGCCCCAAGGTTCACAAACTGTCAAATCTTGGGTTGCTGCCCAGCCTAGAGAAAACCTATTTACCACCAGCATTAACCAAGCCGAGATCCTTGGCGGCATCGCTATTATGCCAGAAGGTAAACGCAGCAAAGTTTTACAAGAATCTGCACAAGCTATGTTTACCGAAGACTTTGTAGGTCAGATTTTATTTTTCGATTCAGATTCAGCAAACTGTTTTGCTCAAATTACCAGCGATCGCCGCAAAAAAGGTAAATCAATAGCTCAAGCCGACGCTCTGATTGCCTCTATATGTTTGTCTAATAATGCAGCGATCATCACTCGCAATGTTGACGACTTCCTAGATTGCCACATCACAATCATTAACCCTTGGGACTATTGAGCGATCGCTGATCTGGGTTTTGATTCAGGCGATCGCGACACTAAAAAATGTTAAATCCTTCGATCAACTGCTCAACATCAAAAGGAAAATCACCCTTCTCAACCATCTTCTATAGTGAGGCAGAGGCGCTAGATTTGGCGAAATCTTCTTGAGCGTAAACTTTAAAGCGATCGAGATCGGCTTGCAGGGTAGACTCAACGACTTGACCTAAAAACAAATTATCCATAATCTGACCGATCGCAGGAATGGCGTAAGCAATACTCATTTTGACGATGGTGACATTATTGGGGCGACCATAAAATCTGACCGCGCCACGATTGGGCAAGCCGCCGATTGATTCCCATTGAATAATCTGATTGGGAATATGCTTGAGAATGCGCGATTTCCAAGTAAAAGTTAATCCATTCGCGCCCAATTTCCATGCGGAAATATTGGGGTCATCGCTCACCTCTACCGAGTCAATCCATTTCATCCATCGTGGCATCGCTTGCAGATCTGACCACAACGACCACGCATATTCCACAGGAATAGCTACTTCAGTCTGCACAGTATGCTCTAGCCAAGCGCTCATTGGATAATTGTTAATTTTTACTAATTTTTTCTCTATCCCAATCATATAGCAAAGGCTGAGATGCTGGGGTCACACAGTTGTAGTAAATGCTTTCATTTTGTCGGGATTCATTAAGCCGTAGGGATCGACCATGCGCTTGAAGTTGAGTTGATCGTAGTCGATCGCCTTCATGCCACCATCTTCGAGGATGTAGGTATGGGGATTAGCGATAAATACGCCTTGGGACTCGTGGTACTCGATGATTTCCTTGAGGCGATCGCCTGTGGTGAAGCGCACAATCTGGATCGCGGCGGGAATGACTCTGCCATTGACCTTGATAAATTCCAAGTGCATGATTACTTCGTCACGGAAATGATCGTGCATTTTCTGCACCAGTTCTAGATCTGGATCATTGAGAAATAGGCTCTGGAGATAGGTGAGGGAGCTATCGGCGGCACGGGCATGGAGGGTTGTGTGATTCCACGAAAATTCCACAAGGCTGATGCCTTTGCCAGAGTCTTGGGAGCTTTTTTCGTAACTAATTTCCCCTTGAAACTCTTGTACTAAGCTGCAAAACGGTTCGCGATCGCTGGCTGCCACTAAGACCAAGGCACAATGGGCATCGGCAGGAAGATAACTCTGTAAAGCTGTGAAATAGCTGGGAATCGGTGCAGCATGGACACTGATCATTTTTTTGATAATGCCATCGCTATTGCCGAGGGCTTGTCCAAATTTTGCCGCCGTCATGAAGTCTGGGAAACTAACCACAAATTCTGACCAGTCATAGGCAGGAGCAAGGGGAACTTCTAGTTCGGTAATGATGCCGTTAGTGCCGTAGGCATGGTTCACTTTTTGGACATCATCGCCGCGCAGTTCCATGATGCGGGGTTCGTCTTCAAGGGTGATCACGCGCACGGCTCGTAAATTACCGCGATCGCGCAATTGTCCGTATAGAACTGAGCCGATGCCGCCACTGCCCCCCGCAATAAACCCGCCAACGGTAGCACTTCGCACCGTTGAAGGAACCATCCGCGACTCCCAGCCCATTTCCTGTGCCTTTTTATCCAGATTCGCTAATTTGACCCCCGTTTCCACCCTTGCTAGCCCCGCTTTAATCCATCGAATTTCCTGCAATCGCGAAGTTTCCAAAATCACACCGCCATGCAAAGGCGTGGACTGTCCATAGTTGCCTGTGCCACTGCCGCGTACAGTCAGAGGGATTTTGTAAGTCACACAAGCCTTGGCAATTCTGAGAACTTCCTGCTCATTGCAAGGACGCACAACCACATCACCGACTTTGCCCGTGAGTAAAGGCACAAGCACGGGGCTGAAGTGGTAATAGTCTTCGGATAGTTTGGCAACTTGGGCTGGATTGGTAATGGCTTCGATGCCAGCTAGTTCCTCCAAGAGATTTTCTAAGGAGATAGTCCAAGTTTTCATAGAAATAATCCGTTAGTGTGACTGGGTAAAGTTTCGGGGATATACATCCGCCGATCTTCTAGTAAATAGCATTGATAGCCAAATTGCTGTAGATAATCCCTGATATTTTGACCATTTTCGCCTGTTAGCTCAGCGTAGATGGCAGTAATTGCCTTTTGTTTGAGCAGATGATTCCGCACCTTGTAATGCAGGGATTTCGTAGCCCTCCACATCTAGCTTCCAGAGATCAACTTTAGCGATCGCTCTCTCAGCCAGTTGGTCAGCTAGGCGGACAATTTCGATCACTTCGCCTTCAGTGTCCGAAATTTGATTCCATGCGCCATGTCCAATACTGCTACCAATATTGTGAAGCTTGAGATGGGCGGGAGATGCCCCTAGACCTTTGCGAATTAGCTCGACGGGCAAGTTTGGATGCTGCTGCAAACAGATTTCTAACCATTGTGAAGCATGATTTCCCGGCTCAAAGGCGAGGACTTTTCCCTGCGGTACATACTGGGCGGTATACATCAGCATCTGTCCAATGTTCGCACCCGAATCAACAATCACGGCATCGGGCTTAAGGAAATTTTTTGCCCAATTGATAAAAGTCGATCCTTCGTACTTGCCGTAGACAATCCAGCGATGGGTGGGATTGTGCAGATCAAGTTGCCATCTTAGCCCTGAGCCTGTGTTGACCCAACAGATGCCTTGTTTCGCGATCGCTGCCCCAAATAGGCGATCGCAAATTCCTAATTTGTGCGGAAAATCTAGAGCCTGAACCCAACGCAGAGTTAGAGGCAATTGGTAAGTAACAGAATCCATATTGCTTACCAGTTACTGATCGCTTCGCTGAGGTGGGCGGCGGCGGCTTGGACGGAGGCGATCGCCCTTGTGTAACCGAGGCGCGTTGGGCCTAGTACCCCCACTGTACCGACGGGCTTATCATCGCAGAGATAGTTAGTTGAGATAAAAGTACAGTTTTGGATCGGTTCAATCGTGATTTCGGAGCCGATCTTGATACTGACAGAATTAGCAAAATTATTAGATTCGATATGCTGTGAATCTGACTGTTGATCGACGATTAACGCCATTAGCGAAGCCCGATCCGCCTCCAATAACTGCACGATATTTTGTACCTGTTGCAGATTAGAAAATTCGGGCTGGCGCAATAGCTCCGTTAAGCCGCTAATGAACATTTGCCCCAAGGCGGTGCGATCGCATAGGCGCATTAACTGCTGTAAGGACTGCTGTAACAGAATTGCATATTGCTGAAACTGGCGATCTAGCTCGTTCCAACTCAGATTATTGGCAAGCTCCGTCCAGTTGCGATCGCGCAGATGTTCATTCAAAAAGTTATTTAAAATATTTAACTCACTCTCCAACGACTCCGACTGCACATTGGGCGGCAGATCCATCGTCACCGAGGCAGTGTGATAGGTGTCGCTAACGGCGATCGCCATAATTTTCGCTTCATCGACCCGCACTAGTTGCAAATGCCGAATCCGCATCCCCTGCATATTCGGCGCGGTAATCACGGCGATACAACCACTGAGGGTGGCGAGAATCTGCGCCACGTCGCGCATCAGCCCATCGAGGCTAGACTTGCCAAGGCGATCGCCTTGACCGACCATAAACTGATTTTTGCTGTAGGTTAACTCGCTGGCGGGGTCGATTAGCTCATTCACATAGACGCGATAGCCTGAGTCCGAGGGGACACGACCTGCCGAGGTATGGGGCTGGTATAACAAACCACTGCGATCGAGCATATTCATCACATTGCGGATCGTGGCGGGACTAATATCAAAGTCATATCCTGACACCAAAGCCTTAGAGCCAACAGGCTCAGCAGTTTGGATATAGTGGTCAATCGTTGCCCAAAGGACACGTTGTTCGCGATGGGTAAGTTGCGGCTTCATAAACAATCATTGGATAAAGTAACGGAAAAAGCTATAGGTAGACTGGAAATAGGCTAGAAATGCCAAAACAAGAAAAAAGCAAGAGTTAATAATTTTTTTTAATAAAAATAGGAGAATAAATTAAAAAATAAGGTATAGAAAAAATAGGAACTAAATTTGTGTTGTTAAATGTAGCTTTTACAGATTAAAAGCATAAGTACTACAATAACCAAAATCTAGAGGGAATCTGGTAACAGCTTGTACATCTACCCGAATCTTAGTGACAGCCAAGATTAATTTTAAGTGACTAATATCTTCATGGACAAACAAGAGCAAGCTACGGCATCTGATCCGCAATATCTCTGGGCAGTTGGACTCGATACCGATATGTTTCCGCCCAACTCGTTAGTGGGCGATCGCTATCGTGTCATCTCCTCACAGATCGTTGTTGACACCGATCCTTTCTCTCTGCCAGAGTTACCCAATGAATTTCAAATTTATGTGGTTTCTTACTTAAAGCTGTCGCGGCTCACGCTACACCTGCCGCGTCCCTACGGACTACTCCTGCTTGGTGAAGAGTTACAACTTTCGGAAGTATTTTTATTAGAAAATGTGCCGATTGATTCCCAAGGGAATCTCTGTCCTCCCTTGGCAGAAGCATGGGCGGCAGGCTCAGCTATGCGTCAAGTTAGTTTGCTGTGGCAGGTACTCAATCTGTGGCAGCCCCTCGCTGAGCATAATATGACCCGCACATTGTTTGATCCTCACCTAGTGCGCGTGGATGGCAGTTGGGTGAGATTGCTGGAACTCAGACCCGATGTGGCAGCAGTACATCTGTCGCAACTGGGCGATATTTGGGTGAATTGGCTGGATGTGGCAAAGCCTGAGATCGCTGAGCCGATCGCCGAATTTTTCTACAGTCTAGGGCGCGGTGACTATGACATCAAGATGGCGATCGCCCATCTCGATCAGATCATGCTCAAATTGACCGAAGATATGCCCCTCACCGTCAGGATCGCCAGTGCCACCGATGTCGGTAAACAACGTGAACATAACGAAGATGCCTGCTATCCCGATGTAAAGCGCCAAAAACGCGCAGAACAAGCTGAAAGTCTGCGCGATCGCGTGGCGATCGTTTGCGATGGTCTTGGTGGACATGAAGGCGGCGAAGTTGCTAGCTCCCTCGCGATCAAAACCTTAGAGCAACAACTCAAAACCCTATTACATCAAGCCGAAAATGATCCTGATTTCTCGGCACAGGGCTTTACGGCACAACTAGAAATGGTGGTGCGGGTAGTTAACAATCAGATCGTCGCCATCAATGATCAACAACAACGCCAAGCCCAGCAACGCATGGGCACAACGCTAGTGATGGCAGTGATTCCCTATCCCCACGGTAAGCCCGGCAATGAAGTCTATGTGGTACATACGGGCGATAGTCGGCTGTACCATATCAGCAACCAAAACCTGCGGCAAGTCACCCTTGACGACGATGTAGCAACCCGTGAAACCACCCTTGGCTATAACTTTTACGCCTATTCATCGCAACGCATTGATGGTGGCGCATTGATCCAAGCCCTTGGGACTAGATCTTCCGATATGCTCGTACCAAGGGTACAGCGCTTTTTTATTGACGAAGACTGTGTATTACTGCTCTGCTCCGATGGATTGAGTGATTTTGAGCGGGTGGAGCAGATTTACCATGATTCCCTGTTACCGATCCTCAAGGACAACCCCTCCCTCGATCGCAGTTGTCAAAATTTGATCGATCGCGCCAATGAATTAAACGGTCACGATAACGTGACGGTGGCATTAATGCGCTGTCGCTTTACTCCAGAGGATGAGGTAGAAGTAGAAACTATCTCTAACAATGGCTTTGAAGAAGACGATGCTGATACGGAGGATATCCCCACGCAGGCGGAGGCAAATGAAAATGCTGGCGCTCTGGCGGTTGCGCCCCAGCATTCGACCGAGCAAGATCTTGAGGATGTGGATCAAGATTTATCCAATCATGTCGATGGTGGCGCTGAAGAGGATCAACTAGATAGCTCCTCGGCACAGACCCAGATCGCAGTTCCCAAGCAAACCAGCAAATTATTTATTACCCTTGTGTTTGTGGTGGCTTTTATCTTTGGTAGTGGCTTAGCGGCGATACAGGTTCCCCAAGTGCGACAGTGGTTACAAAATAATTTGCCCTCCAATTTTCCGATTCAGTTCAAATAGAAGAATCCATGCTCTCTTCACAGGTGATCGTTACCGCTAACCAAATGCAAGCGATCGAACAGTTGATGTTTCAAGCAGGAATGCCGATCGCTGCCCTGATGGAAAAGGTATCGATCCTGATTGCTCAAAGGCTAGATAGGTTATATCCCATCTCTGACTATGCCAATGTGGGGATTTTAGTCGGTGCAGGACATAACGGCGGCGATGCCCTAGTGGTGGCAAGGGAGTTACATCATCGGGGGCGCAAGGTAAAAATCCATCGCCTCTTGCCCCCATCCAAGCCCCTCACCCGCGTCCATGCTTGCTATGCCAAACGTCTAGGCATTCCCTTTGTGGAATTGGCGGAACTAGAAAGCTGCGATTTGTTAGTGGATGGGATTTTTGGATTTGGTCTAGAACGGGAAATCCTTGGAGAACTAGCGATCGCCATTGATAAAATCAATAGCTGGCAAATGCCTAAACTCAGCATTGATCTGCCATCGGGTATCCATAGCGATCATGGTGGCGTGATGGGTGTGGCGCTACAGGCTCAGCAGACCCTCTGCCTCGGACTCTGGAAGCGCGGACTCTTAAGTGAAATTGCCACACCCTATGTGGGCAATCTCGAGCGGATCGACTTTGATATTCCCGATGAGATGGTGCGTCAAGTCATTGGCGAAACGCATTCCTGTTGGCGCATTGATCCGCCGCAAGTACTACGCGATCGCCTACCTCCTCCTCGCGCAACCACAGTCCATAAGTACGAAGTTGGTCATTTGTTATTAGTGGTTGGATCTCAACAGTATGCGGGGGCGGCAATTTTGGCAGCGCTGGGCGCGAAAGCAACGGGGATAGGAATGCTATCGATCGCCGTTCCCCTTTCCCTCAAATCCTTAATCCTTGCCCAAATTCCCGATGCTCTTGTAATTGGCTGTCCTGAAACAGAATCAGGGGCGATCGCTGAGTTGCTAGATGTAGACCTAGCCAAATATCAGGCGATCGCCTGCGGTTGTGGATTGTCCCTAAAGGCAATCACCGTCGTCAACCAAGTCATCGATAGCGATCGCCCCTTGGTATTGGATGCCGATGGCTTAAATATTTTGGCTAGCACTAACCAAGCGGTGGCAAAGCTCAACAATCGGGCAGCGATGACGATCTTGACACCCCATTGGGGCGAATTTTGTCGCCTATTTCCCACCTTGGGCATGGTGGAGCGTTTGAAAGCTTTAGAAACGGCGGTAAATCTCACCCAATCAACGATTTTACTTAAAGGAGCGCGGACAGCGATCGCTTTTCCCCAAGAGACGGGCAAAGATATAACTACTGAAGTTTGGGTTAATCCTGAAAGTACATCGGCATTAGCGCGGGGTGGCAGTGGTGATGTGTTAGCGGGAATGATCGGTGGGCTTTTAGCTCAGGGAATGTCGCCCAGTAATAGTGCGATCGCCGCGACGGTATGGCATTCTCAAACGGCGATCGCTCTAGCCAAACAGCGATCGGTGATGGGCGTTGATCCTGTAACCCTCGCTCAGAATTTGTTGACGCTCAGTTTTTAAGACTTAGGTTTGCTGAGCAGAAACCACCAGATTTCTAAACCGATTAATCCCAAACCTCCTAGGGTTACGGCGATCTTATTGAGCATCGGTTGTTCGATGCGTTGAAATTCCGTCGCATGCGGGGGATTGGACATACTGTGATCAGAGGGCATCTCGGCAGCGATCGCGCCTGAGATTACGCCTAGTAAAAATCCAAATCCTGCGAGGGTGCTGAAGAAGGTAACTTTTTTAAATTTTTGAAACATGATAATTGTCCTGAGGGTGTGAGGGAGTAATTTTAGAGAGCGCCAGTTTTGGGCTTGAAATTGCGTAATCTTAGGGCATTGGATACAACGGAAATGGAACTGAGTGCCATCGCTGCACCTGCGATGATCGGGCTGAGTAACCAACCAAAGAAAGGAAAGAGAATCCCTGCGGCGATGGGAATACCAAGAACGTTGTAGATAAAGGCAAAGAAGAGATTTTGACGGATGTTTTGCATGGTGGCGCGAGATAGCTGGATTGCGGTGGCGATACCACGCAGATCGCCCGAAATCAGGGTAATGTCACTGGCGGCGATCGCGACATCAGTTCCCGTACCGATCGCCATACCGACATCGGCTTGGGCAAGGGCAGGGGCATCGTTAATGCCATCGCCGACCATCGCCACAACTTTGCCTTCCGATTGCAGAAGTCGGACTTGAGATACTTTTTGATCGGGACGGACTTCGGCGATTACTCTGTTAATTCCTGCTTCACGGGCAATCACTTCGGCAGTGCGGCGATTGTCTCCCGTCAGCATCACCACTTCCAAGCCTAGCTTTTTGAGGGTGCGAACGGCACTGGTGGAAGATAGTTTCAAGGCATCGGCGATGCCCATAATTCCTGAGATCTTGCCATCGATCGCGATCCAGACGACGGTTTTACCATTGCTTTCTAGTTGTTCCCATTCAGTTTGTAGCGATCGCGTATCAATTCCCAATTCCTGCATCCAGCGTTCTGTACCCACTTGCACAAATTGCTGCGCCACATAACCTTGGACACCACTCCCTGCGATCGCTTCAAATTCTTGAGCATCTGCTAGGTTGAGATTTTGGGCGCGGGCATAATTGGCGATCGCTTCAGCGAGAGGATGTTCGGAATTGCGCTCAATCGAAGCAACCACTTGTAAAAGATGTGCTTTCTGTTCGCTATTATCTAGAGAATTATTTATAGAATTAATCACAAAATCGGTCACAGTGGGCTTGCCTTCGGTGAGCGTTCCCGTTTTATCTAATACAATTGTTTGGATTTTGTGAGCGAGTTCGAGGCTATCGGCTCCCTTAATCAAAATTCCATTTTCCGCACCTTTTCCCGTTCCCACCATAATCGAAGTTGGTGTCGCCAAGCCCAAGGCACAGGGACAGGCAATAATCAGCACGCCGACAGTGGTGATCAGGGCAAGGGTGATATTACCCATGAAGTTGTACCAGATGATAAAGGTCGCGATCGCGATCGCAATCACCGCAGGTACAAACCATCCCGTTACTTGATCGGCGAGTCGCTGAATTGGCGCTTTAGAACCCTGTGCTTGCTGGACGATCTTCACAATCTGGGCTAAGAATGTATCCCTCCCAACCCTTGTCGCCCGAAATTTAAAGCTTCCCATTCTATTAATGGTTGCGCCCACAACTTCATCCCCCGCTTGTTTTTTGACAGGGAGACTTTCACCAGTGACCATTGCCTCGTCGATGGTGGATACACCTTCAATAATTTCTCCATCCACAGGTACTTTCTCCCCCGGACGAACGAGAATAACATCGCCAATCTTTACTTCTGTAATGGGAATATCAAATTCCTGTTCATTGTGAATGATGCGTGCGGTTTTGGCTTGTAGACCCATAAGCTTATGGATTGCCGCCGAGGTCTGCCCCTTGGCGCGATTCTCAAATAGATGTCCGAGCAGAATTAGGGTAATCACGACGGCGGCAGTTTCATAATAGACATTGGGAACTAAGCCTTGATCAGTTAGGAATTGCGGAAAAATCGTGACATAGAGTGAATAAAAGTAGGCGGCGCTAGTGCCAAGGGTAATCAAGGTATCCATTGTGGCAGCATGACGCATCAGGGCTTTCCATGAATTTACATAAAAGGATTTGCCACACCAAAACTGCACAGGCGCGGTTAGCAAGGCTTGCAGCCAAAAGTTATGTAACCATGCAGGGATGAAAGGCAGATGCAGTCCCGTCATACTGGGGATGCCACCAATTACAAGAATGGCGCTAATAATTCCACCAATTAATACTTTTTGTTTGAGAAGATGTGATTCGGCTTGGTGAATTTGTTGTTCTTCATTATTTATGGTGAGAATATCTTCTTCTTGAATTACCTGTGAGGAATATCCCGCATCGGCGATCGCTTTTTGAATGGATGCAACATCAGTTTGCTGGGGATCGTAGGTGATCATTGCTTGTTCTGCGCCAAAGTTGACATTGCTTTGACTGACTCCCGATACCGCTTTGATCGCGGTTTCGATACTATTAGCGCAGGAGGCACAACTCATGCCTCGCAGTTTGAGCATGGCGTTGTTCATTGGTGAATAACCTTATTTATTAGTTGCTGCTGATGCTAAACCCTCCAGTGAAGGGGTTTGTCAAGAGCTTTTTGAAGAGATTTTTAAGGGATTAAATTTTTATGCAAGATGGGACAGATTTCCGCCGATCGCTCAAGGTTATCTTCGTTTTTGAGATAGGCTGCATCAAGTTGCCAATTTGCTAATAGATCACTGACTTTGTTGCGGAGAGCCATGATTTCGAGAATGTGGCGATCGAGTTCTTGCAATTGTGTTTCTAGTTTTTGCTTGATGTCATCACAGGGCATTTTCCCACCATCATAGACCTTGAGAACTTCAAGAATCTCCTGAAGGCTTAATCCTAGTCTTTGTAAGGTTTTGATAAATGCCAACCTAGCGATCGCATCGGGTTTAAATAATCGATATTTTCCTTCGGTACGACCAGAGGAGATCAGCAGCCCCATCTCCTCGTAATAGCGAATTGTCTTGATCGGAATACCGCTCTCCTTGGCTAACTGACCAATTAGTAGTAGTTGATCCTGTTGATCTTTTTGTTGATTCTGCCGATCCTGTGCAATGAACATAATTTATAGCTCCTAGAAGAAGTAATCCCAAAACCAAAAATGGCATAGCCATTTTTGGTTTTACAAACCCTTACTGGGTTTGTTTTTTAATTCACAAAAGTGTTGTCACACTTTTGTGAATTGGTACGAGATATCGCAACTAAGATCACTATAAACTCTCCAGTTGGCTAGAGTGTCAAGCTCAAATCATGGATATAGTAATTCCAAATAAATTCAAGAGGCTTTGACTTCGCTCAGTCATCGTATATTGCTGGCTGAGCGAAGTCGAAGCCCTATTTTTCTTGTTTGAATTGTCCATACTGCCCTGAAGGAGAGTTGCGGCGCTCCGCGCCGCAACTCTCCTTCGGGGGTTTTGGTTTATACTGGCTAACTATTTTTTTGCTATAACAAGTCACAAAAGCAAGTCACAAAAGCAAGTCACAAAAGCAAGTCACAAAAGCAAGTCAATAGATAAAGCTTTGAGAATAGATTATATCTTTCTCACTTGTTCTAACCAACTCTGAACTGTCTCTGCGTCGGGGGATTTGAGGTGTTGCAGGGTGGTAAGAGATTCTTGGAGATGGGAAATTGCGGTTTGAAAGTTGCCCTGTTCTTTGGCAATATGTCCTAATCAGCAAAGAGTATTTGCTTTAAGCGATTTTCACCATTTTTAGCTTTTGTCAAACTGACGTTAACTCATACTTCATTATTCAACGCCAAAAGCAGCTAGTTGCGATGCAACTAGCTGCTTTTGGCGTTGAAAATTGTGCAGAATTTAGCGATCAACAGTGATGTTATGCAATTGATTTTTAAGCGCTGCAATATAAGAACCATTGTTGAGAAATGCTACAGGCAACCTATTGCTATCAACTGCTGCCTGCACAATTTGCAATGCTGTAATATTTCCATCTTTGAAGCCTGACATCAGTGCTAAAGAGTCAGGAATACCTTGGTCTTTCAAATATCCTTGATGCGCGAGATAGGCTAGATTGAAGGGAGTTAAATTGCTCTTCTCCTTGATCTCAATAGTAGTCATCAGCGCCACATCTTGGGCTTTAGCCGCAGGAATATATGTGATTGCTGAAACTAGTAGCACAGGGATAAAAGTAAGAAATAGCTTGTTCATATTTATATTTTCTAGACTAGGGTTTTGCATTGATGAACTAATTGCTAGATAGATTCATTTTTGACTTGTACCAAGTGTTACTTACTAGTCTGAATAGATGGTGATACTAATATGAAGAACTGCTTAATTCTTGCTTAAGAATTATTAGAATAAGGTGATTCGATTAATTCATAACTTAATTCACAATTTTGAATTCCAACACTCGCAGGCAATTTCCCAATCTTTTTGAGTATATAGACAATTCAAACAAGGAAAATAGGGCTTCGACTTCGCTCAGCCAGCAATATACGCTGGCAAAGCGAAATCGAAGCCTCTTGAATTCACTTTCGTCCTAGCCCCTTGAAGTTGGTTTAGTCTGGGCTTTGAGTAAAAGCGTAGCTTCGGTAGAAGGGACGGGGCGGCTGAAGAAATAGCCCTGCACTGCGTCACAATCATGCGATCGCAAAAATTCTAATTGTTCCTTCCGTTCCACACCTTCCGCGATCGCTTTTAGATTCAGATTATGTGCCATCGCGATAATTGCCGAAGTGATTGCGGAGTCTTCAGCATTTTGAGGAGTTTCTCGCACAAAACTAGCATCGATCTTGACCTTGCTCACAGGCAGCAGTCGCAAATAGCTTAAGGAAGAATATCCCGTACCAAAGTCATCAATGGAAACACTGATGCCCATCGATCGCAACTTCTTGAGCATAGTGACGGTCGTTTCTTGATCTTGCATCACCAAGCTCTCAGTGATTTCCACTTCTAGGTACTGTGGCGCGAGTCTGGTGTCTTTTAAAATCTGCATCACGCGATCGCAGAGATCGGCAACTTGAAACTGTTGCGCCGAGAAGTTAACCGCCATTCGCATAGGGGCTAGTCCCATATCTTGCCATGCTTGATTTTGTTGGCAAGCAGTGCGTAAGACCCATTCGCCAAGGCGGATAATTAATCCATGTTCTTCAGCAGCAGGAATGAACTGATTGGGAGGAACCCAGCCTAACTCTGGATGTAGCCATCGCGCTAGAGCTTCCATGCAATCGATTTCCCCAGTGTGCAGGTTGATCTGTGGCTGATAGAAAACTTGAAACTCTCCCCGATCTAGAGCTTGACGGATGCCATTCTCGATCGCCACATACTCCATCACCTTCGCACCGATCGCATGGTTATAGAGTTGATAGTGATTGCGTCCGCGTTCCTTTGCCCGAAACATCGCTGTATCCGCATTCTTCATCAGCGTATCTTCGTCAAGACCATCATTGGGATAGAGACTTACACCGATACTTGTACCAATGTAGAGCGCCATTTGTTCCACAAAGAATGGTTGCTCAAAGGACTGCAAAATCAACTCTGCAAATTGCTGGATCGACTCGACACTCTGCAAATCAGGCACAAAAATCATAAATTCATCGCCGCCCATCCTTGCCAAGAAAGTATTTTGAATCATACATTCGCTCAGACGCTTGGAAACTTCAATTAGGAGGCGATCGCCTGCGGCATGACCCATGGTGTCATTGACTAATTTGAAGCGATCAAGATCAAGAAACATCACTGCCAGCATTGGGGGAACAGTCTTAACTTCCCTTTTATGATCTTCATTGAGATGGAGTTGCAAATTTTGGGCAGCTTGGTCTAGGGCGATCGACAGGCGATCGCGAAATAGAAGTCGGTTCGGTAAGTCCGTTAAAGAGTCGTGAAACGCCAGATGTTCTATTTCTGCCTTAGCTTGCTTACTCGCCGTAATATCCTCAACGGTTCCTTCCAAATACAGCATATTCCCCGCAACATCGTAGATCGCATGGACATTTTCAGAAGTCCAGATTTGTTTACCATCTTTGCGATAAATCAGTGATTCAAATTGTTTGACTTCTTTATGTTCTTTAAGGATTTTGAGCAACTCAGCACGGGTACTAGGATCGACATAGAGCTGCCGTTGAATATCCGTCAAATTCTCAATTAAGTCTTGGGATGATTCATAACCATAGATTTTGGCTAGCATGGGATTTGCGATTAAGAAACAGCCATCAAGGGAACTTTGAAAGATACCCTCGATCGCATTCTCAAAAATGCTACGATACTTCGCCTCTGCCAACTTGAGAGCTTCCTCCGCCTGCATCTTTTGCGTGACATCATTGATTAAAATCAATTCGCATTTACGACCGTCATAGCTGAGGGTATGGGCAGACACTTCAACGAGGATCAAGCTACCATCTTTTTTACGATGCCGCCATATTTCGGGGGTAGTTAATCCTGTACCAATGGCGGCAAGCGCTGCTAATAGTTGCGGGATATCTTCGGGAGGACGAATATCTTGAATCGTCATTGCCAAAAATTCCGCTTCATCGTAACCATAGTGATTGATTGCCGCGTGGTTGACCGCTAAAAACCGTAATGTTTCCAAATCGTAAATCCACATCGGATTCGGATTATTTTCAAAGAGATAACGGGTACGATTTTCGGAATCTCGCAGATTTTTAGCGGTGCGTTCCCAATCAGTAATATCCTCAAATTTATTTACAAAGCGTAATTCTTCAGAATCATTGAGAGAAAGATCCGTATTTTGAATTACCTGTAAAATTTGACCATCTTCGCGAATATAGCGGACGTTGAGATAGCAATGGTCAATCTCACCAGACAACAATCGATCCTTGAGAAAGTAGTAAGCATAGAGATCATCGGGATGACAAATTTCCGCATAGCTAAGCTGACGAATTTGGGAGTTGCCATAGCCTAATAAATCGCTAAAGGAAAGACTAGCTTGAGTAATACGTTCATCTAAATCCGTCTCAAAAATGCCAACGGTACTGGTTTCCATACATTTGGCAATTCGCACTAAGTTCTTGAGACGCTCCTGTTTGAGAATCTCCTGATATATCGGATCGAGATACTTATACCTTTCCACTAAGTCTTGTTTGCCTAATTCTATTTTTTTTTGATCTAGGGAGTAAATGATAAGAATGTCAAAGCTAAATCCATTGCTAAGTCAACGATATGCTCATAGGACAATGGTACTGGCAATAATTGAATTTGGGCGCGATCGCTATAAGGTTGTAACCGCTTGGCGATCGCCTCAGTGATGCCTCCCTCAGTTAAGAAATAGGGTAGTACATAGATATTAGTAATGCCTTGGGATAGTAAATTCTCTATTTGCGTTTCTAATTTCGGTTCCACTCCCCAATAAGCGGCGATCGCTTTGCATTGACTAGCGAGATCTTCGACCACTTGATTTGCCCCTTGGATGCGACTGCCGTGGGCAATCAAGATCCGAGCTTGCGGCTCAACAAGGCTAATCTGCCGCAGTTGCCCCTCTGTCTTTAGTTGACAAAAGCGCTCAAAGTGCTGCTCTAGCAGGTCAGGGATTTGGGAATTTGTGCCAAGGTGGGGAGTAATCTTGATGGCAATATGAGCATTGCTGCGATCTAGGACAACTGTTTGTAATTTCTGCTCGGCGATCGCGATTTCGTGGGGCAGGTCATCGCTGACATGGACACCTGCTAAAAGAAATAGAGGAATAACGATCACTTTGCGGATACCCAAAGGTATCGCTTGGAGGACAAACTGCTCTAGCTGCGCCGCAAGGCTGAGATCTTGACCTTCAAGACAACCACCACCAATGCAAGATTCAGAGCGATCGCTGCGAGATCGCGCCACGGTCAGAAGATCCTGTAAAACCAACCATGAACGGCGATCGCTACTGCCGTGAGTCACAAAAAAAAGCGCTGTGTCGTTCATAGGCTTTTCAGTATAATTGTAATTGCCTATACAGGCACTGTATACAATTATGTCATCACAATTAAGCTGAGTAACGCATATCGAAACTATTTACGGAAAAACCCAAGGATTAAAGGCGCATCAGTTAAAGCAGTTGGATCGGCTGTATCGATCGCGCTTGCCTCAAGATAGCCTCACTACTCCTGAACTTGCTCAACGCCTTGCAGGGATCAGCGCGGAGCTAAAGGAGTCTATCTGTATTTACATTAATCGACGCGGACAAGTGATCAGGGTGGCGATCGGCACACCCAATCAAACCAAGATTCCGCCCCTAGAGTTGCCGCGCTATGGTAGCGATCGCCTCAGTGGGATTCGCTGTATCTGCGCTAGTCCCGATGCCCTGCCCCCTAGCCCCACCGACCTGACGGCGATGTTGATGCAGCGCCTCGATGCTCTGATCATTTTGCCCGTCAATCTCAAGGGCTATCTGGAACGTGGCTATGTGGCGCATTTGTTACCCTCCACTGATACAGAGTTGCCTGAGCAGCAAGAAGCTTGGCGCGTATCTGAACCCCTATCCGTCGAGAAAATCTCCAAGCAGGATTTTCTGGAATTGGTGGAAGGTCTGGAGGAAGAATTTGAGCGCAACTTTGCAGGACGTAGCACCGATGACAATATTGATCGGGTGGTCTTAGTCGGTCTGATGGCGCAAAAGGAAAAGTCCGACACGATGCCCTTTGCCCTAGTCGAGTTGGGGCAGTTGGTGGAGAGTGCAGGAGGAAAAGTCCTCGATGCCCTCTGGCAAAAGCGAGAGCGTCCCCATCCCCAAACCGTACTCGGTGAAGGCAAGGTTTTAGAATTAGCGATCGCCGCCCAAACCAAAGGCGCAAATCTAGTCGTCTTTGATCGCGAATTGACGGCTTCTCAATCCCGCAACATTGAACGGATGATTGGCTTACGAGTCAGCGATCGCACCGAGGTGATTCTCGATATCTTTGCCCAACGCGCCCAGTCCTCCGAAGGTAAATTGCAGGTAGAACTAGCGCAATTAGAATATCGCTTGCCACGCCTAGCGGGACATGGTGCGGCTCTATCGAGACTAGGCGGCGGTATCGGTACGCGAGGACCCGGCGAAACCAAGCTAGAAACCGATCGCCGCGTGATCCAAAAGCGGATTACCTTTTTGCAACAGCAGGTCAATCGTTTGCAAGAACAGCGATCGCGGATTCGGCAAAAACGGGTGGATCGCGAAGTTCCCACTGTAGCGATCGTCGGTTATACCAATGCGGGTAAGTCCACCCTGCTTAATGCCCTCACCAAAGCCGATGTCTACGCCGCCGATAAGCTATTCGCGACCCTCGATCCGACTACGCGCCGCCTCAGTCTCATGGATGAACAGGAGCAGATGCACACGGTCTTGCTCACGGATACCGTTGGCTTTATTCATGAGTTACCGCATTCTCTTGTCGATGCCTTCCGCGCCACCCTTGAGGAAGTCTCCGAAGCCGATGTGCTGGTGCATCTAGTCGATGCTTCCCATTCCTCATGGGAGTCCCAGCTTAAGGCAGTCGATACCATTCTCAAAGATATGCCGATCGCTGTGGGACCAATCCTGTTAGTTTTTAACAAAATTGATGCCGTGGCTGATCCTAGCGCCATCCTAGAAAAATATCCCGAAGCGATCGCCATTTCTGCCCTCAAGCGTCAAGGCTTTGAGCAGATGAGCAAGGCGCTACTCAAACAAATTGAATATGCGATCGGCGAGTTATAGACGTTTCCAATAATAACTAAGGCTTCGACTCCGCTCAGCCAGCAATATATGGTGGCTGAGCGGAGTCGAAGCCTCTTAATAAAAAAGGGAGTCGCTAAGCGACTCCCTTTTTTTATGGATTTAGTTAGCTAGAAGGGGGGCTAACTTGTTCTTTGAAAGACTTACCTGCGGAGAAAGCAGGAACCTTGGTGGCAGGAATTTCCATCTTTTCACCAGTCTTAGGATTGCGTCCTTCTCTGGCTTTGCGCTCACGGGCTTCAAAAGAACCGAAACCAACGAGAGTTACCTTGTCGCCACCAGCTACGGTATCGATAATTACTTCAAGAGTTGCAGAGAGAACTTCATCGGCAGTCTTTTTATTGACTGACACACCTTTCTCAGCCGCTTTCTTGGCAATCGCATCAACTAGTTCACCTTTGTTCATAGGTTTCCCCTTGTTTAAATATGTGTTGAATATGGGTTAATTGGTTAAATCTAAAAGCAAACATCGTGCGATCGCTTTTGATGAAAGTCGCACTGAATATGACTTCTGTTTGATCATTCTAATAGCAACTTAGCACTTGTGTATATACACAATGGTTAGTTTATATAGATTTGAGCAGTTTTTTTTAAATACTTATTACCCCAATTCTTGATCACTAGCCTAGAATCCTCTCCTAGACAGGCTTTCAAGGATTGAGAATAGGCGCTAGGTAGTGTAACCTATACGGGGTAAGCACTTCACAAAAGTTCAAATTACAATATTTATAATTGAAATTTCTAGCAATTAGTCTTGCCCCAGCAAATATATCGACAGATTTTAAAATTAAGCTAGGCATTGCTGTTAATATTTCTTAATATCTTCCCAAATATACTCACCACGCTATCTCTATGTCCATCAACCCCAAGGAGTTAACTCGCCAATCACCGATGATCATTGCGCCATTTTTCCTCTGGGGAACGGCAATGGTGGTGATGAAAGCCCTCTTACCTCACACCAGTCCCATGTTTATGGCAGCAGTGCGGTTAATTCCTGCGGGAATGTTGTTGGTGGGAGGAGCGATTTATTTTCAGCGCCCCCAACCCAAGGGATGGCTAGCGTGGCTGTGGATTAGTTTGTTTGCCCTCGTTGATGGCACTTTATTTCAAGGTTTTTTGGCACAGGGTCTAATGCGAACCAATGCAGGACTAGGTTCATTATTGATTGACTCCCAACCCCTTGCCGTGGCAGTCCTCGCTGCCATTTTATATAAGGAAAAGATTGGCATCGGCGCGATGTTGGGCTTATTAGTGGGTGTGGTTGGTATTGGTTTAATTGGCTTGCCGCCAGAACTAATGTCTGCACTGTTAGCGGGAGATGTGGCAACGGTATTGGAGGCAGGAGTGTTTACCCTTGGGGAATGGTTTATGCTCGGCGCATCCCTATCGATGGCGATCGGCACGATCTTGATCCGTCCTGTGGTGCGCTATGCCGATCCTGTGATGGCGACGGGTTGGCATATGGTCATCGGTGGTTTACCCCTGCTATGGCTATCTCTGCAAACTGAACAATATCAGTGGCAGGGTTTGGACGTATGGGGTTGGGTTGGCATGGTCTATATGGCAGTAATGGGCAGCGCGATCGCCTATGGATTATTTTTCTTCTTCGCCTCGTCGGGTAGCCTCACCACCTTGAGCGCCTTGACTTTCTCCACGCCCGTTTTTGCCCTGATGTTCAGCAGTCTATTTCTTGGCGAAAATTTGACTTTGGTGCAGTGGATCGGCGTAATTTTGACCTTGAGTAGTATTTATCTAGTAAGTATTAGAGAACCTGACAGCAAGGCTTTAGAGGAGATAGCTGAAGCTCAAGAGATTTTAGAGTCTACCAGTGAAACTGTTGGACTTGAGCAGAATTAATGGGTAAGGCGGCGATCGCCTACCCATCAAACAAATTTACGCAAAATTTTAAAAAAGTAGGGAATGTGATACTTTGCCGCCGCTTGATCGTCGGTTTGTTTTGCATAGAATTCTCTAGCAATTTCCAGTGAGAGTTGATCTCTATACACGGAAGCATCTCTGCTCCATTCATTACTTGGTTGTACTTGATGCCAATATTCTTTAGCTTTTCGGGTAGTTAGCAAGCTAAAAACTAGTTCGTGTTTTCTATTCTCATCTGTAGCATTTTGGAATTCATTTATCCAGCTATCTCTAAGTTTATCTATTCCACTAAAATCTAGTCCAGTGCAATGATTAACACGAGAACAGGCGATCGCAAAGTTAGCTTTTAAATCAGCATCTAAACATAGATCTTGAGACATTGCGAGGTAAATGTTTTCAAGTAATAGTTCACTGTCTTTATAAGATGGCTGGATCGAATATTCATCAAATACTGATTGAAGTGCTGGGACTAAAAAGTATGCTTCTTTATAAATTAATCCTGTAACTAATATTTCATGAGGTTCTTGATCATTATTAGCATTAGCCTCATTAATTTTTGTCTTTTCATAAAGATTGCAAAAGATTTCTTGAGTATTTGAAAATCGATAATTGTAAATAGGTCTTATTTGAATGTCAAGATCTACTATCGCAAATATTTTTTTAGGATGAAAATATTGATCGTCTATATCCTCCTCAATCATTTCTAAAAGAGCGAAGTATGTATTTACAACATTGTTACAGTCACCACAGTTAAAAAACTCTGGACGTGAATTTCTCCAATCACTGGGAATACAAGCTTTATAAAAATTTGCATCTGGCAATTCATCCATTCTTCCATAGGATTGTGGAGATAGTCTGCCTTGTTCTTTAGGAATAACTCCTTCACACAAAACGATAATTTTGTTACGGATTTTGCGTTGCTTTAAAATTATTTCGCAATGCTGCTTTAATTCTTTCTCACTAAAACCCATAACTAATCACTACGTCTTTCGGTTAGTTTTGGCTCTAATACTTTTACATGAGAAGGTGTTAGAGCTTGACATAACTCATAGGAATGAGTTGCTAATATATATTGATTACTTGGTTCCCATTCAATTAAATCTGAAACAACTTGATATTGCCAATCAGGATGTAACGCAAGATCAATTTCATCCATCAATACAATCGCATCTTCAATATCGTTATATTTAAGCCAAATATAAATATTTAATCTTTTTAATTCTCCATGACTCAAATCTTCAGGCTCAAGTTCAAATCCATCAACAAATCTGTTTATTTTGAAAGTTATTTCTGAAAAATCAGGTGTAATGATCACTTGCTTATCTTGGGTTAGAAAGTCTAAATCTTGTAACAGTTTTTTGTAATTGTTTCCATACTCACCAGTTTTTAAAGCTTCCTTAAAGTCTTCATCTCTAGCTTTTGAGAATGCAGAAATCAAAATATTAGTCGCAAAAAAATTATAAGTAAACAATCCAATTAAGTTGTTCTGAGCGCTCAAAAGATCTGAATAATAGTCTACGTTGTTTTTAAACAAAGACTTTTTAGAGTCTTTAGAAAGAAAAAGGAATATCTGCGTAGTGGGCGCAGCCAGAAAGATTTTCTTAGATATTTTTGTTAAGAAATTATTTGATTCACTAATTTCTAGATTTTTAATTTTACAAAGTAATACTGTATTTTCAATATTATAACTATTCTTTGGATCACAATTAGTTACATATTGAATATTATGCGATCTCAAAAAGGTCAATAAGTTTTCAGATGCATTTAATAATCTCGCATAATATATTGAGATTTCATTATGATTCTTAAGTAATTTTTCTTTTGCTTCTCTCTCAAACTTTGTTAAGAAATTTACATCAGAAAAATCTATATCCATTGCTTCAAAATCAATTTCTAATAATGATAGTTCCTTTTTTAATTCGTCTGGGAATTTTTTATAGGGACTTGCTGATATTTGGCGATTTTCAAACCGAAAAACAATATTCTTAAGACTTGCATCTTGTGTAGCAAAATTTGAAATTTCCTCTTGAGTATCCTTGATTGCTGTAAATAAACCAAAGTTTACATTTTGAACTTCTAGATTTTCGTGTGTATAGTTTAGATGTTTGTAGATGTAACTATCTTCGCAGATAAAAAATTCTAACTGTATTAATTTGTTTTCATGCCAGATATCAATAATTGCTAATATTCTTTTATCTTCACCTTTGCGCAAAGTAAACCCACTGAGGATATTTCTTATAGCAAAATGTCTATCAGGATTAGCAGAGCAATGTAATAACACAAAAATTAACTGTAACAGAGTACTCTTACCCCCACCATTTTGACTGCCAAGGGGAAAAACCCTAGGATTAAAATCTTTCTCGAAAGTGATATCTACATCCTTTAAAACCCGAAAATCAGGAACTTGAACTCTTTGTAAATGCATACAGACTCTTATTCTCTTTTTCTAAGGTTTTATACTAATACGATAGTCATAGATTATTATAGTTTGTCAAGATCAATTCTTTTAATCGCCTAGCGAGATGATTTGGAGATATGAACAGTTCGATCCTTTAGTAAGAAATGCAGTTGACTTTGGCAAGGTGCTTTATGAACGAAATAATTCTTGAATGGATAAGTAAAGCCGAAGAAGACTGGCAGGTTATTTGCTTGCTGAGGCGATCTGATTACGAAATACTGTATTTATTGATTACTAACATTAGATTTAGCCTGTAAATGCCCACCCTATACGTCGCTATCACCAATCATGGCTTTGGTCACGCTACCCGCACCGCCGCAGTCCTTGCCGATCTTCAAAAGCGATCGCCTGACATCAAATTAATCATCGCCACAACTGCACCACTTTGGCTCTTGGAAGAATACCTAGAAGGTGATTTTATTTACCATGAGCGCAGATTTGATGTTGGGGTGATCCAAATCGATAGCTTGCAAACCGATCGCGAAGCAACCTTGGCAGCATGGCAACAGATTGATCAGCAAAAATCAGACTTGATTGCGGCGGAAGTGAAGTTTTTGCAAGAGCAGAAGGTGGATCTGATCTTTGGGGATATTCCGCCAATGGTAGTAGAGATTGCGAAGGCAGCGCAGATTCCTTGCTGGATGGCGGGAAATTTTGGCTGGGACTTTATCTATCGCGATTGGGGTGGTCAGTATGCGGAGCTAGCCGATCGCCTCTCAGAAATTTATAGCCATTGCGATCGACTATTTCGCTTACCCTTTGCCGAGCCGATGCAGAGCTTTCCGCATATTCAAGATGTGGGACTCACGGGCGCGACTCCAAAATATGCCCCTGAGCATCTCCGCCAAAAATTTAATTTAGACAGCGATCGCCCCACGGCGTTACTTACCTTCGGCGGCTTGAGTTTGGAGGCAATTCCCTATCAAAACCTTTCCAAATTTGCTGATTGGCAATTTATCACCTTCGATCGCCAAGCTCCCGATGATCTGCCCAATCTGGTCAAGGCAAATGCTGAGCCGAGAGATCGCCTGCGTCCTGTAGATCTGATGGTGGTATGCGATCGCCTCGTTACCAAACCGGGGTATGGCACGTTAGCGGAAGCATTGCGGGTGGGCATTCCTGTGATTTGTCTAACCCGTGAGGGCTTTTTGGAAGCAGAAACCTTGATTGCGGGGGTCAAGAACTATGCCAAACATTTGATCATTTCCCCACAGGAGTTTTATGAAGGGGATTGGTCATTTTTAGATGCACCATTCCAAATGCCAGATTTAAGCGATTTACCAGAGGCTCAGCAATTAGATATGCAGGGTGAAGCTACTATTAATCAAGCAATTTTGGATTATTTAAAATGCTAAATTGAATTGCTAACAATAGGGCTTCAGCTTCGCTCAGCCAGCATCTACCGATGGCTAAACGAAGCCGAAGCCTCTTTTAGCTTAATCCAGAATCAACTTTAACCTGCCTGTTTTGATACACTGGGGATCGATTGACGGCGTAAACTAAAATTTCTGTCGCCGTGGAATCGACAAAATATGACAATAGAGCAATGCTATAAACTTCTAGGAGTTGCGTCCAATGCCACCCTAGAGGAAATAAATAAGGCTTATAAGGCGTTAGCGTTGCAATGGCATCCCGATCGCATTCCTAGAGAGAATGTGTCATTGCAACTGCAAGCCCAAGAAAAGCTCAAAGAAATCAATCATGCGAGGGATAACCTGCGGAAAGCAGTAGAACAAAAGGCAGCTAATCCCCAGTCCTCAACCAGTTATCAGAGTAGCCACAGCAACCAAAATAATCAGGGCAATCAAGGCGGTCGGCAATATCACCACCATCAAACTAAATACCAAAGTCGCTACCAAAGTGCCTATCAAGCGGGTTATCAATCACAACAAACCCAGCAGCACAATGCCGATCACGCTGAACGATCCGAAAGGTCGGCAAGATCCGATCAATACGATCAAAGCGATCGCCAATCAGAGCGATCAGAACGCTATCGTTCGCCCTACTCTTACCAAAACTATCAATCTCAGCAAACTAATTCCAAAGCGCCACAAGCTACCAGTTCATCTAATTCGTCATCCCAGCGATCGCCTTACTCAAAACCAGAAACCGCGCCTAAAGACCTAAGTGGTGCTGATTTTCGGGGCGCAAATCTACGCGAAAAGTATCTAGAGGGGCGAAACCTCAGCCATGCCAATCTCAGTAATGCTGATCTTACCGATGCGTTTTTGCATCGCATTAACCTTGAGGGCGCGAATTTGCAGGGAGCTAACTTATTCCGTGCCAACCTATTTCAAGCCAATCTCAGAAATGCCGATCTGCGCGGGGCAAATCTGATCAGTGCCGACCTCAGTGGTGCGGATCTCAGTGGTGCAGATCTCACGGGCGCAAAGGTTGGTTTTGGCAACAAACTCATGGTGAAGTTGACTAACGTTAAGCTCACAGGTGCAATCATGCCCAATGGCTCAGTTTATCAAGAATAAAAAAAACGGCGTGATCCGCCGCTTTTTTTATTCTTGTTTGAGAGGTGACGCGAAGCGTCACCTCTCGTTTTTTTTAGACAGCAACTGTGATTTCATTACCAAGGGGAAAGCCTAGGGCTTCACGCTGTTGATAGTAGAGCTTGGCAACTTGACGCGCAAGATTGCGGATTCTGCCGATGTATCGCGTGCGCTCCGTCACCGAAATCACACCCCGCGCATCTAATAGGTTAAAGGAATGCGAACATTTCAACACATAGTCAAAGGCGGGTAAAACTAGCTCCGACTCTAATAGATGCGTGGCTTCCTTTTCGTACTGCAAGAATAGTTGGAACAGTAAATCAGAATCCTGCTGCTTGCCGCCGAAGTTACCAAAGTTATAGCCGCTATGCTCCACTTCGCCTTGATGATGCACTTGACCATATTTGATATCGCCGAGGGTGGGGTGCGATCGCCACACAATGTCATAGACCGAATCCACACCTTGGAGATACATCACCAAGCGCTCTAGTCCGTAGGTAATCTCGGCAGAAACAGGACGACAGTCTAGACCGCCCACCTGTTGAAAATAGGTAAACTGGGTTACTTCCATGCCATCGAGCCAGACTTCCCAGCCCACACCCCAAGCGCCAAGGGTCGGCGATTCCCAATCATCTTCGACAAAACGGACATCATGGTCGGCGGGATCGATGCCGAGATGCTTGAGGCTGTTGAGATATAGGTCAAGGACATCATCGGGCGATGGCTTGAGAATGACTTGAAATTGGTAATAATGCTGTAAGCGGTTAGGATTTTCGCCATAGCGTCCATCGGTGGGACGACGACAGGGTTCCACATAGGCGACACTCCAAGGCTCAGGACCGATCGCTCTCAAAAAAGTATGCGGACTCATGGTTCCCGCCCCCTTTTCGATGTCGTAGGGTTGGGCAATCAGACAGCCGCGATCGCTCCAATACTTTTGCAATTCTAAGATAACCGACTGAAAATCCATACTTAGCTGGGCAATAACGGGGGCAATAACACTTTAATCTTTTATCCTATCAGGATTGCGATCGCGTTAAAACCCAGAAGGCTAGTTGCGGCGCGAAGCGCCGCAACTAGCCTTCTGGATGTCCTAATGAGAATGGTTTGTAAGATTTGGAGAGTTGTGAGAGTGCGTCCCTTCGGGACGCACTCTCACAACCCATTCAGGATTGCTACATACAGCCATAAAGGGCAAAGATGTCTTAATCTATAGAGTAGTTTTTGGGGAAACAATCAATGAGTCTTTTTTTACAGACCCTCGCCAGTGCTAACGAGATCTATGTCAGTCAAAAGTTTGAATTAGCAGAGATTTTTGGCTTTGAAACCCGCAATCGCTATTTGATTAAGACTGGTGATGGTCAACAGTTTGGCTATTGTGCGGAACCAAAGCTGGGATTTGCCGATGCGATCATGCGTCAGTTTTTAGGACATTGGCGAATTTTTAATATTGTTGGTACTGACATGACTAACCAGCAAGTTTTTCGCGCTCACCATCCCTTTCGCTGGTTCTTTCAGCATCTTGATGTTTTTGGAGCAGGCGATCGCCCTGTAGGAAGCTTGCAACAGCGTTTTGCATGGCTGCATAAAAAGTTTGATCTGCTGGACACAAGGGGCAGAGTGGTGATGACAATGACATCGCCCCTCTGGAAAATCTGGACATTTCCGATCAAAAAAGGCGATCGCGATGTTTCGGTAATTGAAAAAAAATGGTCAGGATTTTCTAAAGAACTATTTACAGACGCTGATAACTTTAGGGTGCGGTTTAGTGATGCCAAGCTCACCGCCGATGATCGACTACTATTACTATCCGCCGCCGTGTTTATCGATTTGCTTTACTTTGAGACCAAAGCCTCATCCTAAAATTAGCCCCAGAAGATCGATTACAGGAATTTTCTAGCTTTGAAATCTCTAAAATCTTTGAAATCATCAATTATTTATTACGACGAAATCGACTCCACCAATAGCGAAGCATGGCGACTAATCGATCGCCATCTGGTAATCGCTAATACAGCGATCGTGGCAAAACGTCAAACCCAAGGCAGGGGGCAACGCGGTCATCAATGGCAATCCGCTTTAGGCGGATTGTATATGTCCGTAATTTTGCAGCTTGACCTAGCGGCGATTGATGCCCATCAAATTACGCTCTGGTCTGCTTGGGGCATTGCCAAAGCCCTTAATCAGACAGGGGCAGAGGTGAAGCTGAAATGGCTCAATGATTTGTTAATCGATCGCCGCAAGTTAGGTGGCATCCTCACCGAAACCCGCATTAAGGCGGACAAAATCGATTATGCGGTCGTGGGCATTGGCATCAACTGGACTAATACCGTTCCCGAAGGTGCGATCGCCCTTGGCGAACTGCCCACGACCCTATCGAGCATGGATGAGTTAGTTGAATTAGTTTTGTCAGGTATCAAAATGGGACAAAATCAGCGCGATCGCTACGGTATGTCCAGCATTTTGGCGGAATATTTAGAAATGCTCAGCGATCGCCATGTCTGCAAAACTGTTGAGCGTGACCATAACCCAAGCGATCGGGAACTTCATGGTCAAATTATCGACATTAGATCAACGGGTGAACTGGTTGTAAGATGGGAGGGACAATCGCTAGATACGATTTACCCTCCCCAAACCTTCTCTGTTGGCTATCGATAGAGGCTATGGTTTAGTCCAGTCGCTAAAACACGATAGCTGAGCCAAGTTGAGAATCCATTTTGAGAATCCATGTTTTTCATAAACATATTAAGATTGCTGTAAAGCAGTACCCATAATTAAAATTGCAACTAGACTTTCACAAGATTTAACCCAGACTTAGAATTGGATTCATTATGCGAACCACAATTTCCACAATTTCCAAAATCACCCTAGCGACATTGCTTTGCCTCTCCACGAATAACTATGTTTTAGTTAGCTCAGCCGATGCCGCCACTAAGTCCGCCATCTCGCCTGATGTCTATGTCTCACAACCATCTACTCCCACCGCCCAAGAGCCACCCACAATACCTGCGATCGCCGCTCCTCCCGCCACCATCAATATCGAAAGTAATACAGGTGGTAGAACTGAGACGTTAGTTACGCCCGAAGCTAGTAGTGTGGGTAATCAATCTTCTCCCGTACAGGTCAGGATCGAAAGTGAAGCCGCCCCTGCCCGCACTGCCGCCAAAGGTACATCCAAAGCTGCGCCCAAAAATTTAGCCCAAAGAATTGATCGTCCTGAAATAGTCCTCGAAAATCGCTCAACAGGCTGTAAGTTTAAGGCGAGTAGCCTTCTCGAACGGGATTCCGATCTTTGCAATCCGCAAAAAGCGATCGCGCGATCGCGATCCAACAACCCCAGCTATGTCCAAAATGGCAAGGTTATCTATGCCGCCGCATCGGGAGATACCTCAGTACAGGTGCGCCGCCTCAGTGACAAAGAAATTGCGGAAATGAGCTTGCCTAGCAATGGCGATAAGCAAATGCTATTTCCTCTTGTTGCCCCCTCGATTATTAGCTCGATCTTTGGTGAGCGCGTGCATCCGATCACGGGTCAGGTGCGCTTTCACCAAGGCTCGGATATTGCTGCACCAGAAGGTACGCCCGTGGTCGCCGCCTTCAGCGGTCGTGTGGAAATCGCAGGCTGGCTCGGTGGCTATGGCTTGATGGTAGTGATTACCCACGGTGATACCCATGAAACTCGCTACGCCCACCTATCGGAAGTTTTTGTTAAACCCGGTCAAGAAGTCAAGCAGGGCAATGTGATTGGTTTAGTCGGCAGCACGGGCATGGCAACAGGTCCTCACCTTCACTTCGAGATCTGGCGCAAGATGCAGGAAGGTCTAGTGGCGATCGATCCTACCCCACAGCTAATCTTAGCAATGGAAAATCTGCAAAAGTATCTAGCCCAATCTCCCAAGCCAACGAATAAGGCATAGACAACATCAAATTTTTAGCGGTGGGGCGCAGCCGCACCGCTAAAAATTGGCATTACACATTTAGCTTACTCAAAGCTAGTAAATCCTGTGTCAATGACAGCATCAATAGCTATCTTCGGCGATCCAATACGACCGACTACCACCTTAATAATGGCATTAATATACTTGATGCACCAGATTCTAGACCCCCCTCTAACTCCCCCTTGGAAGGGGGAGAACTCAGACTTCCCCCCTTGGAAGGGGGGACTGAGGGGGGGAAAACCTGCATGGTGTGTCAAGTATGTGAACGCCTAAAATTGGCGAGTTAGCTATCTCAAAATCTCCAGTCTCAATATCAATAGCAACTATTTTGCCGTGATTATCTGCTTCGACTTGTGGACGTATTTGTGTTTGATAGATTAAATCGCCACGTTGGGCAAATTCTTCTTTGTTGTAGCGAGGTTGACGAACTGCCATGACTTGATTTTCCTCAATCATTGCCTTGTAAAGGCATTACAACCAACTATAAAAGTCTTGAAATAAATCGGGTTAGGATAAGAATAAGTCGATACATTTCACTAACGTATCCTATAGAATCTACAGGACTGACTAGATTAATCATCTCCATAATCTAGGTGAAGATCTGCTGCAAAGTCATCCCAAAAATCTTCTTTTGGCAAATGAGCAATGCTCAAAATTTACTATTTCAAACATCAATGGGCTGTATGAGTATCGAGTTATATTGTGAAATCCATGATGAGGTTAGCGATCGCCATCCGATCAGTGAGCAGCAATGGCAAGAATGGTTTGAGACATGGGCAAAATATCTGCAATCTCAACAGGCGATCGCTGGTGATGACTATGAGCTATCTCTAGCAATTACCGATGACGCGACGATCCAGCAATTAAACAGTCAATATCGCCAACTGGATCGCCCCACCGATGTGTTGTCCTTTGCCGCCCTAGAGTTTACAGTTCCTGAGATTCCCACCTATCTCAATGCCGCTAATTATGAGGAGGAAGATAGCGATGATGAAGATTTAGGTGATCTAGAAACTGCATATTCTGATCCTGAGTACATGGAGCCAACCTGTCTCGGCGACATTATCATTTCTCAGACTACGGCAATCAGACAAGCCGAAGAACGCGGTCACTCCTTGACCTATGAGTTGGCTTGGCTAGCGGCTCACGGTTTACTACATTTGTTGGGTTGGGATCATCCCGATGATGCGAGTCTTGCAGCCATGCTAGAACAGCAGGATGAGATGTTAAGGTTGATTAATTTATAAAATAAAGCCCTAGAGCCTGTGAAGCTGTCTGTGAGAGCTTTACAGGCTCTAGAGCTTAGGATTACTTAAATCCTTTTTAGTAGCTCTAAATAACGTCAGTTCGATATAGCCATTTGCACCGCGCTTCGCGCGGTGCAAATAGCGCAAAATGGTGAACTCACATTAAATAGCTAAATAATAGTTATGAACAATCCATAACTAAATTAAAGACGTAACTTAGTTAAACTAGCTGGCAACATTTGCAATGTTTGCCCTTTTTGGCATCTTGACAAAAGAGTTTTGGCAGATGCTCAGCAATGTCTAGCATTGTCTACTTGGAAGGATCTCTATGAATATCGATCTCTCGCTACCAAGACTATTTGCCGCTAAATTTCCTAAACAGCTTGCTCCATCCGAGATAATGACAGAGTTTGATGAGTTGAAAAAAACTGATAACAAATCCGACCAGACTTCTGAGCAGATTACCGCTCAACGTAACGACTCCTTTCAGATTGCCAATAACTTATTGACCAGTTTCAAGTATGCAGGTCAGGGTGTGGGATATGCCTTTCGCACTCAGCGCAATTTTCGGATTCACTTGCTAGTTGGCGCGATCGCCATTGGTTTGAGTTTATATTTTCGATTATCGGCGATCGCTTTTACGGTGATCTGTTTGACGATCGCCTTGGTGTTGGTTCTAGAGTTACTGAATACTGCCCTCGAAGCGGTGGTAGATTTGACCGTGGGGCGAGAGTTTCACCAACTAGCTAAGATCGCCAAGGACTGTGCCGCAGGAGCCGTATTGATTGGGGCGATCGCTGCCCTAGTTGTGGCAAGCGTGTTACTAATGCCCTCGGTCTTGGCAGCGATCGGTTAACGACCCATCAGTTTAAGTCCAAGTTTAAATAATTTGCGCTAGGGATGCATAATTACCTCGATCAGGCGTACTCACAGAGAGAGAGAAACCGCTAAAATTATCGATGCTAGTTTTTCCGTGTCATCAAATTAACTGCACCATAACCTTTGTCAGTGGTTGGGCTTAGTTCATTCTAAAATTCTTCATTTTTTAAAATTCCGCCCATGCTGCTATCCGTATCTGACTTCTTCATCAGAAGACCTGTATTTGCAACGGTTTGTTCCGTGGTGATCACATTACTGGGTACAGCCTGCATCTTCCTGCTGCCCGTTGCCCAATATCCCGAAATCACTCCACCAAAAGTCACCGTCACGGCTAACTATGTCGGGGCAAATGCGGAAGTGGTGGAATCGACGGTTACAAATATCCTTGAACGTGAGCTAAACGGCATTGAAGGAATTCGCTATATCACCTCCACCAGTTCTAACAATGGGACTAGCTCGGTAGATATCGTTTTTGACCTTGGCAAAGACAAGGATATTGCTGCTGTGGATGTGCAGAATCGAGTTGCGACTGTGCAGTCACAATTGCCAGGTCCAGTACAGCAGACAGGAGTGCGCGTTAGCAAAGCATCTTCAGGATTTCTATTTGCGATCGGCATTTACTCCCAAAATGAACAGTACGACGATCTATACCTCAGTAACTACGCTGATCTTTATATTGTTGATGCCATCAAAAAAGTTAAGGGTGTTGGCAATGTAATCATCTTTGGTGAGCGCAAATATGCGATGCGAGTTTGGCTTGACCCTAATCGACTATCGGCTAGAGGGCTAACCGCACAGGATGTGGTGGCAGCAATCCAACAACAAAATCTGCAAGTCGGTGTGGGTCAGATTGGTCAGCAGCCAAACTTACCCGATCAGCAGTACCAGCTATCTATTTCTGCGACAGGACGACTTAAGAGTACGGAAGAGTTTGCGGAAATTGTGATCAGAACTGCCGAAGATGGCTCTTTGATCAAGCTCGGTGAGGTGGGTAGAGTTGAGCTAGGCGCAGAAAATTATGGTTCATCGCTACGTTTTAACGGTACGAGGGGTATTGGTTTAGGGGTGTCACAGTTGCCCGATGCTAATGCGCTAGATGTTGCTAAAGCAGTGAAACAGGTCTTGAAGGAGTTACGGTCAAGTTTTCCGCCTAACCTCGATTATGAGATTGCCTTTGACACCACCAGTTTCATTGAGGCAGGGACTGAGGAAGTTCTAATCTCGCTACTAATTGCGATCGCCTTGGTTATCGCAATTATTTACCTATTCCTCCAAGATTGGCGTTCCACGATTATTCCTGCCGTTGCCATTCCTGTGGCTCTGATTGGGACATTTATCTTTATCAAACTGCTCAACTTTAATATCAATACCTTGACCCTGTTTGGTCTGACCCTTGCGACAGGGTTGGTGGTGGACGATGCGATCGTTGTTGTTGAAGACATCACGCGACGGATTCAGGAAAATGGTGAACCGCCTCTCAAGGCGGCGATCAATGCGATGAATGAGCTACAGGGAGCAGTCGTTGCTAGCTCACTGGTATTAATTGCCGTGTTTGTACCCGTAGCATTTTTTCCGGGGACAACGGGACAGTTGTATAAGCAGTTTGCTTTGACGATCGCTTTTTCGATCACCGTTTCTACTTTCAATGCACTGACCCTATCACCGACCCTAGCGGCGCTACTATTCAGGCAAACCCCACCACCTCAGAATTGGTTTTTTGATCGGGTTAATGCCGTCATTACTAGCACCACCAATGGCTATCAGTGGATCGTCACCAAGTTCACCAAAATCAAGGGCATTGTCCTTATTTTCTTTGCGATCGCCCTATTTATGACCTATCAGGTCTACAACATAGTTCCTAAGGGTTTCTTGCCACAGGAAGATCAGGGCTATTTTATTACCATCGTCCAAGCTCCTGAAGGAGTCTCGCTCAACTACACCGAAAAGATCGTGCAGAGGGTGGAAGAGATCATGCGCCGCAAGGATGCCAATGGTCAACCCGTCTATCCTGAAATCGCCAACGTATTTGCGATCGCAGGATTTAGCTTTAGCGGCAATACCCCCAACAACGGGATCATCTTCTCGACGCTAAAACCTTGGAAAGAGCGATCGCGCTCTGCTGATCAGATTATTGGTGGCTTTGTGCCTGCGCCCTTTGGTTTATTACCCGAACTGGTATCAATCCAAGAAGCCTTTGTGGTTCCCTTCCCACCTCCTGCCATTCAGGGCTTGAGTAACTTTGGTGGCTTTGAGTACCAATTGCAGGACAAGGCAAACCAAGGCTTCCCTGAAATCGAAAAGGCAATGGGAGCTATATTGGGACGGGCTAGTACCTATCCTGATCCTAGTCGTCCGATGCTAGCGGGTCTACGTCCGAACTTTAATGGCAATACGCCCCAACTGACAGTGGATGTGGATCGCGTTAAGGTGAATGCGTTGCAAGTATCTTTGCAAGATATTTACGGCACGTTGCAAACGCTGCTGGGTTCGCAGTATGTCAATGACTTTAATAGTTTTGGGCGGACCTATCGCGTCTATGTCCAAGCCGATGCCCAGTTCCGTTCTAATCCTGATGATATTAATAAGCTCTATGTGCGATCGCGTACAGGTCAGCTCATTCCCCTGAGTAATCTGGTCAAGGTGACGCAAACCATTGGTCCTTCGATCATTAACCATTACAACCTTGCTCGCTCTGTGCAGATCACGGGCAATACTGCTCCGGGGGTAAGCTCAGGTCAGGCGATCGACATCATGACCAAGATCTCGCAGGAAGTCCTTCCCAAGACCTTTGGCTATGAGTGGTCAGGACTATCCCTCGAAGAAATTGGTTCGGGTAATAGTGCCTTCTTTATCTTTGGGTTGGGCATCGTCTTTGTGTTTTTGGTGTTGGCAGCACAGTACGAGAACTACATTGATCCCTTGATCATCATGCTCACCGTGCCTCTAGCTGTGTTAGGAGCTTTGGCAGCAGTAATGATCCGTGGTTTCTTTAGTCCCAACTTCGCCAATGATGTCTATACCCAAATTGGATTAGTGATGCTGATCGGGATGGCGAGTAAAAATGCCATTTTGATTGTAGAGTTTGCTAACCAATTGCGGGAGCAAGGGCTAGGTATCACTAAAGCGGTAATTGAGGCGGCAAGACAGAGGTTACGACCAATTCTGATGACGGCTTTTTCGACGATTATTGGCATCTTCCCTCTAGTAATTGCGACTGGAGCAGGGGCAGCCGCAAGGCAATCCCTCGGTACTGCGGTAATGGGTGGTATGTGCTTAGCGACTTTACTAAGTTTGTTTATCGTTCCTGTTCTTTATATTGTGATTAAAAAGATTGAGGAACGCATGAGCAAGGGATTGAATAAACCCCAAGAGATCAATTCATAATTAGACAAAAAAAAGAATGTCGGCGCTTAGCGCCGACATTCTTTTTTTTGTCTAATTATGTCAGGAATTACACAGCATTCCTAAATCATTGTGTAGCTACGACAAAACAAATAAAATTAAAAAGTTATTGACATCTGTATGTTTACGCTTTTTTCTTAATATATAAACCACTGTTTTCATACTACTATGATTTATATATACTTATCCTAAGACAAATAAAAATCCAAGCAAAGATTAGGTTTTGTTTCCTTACAAGATTGAATACAAATACATATAACAATTTATCTGGAAAAGAGTTACGGACAGAAAAATCCACGCTCTTGTTCAGATAGTTGATACCCAGTAAAAGACGGTTAAGCCATCTTTTAATCTAAAGATTTCTGCTAGGTTTTGGTTTAAATCACGAAAGTGTTGTCACACTTTTGTGATTTTGTATTACTTACTAGACTAATAAACGCTATCTAACGATCCTAAATCATCTGTGAAAGCCAGAAAATTTGAAAGTGAACTACTTAAGAGCGCACTCTCATAATCTGCTTAGGATTGCTAGATAAATTAAACAAACGAGAAAATGATGATTGATCAATCTGATTCAAATTTGACAGTCAATAACTTCTCAGATATACCAGTGCAATCTGAAGGGGATCTATGCGATCGCTTCAAGATCGTCGCAATTGGAGCATCGGCAGGAGGTTTAGAAGTATTTACACAAATACTAAGTAATTTGCCAATAGATACAGATATGGGTTTTGTGCTAATCCAGCATTTATCACCACAGTACGATAGCCAATTAAGCGAAATTTTACAAAAAACAACCCAAATGCCCGTTAATGAAGCGCGGGATGGCATCAGAATCGAGCCAAATTCTGTTTATGTAATACCGCCTGATACGTTGATGACAGTAGAACAGAGCATCTTGAAGCTAGAACCGCGTCAGATGGTCAAAGGCAAGTATATGGCAATAGATAAATTCTTTAGCTCACTAGCTAAGGATCGCGGAGATCAAGCGATCGCCGTAATTTTATCGGGTAATAACGAAGATGGTACAGAGGGATTGGAGGCAATTAAGGTCGCAGGTGGAATAACGATCGCGCAAGATCCCGCCTCGGCGCAATTCCCGACGATGCCAATGATTGCGATCGCATCGGGATATGTAGATTTTATATTGCCACCTATGGCGATCGCGATGGAACTCGCAAATATTAGTCAGGGTGGATATGAGCCTGTCGATAGCAAGATCAATACAGCCATCACTGTTTATGAACCCAACGATCAGACCTCATTGATTTTTGCCGAAAGCCCAGAAAATAGGCAAGCTCTAAAAACGATCTTGAGTCTCTTACTCAATATAATGGGCGTTGATTTTAGTTGCTACAAACAAGGTACGCTCAAGCGCAGAATTGCCCGACGCATGAGCTTACTAAGTTTGCAGCAATTAGAACTTTATGCTGAATATTTACAAAGTCATCCGACGGAAGTTGAAAAGCTCTATCACAATATTTTGATTAGTGTAACTAGCTTTTTTCGTGATCCAGAATCATTTAGCGCCCTCCGTAAATTCGTATTTCCTGCAATTTGTGAACATAAATCCCAGAATTCACCAATTCGGATTTGGGTGGTGGGTTGCGCGACGGGAGAAGAAGTCTATTCGATCGCCATTAGCTTATTAGAGTTTTTTGACACTTATCCTGTCAAACACTCAATTCAGATTTTTGCGACGGATATTAGTGAAGTAGCGATCGAGAGAGCAAGACTGGGGATTTATAGTGAGAACTTACTAACAAATATTTCACCAGAACAGTTACGGCGATTTTTTAAGCCCGTAGAAGGGGGGGGCTACCAAATTGGCAAGCAAGTAAGAGAGTTATGTGTATTTGCACGGCAAAACTTAATCAATGATCCGCCATTTTCGCGCATGGATCTAATCAGTTGTCGGAATATGTTGATTTATTTAAAGCCAGTACTTCAGAAAAAAGTAATGCCCATTTTTCACTATTCTCTCAATAGCAATAGATTTTTAATTTTGGGTAGTTCAGAAGGGATCGGCAGCGCTGGAGATTTGTTCGATACCGTTGATAAAAAAAGCCGAATTTACAAAAGCAAACTCATTCAGTCACGCATTAATTTTAACTTTGTCCCCCAAAGTCAATACGCAAGGCAATCGTCCACTCTAACTGTAAGTAATGAAAATCCTATGGAAGAGATCAATTTAGAACAGCTAGCCGATCAGGTAATCCTCAATCGATATGCACCTGTTGGCGTAATGATTAACGCTGATCTAGAGATCTTGCAATTTCGGGGACAGACCAGTGCTTACCTAGAGCCATCCCCCGGCAAAGCTAGTCTAAATCTACTCAAGATGGTGCGCTCAGAGTTGCGGCTAGATCTGCGAACGGCTATCTACAGTGCCAGAGAGCAAAATATGCCAATCTCTAAAAATGAGATTGAGATACCACAGGGTATGCTCGTTAAATTAGATGTCATTCCGTTAGTGGTTAATAACGACTATTACTTTTTGGTGCTATTTGAACAATATCCCAATCAAACTTTGTTAGCCCCTGCATCCCTAGATTTATCTACAGATTTATCCCGAAATGCGTTCACCGACTTCAGCAAAGATATCACTACAAAAGAAAAAATAGAGATCGTTCGCCTCACCCATGAGTTAGAGAAAACCAAAAAATATCTGCGATCGATCATTGAAAAGCAGGAAACTAACAATCAAAATCTCAAGATTGCAGGGGAAGAAATTCTATCAAGTAACGAAGAACTGCAAAGCGCCAATGAAGAATTAGAAACGGCGAAAGAAGAAATCCAAGCTACTAACGAAGAGTTGAGCACAATTAACGATGAGTTACGCAGTCGCAATAATCAGTTAGGTCAAGTCAATAACGATATGCAAAACCTGCTCAGCAGCGTGAATATTCCGATATTGATGTTGTCAGGCGATTTGCGAATCCGACGATTTACACCCATGGCAGAGCAAGCTTTTAACCTAATCGCCAGTGATGTAGGACGACCCTTTAGCGATATTCAGAGCAATCTTGATGTGCCGAATATCAGAGATTGGATCACATTGGTAATCGACACGCTAATTCCCTACGAGCAGGATGTGCAAGATTATCAAGGACATTGGTACAGTCTCAGAGTCCGTCCCTATCGAACTATTGACAATCACATTGATGGAGTTGTGATTGGCTTAATTGATATAAATATCATCAAGCAGAATGCGATCGCCTTAGAATTTTCCCGCAACTATGCCAACGCAATCATTGAGACTTTGCGCCAGCCTCTAATCGTTCTCAATGCTGAGATGCAGATCGTGACGGCAAACCGTTCCTTTTATCAAGTTTTCCAAATGAGTCCCACTCAAACGGAGCGCCAATCACTCTTTGCCCTTGATAATGGAGCTTGGGATACGCCAAAACTGCGATCGCTACTCAATGAAATTCTTTTATTGGATATTGCTGTCCAAGATTATAAAGTTACCCAAAACTTTTCCCAACTGGGGACTCGCACGATATTACTCAATGCCTGCCAAATCGATCAACCCAATACTGGCACGATGATCTTAATTGCGATCGAAGACATTACCGAGCGCAACTTCCAAAAGCAACAACTGATTATCAAAAACCAAGCTTTGTCAGAGGCAATGATCTTCTCAGAAACATCAAACCAAGCTAAGAGTAAGTTTCTAGGAAATATGAGTCATGAGTTACGCACGCCACTGACTGCGATTATTGGCTTTTCACAAATGCTTCAGAGCAATCTGATTAATGATCCTGAGTCTCAGCAATTTCTGAGTATGATTTACCAATCTAGCGAACATCTCCTCTCTTTAATTGAAGATCTTCTCGATATCTCAAAAATTGAATCTAAGGAAATGGAGATTGAGCCAAACATATTATCTTTAGGATCTTTTTTACAAATTACTGCCGAGATGTTGCAAATCAAGGCTGAGCAAAAAAATCTCACATTTACAAAACAGTTTGCCGCCGATCTACCCGCAGTCATCTATGCTGACGAAAAAAGATTAAGACAAGTCCTGCTTAACTTGCTGAATAACGCGATCAAGTTTACATCTACAGGCGAGATTACTTTTGCGGTTAGCAGACATCCATCGCTTGATCAAGTAAGAGACCCTAGTGAAGTAATCCGATTTGTGGTTACTGATACGGGTATAGGTATAGCTGCTAACGATCTTGAGAGAATATTCTTGCCATTTGAGCAAGTCGGCGACTCAGCAAGTAGATCTCAAGGTACAGGATTAGGATTAGCAATTAGCCAAAATCTGGTTAATAAAATGGGGGGAGAACTTAAAGTCGTTAGTCAAGTCGGTGTAGGCAGTACCTTTAGCTTTGAGCTAAATTTAACGGAATCCGACAAATCATTGCCTATATTGGCAGACACAACATCAGAAATATTACCGAAGTAATCGTCCTAAAAACTAACGTCAGTTCGATATAGCCATTTGCACCGCACGAAGCGCGGTGCAAATGCCGCAAAATGGTGAAAATCGCCCTGCGATTTTCACCATTTTGCGCTTTCAAAAGCTTCTACTTCGCTCAGCCATCGTATATTGCTGGCTGAGCGAAGTAGAAGCCCTATTTTTCTTATTTGAGTTGTCTACAGCCATTTGCGCCGCACAAAGGGCTATAGACAATTCACTACTATTAGCTAATAAGAGCCTTCATTTCGCGAATGGCTCGGTCTAAACCAACTAAGACCGCACGGCTAATAATGCTATGTCCAATATTTAACTCTTCCATCCCTGCAATCTGAGCAACAGGACGAGTATTTTGGTAGGTTAAGCCATGACCTGCATTTAGGCGTAAACCGAGTTTGATCGCCAGTGCGCCTGCTTCAGCTAGCACGGCTAACTCTTGCTGGTGCTGCTGATCGCCTTTAGCATTGGCATAGGTTCCCGTATGCAATTCAATAAACTTAGCACCAGTTTTTGCCGATGCTTTGACCTGATCAGCGTCGGGATCAACGAACAAACTGACGGGCATTCCTGCACCTTGCAATTGGTTAACAAATTTGGCAAGGCGATCGCCTTGAGCCACTACATTTAGACCGCCTTCAGTGGTGATTTCCTCACGACGTTCTGGTACGAGGGTGATGTAATCAGGCTTAACATCAAGGGCGATCGCCATCATTTCAGGGGTTGCTGCCATTTCCAGATTGAGATGAGTATGTATAGTCTGCCGCAGTAGGCGCACATCTCTTTCTTGAATATGACGACGGTCTTCACGCAAATGAACGGTGATGCCGTCTGCCCCCGCTAATTCAGCAATCACGGCGGCAGTAACAGGATCAGGTTCAGTGCCTCGACGAGCTTGGCGAATAGTGGCAATGTGATCGATATTGACTCCCAACGTTGGCAAGGCTTTCTCCTTAAAAAATATTGAAGTTGTGTATCTCTTCTACTCTACAACTATAGCCGCCGCTACGTAGATGAGCAGAGCTAAATTGAGATTTTCCACTTTTGTCGAACTGACGTTAATTGCTATGGTCAAATGGAACGTCTAGACAAAACCAGACAAATTCGCATAGGATTCTAGATCTGCTCAAAATCCTAAAGACAAATGACCTCCGACAAAATGAAATCGCTAGTCACTGCTGCCGTTGCAGACCTAGCGCCCACCTTTACCCAAATCGATCTTCATGTCAAAACAAATTTGGAACGGGTGTTACAGGCTTTTCGTGATCGCCGTGTGGGGGCGCATCATTTTGCGAGTGTGTCGGGCTATGGACATGGGGATATGGGGCGCGATGTCTTGGATGAGGTCTATGCCCAAGTAATGGGCGCAGAGTCTGCCGCCGTGCGCGTCCAGTTTGTATCAGGAACCCATGCGATCGCCTGTTGTCTATTTGGGATTTTGCGCCCCCTTGATGAACTGCTATCGGTGGTGGGCGCACCCTACGACACCCTCGAAGAAGTAATTGGTTATCCCCTCACCAGCGATAGCCAAGCCGCAAGCTCTACCCACTATGCAGGTTCTCTTAAGGATTTTGGGATTACCTATCGTCAAGTCGAGCTAACAGAATCGGGTGGCGTAAATTGGGAAGCCTTGGCGACCGCCATCAAACCCCAAACCCGCATGGTATTAATTCAACGTTCCTGCGGTTACGCATGGCGACAAAGTTTGTCCATTGATGAGATCGCCAAAATCATTGCGATCGTCAAACAGCAAAATCCAAATACAGTTTGTTTTGTGGACAACTGCTATGGTGAATTTATTAGCGATCGCGAACCAACCGCCGTCGGTGCGGATATTATGGCAGGCTCATTGATCAAAAATCCCGGTGGCACGATCGCCACCGCAGGCGGATATATCGCTGGCAAAGCCGAATATGTGGAACTGGCGGCACAAAGACTGACTGCGCCCGGAATTGGTCGCGAAGGCGGCGCAACCTTTGATCTCAACCGCTTACTATTTCAAGGGCTATTCCTTGCGCCACAAATGGTCGGTGAAGCAATGAAAAGTAGTCACCTCGCCGCCTATGTCTTTGACAAATTAGGATATCAAGTTAAACCCCAACCCTTTGCCCCACGCCATGACATCATCCAAGCGATTCAGCTTGGTGATCCTCAGAAATTAATCGAGTTTTGCCGTAATCTTCAACGATTTTCGCCGATTGACTCCTACGTTGATCCAGTTCCGGGGGAAATGCCGGGCTATGCAAGCCAGTTGGTCATGGCGGGCGGTACTTTCATCGATGGCAGTACCCTAGAGCTATCCGCCGATGGACCTCTACGCGAACCCTATACGGTCTTTTTGCAAGGTGGTACGCACTGGACACATCTGGCGATCGCCTTAGAAAATTTTCAAATTGACTAAGATCTAGATCTGCAAATCTAGAATTGCGTTTATAGTTCGCTCTTTTGCCTAGGTCTTATAATTGTTAAAGTAATTGTTAGAGTGATTACTTTGTGTCTCCAACAACTAAATTATTTTGTGGCGATCGTGACTGCCGCAGATTCTCTGATGTTGCGATCGCGCAAAGCACTGTAAAGTTTTTGAAGACAGCATAATCACAGCAAAATATTAAGAAGATAAATTCCTATGGAGTCTGATCACTTGCCTGTAGAAGAAAATTTAGAGGAAATCGTTGGTGAATCACCAACTCCATCTGATGCTGAGCAACTGGTTGAGCCGATAGAGGAACAGTCAGAACCCAGCCAGTACGTCGTCAACTCTGACATATCCGATGGATCTGATATCAGCATAGATAACGATGCAACACCAGATGAGCCAATAACTTCAGAATCCACTTCAGAGAATTCACCAGAAAGCCTAGGAGATTTAGCAAATGGTGAAATCTCTAGTGAACACGCAAGTCCAGAGCTATCTACCCAAGTAGTTGAACAACTCAAGCAGGAAGAAATCCAGCTTAGAGCTGAGTTAGACCAACTAAAAACTGCTAAGTCCAAAATCCTCCAAGACCAGATCGACGATCTGCAAGCAGGAATCATTCGCCTTGCTCAAGCTGATGTGGCGCGTTTGGAATATCAAAAACAAGAATTGCAAGCAGCGATCGCCGTTCTTGAAAAGCGCAAAGAGCGTCTTGAAAAGGAAATGACTACCACCTACGCAGGCGCATCCCAAGACATTGCCGTGCGAGTCCAAGGTTTCAAAGAGTACTTGGTGGGAAGCTTACAGGACTTAGTTGCCAGTGCTGAAAAGCTGAACCTGATCGCCCCCGAATCTAAGACCGAAGAACCTGTGATCATTGCTGACAGTAAGCCGACTCAAGAGCCAGAGCCACCTTTACTGTCAGGGCAAACCTTTGCCGAATATAAGCAAAGAGTCGATCAACTCCTCGATCGCTATCGTACCCTTCCCGATTACTACGGTGCTGCGTGGAAACTCCGCCGCACCTTTGAGCAAGTCCATGCCGATCGCGTCTCTAAGTGGTTCTTTGAGCAGTCAGGACGTGGCGCAATTCGGACAATGGGAACACGATTGCAAAATATTCTTGTCACCTCCGCCGCGATCTCGATCCTCAAAGCGATCTATGGCGAGAAAATGCGGGTGCTAGTATTGGCGACTTCCCCCGAACGTCTGGGCGAATGGCGACGCGGTTTCCAAGATTGTCTCGGCTTGACTAGAGAACATTTTGGCTCTGACAAAGGGATTGCCCTCTTTGAAGATCCTGAACCTCTCGCCACCAAAGGCGATCGCCTTGTCAAAGAACAACTAATGCCCCTCGTCGTCATTGATGAATCAGAGGAATTAATCGCCGTAGATTTACTGAGATTTCCGCTACTTATCGCCTTTGGCGGCGCACCTGAAACTAAGACTAGCGCCCCATCCACCTACATCAATCGCGATAATAATCGTGATAATGTCCGCGAACCTAATCGAGACTTTAGCCGTGAGCCTAACCGTGACCCATCCAAGGATTACTCGCGCGAGCCTAATCGTGATTATCCAAACCGTGACTACGGCAACAATCGCGACTACGGTAACAATCGCAATGTTGGCAATAATCGCGATTACCCCAGCCGTGACTACGGCAGCAATAATCGTGACTACGGCTATGGTGGCAACCGTGGCAGAGGCAGCAACTCTGACTCTGATTGGGATTGGTAGATATAGTAATTTCAAGTAAATTCGAGAGGCTTCGACTGCGCTCAGCCAGCGTATACCGATGGCTGAGCAGAATCGAAGCCTCTTCAAGCTTATTTAGAACTGCTATAGCAGCAGCTATAAAACAAAAAAGCCACGCTAGGCGCGGCTTTTTTTAGCTTAGAAGAGGTTACTTTTTAGCTGGAGCCACTTGGGGAGTGGCGGACTGGTTGCTATTTTTGAGGATGTACTCAAAGGAATTGCGCGATGGGACAAACTGGAAGCTATCCACTTCAGGATTAGGTTTGTTGTCCTTAGTGACCATCAGATCCACAACTTGAAACAAAGATGTAACTTGGATTTTGGTTGCTTTAGTGACATCGGGTTGATCCTTGCTAGCACGATCAATTAGACTTTGCAAATCACCCTTATCAAGGAAGAAGGGAACAACCTGCTCCTTCTTGCCATTTTGATCAATATTCATGGTCAATAAGCCTTGACCATTAGACTGATTGCTAGTTGCAAAGAAGACAGGTACATTGGGAACCTTATCGGCAGGAACGCCTTGGGCGGTCAACAAGGTTCTAGCAGAATCAATACTTGCTTTGGAAGGAACAAACTGGAAAGCAATCTTTTTATCTTTGTTTTCACGAATTACCTTATAGGCTTCGTTCATTGAGCGCACGACGATCTGTGCTTTTTTGCCAACTTCAGGGCTGGACTGGCGTACCCGTGACAGCATATTTTGAGCGTCATCAGGATTGAGGAAGAAAAACAACAGTTGATCAGGAGCTTGAGCATTGGTGTTTGCCTGTTTGGGAATTGCACCGAGCAAGGGAGCACCCTTATCATCTGTAATTGTAAATACAGGAATACTGGACAACCTTTCTAATGCTTGGGTTTCCGTAAGTGCTTCAGCCTTGAGGGTCAAAATTGGGCTGACGGCGATCGCTCCGACAACCCCCACGGCTGCGGATAGACTAACCAACGACTTGAATACAGACATACTTCTCCTAGCTAACATACTAGTGTTTGATTGTGGGCGATTACTTATGCAGGATGTTGGTTGCAAACCAACGATTACATGAGCGAGGCTAAAAAGGTCAATGATTGTTTCAAATTATTTAGTCGCAACTTTAACAATATATCGCTCTAAAATACAACAACTTTAGACAATCTCTTTATGTCCTATTTATGTCTTACTTATGTCAGTTTATGTTTAGCTGTTTCAGTAAATCGCTACCCTTTAAGACTGCAATATTATAAGTATAGTTCCTCAAAATACCTCCCCCCATCAACTGTTAATTGAGTTATCGATAACCATGTCCAGCACCACGCCTCAAGATGATAATTTTCTAAGTTTTGATGAGATCTTTGAGGAGTTAAACTACCGTCAAGCCCATCGCACGCTGCGAGATATTGTGGCAAATCTCGATCTGTCCCCAAGGGAAAGACGTGGATTGGAGGAAGAAATTGCAGAACTGCAAATTATGCTCGACAAATTAGAGCGTCAAGTTTTGCAGATCGCGGTATTTGGCATGGTGGGGCGCGGTAAGTCTTCGGTACTAAATGCGTTGATGGGAGGACAGGTATTTGAAACTGGTCCTCTGCATGGGGTGACAACAAGTCGCCAAGCCGCCGAATGGCAAATCTCCCGCGAGGCGATGCAATCCAATGGTGATCGCACGATCCTCAAAGCTTCTTTTCAGGGCAAAGGTGAAGCCAGAATTGAACTAATCGATACCCCCGGCATTGATGAAGTTGATGGCGAGGGACGGGCGGAACTGGCGAAGCGGATCGCCCAGCAAGCGGATTTAATTTTGTTTATTGTGGCGGGAGATATTACCAAAGTTGAATATGATGCGCTCTCGGAGCTAAGGGGAGCTAGCAAACCGATTTTGTTAGTATTCAACAAAATTGACCAATATCCCCCTGAAGATCGCCTTGCTATCTATGCCAAGATTCGCGATGACAGAGTTAAGGAGCTACTAACTCAAGATGAAATTGTAATGACCGCCGCTTCGCCCCTTGTGGCAAAGGCGATCCGCCAGCCCGATGGCTCCTTTGAGGCAGAGCTAGTGATCGGTGAGCCGCAAATTGAAGATCTCAAGTTGAAAATTCTAGAGGTGTTAGATCGCGAAGGTAAGTCTCTGATTGCCTTAAATACAATGATGTTTGCTGACATGGTGCAGGAACGGGTCGTCCAGCGCAAAATGTTTGTGCGCGATCGCCAAGCTAATCGCATTATCTGGAATTGTGTAATTACTCAAGCCGTGGCGATCGCCGTTAATCCCTTTACTGTCGTCGATGTGATTACCACTGCAATTATTGATGTGTCGATGATTGTGGCACTATCCAAACTCTACGGCATCAACATGAGTAATCGCGGCGCGATCGCCCTGATGCAAAAAATTGCGATCGGTATGGGTGGCATCAGCGCCAGTGAGTTTCTGGCTAATTTTGGTCTAAGCTCGCTCAAAGGTCTGTTGGGAATTGCTGCGCCTGTGACAGGCGGCGCGACCTTGGGCGGCTATGTATCAGTAGCGATCGCTCAAGCAGGGGTGGCAGGTTTCTCCACCTACGCGCTGGGACTGGTGACGAAGGAATATCTCGCCAATGGTGCATCATGGGGAGCCGATGGACCCAAAGCTGTCGTGAAAAGAATTTTGGAGACCATCGACGAAGATTCAATCCTAGCCAGAATCAAAGATGAACTCCGCGCTAAAATCGACCTGAGAAGATTGAGGAAAATCTAGCTGCGATCAATCTTCAGCAATTTCGAGAAAACTTGCTGAAACTAGAATTGACATATTAGCGATCAATTTTAGGTGGTCACTAAGTTACCAGATTGTTTGAACTGGATACTGCGCGATCGCACTATCTACCGTTATCAGAGGAAAATTTTCAACAAGGCTTTGAGCAATTAATAGGCGATCAAATGGATCTTTATGCAAGCTGGGTAAACTATTGATTTCTAAGATATGGGATATTTGAACGGGTAAAACCTCAAACTGATTAGAAGCAATGCGAGTGGGGATATAAATTTCTGGTGGTTCGGATAGAGATAGCTTGCCAGTGCCGACCTTAATAATAATTTCCCAAGCACTAACAACGCTAAGGTAAATATCATTATCTGGATTGGCGATAATATTTTTGGCGGTTACGGATATTTGCGGATCATCGGCAACCCACCAAAGAAACGTATGGGTATCAAGTAATACTTTCATGATCTTTAACCAAGAAAGTCAACAAGAATATCATCGGGTAATGGTGCGTTAAAGTCGGGCGCAATATAAATATTGCCTTTGTCTTGACCTGCTACGCGAGGTTGACGTTTTCGCTGGCTGGGTGTGATTGTAGCGACTGCTATGCCGTTTTCACAGATGATAATTTCTTCACCAAGCAGAACTCGTCCCATTAGCTGAGAAAATTGCTGACTGGCTTCGGGTATGGTGACAGTAATAGTCATGGGTTTGTAGGGAAGCGATCGCCTAGCTAGAAAAAGAGTTTATCAGGGCAAAACAATATAGAAGAATTAGATAAATTATTTTGCCTATTTGAGTGGCTTACTAGATTTTAGTTTAGGCTGGAATTTTAGATAGAAAAATTTTCAATTCTACTCACTAAGAGCAAGTATTTATACTGTCTGACAAAGAAAAATAAGACGTTCTTAGGAAATTAATAATCGACAATCAGGATTTAGAAACCTTAGAATCAATGGTATTAGAATTTAACGCTCTTGAAGCCATTGGAGTCATCATGATTAATCTTGATCTTAAATATAGTAAATCAATAAAAAATTAATCGGATCTATCTATTTTTGTCATTTTATAAAGATTAATCTCACTCCAAGACAAAATGGAAATCCAGCAGGGAAGGAAATGTCATGGCAGTGCGATCGCCGCAATATGACAAAAAAGAATGTACTAAACGTGGAGATGAGACATTAACCGCGACTAATGAATTTTGGTAGTTCAAGCCACTGCATCCCAACTAAGTCTGTACCTCAAGGGGCATTGGCTGCTAGACTAGCAAAAGAAAAATTTACGATTAGCAAAGTATTGAATCGATGCCTCAAGACACTGTTGCCAATGTTGCGACCTCTGCACTAAATATCACCCCAGACGAAGCCCTAGTTGTCTATGAAGACATGGTGTTGGGGCGGACTTTTGAGGACAAGTGCGCGGAGATGTACTATCGCGGAAGAATGTTCGGGTTTGTGCATTTGTATAACGGTCAAGAAGCTGTCGCCAGTGGTGTGATCAAAGCCATGCGTCCTGATGACTATGTATGTAGCACCTACCGCGATCACGTTCACGCTTTGAGTGCGGGTGTCACTGCTAATGAAGTAATGGCAGAGCTATTTGGCAAAGAAACAGGATGCAGTAAGGGTCGTGGCGGCTCCATGCACATTTTCTCCGCCAAGAATAACTTTTTGGGTGGTTATGCTTTCGTGGCTGAAGGTATCCCCGTCGCATCAGGCGCAGCTTTTCAGTCGAAATATCGCCGCGAAGTGATGGGCGATCCGAATGCTGACCAAGTGACGGCTTGTTTCTTTGGCGATGGCGCTAGCAACAATGGTCAGTTTTACGAAACCCTGAATATGGCTGCTTTGTGGAAGTTGCCAATTATTTTTGTGATCGAAAATAATGATTGGGCGATCGGTATGAAGCACCATCGCGCTACTTCCGATGTCAGGATTCATAAAAAGGCTGAAGCCTTTGGAATGCCGGGGTATGAAGTCGATGGCATGGACGTGTTGGCAGTGCGTGAGCGTACTCAAGAGGCAGTCCGTCGCGCCCGTGCAGGTGAAGGTCCTACGGTTTTGGAATGTATGACCTATCGCTTTAGAGGTCACTCCCTCGCTGACCCCGATGAGTTACGCAGTAAAGAAGATAAAGACAAGTGGTTTGGTCGCGATCCAATTAAAATCTTTGCTAGCCGCATCATTGAACATGGTTTGGTTGAAGAGGCTCAGTTGAAGGCGATCGACAAGAAGATTCGCGATGTTGTTGAAGAGTGCGTAAGATTTGCTGAATCTTCTCCAGAGCCAGATCCTAAGGATCTATTCCGCTATCAGTTTGCAGAAGACGAATAGGTCGTAGACAACTTATATAGAAAACAGGGCTTCGACTCCGCTCAGCCAGCACAAACCGATGGCTGAGCGAAGTCGAAGCCTTTAGCAATTTAAAAGTGATGGATGGCGCAGAGCGCCATCCATCACTTTTATAGTTTACAGCCTGATATTTGTGCTTGCTCCCAGTTCACTTCTTGCACGATCGCATGGGAAAAATCACAGCTTACAAGTGTGGCATTGCGAAATGAAGCATTGGTGAGATCGGCATACTGAAACCCTGTGCCTGTAGTGTTTCGCGCTATGTTCACAGTGATCCGAAATAAGTAGAGGCTGCCAAATATTTGTAAAGGTTCGATCGCCAAAAAAGCAATTAACGATAGCCAAACATTTACACGCAAAGAATCAGCGATCACAGTAAAAGCCCCTGCAATCAAGATCTTAGTAAAAGTCGATCCCAAAAATCCACTTGCAAAAGCTATTACTAAAACTAAAGTGATGGCACTTGCCGTAAGTCGCTTACCCAAAACTAGACAACTACTGGTAAAAGCGATCGCAAAAGCTACGGCAAATACAATAATCGCCACTACTGCCACCCAATAGACCGTATCACGATTAATATTAGCTATTCCCACAAAAAAAGTAATCGCAAAGGTAATAACCACAATTGTTGTGATCATTGCCGTTCCCGCAAATAAAAGCGTAATCAAAAAAAGAATAGCGCTGGTCTTCGCAATTTGCCGAGGACTCTTACCTGCGCGTACGTTATTAAAATTAGCATCTTGTAACTGAGCGCGATGGAAGTTACATCCACGGATATCAGCACCGCTAAAATCGGCTCCGATGAGATTTTTGCCCTTAAATGAGCGATCGCGTAGGTTTTGATTAGTAAAGTTAAGACCTTGACCCATAAAATCCTTGGTTAAGCCTGTTTTCAGTCTTGAGGGTTTTGATCGCCTTACTTAACAGCCGATCAGACGACAATTGATATTGGGTAATCTCAGGATAATTCATTGGCAGTGGGCTTAGAGATATGTGGTGAACCCCAGCCTAATTTTTCACGTAGCACCTTAAAGAATTCGCCATTTTGTAAACGGATAAATCTGGCAGGATATTGCGATCGCGCAATTTCTACTCGGTAGTCAGGATAGACATAGCACCCAGCATTGCCATCGACAACTAAAACCAAGCGGTGACGATTGGCAGGAGTGACCGTCACTGTCTCTGTATTTGCAAAGACTAATGCTCGCGATGCCATCGAGTGAGCGCAAATCGGAATTAGTTGAAAGACAGGTATGCCTGGCTCGATCACAGGACCTCCTGCGGAGAGGGCATAGGCAGTAGAGCCTGTGGGTGTGGAGACGATCACGCCATCGGCGGCGATGTCAACGGGCATATGATGACCAATTTTTACCTCAAAGTGACACATACTGGTCAAAGGCTCACGGTGCAGCACCATCTCGTTGAGAGATAATGCCTCCCATAGCAAGCCTTGGCTGTCAAAAACCCTGACTGTCATCATCGATCGCTGTTCGACTACATACTCTCCCTTGACCACTTGGGCGATCGCTTTTTCCCAGTCCGTGAGGTAGACCTCGGTCAAAAAGCCCATATGTCCTGTATTTACATTAAGTAGTGGCAGTGCTAAAGGGGCAATTTGGCGGCAGGCTGACAGTACTGTGCCATCACCACCTAGGGCGACCACAAACATCACATCGCGATCAAATCCCAAGGGGATCAGACTTTCTATAGGCGTATGACAGACTGGGCTATCGGGTTTGCCGTAGCCTAAAATACCACCTTTTCCAGTTGCCAAAACAGTTTGGATATCGTGTTTTTCTAGCCATATTTTCATATCAAAGGCTACACGCTCAGCAACTGGTTTTGCGTCGTTATAGACAATACCGACTTTTGGCACGCTCAATGACTACCTAGGATATTCAAAATTTTGTCCGCTTGGTAATTATAGCTTTTAGCTATTGGCTTTTAGCTATTGGCTTTTGGTAATTAGCTGATCGCATTCCATTTTTCGATCACACTGGCGATCGCGGCTGTACTATTTTTTTCCTTGAGCATTGCTAGCTGCAATTCTTCGTAGATCAGCTTACGCAGGTTCTCAATATTTTTAGCAGGGGGGATTAAAACTTCGGACTGGGATAACTGGGAAGCGCTGATTACTCTGGCGCGATCTATAAGTGCGGAGTCTTTGGTTGATTCTGTAAAGTAGCGATCGCTAGCACTGGTGACGGTCGAGGGCAAGAGATTCTCAACCTTGGTAAAGGCGAGCTGGTTATCGGCATTGGTTAAATACAACGCAAATTTGACCGCAAGATCTTGATTTGCCGATGTGGTTGGTACTGCCACATTCATCACGGCGGCGCTCTTTTTACCTGTTACGCCAACGATCTGGGGGCTGACATCGGTGACTTTGGCGATATCGGGCGCACTCTGAGCCATAGATTTTAAAAATTGAGGACCTGTCAACAGGATCGCTAATTCCCCCGATTGGTATAACTCCACTGCCTTACGATGCCCTTCGGTCAAAATCTCGCGGGGAATTAACTGTTTGTCAAACAAATTAACCCAATAGTCAAAGGCAGCAATGCCAGCAGCATCATTAATCGCCAGTTTGCCATCGGCGGCAAATAGCTTCATGCCCATCTGTACCATCGATTCGAGAACCTGTCCGCCATCCATAGTTAAGAGAAAGGCATATTTGCCAGTTTTCTCTTTGATTTGTGCGGATACAGTCGCTAATTCGGCAAAGGTTGTCGGTGGTTTGGCAGGATCTAGCCCTGCTTGTGTAAATAAAGCGCGGTTATAAATGGTGATGTCGGTTGCCACATACCAAGGTAGTCCGAAGGTACTGTTATCGAGTTGATTAGCTTTCCAGATATTCGGGAAATAAACTTGGCGATCGCTTTCAGATATCGCGCTTTGCATATCCACGAGGGATTTTTTTTCAGCTAGCTTAGCGGCAAATTGGGGATTGAGGTTAACCACATCGGGCGCAGTTTTACCTGCCACTGCACTCAAGATTTTAGTCTCCATTTCACCCCAAGGAATATCCACCCACTCCACCTCGGCGGTGGGATTTGCTTTGACAAACTGGGCTATCAAGTCATTCATATAACTTTCAAACTGCGGCTTTAATTGCATTGTCCAAAATACAATCTTGCTTTTTCCCGATAGGTTGGACTGCGTGGCTGGCGCTCCACAGGCTCCTAACAAAAATAGGGTTGAGAGTCCGATAAACTTGCGGCGATTGAGGTTAGAAAATCTAGATGACATGGGTATGGCTAATTGGCGGCGATGAATAATTGATTATTAATATCTGAGGCTATCCTACCATCAGCATGATTTGGGATTTGGGATAAATAATCCGTGCAAAAAATAGGGCTTCGACTCCGCTCAGCCACCGTATATTGGAGTCGAAGCCTGATCAAGATTTCCAATGCAAAGTGATGTTGTTATCTTTGGGTGGAATATCACTAAAGGCTTCAAAATATTTACGGGCAAGTCTTGGAAAATTTGGGAAATCAAACTGCGCGTCACCATCGGCTATATATGCCCAAAAGTATCGCAATTCTGGAGTTAGAGTTTCGGCTAGCTCCAGAGGTAGATTTAGCGGCGGGTTGGTAAGTAGCTTCAGGACAAAGGGGTGGGAGCGATCGCCCATCCATTCACGGGAAAAATGTAATAAGTCGGACTGCTCAGGAATCGACTTCACTCGAAATGACTCAATCTCTAGGCGATCGCCATCGTGATCGGATGTATATTGCAACACCCGATAGGGATGCGGATAACTAACGAGAGAGCCTGTGGTGATGTCATAGAGATCGTAGCGATCGCTATAGGCGATATCCTGCACATGGAGATGTCCTGTAAAGACCAACTTCACCTTGGCTTGATGCAAAATTTCGCACAGTTCTTGAGTATTACTAAGCATATATCTCTGCCCAAGGGCATTGCGCGACTGGTCGTGCATATGCTCTAGGACATTGTGGTGGATTGTGACTAGGTTGAGCGCGTAGTCTTGGCGATCGAGCACACCCCTTAGCCATTGCAACTGCTCTTGATCGATCCAGCCAATCTGATTGCCTTGGCGATCGAACTGATTAGAATTAAGCCCAATTAGGCGGACATCAGGTAGGATTTCCTGCTCGTAGTAAAGCTGGTGAGGAGAGCGATCGCCTTCCGTAAAACCAAATTTGGTGTAGTGGGGCGCAAATTTATTAAAGGTTTCAGGACGAGGCACATCATGATTACCTGCGATCACGTACACAGGATAGGGTAGCTGCGCTAGTCGAGTCGCCAACCATTGATGGTTTTCGGTTTCACCATGTTGGGTGAGATCACCGGGAAGGAGTAAAAAGTCTAAATCTAGTTTGGCAAGCTGGCACAGCACCTCTTCAAAAGCAGGAATGCTGTACTCGACCAAGTGGAATCGCGATGGATGATGCCAAATTGTGTGGGGCAGTGCGATGTGCAAATCAGAGGCGATCGCAAATTTAAACTGAAGAGCCACCTAAAATCTGCGCCATATATTACTTACATTTTGATTATAGGCTATGCCGTTATCACCATTTTCTCAAATCCCCGCAAAATTGGCACTGAATATAACCGTCCTAGACTATTTGTAGATTTTAGAGTTTGTGGAAATGCTCTCCAAAAGGATCCGCTTCCGCAAACTATTTAGGATTGCTGTATGTGAGGTATCCAGACAAAAAGTGTAGTTAAAGAATATTGATCCGTAGATTGACAAGAATAAAATTTCTGATCACTATATACAAGGGTATAAGAATATTTACATTTCCGAAGATGGATCAAAATTATGAAGATTTCAGAATTAATCTTAAGTTTTTTAAATCTTTAATTATTTTTTAACTATCGATTGTCTGCTTACTAACACGCTAGATACAGGGTTGATTAATGTTTTTTTAGAAAACGGGGATCGCTTTATTGGTAATGATCCCCATTTTTTGCGCTTATAATCTTGGGATAGTTTATTAGAACTTTAAAGGTTTAAATTATTAGCACTTGTCTGACTCCAATATTAGAAACCTTCTACCTATTTTGATGAAAATCAAACAAATTATATTCATGCTTACTGTAGTTATACATTAAATATACATAAAATATAAAGGTTGAATTTTTAGGTTTTCAATAATTTAACTTGATTTAATATTGATTCTCTGACAACTGCTAAATACTTTGCTAAATACTTGGTGCAAATGATGTAAGTCTTTGATCTCCAAGTCCTAGACAAATAAATTTTTAATTTTCAACCCTTTTGAACCTTTTTTAAAATTTCACTTTTAATTAGCACTTAATAATCAAGGAGACCACTACTATGATCGAATCTATACGTTGCCCAAATTGTGGGTCGATCGCTGAGCGTCACCACCTCGCCTATCTTGCTCAAGTAAAAACCCAGTGCGAAGAATGTGATTATCTTCTAGTTACCTGCACACGCAGTGGTCATGTGTTGGAATACTATGCCCCAGGTGTATCTTCAGAGGGAATGGCAATGAAGCCGCTCGCCACTCGCCTCAGTCATTTACCATCTTCATCTTCCTACGCAAAATCGATGCCTGTCTCAGCTTTGCTAAAGCTGTCTAAGTGATCATCATTGGAGTGGCAATGACGCAATGAGGTTAACTAGACTTTGATGAAGGCAACCGCAAGAATTACAGCACCATTTACAATGGGTAAAAACAGTAAATATAAGTATGGCGCTCTCGGATGTTCTTAACCCGTCCGAGGGAGCCGCACTTCTGTAATTTGTTAAATTCATCAAAATCTATGAAGCTCAAACGACTAGGTCATGTAGCGATCGCCGTGCAAGATATTCCTAAGGCGATCGAGTTTTATCAAAATCTTGGCTTGGAGTTAGCTTGGCAAGATCAAGACTGGGCATACCTCAAAGCAGGTGAAGACGGTCTAGCTTTACTCAGCCCTGAGTATAAGAGTGCAGGTCCCCACTTTGGCTTTTTATTTAGCGATCGCGCAGAAATGGCAGCACATCATCAGCGATTGAAAAACTCTGGGGTATTTGTGGGAGCAATCCATGATCATCGCGACGGTACAGCATCGTTTTATAGCAAAGACATGGATAACAACCTGTTTGAGTTTCTTTACGAGCCACCTGTCGCAGTTAGTCAGTAGCACCTTAATCATCCGCGACAAAAATAGGGCTTCGACTCCGCTAAGCCACCTATATGTGATGGCTTAGCGGAGTCGAAGCCCTGAGCGGAGTCGAAGCCCTCACAACTCATTTAGTCTGGCTATGAGATTAATCAGGATTTGCCAAGCTAAACATGATTAGTACAATCTAGCTGACCAAAAAAAGTTAAAATTCAAAAGCTTTGAGTCATCATTTGCCCTTACAGTTGCAAACTTTTATCTCGGCGCAATCGGCATCAACTTTATAAATACCGATTTTTTAATACCAATTATCAGTTTATTTACCAATTATCGTCTTGAAACATGGCTCCCATCGCCAAATTACTAATCGCCAATCGCGGTGAAATTGCCCTCCGCATTATTCGTACCTGTGAAGAACTTGGAATTCCGACCGTTGCTGTCTATTCCGATGTCGATCGCAATTCATTACATGTACAGCTAGCCCACGAAGCTGTCTGTATCGGAGACTCACCCAGTAGCAAAAGTTATCTGAATATTCCGAATATCATTTCTGCTGCCCTCACCCACAACGCCACCGCAATTCACCCCGGCTATGGATTTCTATCTGAGAATGCGCGTTTTGCGGAAATTTGTGCTGACCACAATTTGCTATTTGTAGGTCCTAGTCCCAACTCGATCCGTTCTATGGGGGACAAGTCCACTGCCAAAAAGACTATGCAAAAGGCAGGTGTACCTACTATTCCTGGTAGTAAAGGCTTGATCGATTCTGAGGAACAGGCGATCGCGATCGCCGATGAGATTGGCTATCCTGTGATGATCAAAGCAACGGCAGGGGGAGGCGGTCGCGGGATGCGATTAGTAAATGCCCCTGAAGATCTATTGCGTCTACTCCGTGCCGCTCAAGGTGAGGCAGAGGCAGCTTTTGGCAATGGTGGGGTCTATATTGAAAAAGTAGTAGTTGATCCCCGCCATATCGAGATTCAAATTTTGGCAGATACCCACGGTAATGTGGTGCATTTGGGCGAACGCGATTGCTCGATCCAACGTCGCCACCAAAAGCTTTTAGAAGAAGCGCCCAGTAGTGCCGTTAATCCTAAGCTCCGTGAAAAAATTGGCGATGCGGCGGTCAAAGCGGCTAAAGCGATCAATTACGTTGGTGTGGGAACCGTCGAGTTTTTGCTCGATCGCTACGGCAATTTTTACTTCATGGAAATGAATACCCGTATTCAGGTGGAGCATCCTGTGACGGAGATGATCACGGGCATCGACCTGATTGCCGAACAGTTGCGCGTTGCCCAAGGTGAAAAGCTACGGTTCCAGCAAAAGGATATTCAGATCCGAGGTCATGCGATCGAATGCCGAATCAATGCCGAAGATCCCGATCACAATTTCCGTCCTAACCCCGGTCGTATCAGTGGTTATCTGCCCCCCGGAGGTCCTGGGGTGCGGATGGATTCCCATGTCTATACTGACTATGTGATCCCCCCTTATTACGACTCGCTGATAGCAAAATTGATTGTCTGGGGTAGCGATCGCAATGCCGCAATTTTGAGAATGAAGCGAGCTTTGCGAGAATGCGCGATTACGGGCGTACCGACCACTATTCCCTTTCATCAAAAAGTTTTGGATGATGAAGACTTTAGACAAGGCAATGTCTACACTAACTACGTTCCCTTGCTCCAAGCTAGACTTGAAAGCCAAGAGTAAACGAAGTCCTAACTGAACATAGTTCGATATAGCCATTTGTGCCGCGCGAAGCGCGGCGTAAATGGTCAAAAGAGGTGAAAATTGCAAAGCAATTTTCACCTCTTTTAGCTTGGAGTCGAACTGACGTTAACTGATGTTATGGAAAGAAAGATTTATAATGATTCCAAATAAATTCAAGAGGCTTCGACTTCGCTCAGCCAGCAATATATTGCTGGCTGAGCGAAAATGATTTAGAGGGAAAACAGAAAGCTAATTATTAAAGTTCTATCTATCTCTAGGTATAACTCTAGAGAATGATTCTTTAATCGATTTTTGATTGCATCTTCCGAAAGTAGGATTATAGATGTAAGCGCTAAACCTTTTACCTAGTGAGAGTTACAGGAATCAACAATGGCATTAGTCTTATCAATTTATGTGTGAAAACTAGATCTGAAGTGTAATTAATAATACTTTACATATTTTAGAAATAGCCGTAAGGTGGTGTCCATGTTACAAGTTGATTTAAATTATCCTTTGCTACTGCATAGACCACGATTTCCAATGGAGGTAATGTCATGACAGAACTAGGAGCAACATCAAGAGAAATCTTGAAGAATTAGTCAACTGTTGATTTGTTGACGAGATTAAGCGAAATCTAACTAGACTTTGACTAGATATCGGCTAGGCAAATTTTTAAAACTCAACACGTATAAATCTAGAAGATTGTGAGACAAGTCATTGTCATCACCAATCCTAGTCAGAGTTTAGTTATCAAATGTACGCGAATTACTAATTACTTGTATGTCTCATTCCATTTGATTTATTAGAGATTCACCCAGTGGCATAGGCTAGGAAATCTCGATAAATCTTCAAGAATGAGACCTCAACATTGGAGGTTTTATGAATGTTCGTGGAAAAACAGCTCTGATTACGGGAGCTTCGCGGGGTATTGGCAGAGCGATCGCTTTGGAGCTTGCTCAACAGGGGGCTAAATGCCTCATCTTGGTAGCAAGGGATCGCGATCGCCTAAATATGGTGGCATCGGAAGTATCTGCTTTCGGTATTGAAGCCGTGAGCTTGCCTCTCGATCTATCGCAGACCGTGGAGGTAAATATTGCGATCGCTCAGGTATGGCGGGATTTAGGACCAATCGACATTTTGATTAATTGTGCAGGGGTCGCCCATCAATCTTCCTTTTTGCATTCGCGCTTTCAAGATGTGCAATCAGAGATAGAAGTTAATCTATTGGGTATGTATGCGATCACGCGGATGGTGGCAAGGCGGATGGCGGTGCAACGTAGCGGCAGAATCGTCAATGTATCCAGCCTCATGGGTAAGGTGGCAGCCCCGACGATGGCAACCTATTCAGCGACAAAGTTTGCGATCGTTGGTTTCACGCAGGCTTTGCGTGGTGAGTTAGCAGATTACAACATCAAGGTGTCTGCCCTACTACCTTCTCTAACGGATACAGATATGGCACATGACTTGCGATGGTTTCGCTGGGTATCGATGATGACTCCCAAACAAGTTGCAAGGGCATTAATCGCGGGACTTGATCGCGAGACTCCCGAAATTCTGGTCGGCTGGCAGAGTCATCTTGCAGTTTGGTGTCATCGTCTTTTTCCCACAATCATGGAAAAGATTTTGCTAATCGCTGCCCCTAAAGTTAGCTAGGACTTACGCAAACCTATATGTAGTAATTACAAATAAATTCAAGAGGCTTCGACGCTTCGACAAGCTCAGTGCATCGCTTCGCTCAACCATCGTATATTGCTGGCTAGGCGAAGTCGAAGCGCTATTTTTCTTATTTGAATTGTCTACATATAGCAGTCTTAAATTATTTGTGGATTTTGGGGTTTGTGTAAGCGCACCTCTTCGGAATGGGCTTACACAAACCATTTTAGGATTTCTATATAGCTGTAGCCAACTGTATTAGGACAAAATCAAAAACCCAGAAGTAGAGTTGCGGCGCTTCGCGCCGCAACTCTACTTCTGGGTATATGTGCTAATAGAAATGACTACAGCTAATTGCATCAAAGAATAGGGTTTTCAACCCCCAGAAAATCTCATATAATGTATGGCAACAGAGAGGAACTGCGTGACATATGGCTGTAGATTACAAGAAGTTTTTTAAGGCGACCGATCCAAGTAAAACCTTGCTTGCGGATAATGCCGAGGATAAAAAGTACTACATTGATTTTTCAACGGTGCGTGGCGGAAAGGTCGTTGAAGATCTTAAAGATAATATTTCTCTGTTTTCTGATGGACAGCCAACTTGTCAGCTATTTACTGGACATATCGGTTGTGGCAAGTCCACAGAAATATTACAGCTTAAGCAACAACTCGAATCGGAAGGTTTTCATGTCGTGTACTTCGAGTCCAGTCAAGACATGGAAATGGGTGACGTGGATCTGAGCGATATTTTATTGGCGATCGCGCGGCGTGTAGTAGAAAGCTTGGAAGCCGTAAAAGTCAAAACTGAAGCTAAAGGCTTTCGCGCCATGCTCAACGGGGCGGTAAAAATCTTACAAACTGAAATCGAACTCTCGGCGGAGGCGGATGTCCCCGGAGTTGGCAAGATCGAAGCTAGTACAAACGGTGAATTTTCTCTCTCCCTTGGCATCGGTAAGTTATCAGCCAAAACCAAAGACAGCCCCGATCTGCGGAGCAAGTTGCGCGGCTATATGGAACCGAAAACGAATGGCTTGCTCGATTTAATCAATCAAGAAATTCTATTACCCGGAATCGCTGACCTCAAGAAAGTCGGCAAAGAAGGCATTGTTGTAATTGTGGATAACCTCGATCGCGTCGATGACTCACCGAAACCTTGGGGTAGACCACAAACTGAGTATTTATTTGTTGATCGCGCTGAGCAACTGCGTAAATTGCAATGTCACGTAGTTTATACGATGCCTTTGGCTCTGAGATTTTCTCGGGATTACGGCACACTCACGGCAAGGTTTATGACCGATCCGATTGTGCTGCCAATGGTTCCTGTGGTGAGACGCGATGGCAGCACCCATGAAGAAGGAATCGCACTTTTACGGCAAATGGTTTTATCGCGAGTTCTGCCAGACAGTTCTCCCACTGAACGATTGAATGCAGTCAATGAAATTTTTGACAATATCAACACGTTAGATCGACTTTGCTTTGCTAGCGGTGGTCATGTGCGAAATATCATGCGCTTACTCAATGATGCACTGCGTAAACAACGCGGTCTGCCAATCACCGTGGAAATCCTAGAAGATACCATTCGCAAACGTCGCAATGAATTAGTTCTATCCATTGATTATGACGAGTGGAGACTACTGCAACAGGTGAATGAGACCAAGAAAGTGGTTGGCGATATTGGCTATCAAACCTTGATTAGAAGTATGTATGTGTACGAGTATCAAGATAATGATGGTTCTTGGTTTGAAGTAAATCCTGTATTAGCCAGTGCTCAAGAGTTAGCGACAACCTAAAATCTTTGAATCTAAACACTTCAAAGTTGCAATATTTAAAGAGATGGAAAAGCTATGGCTGAGATTCCCCGCATCAATCATTCACGAGACGATGATATAACTAGCTATAATCTTTCCTCTGAAGCAGAGCAAGCTCTCCAGCAGCTAACATCGCAACACAATTCCTCTAATTCCTTTAACATTTCTCCTGAAATAGAAGATTCTCTACAAGAGTTATCTCTACTTTTGGATATTTATGATGGCACTTTTACGCTCTTACTGGCTCGTTGTAATTATGTAAATTTGCGCGATCGCGCGATCGCTAGATTAACCGAAATTTCATCGACAAAAATACGTCAAGTCCATCTAGAATCAAACTCTAAGTCAATTTATCATGCGATCCAGTCATCCACTCCTGCCGTAAGAGAAGGTAACTTACCTGCGGTGATGGTAACTGGTTTGGAGAATTCTGAAAATGTCGATATTTTAATCAACGGATTAAATCAAATTCGCGAGGAATTTCGTAAAAACTGCTTATTCCCAATCGTGTTGTGGGTTAATGACAGCCTTCTTAAACGCTTGATTAGGATTGCCCCTGACTTTGAGAGTTGGACGACCACCATCGAATTTGAGATCGCTAATGATGACCTAATTGCATCGCTAACATCAGGCACTGAAGCTTTATTTCACCTTGCGCTCAGTGCCAATCTCATCGATCCTAGCCATAGTTTAGGAAGAATTTCTCATCTGGGCGGAATTTATCTTTCAGAACTAGATATAGCATTGCGAGAACTGCACAGTCGAGGGCGTAAAGTTAATCCATCTTTGCAAGCGGGGCTAGACTTCATTCGCGGCATGAATGTGAGGGATTTTTCTCAATCCCTACTGCATCTAAAATCAAGCTATGAATATTGGCAGTCGGTGCAAAATGCAGAGCGCAAAGGTTTGCTGCTCTATCAAATTGGACGGAGACGTTTTCACCTCACCAAGCAGGAAAAGCATTCCCATGAAGAAAATTGGCACGCGGTGGAGAAGCTATTTATCCATAGTTTGGCTTGCTTTAAAAAGGCAAATCGCCCTGACTTGATGACCCATTGCTACTTGCAGTTACAACGCACTTTACATCATTTGCAAGCATGGACAGAACTTCGAGACCTCTCACTACAGGCGTTAAAAATCCATCAAGAACAGGGCAATGCAGGCGACATTGCGGCTGACTATGGATTTCTCGCGGAGGTTGCCCTCGAAGAAGGTCAATGGGAAACCGCCAAAGTCCATGCTAAAAAGGCGATTAGCCTGCTAGCTGATGCTCCTACGACCTTACATTGGCTATATGGTCTCTATCGGTGCTATTTAGCCGAAGCCCAAATTAAAACAGGGGATCAAGACGCTGCTTTAGAAAATTTGCTCGAAGCCAAAAAACGCGATCACTGTGGGCATCCACGGATGTATATTCGGATTTTAAATACATTGCGTGATTTGTACTTTGATCGCGGTCAGTACCTAGAAGCTTTTCACACCAAACAAGAGCGGCTAGCGATCGAGCAACGTTATGGCTATCGCGCTTTCTTAGGAGCAGGACAGTTACAGTCTTGTTTAGAAGAACATTCTAGTTTTAGTGATAAGGAAAGATTTATTATCTCGCCAGAAATCTACGCTTCGGGACGTAAGCAAGATCTAGATGAGTTAACGAAACGCATTGGTGAGCCTCGGTACAAGCTGATTGTCCTGCATGGCAATTCGGGAGTTGGCAAAAGTTCTTTTATCAATGCAGGACTGATGCCAGCTTTACAGCAATCATCCTTTGGTGGGCGCGATGTAATACCTGTTTCTATTCGGGTCTATACCAATTGGGAACAAGATCTGCTCCAAATGTTAATGAATGGATTGCAAATCCTTAGTCTAAATGCTTCTCCTCCAGATTATTCTGACTCTAATGATGAACTGAACAAAGATATTCTCCTCGATCGCTTAGTCGAACAATTGCGGTGGAATGAATCCCATAATTTGCGGACAGTTCTAATTTTTGATCAATTTGAAGAATTTTTCTTTGTTTATCAACATGATCTTCATGAGCGATTGCGATTCTTTAAGTTTCTAGGTAGTTTACTTAGTGATTTTCAAAATCTATCATCGATCAAAGTTGTACTGTCTTTGCGTGAAGACTATATTCATTACCTGTTGGAAGGCAATCAAGTACAAGGCATGAGTGCGATCGATAATGACATTCTCAGTAAAAATGTCCTTTATCAGTTGGGTAATTTTTCTACTACAGCGGCACATTCGACCATCGAAACATTAACGGAAAGAGCGCAATTTTATCTAGAACCGCAGCTAATCGATATCTTGGTCAATGACCTCAAAAATGAGCAAGATGAAGTACGTCCGATTGAGTTACAGATCGTTGGAGCGCAATTGCAACACGATCGCATCAGCACGATCCAGCAATACAAAAAGTTAGGTGAGAATCCTAAGGAAATCCTTGTCCAAAGATATCTAGATAATGTAGTTGGTGACTGCGGTATAGAGAACTATCGCTTAACCAACTTGCTTTTATACCTATTGACCGATGAAAAGGGAACTAGACCACTAAAAACCTATGCAGATCTAGAGCGAGGTCTACATCATCTCGACAATGAGGTGCTGAACCAAAGTGAACCAGAGGCAGACTTTGATTCGGAGATTGATCTAATCCAAGATCTAGAAAGTGAGACGGAAATCCAAAGCAACCAAATAGAGCTTGTCCTTAAAATATTAATTGGTTCAGGATTGGTGGTCTTAATTCCTGAGAGTGCTAACGATCGCTGTCAGTTAGTGCATGATTACCTAGCTGTAGTAATTCGGAAATCGCAAGCGCCAGAAATCCAAAAGCTACAAAAAGAATTGGAAAAGACCCAACGAGAACTACGTCAAACTGTCCGTCAATTAGAGGTTTTACTCAAAAACTCACAGGCGATCGCCGATAGCCTATATTTCAACGGACTTCTAGATAGAAGCTTGATCGATCTAGATGAGCTAGTCAAAGTAATTGATACAGCCCAAAATTGGCTGCCAGAGATCGAATTAATCTCTAGTGAGAATCGCATCCAGTTAACTAGTACGATTTATCGGACTATCTACGAAATCACAGAGAAGTATCGTATTCAAGCCCATCTAGAAGGAGTATGGTGCGCCGAATTTAGTCCTGATGGTTCGACAATCATCACAGGTGGACTAGATAATCTGATTAAGCTTTGGCAGCGTGACGGTTCGGAAATAGGGCAATTAATTGGACATTCTGCACCAGTTCGGAGTGCTTCATTCAGTCCCGATGGTCAGACAATTCTCTCTAGTAGTAGCGATAAGACGATCGCGCTTTGGAATTTAAGAGGCGATCGCCTCCATACCTTTGAAGGGCATACTGGTGCAGTTTGGACAGCAAGGTTTAGCCCTGATGGTGAAATCATTGCATCAGCCAGTGCCGATCAAACTATTAAACTCTGGCATCGTGATGGTAGAGAAATTGCAACCCTGAGTGGACATAAAGGCGATGTGCGGTCTGTCCTATTTAGTCCCGATGGTGACTGGATTGTTTCAGGTGGTGCTGATAAAACGATTAAGATTTGGAATCTTGATGGTCTTCTTCTGCAAACTATTAAGGGACATACCGCCGATATTCGCAGTATCAGCATTAGTCCTAATGGCAAATTCATTGCTTCGGGAAGTGGGGACAACATTCTCAAGCTTTGGCAAGTTGAGAATAGGCTTGCAGATCTTGATCATAGTCATGGTGAACAGGCGATCGCGATCGCAGAAATATTCTCGATTCAAGCGCACTCTAGCGCCATTCGCAGTATTAGTTTTAGCCCTGATGGCAACACCTTAGCCTCAGGCAGTGCTGATAAAAATATCAAGCTCTGGAATCTGAATGGCAAGGAACTGCAAATCTTTAAAGGACATAGTGATCCTGTGCGGTCGGTCAGCTTTAGTCCCGATGGCAAAACTTTACTCTCCGCCAGCCTTGATTGCACCGTTCGCCAGTGGGAGACTGCTAATAGATCACAGCAAACCTTAAATGGTCATAGCGCGGCAGTGCGTACTGTTGCCTTTAGTCCCGATGGTCAGAGACTGGCTTCAGGTAGTATTGATGACCAAATCAAAATCTGGGATCTCCAAGGTAATCAACTGCAAGCGATCGCGGGTGAACATGACATTCTCAGTGTCAGCTTTAGCCCTGATGGTCATAGTCTATTAGTCGGTACTGGCGATAGTGCCATTTCTCTATGGTCAATAAAGAAGAATTCTCATAAACTACTACGGACTTTTACAGGACATAGTACCGCCGTTTGGACAGTGAACTTCAGCCCCGATGGACAGAAATTTATCTCTGGTAGTAGTGATAAATCCATAAGGATTTGGCAGATTGACGGTACGGAACTAGCCACTCTCAAAGGTCATAAATCCACAGTTTGGTCGGTTCACTTTAGCCCTGATGGTCAAAAAATTGTCTCTGGAAGCGGTGATGATAACATCAAGATATGGAGCATTGATGGTACAGAACTGCGAACTTTAAGCGGTCATCGCAGCGCGGTTTGGAGTGTGTGCTTTAGTCCTGATGGGCAGTACATTTTGTCAGGTAGTGGTGATGGCACTCTCAAATTATGGAATCTTGAGGGGCAGGTAATTCAGACATTTAGAGGTCATGATGGTGGTGTATGGTCAGGTGTTTTTAGTCCTGATGGGCGCAGTATTATTTCAGGAAGTAGCGACAACACTATCAAGTTATGGAGTATTGATGGTAAGGATTTACAAACGCTACCCTGCCCAGATAGCACTCCACTCAATCTTTGCTTTCGACCTGATGGTTATGGATTTGCCTCTGGACATAGTAATAACTCCGTTGGTCTATGGGATCTCAGTCTCTCTAATCTAATTTTCCAAGGTAATCAATGGTTGCAAAACTATCTAGACTCCATTACCAAAAATTATCACAACACCCCAAATTAATGTCAGTTCGACGAAAGTGCAAAACGGTAAAAATTGCTTTGCAATTTTTACCGTTTTGCGCCATTTGCGCCGCGCGAAGTGCGGCGCAAATGGCTATACCGAACTCACGTCAGATTAAGATAATCTATGCTTTCCATAGCTATAGCATTCTTGATAGGACACAAACCCAAGAAGCGAGTTGCGGTGCTTCGCACCGCAACTCGCTTCTTGGGTTTTGATTTTGTCTTATAGTAGTTCCACATAAATTCAAGAGACTTCGACTTCGCTCAGCCAGCAATATACGATGGCTGAGCGAAGTCGAAGCCCTATTTTTCTTATTTGAACTGTCTATACTTGTTTAGCCTTGAGAAACCTATGGCTGGACGATTGGTGCTTCTACGGGACGGATGATTGGAGGAGGAGAAGGTGTTTCAGGCTTAAAGATAGATTGGAGAGCTTGCGATAGAGTTTGCGCCATAACGATGCGATTTTCATAGGCGACAATAACGCGGACGAGGGTTGGCAAACGGTTTTGAGTTGATTCCAGATATAGAGGTTCCACGTATAGCAGAGACTGCTCAATCGGAATTACGAGCAGATTCCCTTGAATTACCCTAGAGCCTTGACGATTCCATAGGGAAATCTGTTGAGAGATAACGGGATCTTGATTGATCCTCGCTTCTATCTGTTCAGTACCATAGACCAAGGTTTGCTTGGGGAAGGTGTAGAGTAATAGCCTGCCATAGTTCTCTCCATCCGATCGCGCCGCTAACCAAGCCACCAGATTTGTGCGCTGCTTGGGAGTAAAGGGCAGTAATAGCACAAACTCTTCAAAGGGAACGCTCGGCAAACTGGTAATCAGATAGTAAGGTTCCACAAGGCGAGGTTTATCGCCATAGACTTCTGTTGGGATTTGCCATTGATCTTCACGATTATAGAAGACCTGCGGATCGGTCATGTGATAGGTCATCAATCGCTCTGATTGAATATTAAAAAAGTCAACGGGATAGCGTAAATGTTGGCGTAGGCTAGCTGGCATTGCCGAAAGGGGCTTAAACATTTCTGGAAATATCTTTGCCCAAGTCATAATCAGAGGATCACTGGGATCAGCAATGTAAAAGTCAACAGAACCGTGATAGGCATCAATCACAACTTTTACGGAGTTGCGGATATAGTTAATCCCTTCTTTGCCGATATCAGAGTAGGGATATAAGTCACTGGTGGTATAGGCATCGACAATCCAATAGAGATAGCTGGGATCATTGCTAGGTTCTGCCGATCGCGATTGATCTCGCGTATTCGCAGCCACAAGATAGGGGTCACTGTCATAACGCAAAAAAGGCGCGATCGCTCTGATCCTCTGATTGATATTGCGGCGAAAAAGCAACTTAGTTTCGGGTAGAAATTCGGGAGTGAGCGCCATCCGCCAATCGTTGAGATACTTGGCAAAGAGGACGCGCCGCCCTAGAGAATTTAGAGCAATACCACCATCACCATCATAGATATTGTAAACATTGTCATTATCACTGGGATAGTCTAGCTCCTTCACCTTTGTTCCTGTCATCACATAGGTATCCGTATTCTCACCGTAATAAAGACGGGGCTGACCAATGGGAATGCTAGCGCGGACGGCATCACTAGAAGTCGTGAGCGGACTACCTTCGGTAATACCAATATCTTTAACAAAGTACTCAGGCAAGCCTCCTAGACCAACCCGATTCACAGGGCTAAGGGTAAAGCCATAGCCGTGGGTATAGATCAAATGTTGATTGACCCAAGTTTGGGCTTCCTTGGGAACAGAAGCGTAGTCTAGCTCACGGGCAGCAATGAGAACCTGTTGTTGATTGGCAGGAGGCAATGGCGAAGAGTCGGGAGCTGTGGATTTTGGTGTCTTTAGGTCAATCCGATAGCGATCAATATCGGCATCGGGAAACCCATAGTAAAGGCGGATTTGTTGGAGTTGACGATTAGTTGCGAGGAGTGGCTGCTTATCCCACAGTCGAATATTGCGAATGGTCAGATCATTATCTTTGAGAGACTTTTCGGTGAGATTGCCTTGGGGGATAAAGGTCTTTGATTCGATACTTTCTAAGCCAAAGGCTTGGCGAGTTAGGGCGATCGTGCGTTGGATATAGGGCTGTTCGCGTTCTAGTTCATTGGGTTGGACGATCAATGATTGCACTGTGATCGGCAAGGCAATACCCAACCCGATCGCCATAGTGAGATAGATACCAATACCAAACACCACGGGTCTACGACTAGCGATTTGACGCGGAAACCTCATCAATTGCCAAAACAAGTAAGTGGCGATCGCCAATGCCAAAATACTCAAACCTGTATATACAGGCAACTGCACCACGATATCGGTGTAACTCGCACCATAGGAAATCCCACGCGGAGAGTACAACAATTTAAAGCGGCTAATCCAATAACTGAAGCTCATCACTAACATTAAGCCGCCACCAACTCCATAAAGATGACGCTGCTGAGTGCGAGAAATCCCTGCAAATTTCCCTTCGCTGAGGCTATTACCTGACAATAGATAGGTCAATAAGACGGCAATGAAACCATAGAGACAGATCCCAACTAGCCAAAATTCCACCAGTTCCCAAACAGGTAAATTAAATAAATAAAAGCTAATATCCTGATTAAAAACTGGTTCTGTCTGATTAAAAGTCGTGGGTTGAAAATAGGGCAGCACCTTTGTCCATTGTCGCGATACTGCCCAAGCGATCGCCGCACTGAGAACTAAGGCGATCGCTCTCAATAAAACCTGTGGATAAATCAATAATCCCAGCAGCAAACTAATCGCTAAGAAAATTTGGTTTCTATCCCCAAAAATCCTCTGAACAAGGGGAATTACAGATTCTGGTTTAAATAAATCAACCTGCCCCTGAGCGATCGCTTGTCCATAATGCAAGGTCATTAAGCCGATTAGACAGCCCAAGATCAAAGTAAATGGTAATAACCAACGCAATCCTAGAGGTGTGGGGAGATGCTGGTTATTCTTATCTTGGGACAAGCTAGGCAAGATACTCGCCCGATCTTGTTGCTTTACTAATTTTCTGCGTTCAATATCATTGGGTACAGGATATTTGAGCTTTTCCGCTAATCTTAAGTTACTAAATAAATAGAGGATCGATAGGGCTAAAACCACTACCCCTAATAGTGCTTGAGTAGTGAGCCTCAGCAAATACATCGATAAATAGCCAACCTCCTGAAACCAAAGTATTTCTCCGCCAAGACGCGCACCAGCCTCAATCCCCAAGACTAGGGCGATCGCTACAATTATCAGCTTAGTGTAGTGATGCTTAACTTTTTTTAGGGATGAGAATAGTATGTCCATGGCAACCAAGAATCAGCTTTGTTAGGTCTAGCGTAACTTGTGCCTATGGTAGATCATTAGCAACGGAAAAGATCACAGACGATATCTATATGAATCTCAAGCTTTTATTCGCCCTTTTGTTCACCCTCCTTGGCGATCGCCTTTAACACCTGATCAAAAATTTCCCGCAATATCTTTTTTTCACTGGGGAAGACATCGGGTAGCTCATCAAGGGAATCTAGGGAATGAAGATCCAGCACCAGACAGCTTTCATTGTCATTCATCACCCATTCCATCTGTAATAGTTCTTCACTATCTCCGAGAACGCTTTGATAGGATTCCCGAAATTCGAGAATTATCGGCTCATAGCCATCCACAGGAATAATCGCCATTAACTTGGTATGGTGTGGCAAGTTAACATCAACGGCATATCCAAGCTTGAGTAGAGCTTGTTCTACTTGAGAATATGTCAACATTTTCGCTAGATCTATAACTTAATCTATTAAGCAGCTTAATACCAAATCACGACAGATTGATAACAATTAGCGAGATCGTAATCCTAAAACACGCCACGGGAAGTTTCGGCACTAGATTTGCTTTTCAAATCACGATGGTGTAATGATGCCCTCATGATTTAGTACTATTTGCTTTTGTCGATTAAGGTCGTACAATATTCATAACTGACGATCATTAGCTCAAATCTAAGCTCAAAATTACAGTTAAAACATCAGAATTTTGGAATTTCTAACACTACCTTAATTTTATAACTGAGGATAAAAACCATGCCAAGAGGAGGAAAAAGAGAAGGTGCAGGAAGACCAGTAGGTACAGGGAAATATGGCGAAAAGACTAAAGCAGTGAGATTACCTGTCCGCATCGTCAATGAAATCTTAGATAGCCTCAATCAAACGCCTCATCAAGGTACTGAACCCGCAACTCTAGTTGAATCCATCTTTCAACCTGAACATCGCACTAAATACAGAGTTCCTCTTTATCTAAATCCTATCGCCGCAGGATTTCCATCACCAACGGAAGACTACATAGAAGGAAAAATTGATCTTAATCGGCATCTTGTCAAACATCCAGAATCAACATTTCTAGTCCGCGTCACGGGCGAATCAATGCAAAATGCGGGGATTCATTCCCATGATTTGCTTGTAGTTGATCAAGCGATCGAGCCTACCAGTGGCAAAATCATCATCGCTGTAATCAATGGAGAATTAACTGTTAAGCGTCTACGCAAGCATCGCAACAAGTTATGGTTAATGCCCGAAAACCCTGACTATCAACCAATTGAAATTGATGAGAATATTGATTTTCATATTTGGGGAGTCGTGACTAATGTAATTCACGCTCTTTAATCAAAACCTTCTGAATCACCATAATGGAATCCATTGGACATCTTGAGATAGATTCCTAATGATAGAAACGATGTAAGGGGCGCAATTAAATACCAGAGCCGAAGACCTATAAAGCACGCGCAGCGAGTGCGTTATAGGTCTTCGGCTCTGGGTTCCAATTATACTTAGTTATAGCAATTTTGAATATTTAGAAGAGGCTTCGACTTCGCTCAGCCAGCAGTATACGTTGGCTGAGCGAAGTCGAAGCCCTAACTCTTATTTGAAACAACTATACTTAGAATGAATTAACTCTAACGCCATTTGTGCCACTTGAAGCGTAGTGCAGATGGCTATATCGAACTCACGCTAACTCTACAGAAAAGTAAAGTAAGGGATAGTTGAGACAGATAACAACTTTGCAAAGACTGACAGACAAGGATTTTAAGATCCTTGTCTGTCATAGAAACTTCTAATTTGACTTTATAGGTGATTCGGTTGTGTAACTTGTGAACAAATCATAGATTAAAATCTATGTATATTATAAAATATATAGACTTTACTCTATTCAATACTTGGTATTAGTATATCTTTACTGAAAAAAAATAATTTTCTAACATCCCTAATTCACTTTGTAAATTTATCTACTGATAAGAAAAATATGTCTAGTCTTAGAGAATTCTCACGGCGAAGATTTATCGCTACCGCAGGTGCAACTGCCTTAAGCTCATTGCTACTCAAAGGCTGTCTTGGCAACCCTCCCGAAGATACGCCCACAATCAGTTCGGTCAACGCTACTAAAATTAATCTTCCTCCTGACCAAATTCCTGAAACAACTAAAGTTAAGCTTGGGTATTTACCCATTGTTGAAGCTGCACCGTTAGTCATTGCCAAAGAGAAGGGCTTTTTTGCAAAATATGGTCTGACCGATGTTGATATTTCTAAGCAAGCCAACTGGGGCGCAGCTAGAGATAATGTCAAAATTGGCTCCTCCGCAGGTGGTATTGATGGCGGTCAGTGGCAAATGCCCATGCCTTACCTGATGTCAGAAGGCATTATTACTGACAATCAAAAAATCCCGATGTACGTTCTACTCCAGTTGAATACCCATGGAAATGCGATCGCAATTTCTGGTAAGCACAAAGGTACTGGTATGGGGCTAAAAATTGATAATGCTAAAGCATCTTTTGACAAGATGAAATCCGCAGGAAGCAAGTTCAAAGCTGCCTACACCTTTCCTAAAGCTAATCAAGAATTTTGGATTCGTTACTGGTTAGCCGCTAATGGCATCGATCCAGATACTGATACAGAACTGTTAACAGTTCCTAGCGCCCAAACCGTTGCCAACATGAAAACAGAAACAATGGATGCCTTCAGCACAGGCGATCCTTGGCCGTTTCGTATTGTTAAAGAAAAGATTGGTTTCCTTTCCACGCTGACGGCAGAAATCTGGAAAGGACATCCTGAGGAATATTTGGCAATGCGATCGGATTGGGTGGATAAGAACCCTAAAGCAACTAAAGCAATGCTAAAAGCGATCATGGAAGCTCAGCAATGGTGTGACAATTTCGACAACCGCAAGGAACTGGTACAGATTGTATCGAGTAAGAATTATTTCGATGTACCTGTGGAAGTTCTAGAAGAGCCAATGATGGGCAAGTATGACATGGGTGATGGGCGCATTATTGATGATAAGAGCATGGCTCCTCTCTATTGGAAAGATGCCAAGGGAAATGTTTCCTATCCCTATCAGAGTCACGATCTCTGGTTTATCACTGAGAGTGTGCGTTGGGGCTTCTTACCTAAAGAATCCCTCGCGAATGCGAAGGATTGGATTAAGAAAGTCAACCGCGAGGATCTCTGGCGCGAAGCAGCGAAGGAAGCTGGATTTACAGCAGATATTCCCCCTAGTACATCTCGCGGTGTTGAAGAATTCTTCGACGGTATCAAGTTCGATCCTGAGAACCCTCAAGCCTATCTCGATAGTCTCAAGATCAAAAAGGCATAGGCATAAACATTAGGACTTATGCAGAGTTTAGATGTGGTGTGAGTTGGGAATACATCACATCTAAACCAAACCCAAAGATTTAAAAAATCTAGACAAACAAATCAAAAATATTAAGAGAGAGAAATTAATTTTGAAAATTCATACTAGTAAATTGGAGTTACTTCTACTGAGCTTGTCGCTATCCCTAGGAGTCATATCTATATCGTCATCGGCAGAAGCCAATACTGAAAATTCACCTTCAAATTCAACTTCTACTGTTGCACCGATCGCTAGCGAAATTCAACGTAATGCGATCGCCACAGAACCAATTGCTCAAAATGTCACATCGGTTTCTCAACTATCAGATGTGCGTCCTACGGATTGGGCTTTCACGGCATTACAGTCTCTAGTTGAGCGTTACGGCTGCATTGCAGGATATCCAGACAGCACTTTTCGCGGTAACCAAGCGACCTCTCGCTATGAGTTTGCGGCTGGGTTAAATGCTTGTCTTGACAAAATCAATGAGATTATTTCCGCAGGATTAGCCGACAAGGTTAGTAAAGAAGATCTTGCCACCTTGCAAAAGCTGCAAGAAGAATTTGCCGCCGAACTCACTGCCCTCCGCGGTCGAGTTGATGCCCTTGATGCCAAGACTAGCAAGCTTGAGGCTCAACAATTTTCGACCACCACAAAACTCAGTGGCGAGGCGATTTTCAGTGTGTCAGGTGCAACGGGCGCAAATCCTAATAACGGTGGGACAAACACCAATCTGGTATTCAGCAATCGCGTTCGCCTAAACCTGTTAACCAGTTTTTCGGGAAAGGATTTATTAATTACAGGACTACAAGCCAGCAATATCAATAGTCTAGCTGCACCCCTAGGCTACGCTGACCCCACCCTAGGCAGTTCTAGTAACGTCAAGTTAGGCTTTGAGAATCAATTTCTTAACTTCAATCCTTCTAACTCCAATACTTCTGCCGCCAATTCCGTCAACCTTTACAAGTTACTTTACATTTTCCCTGTTGTCGATAAGTTGACGATGTTCGCAGGCACTAACGCTGAAGTTTCCGATGCTTTTCCCGCGATTAGTCCCTTTGCTAGTGAAGGTCAAGGCGCTATCTCTCGGTTTGGTCAAGGTTTAAATGCAGCAACCCGTGTATCTGGTGGCACATCGGGAACTGGTTTAGCCGCCGCCGTTGGCTTTATTTGGACTCCCTCCGATCAGGTTGATTTTCGTGCTTTGTATGGCAGTGTGAACTCGGCGATCGCGACTAATAGCGCCAACACTCTACTCGGTGCAGGTTTCTTTGGTGGTAGTTCCATTGTTGCTACTCAGTTAACTCTCAAACCCACTTCCAATCTCGATATTGGACTCAACTACGCCAATAGCTATCACCAGATCAATATTTTGGGAACTGGCTTAGCTCGCGCTGATATTGGTGCAGTCGATGGAAGCCCCCTAACCACACCAATCAAAATGAACTCTATCGGTTCAACTTTGACATGGCGGATTGATCCTAAGATTGCGTTTAACCTATCTGGCGCTTGGATTTTTGCCGATCTTACAAATGGTGCTTCTACCACCTTTACTAGCTGGATGACTGGATTCCATTTCAGTGATGTCTTTAAGGAAGGAAATACGGCTGGCATTCTGTTTGGACAACCCCTAGCTCGCAGTTCTGCTGGTGGTGGAGCTACTATTCCTGCTGGATTTACCGCCAAACCCTATCATCTGGAAGGCTACTTCAACTTCAAAGTCTCTAACAATATCAGCATTACCCCAGGAGTCTTCTTTGTCTTTAATCCCGAAGGCATCAACAACGCACCAACCGCAACAGTTGGAGTAATTCGCACAACATTCACGTTCTAGTGTTTTCCAGCTATTAGCTGAATTTATTTGATTTAAAGAAAGTTTCAGGAGTAACAAGTTTATGGCAGCAGGTATTGGTACACGCAATTCTTCCAGCGCTTTAGCAAAGTTTTGGAAGAAAAACGCTCAAGATTGGGCGCTCCCAATCATCGGACTTTTGGGATTTCTGCTCCTTTGGCTAATTCTCTCTGAGGTAGGCATCCTCAAGCTACCTAGCCCTTGGGATATTCTTAGCGAAAAATCTACCCGCAACCTCTTGTTGTATCCCTTCTTCGATCGCGGTGGCACTGATAAAGGTCTATTCTGGCAAACTCTCGCCAGCTTTGAGCGGGTGGCTAAGGGCTATTCATTAGCTGCGATCGTGGGGATTGGCATGGGCATCTTGATTGGCACTAACGCTGTAATTGATAAAGCTCTCGACCCTCTCTTTCAATTCCTGCGGACAGTTCCCCCCCTTGCATGGGTTCCGATCGCTCTCGCCGCATTGCGCCAAAATGAACCAGCAGCATTATTCGTTATTTTCATCACTGCGGTATGGCCAATCCTGTTAAATACTGCCGTTGGTGTAAAGCAAATTCCCCAAGACTATCGCAACGTTTCGCGGGTATTGCAACTCTCTCGCCAGAAGTATTTCTTCAAGATATTGATTCCTTCCGCATTGCCCTATATTTTCACGGGTTTACGCATTTCCATCGGTCTCGCATGGCTTGCCATTATCGCCGCCGAAATCATCATGTCAGGGATTGTCGGTATCGGGTTCTTTATCTGGAACTCCTACACCAATGACAAGGTGGGTGAAGTTATCTTGGCTCTCGTATACATCGGTGCTGTAGGTTTGATTCTCGATCGCGCTGTGGCTTGGCTTCAGAATGTGATCTTGCCTGAGGAGCAGAAGTAATACCCCCCTTAGTCCCCCCTTGAAAGGGGGGAGACAAGAAGTCTTGTTCCCTCCCCTTTCAAGGGGAGGGTTAGGGAGGGGTTAAAAACAGTTTTATTGAAGAAAGGAGAAATTTTAAAATGCAGGATTTTGTTTTAGTAGATCAGGTAGAAAGAACGTTCCCGTTAGGCGGTGGCAAAGAATATATTGCCCTTAAAGGAATTGATCTCCAAATAAAAAAAGGTGAATTTATCTCCCTGATCGGTCACTCAGGCTGTGGCAAGTCAACCTTACTGAATATGATCGCAGGTCTAGACTTGCCCACTGGCGGCGTAGTCATGCTCGAAGATGAGCGTGTAACTCGTCCCGGTCCCGATCGCATGGTCGTATTTCAAAACTATTCGCTCTTGCCTTGGCTATCGGTGCGCGACAATGTAGCGCTGGCGGTTGATGAAGTACTTTCGCATTTGCCCAAGGGTGAGCGCCATGACTTAGTTGAGCGTTATGTAAAAATGGTCGGGCTTGCCCATGCGATCGATAAGCCACCGACACAGCTATCGGGTGGAATGCGTCAGAGGGTGGCGATCGCCCGCGCCTTGGCGGTACGTCCTAAACTCTTGTTACTAGATGAACCTTTCGGAGCCTTGGATGCGCTGACTCGCGGTAATCTGCAAGAGAAATTAATGCAGATTTGTAATGAAGACCAAATTACCGCCGTGATGGTGACACACGATGTCGATGAGGCTGTATTACTAAGCGATCGCATTGTCATGCTCACCAATGGACCTGCCTCGAAAATTGGCGGCATTCTAGAAGTGGATATTCCCCGTCCCCGTCAGCGTATGGAAGCGGTAAATCATCCTAGCTATTACAGCCTTCGCAGCGAAATTATCTATTTCTTGAACCAACAAAAGCGGGTTAAGAAATTGAATGCCCGTAAGGTTGCCACTGTTTCCCGTCATGGTTTAGAGAAGGTCAATCTAGAAATTGGCTTCGTTCCTTTAACCGCCTGTGCGCCGATCGCTGTGGCTAAGGAAAAAGGCTTTTTTGAAAAGCATGGACTTGATGAAGTTTCCCTCGTTCGGGAAACCAGTTGGCGCGGCATTGTCGATGGGATTTCGGGCGGCTATCTGGATGCGGCGCAGATGCCTTCAGGTTTGCCGATGTGGCTCACCCTCGGTGGTGCTGGTGCTTGTAAGCCGATCGTGACGGCACTCACCATGACCCGTAACGGTAATGCCATCACCCTCGATAAGCACTTCTACGATCGCGGTATTCGTACCCTCGCTGATTTCAAGTCAATGTTGCAAAGTACTCGCGATCGCACTCACCGCATGGGCGTAGTCCATCCATCATCAATGCATAATCTGCTTTTGCGTTACTGGTTAGCGGCGGGCGGTATTGACCCCGATCGCGATGTGGAACTAAAAACCATCCCCCCTGCCCAAATGGTAGTTGACCTCAAAGCAGGCAGCATCGATGGATTCTGTGTGGGTGAACCTTGGAACTTCCGCGCCGCGATGGAAAACATCGGCTTCACTGTTGCCACGGATCTCGAAATCTGGAACGGTCATCCCGGAAAAGTCCTCGGTGTCCGCGAAGATTGGGCAAACGCCTATCCCAATACCCATATCGCTCTGGTCAAAGCTTTGCTAGAAGCCTGTATGTACTGCGCCGACCCAAATAATGCCGAAGAGATTCGCCAGATTCTCTCCCGCCGCGCCTATGTCAGCACGAACGTGAATTACATCCATTTAGGTAATCCTGATGATGTCACCTGTGCAATCGATTCCCCCATGCGCGAACCTGCTCACCATCAGTTCTATGGTGCTGGGGTCAACCGTCCCAGCCGTTCGGAGCATCTCTGGCACATTACCCAGATGGCACGTTGGGGCGATGTTCCCTTCCCTCGCAACTGGGTTGAAGTGTTAGAAAAAACCTGTCGTGTCGGTGTATTTAGTACCGCCGCCCGTGAGCTTGGTTTAAGCGATATCACTTACAGCCGCAATGCCATTCAACTCTTTGACGATATTCCCTTTAATGCTGAAAATCCCATTGATTATCTCAATCAGCTAGACATCAAGCGCAATATCACGATGGCAGAAATTGCAATGGAATCGATGCGAATGGTTGCTTAACCCCCTCTAACTCCCCCTTGAAAGGGGGAGAACAAGAAATTCAAAGATCCCCCTTTTCAAGGGGGGAACAAGAAATTTAAGCTTCCCCCCTTGAAAGGGGCAGAACAAGAAATTCAAGCTTCCCCCCTTGAAAGGGGGGACTGAGGGGGGTAAATAACCTCCTCCAATAAACATCATTTATTAACTAAAAACCATGACTCAAACCATCCTTAACAAAAGCCCGATCGCTGGGATTCCACCTCAAGAATCTTTCCTTCGCATTGAAAACGTTTCTAAAATTTATCCCACTCCTAATAACGGCGAATATGTCGTTCTTCAAGATGTCAATCTCCATATTCAAGAAGGTGAATTTATTTGCTTAATCGGTCACTCAGGCTGTGGCAAATCTACACTCTTAAACATGGTGGGCGGCTTCTCCAAGCCTTCCATTGGTGAAGTTATAGTCAATGGCAAACTAATTACTAAGCCTGGTCCCGATCGCATGGTCGTATTCCAAGGCTATGCGCTCTTACCTTGGCTCACGGTATACGAAAATGTGATGCTTGCCGTTGACTCGGTTAATCCTAATATGTCGAAAGGCGAAAAAAATGATATTGTCCGCCATCACCTTGCGATGGTGGGACTAAGTGAAGCCGCCGAGAAAAAGCCAACCCAAATTTCAGGGGGGATGAAGCAACGTGTATCGATCGCCCGTGCTTTAGCCATCCGTCCTGAAGTATTAATTCTCGATGAACCCTTTGGGGCATTGGATGCCATCACCAAAGAAGAACTGCAAGAGGAACTACTCCAAATCTGGACAGAGCATCGCTGCACGGTATTGATGATTACCCACGATATCGATGAGGCTTTATTCCTAGCCGATCGCCTTGTGATGATGACCAATGGACCCGCCGCTAACATTGGCGAAATCATGAAAATTCCTTTTCCTCGTCCTCGCGATCGCGCCCAAATAATGGAAGATCCCCTGTATTATGATCTCCGAAATACAGCTCTAGACTTTCTTTATAATCGCTTTGCCCATGATGAGTGATGACCTCACCGCCAGCCCCTCTCCCATTGGGAGAGGGGAACAGGATAACAAAATAGACTTTCGCGATCGCCTTGTGGTAATTGCGACGATGCACCGTAAAGAATTAGCGATCGCCCCAATCTTGCAAACAGCATTAGGTGTCCAAGTCACCGTGCCGCAGGATTTTGATAGCGATCGCTTTGGTACGTTTACCCGCGATGTGGAACGCCCCGCCAATCAAATTGAAACAGCAAAAATCAAAGCTAAAAAAGCCTTAGAGTTAATTGAAGCTGATATGGCGATCGCTAGTGAAGGAAGTTTCTTTCCCCATCCAATCTTGGGGATTCCCTGCAATCGTGAAATAGTTTTATTGCTAGAACAAAAGCATCATTTCACGGTGTATGGAGAAAGCCTCTCCACCAATACAAATTTTCATCATCAAACAATTTCCAACTATGAACAAGCCTACGATTTTGCGATCAAGATTGGCTTTCCCGATCATGCGATCGTGCTGATGCCCGATGCCAAAACCTCAGCAAAAGCATCTATTTACAAAGGCATTAATTCCGAAGCGGTACTCAAAGAATCCGTTGACAAATTACTAAAACAAACCCCGCAAATCCATATAGAGACGGATATGCGAGCGCTCTACAACCCCACACGCATGGATAATATTGTTAAAGCCACTGAGGATCTAGTTCGTAAATTGCAACAACTCTGTCCTAACTGTAATTTCGTAAATTTCGATATCGTCCAAAAATTAAAAGGATTACCCTGTGATCTTTGTGGCTTACCAACCTCATCTCCTCGCGCCCATTTATATCAATGCGATCGCTGTAGTTTTCAGCAAGAAATTGCCTTTCCTAACGGAACTAAAACAGCAAATCCAATGTACTGTTCTTACTGTAATCCTTAAACAAGTTAGCAATAAATTAGAAATAGATTAGCAATTAAAAAATTTTTAAATATACATCTTTAAATGTATTTCTTATCCAATCAATTCCCAATAAATAAGGCATTAATATACTTAATGCCAGTAACCAACTACTTAACTCATCCATCAACCCAACATATCCAAAAGCTAAAAGCCAAAAGCTAAAAGCTAACCTCAACAAAGCAAAAACACTACCCTCAACACATAACTTATGTTTGGCAAAATATCTGAACAGAGAATGCACTGGATTCGTTGGCTATTAACGATCGCATGGTTAATCATCGTTGCCTCGTTATTTTACGATCCTTGGACTCCGCAATTTACAGCACCCGATCATCCTTGGAGTCCCTTGCGATTAGAAGATAGCTGTATCTCTGTGCAGGGAAAATGTCTCATAGAACAGCCCTATGCCCTTGGGACAACCCTATTTTGGGGCATGGTTGTCCCTGCGGCAATTTTCATTTTGCTAGTGTTTGGACATGAGGCATGGCGCAGGATTTGTCCCCTTTCATTTTTATCGCAAATTCCTCGCGCCCTAGGCTGGCAACGTCAGTTTCAACGCAAAAATGCCAAAACAGGCAAAGTCCGTTATGAACTAGCCAAGGTCAAGCCCGAATCATGGTTAGGCAGAAATTATCCCTATATCCAGTTTGGCTGGCTATTTGTGGGACTATGCGGCAGGATTTTATTTTTTAATGCCGATCGCCTAGTTCTTGCCCTCTGGATCTTGACGACTATTGCGGCAGCGATCGCCGTTGGTTATCTATATGGCGGCAAATCTTGGTGTAATTACTTCTGTCCGATGGCTCCTGTGCAGCGTATCTATGGTGAACCTGCGGGACTGCTCACCGACAAAGCCCATACCAGCAATCAGTTAATTACTCAATCCATGTGCCGCACCGTTTTACCCGACGGCAAAGAGCAGAGCGCCTGTGTCGCTTGCCAAAATCCCTGTATTGATATCGACTCTGAACGAGTGTACTGGGACGGTCTGAGCAAGCCTGAAGAATCTTTGATTCGCTATGGATACATCGGCTTAGTTGTGGGCTACTTTGTCTACTACTACCTCTATGCAGGCAACTGGGACTATTACTTCTCTGGCGCATGGGCAAGACAGAGCAATCAATTAGCAACGATTTTTGATGCAGGTTTCTATCTATTTGGACAGCCGATCAACATTCCTAAGTTAATCGCCGTACCTTTAACCCTTGGTATTTTTACGATCTTGGGATACCTAGGAGGCTGCTGGATCGAAAAAAGAATCAGAATTTATAGTGGCGATCGCCATTGGCAACTATCAAGGGAAATTATTCGCCATCGTTGTTTCACCGTTGGCACTTTTATCATTTTCAATTTCTTTTTTATTTTCGCAGGTCGTCCCCTAGTGCAGCTAATGCCCCAGTGGGGACAATATGCCTATGAGTTGAGCTTGGTTTTACTAAGTACACTCTGGGTCTATAAGACTTGGCGGCGTAGTCCCGATCTTTACTCACGGGAAAATCTCGCTAGTCGCTTCCGTAAACAGCTAGAAAAGTTGCAGCTAAATATTACTCAATTTCTAGATGGTCGTGCCTTGGCGGACTTAAATACCCACGAAGTTTATATTTTGGCAAAGGTCTTGCCTAGTTTCACTAGAGAAAAGCGCCACATCGCCTACAAAGGAGTTGTCCGCGAAGCCTTGGAAGAAGGCTATGTCAATTACTCTAGTAGTCTTGAGATGCTACAGCAGTTACGGCAAGAATTAGAAATTACGGACGATGAACACCGTGAAGTCTTAGAGGAACTGGGTATTGAAGATCCTGAGTTATTAAATCCCGATCGCCAACGTAGTTTAGAAAATCAAATCCGCTTAACAGGCTATCGTAAATCTCTAGAACGCTTAATGCTTTTGCAAAAGCAACAGGCTACCAATTCCTTTGATAGCTTACTGGAGCAGAACTCAGACAAAATCCGTGTTTTGCGTCGTCAATATTCGATTAATCCTCAAGAAGAGGCTTGGATTTTGGATGGCATTTCCCCCGAAGCCACGAACCTGCGTAGAGCAGAGTTTTTGATCGCTCAATTACCAGACCTAATTCTTTGTTACCGATCGCTGCATCAATCAATGCTGCAAGAACATAACGCAGTGTTAAAGCTGCTCTGGGACAGCATTCATCACAAAAAAGAGTTAATGGTTCGTACCATTCTCGAAACCCTTGCGAACTATCCCGATGAACCTGCAACGATCGCGATCGCACGGCAACTAGGACAGTTAGCTCCCTCAGTATTGGTCGAAGCCTTAGAAGCCGACAATTGGGGCGATCGCTTGCCTTTAGAAATATCAGCATATTTAAAGCCCCTCCAAGGTCAAGCAACTCTCTGTCAGCTAGACTACTCCGCCGCCGAAATTTTGCGATCGCTCGAAACTTTACTAGAGGATCAAAATCCCTTAATTCAAACTGCTTGTCTATACATCACAGCCCACCTCGATCTCGAAAAAAGTCAAGCGATCGCCCGTAATACTCAGAACACCAAAGCATCTCCCCTATTACAAGAAACTGTCCAGATACTTCTATCAATTTCTGAAACTTGTCCACCCCTTGCTAGCTTTCCCATGCTAGAAAAAATAGTCCATCTCTTTAACAGTGACTTCTTCAACCGTACGCATAGTGAGACTCTAATCGCCATCGCTAAACGCGCTGAGGTGAGATCCTATACCCTTGATGAAGTCATCACCGAAGCAGGGGATACCTGTCGGGAGTTGCTGATCGTAATTACAGGCTCAGCAAAAATCAACATCTACGAACAGGATCAGATCGTAAGTGTTGAGCGATTACACATTGGGCAGACCCTTGATGAGTTAGAAATCTTAGCTCGCAGTGATTCCCAAAATACAATCATTGCTGATAGCGAAATAACCCGCATCTTGGCGATTCCTGTGGATGCCTTTGATGATTTTCTAGATCGCGATCGCGATTTTGCCCGTCGAGTTTTAGAGCTAGAAAGCCGCCAAATACAAAAATTCATGCGATCACTACAGCCTGCAACCCTAGCAAGCAGAAGCTAATAGCCATTTGTGCCGAACTTCGCGCGGCATAAATGGCGAAAACAGGTCAAAAGGCAGGTTGCGGCGCAACCTGCCTTTTGACTTTTTCTAGTTCCCTTCAAAGCACAATGCCGCAGCGTAATTAGTACCAATATTTAAGGTGGTGAACTTAGAACCAATAGATTGAAGTTGCCAATTATTAATTTGCAAGGACTCCTTTGTTCCATCTAGTAATGGTGTAATGTCAATTTGATTAAGAAGATTAGTAATTCCCTGCCCAGTTGCTTTTGCATAGGCTTCTTTAAGTGTCCATGCGCGATAAAAATATTGAATTGCCAAATCTCTATGGCGATCGCCTAACTCTGTAATCATATTTGTTTCCGATGGTGAAAAGTATCTCCGAGCAATACCTTCAACATCAATCTTAGGATTTATTAACTCCAAATCAATACCCACTTGACGATCTGGGCTAACTATATAAATGGCTAAATCTTGAGAATGTGCCAAATTAAAATGAACTTTTTGAGCGTTTTGAGGGTTTTGATGACTAAGTAAATAGGGCTTACCGCGATCGCTATAGGCAAACTGGATTTCTGTTGGCTCACAATTAAGCGATCGCGCCAAAACAAGTCTTAAATTTCCCCTTGCCGCGATAAAACTATGTCTAAGATATTCTCTTTTCAATTGATTAGCGCGAGATTTCTCGTCAGTGGAAAGAATTGACCAGAGGCGATTACATTCTACTATGGAGATATCTAGCCGAGCTTGATAAAGCTGCAAGTCTGGAAACATGATTATTTTTTTTGATGTGTTTCTGTAGCTAACTAATAAGTAGCTTAGCGAAATAAAACCCAGAACCCAAAAAGCTGTGGCGCACGCGCAGCGTGCGCCACAGCTTTTTGGGTTTTAAGGTTTCTTTTACCTAGCTATAGTAATTCCAAATAAAGTCGAAGCTCTATCTTTCTTATTTGAATTGTCTATACTTACCAAATCAAAAAACAATTACAGTGGGAATCTTAAATTATCGTGAGTTTGATAGAGCCATGTGCGCCGCGCGAAGCGCGGCACACATGGCAAAAATATTACTGCGATAATATGGGTATCTAGAAACTGGCTTGTAAACCGATGCGATAGGTTAGTCCCGGCTGGAAAATGCGGTTAGTTTTCTCATAGCTGCGATCAGTAAGGTTTTCCAAATTGATCGTTAGGGCGAGATTAGAAGCTAAGGGAATTCTAGAATTAAAATCTAAGCTGAGGTAGGACGGCGAAAATTCGGCGGAGCTTACACCAGTCGCGCCGAATATTGCTCTCCTTGAACCACTGTAATAATTAAAGAATAGATTTGCTTGCCAACCATTAGACCGATAACTCACACCCAACTTCCCGACAGAATAGGGGATAGTTGCTAATTGCAAGCCGACTTCTGAAGCAGTTTTACTACTAGCGATTCGGGCATCGGTATAGGTGTAATTTAGGAAGGAAGAAAACTCAGGGGTAATTTGAAATTTAAGCGCTGCTTCAATTCCATTTGTATTCACCTGTCCCACATTTTCCCAACGTCCTGCGATGATACCAAGGCGATCGCTAAGATTGCTCCCAAAATAAGTTAACTGCGCTAAAAACTGATTCGATACTTGCCAATCCAATCCTGCGGTATAGGCAACGCCCTTCTCTGAAACTAGATTGGGATTAGGGAGCCAGTTATGTACTGTATCAAAGACATATAACTGGTCGAGTCCAGGATTGCGCTGGAGCACAGCGAAGCTGTTACGAAAAGTTAGATCAGGGGTAATCTTCCAACTTGTACCAACGGTGGGATTGAGATAGCTGCCAAATTCGCTGGTGAAATTTTGCCGTAGTCCCAGCTCTAGCTGAAAGTTAGGATCTAGTTGGAAAGTATTAAGGGCAAATAAAGCAACGGAAAAGCGATCGCGATTAACGATGCCATTAAATTGAACGAGGCTAGGCAGATTGCTCAGGACATCGCCACGAATAGAATTGCTGACAATATCTAAGCCCGATGTAAGTTTGTAATTTGACGAAACTTGCCATTGGTTTTCTAATCGACCACTCAAGGCTTTAGAGTCTAACGAGCCAGATCGAAAAGCTGTCCCTGACGGTCCATAGGTATTGAAGAAGTCTTGGTTAAAGGCGATCGTGCTTCTCAGAATAGAGTCATTGCCATCACCCAGCTTAGTGGTCAAGGTTACGCCGATATTGAACAGATCATGGTCAAGGCGATCGCGTTGCAAAGGAAATCCAAAATATAGCAATCCTCGCCGACTAGCAGTTTTATAGGCATCGACACTGAGGGAATTGCGATCGCTAACGGGAAGTTCAACACTGCCATAGAAGTTATCAATACGACTATCACCATTAAAGAGCCGCCCATCCGCAGGATTACGGTTGGCAGCTCCGACAGGCACAGGATAGTTATTGTCAGTACTAAAGCGCTCATAACCCAAACGGAAATTTAGACCATCCACTGTGCCACCATAGCCCAAACGATAGCGCTGATAGCCGTAGGAGCCTAGTTCAATACCTGCGGTTGCTTTGAGGGGTTGGGGTTCCTTTTTAGTAACGAGATTAACAGTGCCGCCAAAGGCTTCTGAGCCGTAGAGAGTGGCGCTCGTACCACTGGTAAGTTCCACCCGCTCGATCGCCTCAACGGGAATACTATTAAGATCAGTCCCGCCATGATAGGTACTAACGTTACTACCAAAGGATCGTCCATTAATTTGAAAAGTGGATTGATTAATGGAAAATCCCCGTAAAAAAGTACCTGTGTGAATATCTGCCCCGAACCCATAATCGTTGATTGCAAACCCCGGTAAGTTTCGCAATAGTTCCGCCGCCGTACTAGGGTTTAGCTGTTCAATTTCTGATTTAGGAACGATATATGTGGGCGTAGTCGAAGAATTAATCGCTGGGGGCTTACCTGTAACGGTAATTTCCTCTTCTTCCTCCTCCTCTTCTGCTGTCTGCGCGATTACTTCCTGACTTTGCTGAGGATTGCTTTGAGGAGAGCTTTGCAATAGGTCCCTACTACGGTAAGAAATCTGCGATCGCAGACTCTCAACGGTACTAACAGTAGCATTGACAGTTCCATTATCTAAATCCGAAACGCTCTCCGCGAGAGAGATATCTACATAAGCTAAAGTAGCCAAGCTAAAGCCAGATACTAATAAAAGTAACTTTATCATCTATATATACTAATTTTTACTCCTCATCACCTTCAGCAGCACAGCATCTCTTGCCAACATTCAAGCCAATGGAACTAAGACAATGTTTCATTGATCATTAGTCCATCAACAAGATATGGAGAAAGATATAGCAGTATCAATTTTGCGTAGGACGCAGAAACAGGGTATGAGTTGCGATTGCGCCGCAATTCATATTTTGATTTTTGTTTGTACTGGCTAAATTTTGTGTTGCTGTATAGATATATGCAGTATCTAACTCTCTTGATCAGGATGTCAAAAGACAGAGTGTCAAATATAGATTTTTGATACCCAAAAGCTAAAACCACTGCAAAATATGGTAAAAAATAATCACTAATGCTAATAATTATCAATAATTTATTGTAAGCTATATTTTAGCGATCGCGATTATCTAGTCACCCACACAGTTATTATTTAGCGATCGCATTATTAATTTATCTGTTTAAGATCAAGCCAAAGTCCTTCCAAAATCATTCTCTAAGCTCAATGTCCAAACTATTTGATACACTCCTTGCAGGTGGAATTACGATTATTCCTCTGATGATTTGTTCTGTTTTAGTCATTACCCTCGCGATCGAAAGAACAATTTTCTGGTCACAGATCAAAAAACAACAGAAGCATATTGTCAGAACTTCGCTCAATATCTATCAAGACAACCATGCCCAAGCCGAAGAGTTTTTACAACAACATGACGATTTACCGATCGCGCGTATTTACCTAGAAGCACTATCTATTCCCAATGCCACTCCTAGCGAGTTTGTGCTTGCTCTGGATGCCAGAACCCAAGCAGAAATCCCTCAACTCAAACGTTTTAACAATATTTTTGAAATTATTGTGGGACTCGCTCCTTTACTAGGATTACTCGGCACTGTAACGGGATTGATTGCATCCTTTGATTCCCTCAACTTTGGGGATGTCGGAGGCTCAAAGGCTCTAAAGGTAACAGGCGGCATTAGCGAAGCCTTAATTTCGACTGCGGTTGGTCTGGTTGTGGCAGTAATTGCTCTCATTGCAGCAAGTATCTTTCGTTCTCTTTATAGTAAGCAAGTAGCTTACTTTGATGAGTGCTGCACTCAATTGGAATTAAAACACCTGCGATCGCACCGTCAAATCCATGAACAGGTGAATGCCCATGTCTAGAAAAATGCGCCGCCGCCATGAAGCGGAGATGTCAGATCAGCCGATAGAAATCAAAAATGTATTACCACTTTTAGATGTTTTATTCGCACTGCTAACTTTTTTTGTCCTGTCTGCGTTATTTCTCAATCGCACGGAAGGTTTACCAGTCGATCTGCCCAAAGCCCAATCTAGCTCAATCCAAAAAGCCCTTGCTCGCGCCACACTCAGCGTTAACGATAAAACAGAAATATTTTTGAATAAAGAAAAAATTGGGATTACGGAAGTTGGCGATCGCGTTAAAAAACTACTAGAACCAGATCAAGATTTAATTGTGGTTCTTAATGCTGATCGCTCTGTGCAACATGGCGATGTTATCCAGATCATGGATCAGTTGCGTCAAATCCCCCGCGTCAAAATGGCGATCGCTACTAAAAGTAATTAAGCAAGTAGCTAAAAAGCTAAACATGAAAAAGCTAATCCGCTAACTGCCATAAACCATAAAAAAGTAAGCCATGAAAAATAAATTTAAACCTCATGACATCCATTCCCAAAAGGCAAATCGCTCCCTAGGCTCCTTACTAATTATCGGTTTTATCGGTTCTACCTGTGTCCATGCTGCGGTGATGCTCGTTCCAGTTCCAACCCTATGGAAACCTGCTAGTAATGAACTCGACGATACTATAGAAATTGTGATTGATCCAGCTCAAATATCTGAGGAACAAATAGCGGAAGTACCTAAGGAAATCCCAGTACCAGAGCCAGTTAATGATGTTAGTAACATTGAAGTCCCCCAACCCGTTGAAGCAGCCCCCGTAGCGATCGCCCTTGCACCTGACAATACAGAACCTCTAAAAGAAGGAACAGATGCGGCGGCTCCAGATGATTTAAAACCCCTAACCACCGCAGCAGTAAGTGAAACCAAAATCCAAACTGGGGGCGGCTCCATCGTTACTAAAAATGGCATCGGTTCTGGGTTAGGCAATGCTCAGATTCCCACGGGATTTTTACTAGGTGGCAAAACTAACGGTAATCCCAATGGCTCTAAAAATGGAATCCTTGGCGGAATTATCAATGGTGTCCCCAATGGAAAAGACACACAAAACAATCGGATTTTACCAACTATTCCCACTCAACCCACCACCAACAAGCCAGTTCCAAAACTAGAATGTATTAGTTGTCCAAAACCCCAATATCGTGGGAAGGAAGGTACTCCTAGAGTTACCTATGATATTGCTCCCGATGGCAGAGTTATTAATGTTCGCTTGCGTCAATCTAGTGGAGATGCTCAAACTGATCGCGAAACCATCGAAGCAATGAGTAGATGGCAGTTTAATCCGCAAACCATCCCAGACGGTGGCAGAACTAATGTAAAAGTGCGTGTTACATTTGAAGAAGACGGCTCAAAATTTCAGCGTGAAAATGAAGAACGTCGTCGTCGGGAATCAGAGCAATTAGCTGCTCAACAAGCAGAGCAGCGAAGGATAGCAGAAGAAAGTCGCCAGAGGGAGGCAGAGCTCGCTCAACCCTCAACCGTAACAGCTCCCGCCAATCCTGCACCAACGTCGCCAGTCCCAGTCACAAATCCAACTTTGCCAGTTGAGCCAGCAGCAACGGCGATCGAGCCTAATCCCCCTGATCCTATTCCCAGTCCTGCTGTTGATCCATTGCCATCCCCTGTTGTCGATAATATCTCGCCACCTCCTCCTGCCGAACCGACAATCACAGCCCCTCCCACCACTCCATAAAAATTTCTACAGCAAAGCAAAGATAAACAAAAAAGCCCACTCTTAGAGTGGGCTTTTTTGTTTGATTTAGTTTAGGCAACAGTCTTTGCTTTTTCGACGATCGCAGTAAATGCTTCGGGATCGAGGATGGCAATCTGAGAGAGCATTTTACGATTGATTTCGATATTAGCTTTCTTAAGAAGACCCGCAAACTTGCTGTAGCTCAGACCTTGTTGGCGAGAAGCAGCATTAATACGGGTAATCCAGAGGCTACGGAAATCGCGCTTCTTCTTGCGGCGATCGCGGTAGGCATTACGTAGAGCTTTCATTACCTGCTGATTAGCAGTGCGGAACAGCTTAGAGTGCGATCCGCGAAAGCCCTTGGCTAGTTTCAGTACTTTATTGCGGCGCTTTCTAGCTACATTACCGCGTTTTACTCTCGTCATGGCTTTTGGTAATTATCGTGTTTAGTATGATTGAGTTTTTTTAGAGCGCTTAGCGCCCTAAAAAAACTTTAAATTTAGGCATAAGGCAGCATTGCGCTTACTCTGTCATTATCAGTCTCATCAACTATAGCCATTTGACCTAATCTGCTCTTGCGAACAGTTGGCTTATGCTCTAGTAGGTGATTGCGACCAGCATGGCGGCGAGCAAACTTGCCGCTGCCCGTCACTTTGAATCGCTTGGCGGCAGATTTACGAGTTTTGAGCTTAGGCACTTCTTTCTAGTCCAAATTTTTGACCTTTACGAGTGTACCATAGGGGAGAGCAATTTTATGCCCATTGTTTTAAATATCATCTCAAATCTCGTTCACCCAAAGTCAAAATTGTTATGAAACGCCGCATATTCATTAGTACAGGAGAAGTGTCAGGGGATTGGCATGGGGCAATTTTGATCGAGGCACTGCGTGAGCGGGCAGCGCTCAAGGATATGGAATTAGAAATCATTGGCTTAGGCGGCGATCGCATGGCAGCCGCAGGAGCGAAGTTGTTTGCAAATACCGTCGGCATCGGTTCCATTGGTGCGGTTGAGGCATTACCCTACATACTCCCAACCATCTGGCTCCAGCGACAAGCAAAGCGTCTCCTAAAAAAGACTCCGCCTGATGTGGCAGTTTTGATCGATTACATGATGCCCAACCAAGGTATGGGCTACTTTGCTAAGCGCAAACTTAACATTCCTGTGATCTATTACATCGCCCCGCAGGAGTGGGTTTGGGCGTTTGATGACAAAAATACTAAGGCGATCGCTGCCTTCACGGATAAACTACTGGCAATCTTTCCGCAGGAAGCGATCTATTACCAAAAGCAAGGAACCAATGTGCAGTGGGTGGGACATCCCTTTGTAGACTTGATGACCAAGGTTCCCGATCGCAAAACGGCGCGGGAGCAGTTAGGCATTGCCGCCGATGAATTAGTGGTTACGCTGTTACCCGCATCGCGCACGCAGGAGTTGCGCCATGTGATGCCCGTGATCTTGCAAGCAGCAAAGATTATTCAATCCAAATTACCCCATGTCAAATTTTGGTTACCTCTGTCTCTAGATCGTTATCGTGATCAGGTCGAATCCTTACTCAAGGAGTACGATCTAGATGCGACGATTATTTCGGGTCAGTCCCAAATTGCGATCAGTGCTTCGGATCTAGTTCTGAGCAAATCGGGTACGGTCAATCTAGAGACCGCCTTGCTGGATGTACCACAGGTGATTTTGTATCGAGTCAGCAGGATAACGGCATGGATTGCTCAATATATTGTCAAGCTACAACTTCCCTTTATTTCGCCCGTAAACTTGGTGAATATGGAAACAATTGTGCCTGAATTTGTGCAGGATCAAGCAGTTCCCGAAGCGATCGCGACCGCTTGTTTAGAGCTTCTCACCAATCCGCAAGCGCGGCAAACAATGCTGGAAGGTTATGCCAAGGTGCGGACAAGCTTGGGCGAAACGGGTGCAATTAATCGCGTTGCTGACGCAATTATTGAATACCTGTAGCAAAGCAATTGCGAAACAGAAAGTATAGTAATTCCAAATAAATTCAAGAGGCTTCGACTTCGCTCAGCCAGCAATATACGATGGCTGAGCGAAGCGATGCACTGAGCCTGTCGAAGCGTCGAAGCACTATTTTTCTTGTTTGAATTGTCTATAGTTCGACCATTTTCTGTTTCACAATCAATCTTTTGTGGAACTAAAGGCGGCAATCCATTGAAACTGCATCGAGGTTTCGAGAATGCTCTGCACGATCGCTAACCATGCCACATTTTCCAGCAACAAAAAGGCGATCGCCATAGCCATCTGGGTCAGGGGCAAGAGGGTGAGACTTGACAAATCGCGCTCAATTGCGCCAAAGCTATGGATCAATGCAAAGGCTAGAATTGCGCCTGATTTGAGATGAGAATTGCGATCGCGCCGCACAATATAGCGATAGGTGACAGCAAATAAAAAACCTGAAAATCCAATCATCCCTAGCTTAATTAACAAAATGAAGGGGTTGCCAAGTTCAAAAACATTGATCAGCGTCACTCCTGTTAGAAAATCCTGTAAAAAGTGATGTAGCAAGGCGATCGCAAAAAATGCCAAAACACTAGCGATCGCGCCCAGAAATCCAGCTTTAATAGATTCAATGCGATCGGTAAGCGATAAATGCTCTGATTCAGTTGAAATAGGATGAGAAGGTTGCACGCTCGTTAACTATATTTAGGGCTAAAGCAATCCTACATGAGTATAGTTTTTTATAAGAAATTTTGAGATCGCTACTTTCATATTTTGCCACAGGCGATCGCTGTTAACTATCGGCTTGAGATAAAGGTTAAATTTTCGATAAATCAAAATCATTACCTTCCACTTCGATCATTTCGACTGTTGCCAACTCTGCTTCCAACTGTTCGATGCTTGGTAAGACATTCTGCAAAGATGGTGGTAACTCGTGCTTGTATTGAGAAACTGCAATGGGTTTATTCACATCTCGCAGCGCATATTCTGCGACTGTTTGATTTCGAGACTTACACAAGATGATGCCAATTGTCGGTTTATCGTCAGGATGCCGTAGCAAATCATCGACTACAGATACATAGAAGCTCATTTTGCCTGAATATTCAGGTTTGAAGTTTGTCGTCTTTAGGTCAATGACAATGTAGCAGCGAAGTTTCAGATGGTAAAACAACAGGTCAATATAAAAATCATCGCCGCCTACTTCCAAATGGTACTGACTACCAACAAAGGCAAATCCTGTCCCAAGTTCCAATAGAAAACTCCGAATGCGATCGAGTAAGGCTTTCTCTAGATCTCGCTCTTGGGCATTTTGCGTCAAAGTTAAGAAATCAAATGTGTAGGGATCTTTAATCAGTTGTTGGGCTAAATCGGATTGTGGCTGGGGCAAGGTTAACTCAAAATTGGTAATTGCTTTGCCCTGACGCTGATAGAGTTCTGTTTCAATCTGGTGTTCTAATACGGCGCGACTCCAACCATTAGCGATCGTTTCTTGAATGTACCAAATGCGTTCTGGTTTTGACTTTACCTTGTCGAGAAGAATGCAATTATGAAACCAAGGAATTTGTGCAGCAAGTTGCTGCACTATTTGTTCGTCTGTCCAAGCCTCTGCAAATGCTCGCATATATTTTAGATTGCGAGACGAAAAGCCCTTCATTTCGGGAAATTCTTGTTTGAGGTCTTTGGCAAGGCGATCGATTACCTTGGTTCCCCAGCCTTCTTGCCCCTGTCGCTGTAAAATTTCGCGCCCGATTTGCCAATAGAGTAATACCAATTCTCGGTTTACGGCTAAGGCGGCTTTGATTTGTGCTGAACGGATGCGATCTTTTAATTCTCGCAATAGTTGTTCATAGCCTGTAGGGACAATTTGATTAGACATAAATCTGAGAATGGAATTTTGCTAGCGCGATCGCTACTTTCATATTTAGCTATCTAGCGATCGCTGTTAACTATCGGCTAATGATAAAGGTTGAATGCTAATCGCATAGCACTTGTCATTCAACAAATGGATTCAAGATTTTAATATTACAACCTTCAAAATCACGGGTATTGCGTGTAACCAGAATTAGATCGTGAACTTCAGCAGTCGCAGCAATAAGAATATCAGCTTGAGAGCGAGAAATTCCTTTTGTTCTGAAATTACCACGCATTAGCCCTGCACATTGAGCTATTTCAGGTGTTACTGGTAATATTTGGCAGGAATAACTTAGAAAATGCTGAAACCAATATTCAATCTTTGCATTTGGCTTTGCTGTGAGTCCGTAAGTGATTTCTTCAATCGTAATTACACTTATGGCTATGAGGGTAACATTTTGACTCCAATCAACTACGCCAGAATTTGGGCGAGGTCTCGCTAGTTCACTGATAATATTTGTATCGCAAAGAAAGGTCATGGCAGCATTTCCACAAAGGGATTGGGGCGATCGCAACGAGGACTAATCTCAAAGGTATAGTTTTCTGAAATACAAATCTGTCGTAATTCATCAAAGGTATCGGCTAGGGAAGTTCGTTTTTGCTGTTGTTGCCATGTGAGAAATTCTTGAAATAGATCAGCATGAATTACCGCCGCAACAAAGCGATCGCGCTGATAAATTAGTTGAGGTGTTTGTCCAGAAGCATTAACAACTTCCAAAAATTGTTCTTGTGCTTCTTCGATTTTCCAAGTCATAGATTTTTAGCTCTTACGATAAATTTGTTATTTGCGTAATATTCATGAGCTTAGCCGCAAAATAAATGCGCGACCGCTACTTTCACATTTTGCCACAGGCGATCGCTGTTAACTAGCGACTAATGATAAAGGTTGAATTGTCGATAGGTCAGTGCTTTCTGCTAATTGGGCGTGATATAAATCCCAAGATTGTTGGAGGTTCATCCAGAAGTCTGGTGAGGTGGAGAAGAATCTTCCTAAGCGTAGGGCTGTGCTGGGGGTGATGCCGCGCCGACAGTTAACGATCTCATTGATCCGTTGGTAAGGAACGTGGATTGCGTCAGCTAGTTGTCGCTGAGTTAAATTATATGGGGATAGAAATTCTTCTAGGAGCATTTCCCCAGGATGGTTCGGTGGACGATGGGTGGGAATATAAGACATATTTTTTTTGGTTAGTTTTGTGAGTGAGTTTTTGATTAATTATTGGTAATTAGTGGTAATCGATGATTTCCACCTGTTCGGCTCCAGCTTCTGTCCAAATAAAGCAAATGCGATATTGAGCGTTGATGCGAATACTGTGTTGCCCTGCGCGATCGCCTAGTAATGTTTCGAGTCGATTATTAGGCGGCATCCGCAAGTCTTGTAAGCTAATGGCGGCATTAATTTGGTCGAGTTTACGGGTTGCGACTCGGTTAAGCGATGCGGGACAAGTTTTTCTAGCTTCTTTTGTGTTTTTGCCATCAAAGATATCGCGTGTGCCTTGATTTTTGAATGAGATAATCATTGTAGCATGGTAGCACGGATGTCATGCTACAATGATTTTGTTCTATGGGAATGGGGTGCTGGATGCTCTGAGGAATGTGGCTGTGGCGAATTTGAGTAAGGTGATGCTGGAGTTGGGGATTAAGGTTGATGGGAAGAGGGGTGTTCCGTTTGGGACGGGTGGGTGATGGAGAATAAGATGAGAGTAAATCAGGATGATTTATTCCATTGACTACAATCAGTTTTTTCTTTGGGATTGGGAGCTTTTGTAAGACTCGCGCGTAACTCTTCGCTTATTTTAGATTTTTCCCAATTACAGGTTGTTTTGATTATCTCTAAGTTGGATTTGTCTAGACCCACCAGACTAGCTTCACTTAGGTTTACTCCTTCTAGATTCGCTCTTTCGAGAGAGACTTTGATGAGTTGGGCTTTGCTGAGATCTGCTCTTGTGAGATCTGTTCCAACAAGTATGGATTCGATCAGGTAAGCATTATTGAAATTGGTTTTGCTAAGGTTAGAACTGAAAAAATCTGCTTTAAAGAGGTTCGTTTCAATGAAACTAGCGCTCGTCAGATTTGCCCTGCTTAGGTCTGCACTAGTGAGGTTTGCATTATTGAGGTTTGCTCTGCTCATATCAGTTCTACTCAAGTTGGCTCCTGCGAGGTTTGCCCTACTTAGGTCTGCACTATTAAGGTTTGCTTCACTGAGCTTGGCTTTACTCAAGTCAGATCTACTGAGATTAGCTCTGCTCAAATTAGCTCGGCTCAGGTCAGTTTTACTGAGATCAATACTACTGAGGTTAGCACCGCTAAGGTCTATGGAGTGAAGGTTAGCGTTAGCATTGATTAATGACTTAAGGGCTTCTACTCTACCCGCACATTTACCATCTTTAGTTTGTTCTTTTTCGCATTGTCGCAATACAGCCCATTTTGTTTCTAAATACCACCAACGAATAGAAAATCCTCCAAAGACAATAGGAACAATCATGTAGATTATCGCCACAAAAGCTATTTCCTTTACTCTTTGGCGCTTACTCACTTTAAGAAGTTGTTGCGCTAATTCAGGCAAAGGAAATCTATCCACTTCTTGCTGTTGAAACTTTTGCGCTTCCTTCAATTGCTTGCCCGACAGCAAAAACTCCTTCGCATTCCCAGATTTCTGCCACTCGATCGCCCGATCTTCAATCCATCGTTGTTGATGCAAATTCTGGCGATCCTCATCCAACCAGCCACGCAACAACTTCCAACCACGAATTAACGCCTCATGCGTCACATCCACGATCGCATCCCCACTCATCTTTCCCTTTTCCCGATCGTCAGTCACCACCAACTTCTCATCCGCCAACTTCTGCACCACCCGCTCGATCGCCTCCAGCGACAACTTAGCCGTCACTAAATTCGACATCACCACACGTCGGCGCGTATCTTCTGTACCCTCACCCAACTGCGTCAGCGACAAAAAGATATGCTTCACCGCCCTCTTGTCCAACTCATCCGTAAACTGAGCATAGACAGCATTTGCCCTCTTCTCTAACGCCCCCGTAATCCCTCCCAACTCCTGCTTATAGGCTTTCAAAGTCAAGCGATTTCCATCCCGTTGCTGCCACAACTCCGAGAGCGCAAACTGCATCAAAGGCAAATTCGCAGGCGCACCCGCCACGTCCCGCACGATCTCCTCGATCAAAATTGGCTCTACTTCACAACCAACAATCTCCGCAGGTTTAGAGATCGCCTCTCGCAACTCATCATCATTCATCGGAGTCACCGCCACCAAATGCGCCGCAATCCGTTTCGATAGTCCCCCATATTCCCGTTCCACACATTTCCCAAAGAAATCCGCACGCATAGCGATCGCCAAACAAAACTTATCCGCCGCAATCCCTAACGCCCCAATCAAACAAGCAAAAAACTGTTCCCGTTCCTCCAGATTTTGACAGAGCGTAAAGGACTCCTCAAACTGATCGATCACCAACACCATGCGGGTTGCTTTTGCAGTCGCTTCCACTAAACGCCGCAAACCATCTTTGCCCTCAGCAAGTAACTTTTCGGCTGTTGCCAACTGTGCAGCGCGATCGATATTCCCTAACTTTTGATCGACAAACTCATTAGCCAAACTTTTAAGCGGATGCTCTGTCGGTAACATCACCCGCAATTCCCAGCGATCGCTACCCGATAATCGCCCTAGTCGTAATTGGTTCAGCAATCCCGCCCGTAATACCGATGATTTGCCACTGCCCGAAGCCCCTAACAGTGCTAGAAAATTACTTTGCTGTAGGCGATCAAGCAGTAAATCCGTGAGCGCTGTCCGTCCAAAAAAGAATCGCGCATCGTCATCTTTAAAATAGGCAAGCCCCTTATAAGGAGTATTGAGAACGGGAAAATATTTCAAAACCGTCTTGATGGGAATCCCACCACCACCCAAAGGCAAACTGCGATCTTCCGTATATTTCACAACCCCGCAAACTTTACCCGTAGCAGGATTGAGCAACGGCGCACCACTTAACCCAGAACGCACCCTGCCATCACTAAACTTAATCTTCGGCGGCACATCACCATTCAGCCCATCGCATCGCAACACCACACCCGCACCATTCGGGTCAATATCAGGATAGCCATAGGCAAAAAGATCGTCAAAAGCAGCGATCGCCCCATCCAACTCCACACAGGGTAAATTCTCCACAGCCTCGAATTGCAACAGAGCGAGATCCACAGGATCGGGAAAAGACTGCAAAACCTTCGCCACTGCAAAATCTTCTTGGTTTTGCCATCTCACCTTAATTGGGCGATCGCCAGCATTTTTAACCATATGATGACAGGTCAAAATCAGTCCCGCCGCCACAAAAAAGCCCGTACCGTGAGTATTATCAATGCTCAGCTTCACAGTACAAGTATGGAGATTGTCTGGATTGAGACTAGCCAATGATTTGTACCGCTCCTGCTTCTTTTGTCCATTCCAGCGCGATCTCTAAATTTGCTTTAGTGCTGCCCTTGCCTAAAATCGCAATCAAATTGCCCGACTCCACAGCAATTTCCAGCCCAAACTTCACCGTTGCCTTAGTAGGATTTGCCTGATTAATCGTCTCAGCAATCGCTTCCACAATCCCCTCTAACGCATCAGTTACTTCCTCAAACTCACTGGCTGCTCCAAGTGCCACATCTTCACGCCCAGTCTGCGTTACCTCAACCCGAATGGTTCTGCCATTTTTGAGTTTGACAGGAATATTTTGAGTGCGATCGTCTGTCATAATTTGCTGATCCCAATTACTAAAGCGCTAGATTCTAAAAAGATTAGACCATATTTATCTAAATGTCGCCACGAAACTACACAAATCCTGAATATTCTGAGTATTGATTCTATTATCTCAAAACCATTAATTCCATGTGCCACTGAGTCCGACAATATGGCAAATTAAAGGAGCGCATCATAGCTAAAAACTACTTCGATGAACGAAGTTTAAGTTAATGACATTAAAGATTGGAATCTTAAAATTTAGTGGATGCGGCTAATGTTTAATGATTAGATAAAGTGACCACAGAGCATTTTTTGTCAAAGCGGAGATTTAAAACGGCGATCGCTATCTACCCCCAATGATCCAAACAAGATTACAATATGTTAAGCAAAACTTAACAAGGTAACGACGGTAAGGGTCGAGCATAAACATGAAAGCAGCGATTATTGGTGCGGGCTTAGCGGGTATGAGTGCGGCGGTCGAACTCAGCGAACAGGGCTATGAGGTAGAGCTTTTTGAGTCGCGTCCTTTTGTGGGCGGCAAAGTCAGCAGTTGGATTGACAAGGACGGCAACCATATCGAGATGGGGCTGCACGTATTTTTTGGCTGCTACTACAACCTGTTTGCGCTGATGCAAAAGACAGGCGGCTTTGAGCATTTATTGCTTAAGGAACATACCCACATTTTCGTAAATCCCGGCGGTAGTCAAGCGGCGCTTGATTTTCGTGATTTTGGTGGTGCGCCCTTTCATGGATTGAAAGCCTTTGTGACCACAGGACAGTTACCGCTCAAGGACAAAATTCAAAATGCGATCGCCCTTGCCCGTAGCCCCTTGATCCTAGGATTGCTGAACCATGAGGCGGCAATGAAACAAATCCGCGCCCTTGACAATATTAGTTTTAAGGATTGGTTTACCTCTATGGGCGGCTCTGAGAAGAGTCTAGAAATCATGTGGGATGCGATCGCCTATGGACTAGGCTTCATCGACTGCGAAAATATTTCCGCACGCTGTATGCTGACCATCTTCCAGTTTTTTGCATCTAGAACTGAAGCTTCAATTTTGAGAATGCTTGAAGGTTCTCCCAATGACTTCCTCCATGCGCCTATCGTCAAGCATATCGAAGCAAGAGGCGGCAAGTTCCATTTGCGCCGTGGTATCCGCGAGATTCTCTTTGAAGGCGAAGGCGAAGATACTCGCGTGACGGGTCTAATCGCTGGCAAAGAAGAAGGCGAAGAAATCGTGACTTCCGATGTTTATATTTGCGCTGTCGATATTCCGGGGGTGAAGCGGATCATTCCTGAAAAATGGCGAGCATGGTCACAGTTTGACAATATCTACAAGCTTGATGCTGTGCCTGTTATCACGGTGCAATTACGCTTTGATGGCTGGGTGACGGATATTGATAATTTGCTCTATGCCACCAGAGTTGATTTCTCCACCTTTGCCGATCTAGCAATTACCAGCCCGACCCATTATTACAAGGAAGGAGAAGGTTCGCTCTTGCAGGTAGTGATTACGCCTGCGGATGACTATATCAAGATGAGCAATGAGCAAATTGTTGAGAAGATGATTGCTCAAGTCCATGAGATTTTCCCTTCTTCTAATAAATTGAAGGTCACTTGGTCAAGTGTGGTCAAACTCGCCCAGTCTCTATATCGTGAAGCTCCTGGCAAAGATCCTTTCCGTCCTGCTCAAGCGACTCCAATTCCCAACTTCTTCTTAGCAGGAAGTTACACGATGCAAGACTACATCGATAGCATGGAAGGTGCAACCCTTTCAGGCAAGATGTGTGCGGCGGAAGTGGTGAAGCACAAGCAACTGGTGAAGGCTTAAAAGAAGAACTGTGCCTGTAGCAATTCTAAATTTATGGAAGGCTTCGGCTCCGCTCAGCCAGCGTATATTGATGGCTGAGCGGAGCCGAAGCCCTGTTTTTTTACATATCATTTAGGGCTGCTACAGCAAGGTTTTTATTTTTTTTGTAAGAACTATGGATTTACCACTCGTCTATCATCCTAACTACGTTGCACCGATCGCGAATACTAATCGGTTTCCGATGCAGAAGTTTCGGCTGCTGCATGAGATGTTGCTGGCGGATGGAGTGGCAAGACCAGAACAGTTTTGTGTGCCAGAGCTACCTGATCTAGAGGCGATCGCTTTAGTCCATGATTGGGAGTATGTAGAGGCGTATTGGACAGGGCAACTCGATCCCAAAGCTCAGCGTCGGATTGGTTTACCTTGGAGTCCAGAGCTTGCCTATCGGACTAGAATTGCCGTGGGTGGAACATTGTTGACCGCAAGGCTAGCGCTTCAGCAGGGGCTTGCTTGCAATACGGCGGGAGGTACTCACCATGCTTTTCCTAACTATGGTTCAGGGTTTTGTATTTTTAATGATTTAGCGATCGCTTCACAGGTTTTACGCAAGGAAGGTTTAGTCAAAAAGATATTAATCGTTGATTTGGATGTGCATCAGGGGGACGGCACGGCTCTGATTTTTCGGGATGAATCAGAGGTATTTACCTTCTCGATGCACTGCCAGATTAACTTTCCTGCGGTCAAACAAGTCAGCGATCTAGATGTTCCTTTAGCAGAAGGTTTAGAAGATGATCTGTATTTGCGAACCCTTGCTAACTATTTACCTGATTTGCTAACGCAGTTTAAACCCAATCTAGTTCTCTACGATGCAGGAGTCGATCCGCATATTGGCGATCGCCTTGGCAAACTTGCCCTCACCGATGCGGGAATCTATCGCCGTGATATGCAGGTTTTGAGTACCTGTGTGTCCCAAGGTTTTCCCGTCGCCTGTGTGATCGGTGGTGGCTATTGCGAAGATATGCGATCGCTAGTTTATCGACATTCCCTATTACATCGCGCCGCTAGCGAAGTTTATCGCCAATATCGGCTGTAGTTGGAGTTTTAAGTTCATTGGCAGCCTTACAGCCAAAAGGATAGGCTGTGTGGTAAGTGCGATCGCGTTTGCCAAATAGTTTATAGCGATTATCACGAACTTGGACATAGGTTGCATCGCCGATCGCTTTGAGGGGCGACATCGCGCGATAAGCGGCTACAAACATTTTTCCCATCGGCAACAGCCTCACTATTTCTTCGGCAGCTTCACTGCCTTGCCACTTGCGATCGCCCTCGTTCGGACTAATTAAAATCATCCCCATTTCACAATCAGCAGCCGTAACCTCAAATTGAGCCAAGGTTTCCTCATCCTGCATGGGAATATAGCTAAATTGATTTCCACGATCAAACTTCTCTAACAGTCCGACGAAGTTGGCGCAGAGATTACATTTACCGTCATAGATGACTACGTAGGACATAAATTTACGATTTATTGTGATGTTGTATGGAAGGAATAGTCAGTTTTAGAGTTGCGATTTTTTGGAGTAATACCAAATCTAAAAATAGGGCTTCGACTCCGCTCAGCCATCGATATAAGGTGGCTGAGCGGAGTCGAAGCCTCTTTAAATTATCTAAAATAACTATAAAAAACCTTGCTGAGTTATACCAATTCACTTGGACGAGAAACTATGGGCTTTGAGAATGGCGGCGACGAGGAAGGCGTAGGAAATGCCGCCCACGATCGCTAAGAGCCAAAAACTGATAATCGCGCTGGTATTCCACAGGGCATGAAGTAGGGCGGCGCTAAGATAACCAATGGCGAGAATTTGCCAGCGTAAGGAAGGTTTCATCACGCTCAGCCCAATAAAATAGCCAAAATAGCCGCTATACGCCATATGTCCAGCCACCGAGCCTAAGACACGGGGGATCAGTAATTGCAAACCCGTCAGCTCAGCAATTTCAGAGCTAACCGCTTGACTAGCCACACTTTGGATAATATTGGGAACGTATAGCCCAAGGGTCTCGGTGAGCGTAAACCCTACCGCCGAAGCCGCGCCAATCAAAATGCCATCGAGTGGCTCACTAATACCAATTCGCGATCGCCATCTTTTACTTAATTTTAATCCTACTAACCAGAGCGCAAAGATCGGTAAAGCCTTCAGTAATTCTTCCATCAGTCCTGCTCCAAAAAACATGGCGATCAGTACATTAAAAAAATTGGCTTGCCCTGTGGGTGCAGTCCCCGGTAATACTTGATAAAAAAACCACAGAAAAGCTTGCAAAATCGGACTATTCAGCACTCCTGCCGTGCATAATGCCGCCCCCAAAATCACCCACCAAGGTTTATTTTTGCCGCAGAGTCGATAGACAAAATAATAGGCGGCAAGGCTGATATAGGCGGAGATGGTGAGATTGAAAAGTTGCGGCTGTCCCAAAAAGGCGAACATCATCACCACAAACAAGACCGTCACCATCCCCGGAAGGAAATAGGCTTGAGTCCAGAGATCTCCCCCCGTAGAAAAGATGGGAATTAGCTTCGTGAGAGTCAGGTTTGTGATTTGCGATCGCGGTCGTTGGTGGCGTTGAATTGCCGATTTATTGACAATCGATGGATGAATGGATGGATAAGTCGATTGGCTCCCTTGGGAATTTACAGAATTTGCGGATTGATCGAGGTTATTTTCTGGACGAGTGACGGGCTGCTCTGACAACTCTGAGATCATTTCAAATAGAAATTCGGGGCCATCCTTAGTCAGTTGCAGGCGATCGCCGTGGCGTAAGCGTTGGCAACCATACAAAATTTGTCCATTGATAAATGTGCCATTAGCGCTATTCAAATCACAGATTTCCCAGCCTTCAAAGCGCTTTCTCGTAAAAATGGGGCGAATTTCGGCATGGCGGCGCGAAACTGCGCCATAGGTATTGATATCGATGGCGATCTCACAGCTAGGATCGCGACCTAAACTGATTGAGCGATCGCCCAAGGTTGCCACCATCTCAAGGCGATCGCGCTGATCTTCATGGAAGATTTGTCTCAGAAAGGCGATGTTGACGCGATCGGACATAGGTTAAATGATCATCATGAATAATCGTAAGAATGGCGAGATATCGAAATAGCGATGCGACACGCCTTAAACTATACCAAAATTCTTTCTATATCTAGCTCAGAGGCAGCACTAGCCAATTTGAGCAAGTCGTTCAGATCCTCAACGTAGGGCAGGACTCCCAATACAGGCACACAGGTCAAGCGCGAAATCATTTCAGGAGGCGCAAGATCGGCGATCTCTTCGGGAGTGGTAGCGGCGCTACAACTGAGGACGATGCCCCGCAGCTTTACCTTTTGGACATTGGCGAGGGCGACATTGGCGATCGCCTGTGAGATCGCACCAAGGCGCACTGGCACAACTAAAATTGTGTCCAAATGCCAATCCCTTGCTAAGTCCGCGACGATATATTCATCGGTAATCGGTGAGCCTAAGCCACCCATCGACTCCACCAGCAGACATTTCTTTTGTTGGCAGAGATTTTGAAATTGTTTCCAGATTAACGCCAAATCAATCGGTCTATCTTCTTTAATGGCAGCGATCGCAGGAGCGATCGGCGTTTCATAGTACAGGGGCGTAATTTCTTCGAGGGTTTGGAAGAGGGCAAAATTTTGATGGTAATATTCGCGATCGCCGATGCCCGATTGCAGTGGTTTATAGATACCAAGAGCGGTGCTGGGTTTGGACAGGTCGGCGCGATAGGTGAGCCAATAGGCAGCCAAAGCCGCCGTTAATACGGTTTTACCCACGCCCGTATCACTGCCAACGATTAAGAGAGGTTTAGTCATTTTCTAAAGGTTTTGAGAATTGCGAGAATTAACCAGCTTGCAAGCTCACCTATTATAGAAGCGCCGCCGCGCTCCTTGGCTGGAGATTAGTTGCTATAATCGCCAAACTAGCCTTAAAAATCAAAACTATTTAGTTTATGGATGCCGCCCAAAATCCGCCCACCTTCTTACTTGTCGATGGACATTCCCTAGCTTTTCGTGCCTTCTATGCCTTCGCCAAGCATCCCGAAGGCGGGCTGAGGACATCGATGGGAGTACCAACCAGCATTTGTTTTGGCTTTTTGAAAGCCTTAATCGAAATGCTCGATCGCGAAAAACCTGCTGCGGTGGCGATCGCCTTCGACCTAAAAACGCCCACCTTTCGCCATGAGATCGACGACACCTACAAAGCCAATCGCTCGGAAACTCCCGAAAGCTTCATTCCTGATATGGAGAACTTGCAGAAGGTACTAGAGGCGATGAATTTACCTGCGATTACCCAAGCAGGATTTGAAGCGGATGATGTCCTTGGTACGCTCTCCCAAGCCGCCAGCGCTGAGGGCTATCGCGTCAAAATCTTGAGTGGCGATCGCGATCTCTTCCAATTAATTGACGCTGAAAAGAGAATCTCGGTTTTGAATCTGGGGCAGAAGGATAAAATTGTCGAATACCACGCTGATCAGGTCAAGGAAAGGCTAGGCGTATTGCCGACGCAGGTGGTGGACTATAAGGCGCTCTGCGGTGACGCATCGGATAATATTCCGGGGGTGAGGGGTATCGGTGAAAAAACGGCGGTGAAGTTGATTGAAGAGTATGGCAATTTAGACAATATTTTGGCAGCAGTCCCTCAGATGAAGGGAGCAATCAAAACCAAGCTAGAGAATGGGATTGAAGATGCCAAACATTCGCAGTTTATGGCAACGATCAAGACCGATGTGCCGCTAGCGGTGGCGATCGCTGATTGTCAATTAACAGGCTTTGATACTAATGAGTTAGTGCCGCTTTTAGAGGAATTAGAACTCAAGGACTTTGTGCGAAGAGTTGATCAAATCCAAGCCAAACTATCGGGGGATTATACCAAGCCCTCTAGCAAAGCTAGTAATAGTTCTTCCCGAACTAACTCAATCGAGCCAACTGAAAATGCTCAAACCTCCCAAGATAACGACGAGCTATGGTTTGACTTTGCCAAGCAGGAATCGGATCAGGCGATCGCTAATGCCGCATCTCTCAAACTAGAAGTCCAGATCATCGATACGATCGCTAAACTAGAGCAGCTTTGTCAACAACTGCAACAACTAGGCGATCGCGCTCAACCCACCGCATGGGACACGGAAACCTCTGCCCTTAATCCCTTTGAAGCAGAATTGGTGGGCGTGGGTTGCTGTTGGGGTGATTCTATTAGTGACATCGCCTATATTCCCCTCAGTCACGATCAAGGGCAAAATCTCAATTGGTTAGAAGTTAGAGAACTTCTCAAGCCAATTCTAGAAGATCCTCGCTATCCTAAGTATTTGCAAAATGCCAAATTCGATCGCTTGATGTTTAAAGCCGCAGGGATCGAACTCGCGGGGGTGGTCTTTGATACGATGATCGCTAGCTATGTAATCGATCCCGAAGCTAGTCACAAGCTCGATGATCTCGCCTCGAACCTGCTCCAGATTCGCACCGTTAGTTACAAAAATCTCGTCGGTAAGCGCAAATCAATCGCCGAAGTTGAGATTCCCCTCGTTGCCGAATATTGCGGTATGGATACCTACATCACCTATCGCATTGTGCCAATTTTAGAAGCGAAGCTCAAGGCTATCCCTGAGCTTTGGGAGCTATTCCAAACTCTAGAAATGCCACTGGAACCAATTTTGGCAGAAATGGAATGGCGCGGCATTCGTATTGATAAAGACTATTTAGGTATTTTCTCCAAGGAATTAGAAAAAGATCTGGATGCTTTAGCGATCGCTGCTTACCAACAGGCAGGAAAAGAATTTAATCTTAACTCTCCTAAGCAACTTAGCGAAATTCTAGAGGCTAAACTTGGCGAAAGATTTACCAAGAAGTCCCGCAAAAGTAAGACGGGCTATTCTACTGATGTTACCGTTCTCAATAAATTAGAAGGGGAAGACCCACTCATTGATACCATTCTCGAAAATCGCACCCTCGCCAAGCTCAAATCCACCTATGTCGATGCTCTGCCATCGCTAATTCAAACTAAAACTGGGAGGGTGCATACGGACTTTAACCAGACCGTCACTGCCACAGGTCGCCTCAGCAGTTCCAATCCCAATTTGCAAAATATTCCCATCCGCACTGCCTTTAGTAAAAGAATTAGAGCGGGATTTGTGCCTGAGCAAGACTGGGTATTGATGGCGGCAGATTATTCACAAATTGAATTAAGAATCTTGGCGCATCTTAGTCAAGAACCTGAACTACTTCGTGCCTTCAACGCAGGCGAAGATGTCCATAGAGTCACCGCGCAACTGCTCTTAGAAAAGGAAGAAGTAAATAGCGAAGAACGCCGCCTTGCCAAAATCATTAACTACGGTGTGATCTACGGCATGGGCGCACAAAAGTTTAGCCGCGATATCGGCGTTCCCGTAAAACAGGCAAAGCAATTTATCGATAAATTTAACGATCGCTACGCCAAAATCTCTAGCTACATGAAAAGCGTGGAGGCAGAGGCAGAGCGCAATGGCTATGTGCAGACCGTACTGGGACGGCGGCGCTATTTCCACGGCATCAGTGAGATTGGTGGCTATCAAAAGGCGGCGCTATTGCGATCGGCGGTGAATGCTCCGATTCAAGGTACGAGCGCAGATATCGTGAAGTTAGCCATGCTCAAAGTGGATCAGCTTTTAAAGGATTATCAAGCGCGTTTGCTTCTGCAAGTCCATGATGAATTAGTTTTGGAAGTCCCTCGCGATGAAGTGGAAGTACTGCAACCCAAGATCAAGGAGGCGATGGAATCAGCCCTAGAGCTATCAGTGAAGCTAGAAGTTGATATTCACACGGGTATAAATTGGATGGATGCTAAATAGAGTAACCCGTCCCTAGCCCTCCCCTTGCAAAGGGGAGAGGATAAGATTTCTAGTTTTCCCCCTTTGCAAGGGGGAATTAAAGGGGGTTTCTTAGTTGGCGGTTGCAGAGGCAAACTCTTGCTGTTGCTCATTTTCTGACGAATTGAATTGTTCAATTCTTTCCGTGGGTTCGGAGCCGTTGCTGAGACGTTGTTTCTGCAAGTCGAGGGCGGCAGCAACTAAACCTTGGAATAGGGGATGGGGAGCGCTAGGGCGAGATTGGAACTCTGGATGGAACTGCGTGGCGATGAAGTAAGGGTGATCAGGACGCTCGATCGCTTCAACTAATCTGCCATCGGGCGAAGTACCGCTAATCACATAGCCAGACTCGATAAAGAGCGATCGATAGGCATTGTTAAACTCATAGCGATGACGATGGCGTTCATAGATCACCGACTCGTTGTAGAGGCGATGGACGCGCGAGTCAGGGACTAGGCGACAGGCATAGAGACCGAGGCGCATTGTCCCACCAAGATTAACCACATCCTGTTGTTCGGGCAGGAGGTGAATTACAGGATTTTGAGTCTCTGGTGCAAACTCAGCACTATTGGCATCGCTCAGATTACCGATATTTCTTGCCCAATCGATCACCGCACATTGCATTCCCAGACATAGACCTAAAAATGGAATTTTATGATCGCGGGCATACTGCACCGCCGCCACCTTACCATCCACACCCCGATGACCAAATCCTCCAGGAACAACGATCGCATGGATATCCTTCAAGAACTTCTCCGCACCATAGGCTTCAATGTCCTCAGAGTTAATCCAATGCAGATTAACGTTACTATTAACAGCGATCGCGCCATGCTTGAGGGCTTCGATCACCGAGAGGTAAGCATCAGTCAGACGTACATACTTACCGACGATCGCGACTTCGAGTTGATGCTCAGAGCGATAAAGACGCTCAACAAGGGTTTGCCAACTGCGGAGATCGGGCTGGCGTTGTTGCATTCCCAACAGACGCAATACCTGCTCTGCCAAGCCTTCCCGCTCCATCGCCAGAGGTACTTCATAGATGCTCTTCACATCCTGACAGGTCATCACGCATTCAGGCTGCACATTGCAAAATTCGGAAACTTTATCTTTGATATTTTGAGGAACAGGGCGATCGCTACGACAGACGACAATATCGGGCTGAATCCCGATTGATTGCAACTCTTTTACGGAATGTTGAGTCGGCTTGGTCTTCATTTCCCCTGCGGAGGCGATCCAAGGCATCAGGGTGACGTGCATATAGACGACATTCTGACGACCGACATCCTTACGGAATTGGCGAATCGCTTCGATAAAGGGCAGGGACTCGATATCGCCAACCGTACCACCGATTTCCACAATGACCAGATCGGGATTGCCATTATTAGCAACGCGATGGATGCGCTCTTTGATCTCGTTGGTGATGTGGGGAATTACCTGCACCGTACCACCGTTATAATCGCCGCGACGCTCTTTATTGATTACGCCTTGGTAAATTGCGCCTGTGGTGACATTGCTGAGCTTGGACATGGAGGTGTCCGTAAAGCGCTCATAATGTCCCAAGTCCAAGTCAGTTTCTGCCCCATCTTCGGTGACAAAAACTTCTCCATGCTGAAACGGACTCATCGTACCAGGGTCAACGTTGATGTAGGGATCGAGTTTTAGAATTGCGATCGAATAGTCCCTAGATTTAAGTAATCGTCCCAAACTCGCGGCAACGATGCCCTTTCCGATACTAGAGACAACTCCGCCAGTCACAAAGATATACTTAGCCATTTAATATTTTTGGGGATTCTCTTGAATGTATAAATAGGTTGCTATAGTTCAGCAACGCTGCTCAGAACTTATCTGTAGCATTTTCCAGCTTAAAGCACTACATAAGCGCTACATATCTGATTAAAGCGCAAAGCGATACCACTAGGCAATTGTATCAATTGTGACGATCACGGGGGTATGGTCGCTGGGTTGGGTGAGCTTGCGGGGTTCGATGTCAATTGTGCAAGCAGTAGCGCGATCGCATAGGGGTTGTGTCAAGAAATGGTAATCAATACGCCAGCCGCGATTGCGAGCAAATCCCCCTGAGCGATAGTCCCACCAACTATAGAAGCCGCTACCCTCTTCAAATTTACGAAAGACATCGATAAATCCTAAATCTAAAACCTCTGCAAGGGTTTCGCGTTCGATGTCTGTAGACATGACTTTCTTCTCGCGTCCCTTGGGATCATAAATATCGAGATCCGCGATCGCCACATTAAAATCCCCACAAATCAAGACATTAGGATTTTTAGCCAGTAAAGCTTGCAGATATTCCTTTAATAGCTTTAACCAACGCAACTTATAGGCAAATTTCTCACTGTCGATCTCGGAGCCGTTGGGGACATACATATTCACAATCTGCACATCGCCTAACTGAGCCGTGATTAGCCGCTTTTGATCATCAAGGCTGGGATCGCTTATCTCCCCTAGCACCGATGCAAAACCTGTTTGCACATTTTCTAAAGGCGATCGCGAGATCATGGCAACGCCGTTATAGGACTTTTGACCATAGATATAGGTGTGATAGCCAAGTTCGGTAAAAGGTGCATGGGGAAAGTCGTTATCAATTACCTTCGTTTCTTGCAAACAGAGGACATCCACATCAGGATTTGCTGTGAGCCAGTCACAAACATGATTAATTCTGGTGCGAACTGAGTTAACGTTCCAAGTGGCAATTTTCATTATTTAGATCGACGATAACCGTATGGTTGATATCTAGAGGGATGCAAAGACCTAGATAAATATATCGCCATATATCATCAAAGAAACTAATCTAAGCAATACATTATGCAATTGGGTTAACGCATCAAACAGGTGAGTTGCCAGAACTTGACATTCAGCCTACATCACCTAATATTGGCACTAAACATAATTCTTCCGTCTCAGTACACAGTTATTTGCACAAAAAAGAGAGTAGCCTTGACTTCAACTGACATTTCTGGATACCACTACAGCAAGTCGGAATGCGGCTGTGCCCACTCATATTTGTTGCCCGCAATTGAAAAGGCATTTAGTGATTTTCAAATTCAGCCCTCAAATGCGTTTGATCTTGGATGTGGAAATGGCTCCGTTGCCAATTGGCTGCAACAAAAGGGGTTCACCGTCAATGGTATTGATCCATCCGATACTGGTATCGCAGCCGCTAATGCCGCATACCCCAGCCTTAAACTCAAGGTCGGATCTGCATACGATCCTTTGCACGAGTCATTCGGCACATTCCCTCTGTTAGTTAGTCTTGAAGTCGTTGAGCATGTATACGCGCCACGAGACTATGCAAAATGCGTCTACAACCTATTGTCTTCAAATGGATACGCATTGATCTCGACACCATATCATGGGTATCTGAAGAATCTTGCACTTGCTGTGACTGGCAAAATGGATAAACACTTTACGGCTCTTTGGGATCACGGTCACATCAAATTCTGGTCACCTCAAACTCTCACTCAGCTTCTAACCGAGGCGGGGCTTCAAGTCGTACGAATTTATCGTGTTGGTCGAATCCCACAACTTGCTAAGACGATGCTTTTTGTCGCAAGAAAAAGCGAATAACCACCCAGTAAACTCAAGTAACGAAATCGGGCATTTTGACAATACACTGTACTGGAGAGGACTTGGGCAGGCAATGTTATGATATTTTCATATTAAATTGATAAGCGATCGCTCCGTTAGCTTACTACATTAGCAATATCTGTCGCAGAGACTAGAAATCCTGACCTATGGTTAACTTCAGGCGTAAACTCGGTTTAGTTGAGAACCTGTTTGCCACCCTCCATTCTATGGGTGCGATGATCTATGTAAACGTAGCTAGCATTCAGGGAATGATTTCTTTGGATGTTTTTAGGGCTGCTCTTGACTTACTTCAGAAACGACATCCTCTTCTACAAGTTCATCTTCAAGAAGCAGATGATGGCGTTTTCTTTTGTGCTGAAGGTACGCTAAGAATTCCCTTGACAGTGATTGAGCGGCAGCATGAGCAACAGTGGATTGAAATTACTGAAGGTGAGCTACTTCAAAAGTTTTCGGGCGAGTTTGACCCACTGTGTAGAATTACACTTTTGCAAACCTCTGAACGGTCTGCACAGAGTGAACTCATTATGACATTTCACCATGCGATCGCCGATGGAATATCAGCAATTCATTTTGTGCATGAGTTGCTTTTCTATTACCAACAATTAGTTGAAGGAATCCCAATCTCACCGATAGAATCTTTACCAATGCTGCCATCCTTGGAACAGTTACTTCAAAGATGTCTGTCTGAGATTGACATTACTGATTTTACTTCATCCACACCAAAACATTCTCTTCCCAACCCAACACTGTTGATTGAGCAAGCTGTTCCCGTAGTTGATCGACAAACTCGCTTGATTCCACGCGAATTAAATCAGAGCCTAACTTCTCAAATCAAAAGCCGATGTCATGATGAACAAACAACCGTTCATGGGGCATTATGTGCTGCCATGATATTGTCCTGTGTGCAGCAATTATCCGCAGAAGAACCTGTTTCTGTATCTTGTGGTTCCAGTGTGAATTTGAGAGCATCCTGCTTCCCTCCTGTAGGGTCTGAACATCTAGGATATTTCAATTCTAATGTCACGACAATTCATCACGCTGCGCCAAATATAGATTTCTGGGAACTTGCCCGTGAATGTCGCTCCAGCATCAATCAGCTAGTTCAACACAGACTTCCACAATACCAAGTGTCAAATGCTGAGTTACTTAGCAAATATCAACCCTCTTTTTTAGCACAGATTGCTGAACACAATATGGGACGTAATAGCACCATTCACGTTTCTAATTTAGGTCAATGGGCTTTGAAAACTTCCTACGGCTCAATTCGGCTTGAATCGTTTTACTTTACAGTTGGGCTAAGTCTTATAGGAAGTTGCTTTTGGCTCGGTACAACGACCATTAATCAAAAACTGTGTTGCACATTCACTTATGTCGATCCGCTAGTTAGCGCAAAAACAGCAGAAGCACTTGCTGATTCCGTCATTAATATCTTATCTAGAAAGTATTTGTAAAAAAAGGATTAAGCAGAAAGACGATTGAGCATGAGAGGAATCATGGCAGAATGAACAACAGCCTCACTTACTTCGGGAAGACGTTCATAATCCTTACTTAACCGTCGGTGCTTACCCAGCCAAGCAAAAGTACGCTCTACAACCCAACGACGAGGTTCTAACTTAAAGCCCTGCTCTCTCTTTTCAGATAGAGTTAAATTAATACCCAAACTATCCATCAAAGACTGGAATTTGTGACCACGATACCCTAAATCGGCCCAAACTTGTGCCAGTTCGGGTTGATTTAGCTTACCTGCCATGACGACAGTTCGTGCCGCAACTACATCCGCAATATTGGCAGCTTGTACCAATACCACTAATACTAATCCCAGTGTGTCAACCAATAAATGTCGTCTGCGACCGTTGACTTTTTTATTGCCATCAAAACCTCGTTCCTCACCCCCGACATCTGTGGTTTTTGTTGATTGTGAATCAATCATGGCAGCAGTGACATTTTTTTGTTTTCCTGCTTTCTCTCTTACCTTATCCCGTAGCTTGTCATGAATTTCTTCAATGATTCCCTTCCGCTGCCATCGCCGAAAGTACATATACACTGTGTCTGATGCTGGGAAATCATGCGGGAGCATATCCCATGCACATCCACTTCTTGTCCAATACAAAATGGCATTGACTACTTCTCTTACATCAGTAGTACGTTTTCTCCCTTGTGCTACGTCAGATTTTGCCGCAGGAAACATATCTTTGATTATCTCCCACTGCTGATCTGTTAAATCTGTTGGGTATCTTTTCCTTGACATTGAGGCATTTTACTTTTTTTCTAGTTTCTCCTCTACATTTTATTTTGTTCTCTTCCTTAATATTTATTTTACAAATATCTTCTAGAGTAGCCTCTTAGATATTCATGCTGAAACTGTTATGTCCGTTCAGTTTCTCTATTTCTAGCCGAGATTAAGCAAGCAAAGATGGTTAACTTCATTGATGAGTCCATAGAAGTTATTAGCGATCGCCAATCCTGTATGACTCATTGATCAAACACAAAGCAAAAATCTTGCTGCACTACAGCAGGCTTAAAGCAAAAAGAAGGGCGGCGCAAAGCGCCGCCCTTCTTTTTGCTTTGGGGGATGGACTAGGGATTATGGCAAAATATGAGAGGTTTGTTTCTAAGCTAGTTTAAGCTAACTAAAAATTATGATTTCCCATACTGACATTGCTGAATTAATCCGTGCCGAGTTGCCCAATGCTAGAGTCCAAGTTGAAGATCCCAATCGTGATGGACAGCATTTTGCGGCGATCGTTGTGGCGGATCAGTTTGAAGGCTTATCGATGATCAAGCAACACAAGCTTGTCTATGGCGCAATCCAAAATCATCTTGATAGCGGTGCAGTCCATGCCCTGCAACTCAAGACCTACAGCACCTCCCAATGGGAAAAGATGCAGGTACAAGTTTTATAGAAACCTAAGCGATGATAGCGCTTCGCGCTATCATCGCTTAGGCGAATGATTGCCTAGAGTTTCGCTGTATAATTACTCGCGCTTAGACCCTCAAAATATTCTCAAATCCATGACTCTCCGCATTTACAACACCCTCACTCGTCGCAAAGAAGAATTTATTCCCCTCGAAGCGGGAATCGTCAAAATGTATGTCTGCGGTGTGACGGTGTATGACTATTGCCATCTGGGTCATGCGAGAGCCTATGTGGTTTGGGATATGGTGCGCCGCTACCTATCCACCAAATATCAAGTTAACTATGTCCAAAATATTACCGATATCGATGACAAGATCCTGAAGCGATCGCAGGAACGTCAGACCACTATGCAGGCGATCGCCGATCAATATATTGCCGCCTACGATGAAGATATGGCGCGGCTAAATATTCTCAAAGCTAACGCCTATCCTCGCGCTACCGAATCAATTCCAGAGATTTTAGAATTGATTCAAAATCTGATTGATCATGATTACGCCTATGCTTCAGGTGGTGATGTTTACTATGCGGTGCAGAAATTTCCTAGTTATGGCAAGCTGTCGGGGCGCAAACTCGCAGATATGCAGGCGGGGGCTAGCGGTCGTGTCGATGAACAGGAAGAACAAAAGCGCTATCCCTTTGACTTTGCGCTCTGGAAAGCTGCTAAACCCAATGAGCCATTTTGGGCATCTCCTTGGGGTGATGGTCGTCCAGGATGGCATATTGAATGTTCGGCAATGGTGCGATCGCATTTAGGAAATACGATTGATATCCATGCGGGAGGCGTGGATTTGCAATTTCCGCACCATGAGAATGAAATTGCTCAGTCGGAAGCCGCCTACGCCAGTCCTTTAGCAAATTACTGGATGCACAATGGTTTTGTGAATATCGATGGCGAAAAAATGTCCAAATCGCTGCATAACTTCACCACCATTCGCGATCTGTTAACTTCCTGTGATCCGATGGCGATTCGTTTATTTATTTTACAAGCGCAATATCGGCAACCGATTGATTTTACCGAAGAGGCGATCAATGCGGCGAATAAAGGCTGGGAGACGATTCGGGATGGGATGTTGTTTGCGGCGGATTTGGGAACTCAGTTAGGATGGCAAAATCTGGAAGTGCCGCCGCGTGAATCTATATTGGAAGCGATCGCTGGTTTTGAGAATGCGATGGATGATGATTTTAATACTTCCGTTGCTCTATCCCATGTGTTTGAGATCGCCAAAAAGCTAAGGGCTGAGCGCAACTCTCTCGTCTATTCGGGTAAGTCCGACACTGATCGAGATTTGCTCTATCAGGAGTGGCAAGCATTAAGCTATATGACCAGTATTTTAGGATTTGTGGCTGCGGCTAGCGATCCAGATGTGTCGGCATCTGAGGGCATCAGTGAAGCGGAAATAGAAGCAATGATCCAACAACGGATCGAGGCAAAGAAATCTAAAAACTATAGTGAAAGCGATCGCCTTCGTAATGCCCTGAAGGATCAAGGAATTACGCTGATTGATCAAAAAGATGGCACGACTAGATGGATTAGAGACTAAAGGCTCTCATAGCTGTTTCAAAAAAAATAGGGCTTCGACTTCGCTCAGCCATCGGTGTGGGGTGGCTGAGCGAAGTCGAAGCCTCTTACTGGTATTGCTTACAACGCTCTAAAAACTTCTCTAATAAATGCTGCTGTGCGCCAAAATGCACATGAACATAGGAGGCATGGACTTGATATTTGCACCAACCTTCAGTTGGATATTGTAAATGGGATTCATAACCTTGCAGAGAATATAGCGGTTGATTGCTCAATTCTTCGACAGTAGAGCGATGGAACTCATGTCCCCATACTTGATCGCCTTTATTTGCCAAAGGGCTATCTTGTAAAGCGATCGCCTGTCGATAGCCCAAGGTTAACCGCTTTCCCATTTTTGCCGCCGTCGGGAAGATATTCACCATTGGGAAAGATTGCTCGACAAAATCGACAATGCGATCGCAGAGATACATTAAGCCGCCGCATTCAGCATAGGTGGGCATTCCTGAAGTAATCGCTTTATGAACAGATTCTCTCGCAGATTTATTCTCTGCTAATTCCGCCGCAAACACCTCTGGAAAGCCACCACCAAAGTATAAACCTTGAATATTTTCGGGTAATTGCCGAGCGCTAATTGGACTCCAAGGGATTAATTCGGCTCCCAATTCGGCGAACAAATCGATATTGTCGGCGTAGTAGAAACTAAAGGCGCGATCTTGGGCGATCGCAATGCGAAGACCCTCACCCCCAACCCCTCTCCCTGAGGGAGAGGGGAATAATATTTCTTCCCCCCCTCTCTCTTTGGGAGAGGGGGCTGGGGGGTGATGGCTTTCTATCAATGGCAATAACTTTTCCCAATCAAAGCAAGTTTCGCCTAGATGTGCCAATCGCTGAATAATGCCATCGAGATCGGACATTTCCGCAGTCGGAATTAGTCCTAAATGGCGATCGGGAATTGATATATTATCTTGGCGACGGAGAACGCCAAGAATTGGTAAATTTAATGGCTCTAATGCTTGGGTTAAGAGTTCTAAATGGCGATCGCTACCTACACGATTGAGAACTACTCCCGCAATGTGAATTCGTGGCTCGAAAGTGCGATATCCATGGGCGATCGCGGCAATGGAGCGAGAAGTGCTAGCACAATTGAGAATCAAAACCACTGGCACATTCAGCAATCTTGCAATATGGGCAGTACTAGCGGTGTCATCCTTGCCCGTCGCCCCATCGAATAGTCCCATTACTCCTTCAATTAGCGAATATGTTGCCCTTTGCGAATGTTTGACAAAGCACGATCGCACATAGTCTTCAGAGGTTAAGACAGGATCGAGATTACGGCAGGGTAGCCCTGTGATGTAGGAATGGAACATCGGATCGATGTAGTCGGGACCAACCTTAAAGGATTGCACTTTATCAGCCTGCGATCGCGCTTTTAGGGCGGCTAGTAACGCCAAAGTTACTGTGGTTTTCCCCACACCACTACGTTCACCTGCGATAATAATTGCCATTGCGTAATTTTCCTAGCTGAATCCAATAACTAATGCACCGTATTGCTACTATATCAGGGGGCTGGAACCAGTCCAGCGACAGCGTGATTTTTGTGGAGCAGCAACCTGCGCCGATTGTGATCATTACCTCCGCCGATACGGATATTCAGACCCTCGCGGCGGCTACGGCTCAATTACCTGAAGATTTTCCGCAGATTCGGGTAGTCAATGTCTTGCAATTGCAGCAACAAATTGCGATCGATACCTATGCAGAAGAGGTGTTAGCGCAAGCAAAAGTGATTATTGTGCGCTTGATTGGTGGACAGTCCTACTGGAGCTATGGGTTAGAAGTAGTTAAGGAAACGGTGGCAAATACAGGTGCAGTCTTGATCGTATTGCCGGGGGATGAGCGTCCTGATCCTAGTTTGACTAGCCATTCCACAACTTCTCTTACTTTAGTAAATCAGGCTTGGCAATACTTTATTGAGGCAGGGGTTAGTAATTATCAAAATCTATTGAAATTTATTTCTAGAGAATTTTTAGGTGATTTATTAGAATATGAACTTCCCAAACCAGTACCTCGGATTGGGGTGTTTGATCCCCCTCAATCCCTCTTAAAAAGGGGGAAGAAGAAAGAAATTCTCCCCCCTTTCTCAAGGGTGGCTAGGGGGGATCTGGGAAGAGTGGCAATTTTATTTTATCGCGCTCATTATTTGTCGGGGAATACGGCAGCGATCGCCGCTTTATGTGAAGCCTTAACTGAGCGTAATCTTACCCCTTTACCCATCTATGTTTCATCCCTCAAAGAACTCGATGTGCAAGCAGAGTTAATTCGCTATTGCTTGCCTGAATCTGGTCAAAAAGTTGATGTGATTTTGAATACGACCAGCTTCTCCTTAGCAAGTTTAAAAACCGATACACCGCAAGTTGATCTGTGGGAAGCTTTGAATGTGCCAGTATTTCAAGTAATTTTTAGTGGTGGATTGAAAAAAACTTGGATAAATGGAACTCAAGGACTAAATCCTCGCGATATGGCGATGAATGTAGTCTTGCCTGAAGTCGATGGCAGGATTATTACTAGGGCAGTTTCCTTTAAGGCGATGCAGGGACAAAATCTCGCTTTACAAACAGAAGTATTGACCTATGAACCTGTGCGATCGCGCATTAATTTCGTAGCAGATTTGGCGGCGAAATGGATACAGCTAAAGCATACGGAAGTTGGCGATCGCAAAATAGCTTTAATCCTTGCCAATTATCCTAACCGTGATGGCAGATTAGCCAATGGAGTCGGTTTAGATACACCTGCGAGTTGTTTGGAGATTCTTAAAGCTTTGCGAAGTTCGGGTTATCACGTTGGTGAAATTCCTGAAACTAGCGATGAACTGATGAAGTTGTTAACGACAGGCGTAACCAATGATCGCGAATCCTTTGGAATTCGTCAAGTTTATCAATCCTTATCAATCGAAGACTATAAAAACTATTTCCAGAATTTGCCTGAGCCTGTGCAAGCTGGAATTAGTAACCGATGGAATGAACTAAAACAAGAACAAGAATTTGCGATCGCAGGTATGCAATTTGGCAATATTTTTGTTGGTATTCAGCCATCACGGGGCTATGACCTTGATCCGACACTCAATTATCACGCCCCCGATTTAGAGCCGACCCATGACTATATGGCTTTCTATCATTGGGTGCGCGACAAGTTCAACGCCCACGCGATCGCCCATGTTGGCAAACATGGCAATCTGGAATGGCTTCCCGGAAAAAGTGTGGCGCTATCAGAAAATTGCTATCCCGAGGCTGCCTTTGGCGCAATGCCCCATTTCTATCCCTTTATCGTTAATGACCCAGGAGAAGGTTCGCAAGCAAAAAGGCGATCGCAAGCGGTAATTCTCGACCATCTCACGCCGCCGATGACTCGCGCTGAGCTATACGGCGGCTTGCAACAATTGGAAGGCTTGATCGATGAATATTACGAAGCAGAAACTCTCGATCCATCAAGGTTGCCAATGGTAAGAGAGCGCTTAACTGAATTAATCAAACAGGAAAATCTGCACCAAGATTTAGGAATATCCCTAGACCGTTTAGAGGATTCTTTAAATACAATTCTCACAACCGCCGATGGTTATCTCTGCGAAATTAAGGAAGCGCAAATTCGTGACGGTTTGCATATTTTTGGGCAATGTCCCGAAGGTCGGCAATTAAGGGACTTGGTCGTAGCGATCGCTCGCAATCCTACTGCTAATCGGATTGGGCTGACTAGAGCGATCGCGCAGGATTGGGGCTTAGATTTCGATCCATTAACTGCGGACTTAGGCGAGTTGCTTGAAAATAGTTCAGATCCCCGTTTAGCGAATTGTCGGATTATTGGCGATGCGGTGGAAGTTATAGAAGAATATGCGGCGGAGTTGGTGGATACCCTCATATCTTCTCGATCCCCCTCAATCCCCCTTAAAAAGGGGGAAGAAGAGAAAAATTCTCCCCCCTTTTTAAGGGGGGCTGGGGGGGATCTCAACCTTACCATCTCAACAGAACTCACATGGATACGCGATCGCCTTCTGCCATCTCTCTACAAAACTACCCAAGAAATCACCAACCTCCTGCGTGGACTCAATGGAGAGTATGTTGCTAGTGGCGCATCAGGAGCGCCCACTAGGGGTAGACCCGAAGTACTGCCCACGGGACGGAACTTCTATTCTGTCGATATTCGCGCAGTGCCGACGGAAACTGCTTGGGATATTGGGCGCAAGGCTGCCGATGTGTTAATCGAAACCTACACTCAAGAACATGGCGAATATCCGCAAACCTTGGGGCTATCGATCTGGGGGACTTCGACAATGCGAACGGGCGGCGACGACTTAGCGGAAGCTTTGGCTCTGCTGGGTGTGCAACCTGTTTGGGATGGTGTATCGCGGCGCGTGGTGGATTTTGAGATTTTGCCCTTATCGATCCTCGGTCGTCCCCGTATTGATGTCACCTTGCGGATTTCAGGATTCTTTCGAGATGCGTTTCCTAATCTCATTGATTTATTTGATAGCGCTGTCAATGCTGTGGCAAACCTTGACGAACCTGCGGATCAGAATCCCTTAGCGGCAAAGGTTCAAGCAGAATCTACACAATGGCAAAAGGAAGGATTAACCTTAGAACAAGCAGAAGAGCGATCGCGCTATCGGGTATTTGGCTCAAAGCCAAGCGCCTATGGTGCAGGTTTGCAAGGTTTAATCGAGTCGCAAAACTGGGAAAGTGAGCAAGATTTAGCCCGTGCCTACATCAATTGGAGCGCCTACGCCTACACCAGCAAATCCGAAGGAAAATCTGCGCCCGAAGCCTTTAATCAACGCCTCGGCAATATGCAAATCGTTCTGCAAAATCAAGATAATCGCGAACATGACATTCTCGATTCTGACGATTATTATCAGTTTCAGGGTGGGATGACTTCCGCCATCAAATCCATATCTGGCAATACGCCAGAGGTCTATTTTGGCGATAATTCACGGATGGCGCAGCCCAAGGTTCGCAAACTCAGCGAAGAGATTGCGCGGGTCTATCGATCGCGTGTCGTCAATCCCAAATGGATAGCGGGAGCAATGCGTCATGGCTACAAAGGCGCGTTCGAGATGTCAGCAACCCTCGATTATCTATTTGCCTATGATGCTACGACTAACTGCGTTTCCGACTTCATGTATGAGGGAGTAGCCGAAGCATATATCTTTAATCCTGAAGTCCAGAATTTCATTAAATCCAGCAATCCTTGGGCTTTGCGGGATATGTCGGAACGCTTGCTAGAAGCGAATCAGCGTGGGATGTGGCAAGATGTGACTGCGGATATGTTGGATCGGCTAAAGGCGATCGCTAATGATGCTGAAGGTGCGATCGAGTCGCAGGTATAGCGATGATCGCCCTAAAGTGAGCAATTAAAGGAAAATACGTGTAGGGGTAGAGCATTTGCGCCAATATCTCGAACTCTACACTACAATCTCTGTCCGCAAATGCTCTACCCTCTTTGCTTTTATCGATAATTTATCCCTGCGGTTTGGAGATTGTGGTGCATCGCAACGTTTAAGGGCAGAGCATTCCCAAAACAAATGTGACAAATATGAAAGATGTAGGGGTAGAGCATTTGCGCCAATATTTGTAAATTGTCACCGAAATCTCTATACGCAAATGCTCTATCCTCTTTGCTTTTGTCGATAATTTATCCCTACGGTTTTGGGATTGTGGTGCATCGCGCAGGTTTAGGGCAGAGCATTCCCAATTTGAGATAATTGCAGGATTTATAGATTGTGGTGGGAATGCTCTGCCCCTACGGATCGGTGGTGACAGGTAACGAAACGCTGGAGTACTTATTATAACGTGAGTTCGGGATAAGGACAGGGACAAAAAAGGGAGAAACCGATAAGCTGAAAAAAAGAAAAACAATCTCAGCGAGGTAACTCCCATGACTAATAGTTTAGAAGCCCTGTTCTGGGATGTCGATGATTTTTGGCAAATATTTGAACCAAAGTGGCAGCAGTTATTGCTAGGCAATGGATTACAGCAAAGACAAAGGTCGAGATGTCTGTGCCTGAGTGAAATCATGACGATTTTGATTAGCTTTCATCAAAACCACTACCGCAATTTCAAGCACTTTTATCAAGACCATGTGTGTAAATATTGGCGCAAAGAATTCCCAAAACTACCTAGCTATAACAGGTTCGTTGAGTTTATAGGTTCAGCGGTGATGCCTTTGTGCATATACCTCAAGCAATGTTTTGGCAAATGTACAGGTATCAGCTTTGTTGACTCTACCTGTCTCCATGTTTGTCATAATCGACGGATAAAGCAACACCGTGTCTTTAAAGAAATAGCTGCAAGGGGAAAAACATCTGTGGACTGGTTCTTTGGCTTTAAATTACATCTGGTGGTGAATGAGTGTGGTGAGTTACTGAACATCCAGATTACCCCAGGCAATGTTGATGACCGTAAGCCTATTCCTGATTTGCTCAAGTCACTGTTTGGTAAAGTATTCGGCGATCGGGGCTATGTTTCTCAAGATTTGGCAACTCAATTATTACAAAACTTTGGCATTGAGTTTTTTGCTAAACCCAAACGCAATATGAAAAATCGTTTGATGCGTTTGACTGACAAGTTATTGAGCCGCAAGCGTTCAATCATTGAGTCCGTCTTTGACCAACTCAAAAATATTTCCCAAATTGAACACTCCCGTCATCGTAGTCCACTCAATGCCATGATTAATGTCATTTGTGGACTGATTGCTTATTGTCATCAACCAAAAAAGCCTTCTCTTCATATGGAGTGGGCTTTACCTCCTTCTCCTTAACCCGAACTCACGTTATTATATCGTAGCTAATGAAAGGCTTACAAAAGTTAATAGAAGTGGAAAATCTTTATGGTTTACACTTCACAAGTTGCGATAAAAGAAAAGAAGGACGAATTGACGCTCACTATGCCGTTTACTAATACACTATTCGCCAAAAATGGCAGATGTCCTTTAATAAGCATAAAATTTTCAATGAAAAATGGCTCAGGATAAGACACGTAACTAGCATCCTTCTGCCACGCCACATTATGACAAAATTTATTCCAAGTCTCAGAGCTTGGATTACTAAAATCTAATCTGCCACCACACTCGACATAAATTTGCTTCTGGACACTAAACCCATAAAGTCCATCGCTATAACTTATCCACAAGCGATCAATCGCTAATAAATCATCACAAGGAGTCTTGAGTAAGTCGTCACTAGATAGCCATTGCCCAAAATCTTTTCTCACCGCACTCACCATCAATTTATTAGTTTCCCGATCCGCTTTTTCCCATTCTTTCGCCTTCAGCAATTTTTCCAATTCGCGATAGTCAATCCCCTTAGCACTCACCAATATCACAGGATTTAGACTAACGGTGGAATTGTTGTATAACCCCCAATGGCTAATTCTTTCCTTTAATTGTGAACTTGACACAGATCGCTTATTACCCACCCGTATCAAAGCATTAACCGCCTTCATATCCGTTCCACCAGAAGCTACATTTACCCGCATCCATAACTGAAAAGCCAAATTAAAATCTTCTTCAATTTCGGCATGGAGCGCATCTTCTCTCAGTGTCGCAATATCCGTGAGATTGGCAAACTTCGGCAATAAAATATAATGCAACTTTGTCGCAGGTTCGATGACAGCGTAAGGCGTTTGCCGATAGCCATTTTTATAATATTGAGTCAGACTCGGTACGCGATCGCGCAGATATTGATAAAAACGTTCCACTGTCGCACAATTCCCCTCACCCTGAATCCGCAACGCCTCTAGCAATGCATTCGTAAAAGCTCCTTGTTGCAAAGCCTCAATCTCATAGGAAACCTGTGACGGACTGCAAGAAAAGAACGTAATTACCCCTTGTTGCTTCTCTTCACCCACGCCCATACCAGCATTTTTTGCGCCATCACTACGACAAGCATCAATCAACATCACCACATTATCCGCCCCACTCCGCCGCAAGCGTTCTGTCACATAACTAATCGGAATCGCAGTTTTGGTAGTGCGCGGATTGCCATCACTCGGCAATAGATAATCCTTACCTTCGCAATGCATCCCATGACCGCTAAAGTAAAACCATAACGTATCACCTGCCTCTAAAAATGGTGATTCAAAGCGATCTGTAAAAAAAGAATCAAGTGTTCCAAAAGTCGGCTGAGTATTACCCTCTATAGGATGTGGCGGTGAATCATCGGTAAAAAAGTACAGATCGTCAATATTAACCGCCAAATCTTGCAGAAAATAACCGCGCATCCTTTCGGCATCACTCTTAGCAAAATTTAAAGGTGAGATTTTGCTGTAATCATTAATTCCGACAATTACCGCGCAATTTCTCGCCATAGCTGACTATAAACTCATTTTAAAAGTGTGATTCTAAGGAGTGATACTTTCCAACTCATCAGCAATCAAATCTTGTAGATCATCATCACAATGAGACTGTAAATGGATTATAGAAGCATTTAACTCTGCCAATACATCAACCTTTTGGCGATCGCTAATATTTGGTAATTGCAGTTGATGCACCAACATAATCACCCTCTGGCATTCAACTCCCAACTCAGCAATTAAAGTGTTAAGAGTCGGATTGACGATTCCTACTGGTCTATAGGAATTCACTAGAGAATTTATTGATAAATCTGTAACTTGCATATCTATCTCCTTAGTCTTTTTTGTGCTTTTTCAATACCAATTTCAAAAGCGCGAATCTCTTTTTGCCAGTGGCGAACTAGTCCCGTGTCGGGATAATCTTTCTGTAGTTCAGTGTCGATTTTCTGCTGATGCTCAATAATTCGTTGTTGAAGCGAATTAATTGATTTTTCATGATTCTTTTTACCCATTATTTAGTTAGATGGATCGACCCTTTTAAATTTTAACTCGATCGCTCCTTTGCCAGAGGTTTCGATACCCGTTCCCAATAATTTAATTTCACCTTTCGCCGAAATATCAACCGCCAATTTAACCTCATCCAGTTGTAAACCCGCCTCTGGATTAATTTGTTTTTGGGCATCAGCAAAGACTCGACCAATCACCCGCACAAATTGCGACATCTGCGCCGCCAGAGTCTCCGCCTTGACTCGACCTTCCTTAAGTTGTTCTCCTGATACTGTCGCTGAAGCGTAAGGATTGACACTTTTAGTTACAGTCTTCTGACCCGTTGGGGATTCTGCAATATTTGGTGAGATTGCCGTCACAATCCATAACTCATCATCGCCCCAATCTTGTTCTTGCATTATTTCACCATCATTTTATTTTTCCAAGATTTTAGCGTATAAGCAAACAATACGAAACTCTTGATTCATAGTGATTAGAGCGATCGCTAATGATGCCGAAATGTCGATCGCCTATTGACTACAAACTCAAATATTCTGATACAGAAATATAGTAATTCCAAATAAATTCAAGAGGCTTCGACTTCGCTCAGCCATCGGTATACGGTGGCTGAGCGAAGTCGAAGCCCTATTTTTCTTGTTTGAATTGTCTATACTAAAAATCTATCTAGATCGCATTTTAGTAAAATATTAAAGAAAGCAGCGATCGCATTATCAATTCATGATGATGGAATAGAGCGATCGCTAACGATACTGGAAGGACATTTCTATTGTTCTATTTAACGGAATCCTTTGCCTTGAAAAGATTCTGTCCAGATCATAACTTCTCCATCAGCATTAGCCGCCGCCAACTTTTTACCTTGGGGTTGCCATTGGAGAGCCGTAATTGCACCCATTGGCGTTTCTAGAGCTTGCGCCCAGTCCTTAGCACTTTTCCAAAGTGCGATTCTACCATTTTCATCGGCGGAGGCAAGGGTTTCGGATTTGGGCTTAAAGGCAACTAGACCAACGATGCTGTTATGTCCTTTGATCACCTCACCTTCCCAACCAACCGTGAGGTCGGCGTGCTTTTCCCAAACAACGACATCGGCGGCGCTAGAGGAAGCGAGAAGCGGAGAGTTTTTGCTGGCTGACCAATCAAAATCACGGATCTTGCCCGGAAACCCTTGCATCCGCCAAGGAGAAGGATCAAAGTCCTTACCTAGCCATTGCATCACCACCACAAGGTTATCAAGGGTGCTGGCAACGAGGTATTCCCCTACGCGATCCCATGCGAGTTTGGCGGCGGCGGTGGGCATTTCAAAAATGATCGGATCTTCGTACCAGTCCTGAGCTTGCCAAACCTTGAGTCCCCCGTCGCCACCAACGATCAGAAATTCGCCACTAGGATGCCAAGCGATCGCCAGTACCGTCGATTTTTCAAAATGCAAAGTCGTGACAATATCGAGGGTGTCAGCGCTCCAGATCTGCACATACTTCCCCAAACCAAAGGCAAATTCGGCACGGCTAGGATGCCAGACTAGATGCTCGATCCATGTCTTGCCCAGATCGAGGGTAGCGGCGATCGCAGGAGTATCCCCACCAAGATTCCAGACACGCACTTTACCGTCCTGACCGCCCGTCGCTAGCCACTTACCATCGGCAGAAAACCCTAAACAATCTACCGCGATTTCCGTGGGAGCTTGGAGCGTAATTTGTTTTGAAGCTAAATCATTACCCGCGATCGCTTCGTTAAAAACAATCACTTCCCCCGATGCCGTCGCCGCCGCTAGATATTTGCTATCCGATGACCAAGCGATCGCCGTTACATATTCACTGAGGGTAACTTGGGATTGAGGCTTAGGATTGAGAATGTTGCTGGTCTTAGGCTTGGGCATGGTATTGATAATGACGGCTCATAGGGAATTCTATACCAAAACCAAGAAGTTTGAGTCGCCCGCTACGCGGGCGACTCAAACGCTAAACTGCTTACAAAAAAGCGATCGCACAGAGACTTAGGGCTTCTGTCCACTCAACGATCGCGCCGTAGGTATCGCCTGTATGTCCGCCCAGTTGCCGCGCCAACCATGCCCCCGTCAGCCATGCCCAACTGAAGGCGATCGCCGTAATCGCTAGGGCAAAGGGAACCGCTTGCTGTGACCAACCGATCGCGAAGTTGATTAGCATCAAGCAGATTGCCACTAGCCAAACTTGCCAATTATGCAAATTCTCTTGATGAAATTTGCCTTTGCCCTTGGCTTTGAGGTACTCATACGCCATGATTGCCCGTAGCTGTCCCCATCGCGCCCAAGCCCAGACGATTGCTAAAATCCAAACCCGATGCTGCGAAATTGCCGCCAACGCCATTACCTTAATTGCTAAAATAGCGATCGCTGCCATCGCCCCAAATGCGCCCGTATTGCTATCCGCCATCACTTCGAGGCGACGACTTGGCTCGGTTACGGCTAGCCCGTCGGCGGTATCCATTGCGCCATCAAGGTGTAATCCGCCTGTGATTAACAAGCCTGTCAAAATCGTCATCAGCGATCGCAAATAGATAAATTTCGGAAACAGATAGTCAGGTTTGAGCAGTCCTAAGCCCAGATCGAGCAGGGCGATCGCGCCACCTATGCCCAAACCAATTACAGGCGCATAGACCGCAATGCCCCGAAAATCAAGATTCCCGCGCGATCGCCAAGGAATGCAGGTATAAAAAATCAGCGCGGCTTGAAACTTTTGCCAGTGAAAGGTGAAAAATTGCATCTAGGGGGGATTGGCTTAGACTAGGTATGTATATTTCAATATTTATTAATATCCATTAATATCCAGTTTTTTACATCCAGAACCACTTTCTAAAATCATTTAAAAACTATTTAGAGAATTAAAGGGCATACATGATAAAGCAACGTCGTCTTTGGTCTTGGTTGGTAACTAGCTTACTGGTTGTGGTGATGGCAATCGTAGCCCAGTTTATGGGCATCGGTGCAGCCAGTGCCGCCGTCACCGATTATTTGCAAGAACAGAAATTTTTGACAAATGTTTGGCAGATCGTCAATCGCAGCTATGTCGATGAGAGCTTTAACAACCAAAACTGGTACAAAGTGCGCCGTCAGTTTGTCAATCGTAAATTTAACTCCCGCGAAGACACCTATACCGCCATCAGAGCGATGTTAGCAACCCTTGATGATCCCTTCACTCGATTTTTAGAACCCGATAAATTTAAGAGTATGCAAACCAGCAACGCGGGCGAACTTACGGGCGTAGGCTTGCAGATCGCCGTTGATGAGTCGGATGAGCGCGTGACTGTGATTGCTCCCATCGAAGGCTCCCCTGCGGACTTAGCAGGAGTGCGATCGCGCGATCGCATTGTCGCGATCGACAATATCTCTACCAAAGGGCTAACCCTCGATGAATGTGCTACCCGAATGCGTGGTGCGATCGGCTCTGAGGTAAAGCTGACCCTAGAACGTCCCACAGCCAATGGTAAAGACTTTGAGAAGATTGCCGTATCGCTCAAACGCGATCGCATTGCCGTCACACCGATCATTGCCAAGCTCAACCAAGAAGAAGACCATAAGGTTGGCTATATTCGCCTCAATCAATTCAATGGTAATGCTGCCACAGATATGGCGAAAGCAATCAAAAACCTTGAACAATCAGGGGCGGATCGCTATGTTTTGGATTTACGCGGAAATCCGGGAGGTCTGCTCGATGCAGGTATTCAAATTGCGAGAATGTGGATTCCTGAAGGAACTGTAGTCTATACCGTTGATCGTCACGGCATCCAAGAAAGCTTTGGCGCAACGGACGAAGCCCTCACCACTGATCCTCTAATCGTTCTCACGGATGGCGGCACAGCTAGCGCTAGTGAAGTCCTCGCAGGGGCATTACAAGATAATGCTCGCGCTCAGTTGGTCGGTACGAAGACCTTTGGCAAAGGCTTAATTCAGTCCCTCTATGAATTAGAGGACGGATCAGGTCTTGCCGTCACGATCGCTAAATATGAAACTCCCAACCACCACAATATCCACAAGCGCGGCATCATTCCTGATGTGGAGGTAGCGCTAACGGAGCCAATTACGCGCAAGCAACTTGGCACAGGCGAAGACCCTCAATATATCGCGGCGCTATCGGTGCTAGATAAATCCGCCAATGTTACGGCTTCTGTCCAATGAGTAAAAACCAGAAATAGTTCCGCTATACGAGCGGAACTATAGTAATTCCAAATAAATTCAAGAGGCTTCGACTTCGCTCAGCCAGCAGTATACGATGGCTGAGCAAAGCGATGCACTGAGCTTGTCGAAGTGTCGAAGCCCTAGTTTTCTTATTTGAATTGTCTATATTTCTGGTTTTGGTTTTTAATTATGCTGAGCCACTTAGAATAGGAATAGATAACTAAGCACTAGACCTATGAGTAAAGTATTGCGATATCCCATTGCCAACAATCCCTATTCCCTCGGCGATGCCATGAACTGGAAAAGGCGCGTTCTTAGGGAAAGAATGAAGCGCCAAGCCCCTAGAGTTATGGCTCGTCCCTATGGACTCGGTGATGTGATCGATTGGCAACGTTGCTGTCTGAGAGAAAGCGCTAAAAGACAATCTGCATCAAATCTAGTCTAACCCCCTAACCTGTAAACAGTAAGAGACTCGCTAAGCGAGTCTCTTACTGTTTACAGGTTTATTAACGTCTGTTTTCAGCGATTTGCGCGGTGCAAATGGCGCAGAATGGTGAAAATCGCTCTGCGATTTTCACCATTCTGCGCTTTCGTCGAACTCACGTTCAATTATGCTGATTTGTGCAATGACCTAATTCGCATACTGATGTCGAGCCAATGCGATCGCGTCACCATTGCTGAAGTAGAAATGTAATCCACGCCAAGGTCAGCAACTTGGGCGATCGTACTTAGGGTAATATTTCCTGACGCTTCAATTTTGGAATTGGGACTGTGATGGCGAATCATGGCGATCGCTTCCCGCATCATCGAGAGCGGCATATTGTCCAGCATGATTACATCAAGATTGAGGGACATTGCCTCCTTGACTTGGGTAATAGACTCCGTTTCTACTTCAATCGAAGTGGTAAAGGGAATATTATCGCGGACACGCTGCACGGCTTCAGTAATGCCCCCCGCCGCCGCAATATGATTATCCTTGAGCATCACCGCATCATCAAGTCCATAGCGATGGTTGATTGCCCCACCGATAAAGGTGGCATATTTTTCTAGGAGTCTCATGCCGGGGATAGTTTTGCGAGTGTCAACTAAATGGGTTTTGGAGTTGGCGATCGCTTTAACATATTCGGCGGCGCTACTAGCAATTCCCGATAGGCGCATCACCAAATTGAGCGCAACGCGCTCACCCATCAGTAAGGTGGCAAGACTACCATTAATCTCTGCAATAGGGTCGCCCGACTTGATCGGTTTACCATCGTGGGCGATCGCCACAAAATCAACAGAGCTATCTAATAGTTGAAATACTCTTGCGGCGATCGGCAAACCTGCAATCACGCCATCAGCCTTGGCAGTCCAGACGGCTTTACCCACAGGCGCTTGACCATTGGGAAATAAACCATTGGTACTATGATCGCCGCGTCCAATGTCTTCGCGCAACCAGTTTTCAAGGATGGGATCTAAAACAATAAAGGGAGGGAGCATTATGAGGCTACTTTTAACTGACTATAGTTATAGACTTTTATTGCATCGCTAAACTAAAAAATTTTGAAAAGAGACTGTTTCGGGAACTGCTTCGCATATGGATTTAGATCAGGTATTTAGCAAGCGTTATCACCTTCAGCAAAGTCTGCATAGCGAACAGATCGGCGCGATCGCCTTGACGATTTATTTAGCCGAAAATCTGGAGATACCTGTTATGCCAAAGCCCCTATGCGTGATTTATTACTGGCAAGATGTCAAGCGAGAAGAACAAGATCTTGAAAATCTTGAGCATACATTTGATGATCAGGCGCAGGCGATCGCCAAAGGCATCGCCGAATTAGCTATCAGCTACACCCTCGCGCCGAAGGTACAAGCTTTTTTTTATGAAGAAAATTATTACTGTCTAGTCCGTGAATATTTGCAAGGTTATGACTATTTAACGGAGTTTCAGCAACAAGCTCACAAGTGCTTGGACAAACTCAACTTAAATCCGCTTTCCTCCAAAGACACAGAAGCGAAAGATTTAGATATTCCAGAATTAAAAAAATCAACTATTTCCACCTTAAAAGCACTGCCACTATTGCAGTCTCTTGCCCAATCCGTAGCGAAAATTCCATTCTCAATTAATCATCTCAATCGGCGGCAATTACTGAATAACACAGGCTATACGATCGCTGGTTTTACCTTGGCTGTTCTCATCGAAAAGCTGAAACCGCAAACCTCAGCCCCACCCCTAACAATTGCGGAACCAGCAACTGTGCCAATTCCTGAAGTCGCCGTTGATCCGATTACAAAAGGCGATCGCGCCTTTCGCGACGACTTAGGCAAGGGGATTTATTTGGAAATGGTCAGGATTCCATCGGGAAAATTTACGATCGGTTCACCCGTATCGCAACTTGGCAGAAAGGAGAATGAATCGCCCCTAGTGGAAGTACAGATGCCAAACTTTTACATGGCAAAATTTGCGATTACGCAGGAACAGTGGATCGCAATCATGGGGAGCAATCCCGCCACTTTTCGTGAAAATATCCAAGCCCCCGTGGAGAACATTTCTTGGACAGAGGCGCAGGATTTTTGTGGTCAGTTAGCCCAGCGATCGCCATATCTCTATAGTTACCGCTTGCCCAGTGAGGCGGAGTGGGAATATGCCTGCCGCGCGGGGACGAATACTGCCTATCATTTTGGCGATAATCCTGCGGAATTAGTCGATTATGGCTGGTTTGCGGGTAATGCCAATCAGCGATCGCAACCCGTCGGACAGAAAGTGCCGAACCCTTGGGGACTATACGATATGCAGGGCGGCGTGTGGGAATGGTGTGCCGATACTTGGCATGACAATTTTAACGGTGTACCTGCGGATGGCTCCGTGTGGGTGGATCAAAGTGGGTGGAATGCATCGCGACGGGTACGCAAAGGCGGCTCATGGAGCAATGAGGCGCAGAGATGCCGCGCCGCCAGTCGTGACTGGCATTGGCAAAGCGATCGCTACAATGACATTGGCTTTCGAGTTGTAATTTCCGCGATCCCTTTAGCACCCAAGAATTAGCGGTGCAATGTGTCGCTAATTCTTGGGTTTTAATTATGCCCAGTTACTTATATGCTTATGGGTGAGCAAGGATCTACCCATTTATGCACCCCGATCAATGAATTCCCAATCTGAACCTGAAATCCAAATTCCTGAACGTCAAGTTTCCGATCAACTAATTCTCAATGCCCGCGATATCGTGGCGGGATACGTCGAAGGAGTGGACATTCTCCAAGGCGCAAATCTATCAGTCTGTAAGGGGGAACTGGTAACCATAATTGGTTCTAATGGTGCGGGTAAGTCCACCTTTGCTAAGGCGATTTTTGGATTAGTGCCAGTGCGATCGGGGGAGATATTATTTGGCGATCGCAACCTCGTGGGCATGAAACCAGAGCAGATTGTGCGCTTGGGCATTAGCTATGTCCCCCAAATTTCCAATGTGTTTCCATCCTTGAGCGTTGCCGACAATCTCGATATGGGCGCTTACACCCGCGAAGGCAATATCAAAACCCTCAAGGATAAAATCTATTCCACTTTTCCTGTGCTAGCCAAGCGCCGCCACCAACGCGCAGGGACATTATCGGGGGGCGAACGCCAAATGTTGGCAATGGGACGGGCAATGATGTTAGAGCCGAAGCTATTGATCCTTGATGAACCCTCGGCGGCATTGTCTCCGATTTTGGTACAGGATATTTTCAATTTGATTCAAACAATTAATCAATCGGGAACTTCGATTATTTTAGTGGAGCAGAATGCTCGCAAAGCTCTAGCGATCGCTGATCGTGGCTATGTGATGCACTTGGGTAAAGATGAATTTACGGGTAAAGGGGCGGATTTATTGAATGATCCTGAAGTTGCCGAGCTATATCTAGGCGTTGGCAACTTTGGCAAAAACAATTAGTTCCAAATCAAAAAATAGGGCTTCGGCTTCAAACTTATTTAACGTGAGTTCGATATAGCCATTTGTGACGCGCTTCGCGCGTCACAAATGGCTATATTTAATCTCTTTTTACAAAAAAGCGAGGGCGAGATGATACGCCGTGATCGACTTGGCATCAAGGCGACTATCAGCGTCGGGCGATCGCAATAGAGATTCTATCTCTTCGCGACTGAGTAATACCACTTCTATCTCTTCATCCTCATCCTGAGCAGGAGGATGTTCTAAAATTTGCAAATCCCTTGCTAGATAAGCATGGATAATCTCATCAGAATACCCCGGACAAAGATAGAAACCGCCTAAATATTGCCATTGACTAGCGCTGTAGCCTGTTTCCTCCTCAATTTCGCGCTTGATAGTGAGGTCATGGTTTTCGCCCTCTTCCAAAGTCCCCGCAGGAAACTCTAGTAAATATTGCTGGATCGCAAAGCGATATTGCTTCACTAAGACAAACTTGCCATCGGCAGTTACAGGTACAGCTAGTCCCGCCCCGGGGTGCTTGATGTAGGAATATTCGCCCGTAACGCCATTGGGTAACTTGATGCGATCGACATGGAAAGAAAATTTACTACCCTGATAGCTCAGGCGATTTTGCAAAATCTGCGAAGGAATGGGTTCAGGCATTGTGACTAGGGGGTAATTAAAAGAAATCAAGCCAATTTTGCCATAAATACAGTGATTCTAAATAATTTGTGAGGGGCTTCGACTTCGCTCAGCCATCGGTTGTATGCTAGCTGAGCGGAGTCGAAGCCCTGAGCGGAGTCGAAGCCCTGAGCGCAATCGCTATCACTAGCAAAGCACTAATAGGCGATCGCAATCTTCACTACTCGCCCCATTGATCACACCGCCCGATCGCTTGATTTCCTGCAACATTGCCACTGCCGCCAGCGTAATCTCCTCACCGATGCAGATCAAGGGAATCCCCGGAGGATAGGGGCAGAGGGTCTCCGCACTGATGCGCCCGATTGCTTGAGCGATCGGTACAGATTCCCTTGGCGCAAAGTGGGCTTGACGGGGGGTGATCGCTAAGGGATTGAATTTGACTTCTAAAGGATGGTGGGGAATTGGATAAATTTTAGAATTTTGAGAATTGTTTAATTGAGAGAGTTTTTGCAAGCCATTAACTAAACGCTCAATATCTGATTCCCGATTGCCAATACTGAGCGCCAATACCAATTGCGTCAGCGTCGGCATTTCCGCCATCACCAAATGTTGTAAATATTCATCGGCGGCAAACCCTGTAATTCCCAATTGCTTGACTATCACCGTAAGACGAGTGGGATCGAGATTGGGGATCTGCTCAGTTCCAAAGGTTTGTAATTGCGGAATCTGGGTAATCTGCGATCGCCCTAAATCCGCTAGTCGCAAAGTTTCTGTTAATAACTGTTTGCCCTGAGTTGCCATCTGTCGCCGCGCCACATCAAGGGAAATCAGCAAAGCTAAATTGGGGCTAGTCGATCGCAAAATTTGTAATGCCCGATCCACTCGTTCAGGGTCAAGGCGATCGCCTTGCAAATGCAGCATCGCTGACTGGGTGAGACTACCCGCCATCTTATGAGTGGACTGCACCACCAGATCTGCTCCCGCTTGTAATGCCGAGATCGGTAGCTCAGGATGAAACCCTAAATGCGCTCCGTGGGCAGCATCGATCAATAAAGGCACATTATAAGCATGGGCGATCGCTGCCATTTGCTCCAAATCCCCACAGACCCCGAAATAATTGGGGCTAACCAGCATCACTGCTTTAGCGTCGGGATACTTTTGCAAAAACTTTTCTAAAGTGGCAGGACTTACGCCCAAGTCCAGATCAAATTCCTGCTCATAGTCACAGGGCAAATAAATGGGAATTGCGCCCGTGAGAATTAATCCTGCGATCGCTGCTTGATGACAATTGCGCCCAATCAGTACCCGATCGCCATCCCCACAACTCGCCAACAGCATCGCCTGTACGCCACAGGTGGAGCCATTGGTCAAGAACCAAGCGCGATCGCTCCCATAAGCATCGGCGGCAAGTTCTTCAGCGAGGGCGATCGGTTCTTCGAGGTCAGGTAGCTCAGGCAAATCCAAGAAAAATAAGCGATCGCCCAGTAAAGCTAACAATTCGCGATCAATACTCTGACCGCGCTTATGGGCTGGCATATAAAAGGCTGCATGATCAACATCAAGATAATCCTGTGCGATCGCTAGTAACGGTGCGGAATGTTGATCCATCAAGGCTATATTCGATGCTAAGTTTAGAGCTAGATTAAATAAACCTACAATTAAATCTGCTATAAATCTTCTAAATTAGCGATCGCTTATTCAATCGCCACAAATAGCGATCGCCTAACTTCTACCGAAAAATACGATCATTACAGCCGAATCAGTATAGGTTAATATATCAAATATGATATAGAGCTTGATGAGAAATCAAAGTAAACCTCTAGTTTGGCTGCACGGCGAGGTTAAGACTCCGCCTTTTAGTCAAGAAATACGGATAGAAACTGGTGTTTTGCTTAGGCAATTGCAGCAAGGTATATCTATTGGATTACCCCATTCACGTCCAATGCCAAGTGTAGGAGAGCGCTGTCATGAGTTACGGATTCGAGATACGGAGAAAAATTGGAGAATCATTTATCGAATTGATGATGATGCAATTTTGATTGTGGAGGTTTTTAATAAGTCCACGAGAACTACACCTAAAAATGTGATTGATATTTGTAAAAAGCGACTTAGTAAATATGATGCTGATTAAGTAGGAGAACATGATGGATCAAGCTAAAAGAGAGCGCTTAGAGGCTAAAGGTTGGAAGGTTGGTTCGGTTTCAGATTTTTTAGATTTAACTGCCGAAGAGTCTGTTTTAGTTGAGATTAAACTGGCTCTTAGTCAGAATCTAAAGGAACGTCGGCAAAAGTTGATGACTCAAAGTGAACTTGCTTCTAAAATGAGTTCTAGTCAGCCTCGGATTGCTAAGGCTGAGAATGGTGATGCTTCTGTTTCTATTGAGCTATTGATTAAAGCTATGTTGGCGACTGGTGCTACGCCTCAAGATATTGGTCAAGTGATTGCTGGGGTAGGGTAAGGCGATCGCCCAGTCATCCCCCTCACAAAAACGAGATTGTCAAATCACTCACCCAAAACACGATCTCGATCACTAGATAAATATTGCTTTAAGATGGAATGCCTTTCCTCTTGGGATTTTCAAACCATCTTTTAATTTCTCCACAAAATTTCCATACATCATCATCTGACGGTCTTAAATAATTCGATGAATCTGGGTCTTCTCCCATTTTTTCAAAAATGTTAATTAACCAATTTGAGCCATGTCCAGTTGCACCAAGATGAGAAAGCCATGATTCTAGTTCACCTTTGCGAACAGCAAACAGACCATAATCAGCAAGTTGGTCGAAAAGATTATTTGCTGCTTCTTTATCACTACCTGAAAGGATATCAACACCACCGTTCTTTTTCATATCCAGTCCCGTTTCTTCAATTTTTTGTTTAATGGCATTACGTAATCCACCAAGTGATTGATGCTCAATTTCTGGGATAAAGCCACCTTTGAGAAAACTTGTCCAAATTTGACCACCATCTTTCAGAATGTCTACATCAACAATTCCAACTGCTGGAATTCCAAGCTCCCTCAAAGGTTTAATGATTATGTGAACAGTTTGTTTATTTTGTGCGTTGAGAAATAAGCAGTTAGGGATTCCTAATTCTGATTTATGGCTTAGTAAGCGTTCATTAATTTCTTGATAAAAAGCTCGATCTGAGTCGGATTCTGTCACAACCACAAATTCGTAGAATAAGCCCCCAATTACTCCCGTTGAGCGTAACAAAGGATTTCGCATTAAATGTAATATATCTTCGTTAGATAGAATCCTAGCTGTAGCGACGTCATTACGATATGTCAGTCGAACAATATTAACTGGTGCTCCAGACTGTATACATCCCATCACAAAATTAGGGCTATGAGTTGATACGAACAATCTTTTTTGAGATCCCAAGCTGGAAGTAGCTATCTCTTTCCCTAGTTTGAAAGACAAAGAGGGATGTAAAAATGCTTCAGGCTCATCAATTAGAATAACTGCTGGATCTCCAGCAACAATTTCCGTAATAATCCCAGTAAAAGCTTTTACTCCATCGCTAGCTTGTTCAACTAGAAATGCTTGTCTATGAAATTCTACTGCTTCAGCATCAATACCACGCTCTTCCATAGTTGTCTTGGGCGGTTGAGATGAAAGGCGAAGCCTTAAGTGTCCTATATGAGTTGGATCTATTACAAAATATGTTCCTAACGCATCATGAATAATTCGCCTTACTTCTTCTCTTTTAATATCATCTTGAAATAATACCTGAAAGCTAGTTTGAGGAGGCTGTTGTAGATCTCCCGCACTTTGCTGTCCTATCAAATTTATGCGGCTTTTCCCATCTAAAATTAAAGTGTTGTATGCAAGATACCACTGACAGAATAATTGAGCTTGGATATTTGTACTTGTGAATACATTTAAAAGTTGTTCTTTATTGACGTGGTTGCGTGTTCCTTTTTTCCCAACAATTATATGATCTGGCTGAAGCGCTTCATTATGATTTGGTTTGAGAGTCACCTTTGTAATTCGTTCTTCGGCTATCTCACGTGTAAACACATCAAATTCTATGCTATCTAATATGACATTTGTTGCATTTTTTTGCCCTGTTGAGCAATAGTAATGAATTTCAGCAAGAGCTTTGCTCTTTCCAGAATTATTAGGACCTACAAATACAGTTACTGGAGTTGTATTTATTTCTTCTGCAATTGAGGCAAACCCTCGACCAAACTTCAATTTTATTTTCTTTATCATAAGTTTTAAACCACAGTATGCAAGCTTTCTATACAAGTTGTAAAATATTAATTAAAACTAAGAAGCTTATATGAAAACTATGATTTAGACAAACTTTCTGTCTCTTATAAAATACCATGTATATTTATAAATGCCAATCCAATTTCTACCTATTTAAACCTCTTAATCAACTGATTGCTAATTGTCAAAATAGGACTAACCACCACATTAGATGCAAAGAAACTGCTATTTACTAAAGGACAAAGCAATTGCGCTCAAAGGGAATATCTACTGCCACACCAAGCGATCGCCTTACCAAATATTGCCAATAGCATCATCAAATTAACTCAAATTTTTCCCTAAAAAAGCAAAAGAGAAGGTCAGCGGAAAGCGCCGACCTTCTCTTTTGTTTTAAGTTAGCCCAAATACTGTAGTAAAGCTGCTTCCACGATGTCTTTCATCGAAGAGTCTTTTTCTTCTACAGCTTTTTTCAAAAGCTCATAGGACTTGGCAGATAGGGTGACGCGATGACGGACATCTTTGCGCTTGCCTTTGGCATCAGCAGCATCGGGGATATAGTTGTCAGCGAACTGATGTAGATCATCATTGCCCTTGCGATCGCAAAAATCGCCAAAGGTTTCACCCGCAATCCGTTCATCGCGGAAATAGACAAATAATGGCTCTAAGCCCTGCTCCAGATTGTCGATGTGTAAACGCTGGGTGTAGGGCTTTGCCAAACGAGTTGAGTCAAAGCTACCACCAAGCCAGATTTGATACTCATCGGCAGCACTACCGACAAAGGCTAGCTCTGCCATGTAAGGACGGGCGCAACCATTGGGGCAGCCTGTCATTCTGGTGACAAAGGTTTCATTTTCTAAACCGAGACGCACTAGCAACTTACGGATTCTAGCCAAGACATCGGGCAGGACACGCTCGGATTCGGCGATCGCTAGTCCACAGGTGGGGAAAGCAGGGCAAGCCATCGAATAGCGTACTAGGCTATCAATTTTGTCGGGAGCCAACACACCGCAGCGATCGAGAATTTTTTGGATCTCCTCCTTCTCATCGGCGGAAATTTCCGTCACCAACAAATTGTGGTTAGGAGTCAGTACAAAATCATGGTGAAAAGTAGCGCTAATTTCTCGCAAAGCAGTCTTTAGTTGCAATCCTTCGCGATCGCTAACTCGACCATTCTCAATCGAAATACCTAAGAAGTACTTACCATCGCCCTGCTCATGCCAACCGAGATAATCTTGATACTTAAATGCAGGTAGTTCCTTTGCGGCAGCAAGAGGCTGGGAATGATATTCCTGCAACACTTGCTTAAACTTCTCTACGCCCCATTCTTCGAGAATGTACTTAAAGCGGGAATGACGACGATTGTGGCGATCGCCATAGTCTCTCTGCACAGCGACGATCGCCTTGATCACATCATAAATTTCTGCCACAGGCACGAAGCCGATCGCATCTGCCATCCTCACGATCGTGGCATCATTATTGTGGGCGCGTCCCAAGCCACCACCGACATAGACATTAAAGCCCTCTAGCTCATCTTTAGCATTGGTAATCACCACCAAAGCCAAATCGTTGGTATAAAGATCGACAGAGTTATCACCCGCCACGGCGATCGCAATTTTAAACTTACGAGGCAAATATTGTGAGCCATAGATTGGCTCCACCTCACTGATATTAGTCTTTGCCTTGCCTGTCCCCTGACGATTACGCGCTTCGGTTACTTCGGGAGCCTCTGACGCGGTGACCGCCACCTCACCATCAAGCCAGATATCATAATAAGCCCCTGCCTGTGGCGCTAAGAAATCAGCAATCTTCACCGCATAGTCACGGGCGTAGATATACTCAGGCTTATTTTTAAAAGGAGCGCCAGGAGCCATCACATTACGGTTAATATCACCGCAAGCACCCACGGTGGAGCCGAGATTGCGGGTGATATCAGCAATTACGGTTTTGAGATTTTCTTTGAGAATGCCGTGAATCTGAAAACCTTGGCGCGTAGTGGCTCGTAGAGTGTGATTGCCATATTTATCGCATAGCTGATCCAATGCCAAATACAACTGCCAAGGAATTACTCCCCCCGGACTACGGGTACGCAGCATCATGCTGTACTGTCCCTCTTCGCCCTTTTCCTTCGCCTTTTCAAAGTCGCGATCTTTCTGCTGATAGGAACCATGAAACTTAAGGATTTGGATGCCATCCTGACTAAAAAATGGATTGCCATCGGTTAGCTCTGTATTGATGGGACCCCGCAAAAAGTTGCTCTTCTGTTTGAGGACTTCAACCTTGGATATCTTGACAGGGTTAAGTAAAGTATTGGTCATGGTTCAACTATCGAGACTAAATTTATTATAGTTCTTTGCCCCACAATTATACTATACCCCGATAAACCTATCGGAATTAAGAGAAACTTTACAAAGTCCAAGCGATCGCCCTAAATCCTCAACAAATAAAAACAAGAAGAGGTTCGCTGAGCGAACCTCTTCTTGTTACTTAGTTCAGTAATCTAGATAATCCATACTCCGAAGAGTTATGGGCAAACGAATTTTAGTTATTCGCTTTCTTTGCTGAAGCCAGAGTAAGCTTCCATACCATGTTCAGCAATATCCAAGCCCTTGAATTCTTCTTCGGCATCAACGCGGATACCACCAGTGATCAAGGAGATGACATACCAACCGATGAAGCTAAACACCACGGTGAACAAACCAACGGTAGCGATACCGATGATTTGGTGCAGCAATTGAGTGAAGCCACCACCGTAGAACAGACCAGCCGCAGGACCAGCACCACCTTGAAGGTTGTAGCCATTGCCGATTACAGCATCGGGACCAACAGCAAACAAACCAACTGCCAAGGTTGCCCAGATACCACAGACTAGGTGAACAGAAGTTGCACCCACAGGGTCATCAATCTTCAGTTTGTCAAAGAAGCCAACTGCGAAGACAACAAGTACACCAGCAACTGCACCGATGATCGCTGCCGCAGGCAAGGTTACCCATGCACAACTAGCAGTGACACCAACTAGACCAGCTAGTAGACCGTTGACAATCATTGACAAGTCTGGCTTACCAAGATAAAGCCATGCGGTGATGATTGAAGCGATCGCGCCAGTAGAAGCAGCGACGTTGGTGGTCAAAGCGATGTGGGCGAGTAAGCGACCATCGCCAACAGCCATAGTGGAACCGGGGTTAAAACCAAACCAACCTAACCAGAGGATTAAACAACCCAAGGTTGCAAGGCTCATGCTGTGTCCAGGCATGGCGCGGTTCTTACCATCTTCGCCATAGCGTCCAGCACGACTGCCGAGGATTGCCGCACCAACTAAAGCCGCCCAACCACCAACGGAATGAACAGCGGTAGAGCCAGCAAAGTCCCAGAAGCCCATGCTAGCCAACCAGCCACCACCCCAGATCCAGTGACCAGTGATGGGGTAAGAGATTGCTACAAGGATGAAGCTAAATAGCAAGAAGGAGATAAATTTGATCCGTTCGGCAACTGCTCCAGAAACAATGGTTGCGGCAGTACCTGCAAACATCAACTGGAACAAAAACTTCGCTTCGAGGGGAATACCTGTCCAGTTAAGAGCAGCAAACACACCCTTGTAAGCATCGCCAGTAGCAGGGCTATTGTCAGCACCACTCAAGAAAAAGCCATTGAGTCCAATGACGGGAGTACCATCGCCAAACATAAAGCCGAAGCCAAATAGCCAGTAAGCGATAGTTGCGATCGCAAATACCACTAAGTTTTTGGTAAGAATGTTGACCGTGTTCTTACGACGGCAGAAGCCCGATTCTACAAGGGCAAATCCAGCATTCATAAAAAATACTAAGAAGGCAGCGATCGCGACCCAAAGGGTATCTAGACCGACCTTAAGCCCATCTACAGCCGCTTTCATTTCCGCAGCAGGATCGACAGGGGGAGCAGCAGGGGGTTCTTGAGCAGTTGCTGCATATACCCAAAATACTGCGATTATCGCAGCCAGAGGAATGCAAGCAGTCCAGTTCACTGAACTCTTGATTTTCCTCTTTTGACTTGACTTGTAAACCAACACCTTAGAATTCTCCTCAATTAGTTAACTTAGCCTGAACAAACGTCAAGAATCTTGACTTACATAACATCAGACTAGGGGGTATGGTTTTTGTATAAACCTATACCCTTTACCAAAGCAACTACCTTTGCGAACGAAAAATCATAACTCAAACGGCATAATGTACTACCCCACCAGCAGAGTTTGAAGCGTTCAACACCTATCAAAATTTGTTTTGAAGTCATTACAACTGCTCTGACATAGCAAAAATGGAATGATGCTTTGTACCGCCACTCATCTTTTGGTTTTATGACCTGATCAAACCTTGTTGCAACAAATCAGGCCTAGCAACCACTAAAAGATAAATAAATTACCTGTTGAAATTATTAAGTCCATCTATTGGGAAGCCTATCTGTATTGGAAATCACAATTTTTAAGTATTAATACTTAACCCAGATGGGTACTTTATCTTTCCCACAAGAATTTAGCCCCATGCTTAAAAATTCCTATGCTAGAGTTAGACTAATTTTAGAGATCTAGCTCTCAAGATTTAATATCTCATTTACATCACTTTTCAGGAAGTTGACATGGCAAAAGGCGGACTGGTACTCGGTACAACAGCAGCATTGGCTGCGGCTGTCGCAGTTGTTGGTTTTCAGCTAGCAAACCCTAGCATCGCCGCATTTCGAGATAGCCCCAAAGAAATTGTTGATGAAGTTTGGCAGCTCATTAATCGCGAATATGTCGATGGCTCGTTCAATAAGGTGGATTGGCGACAGGTCAGACGACAGTACGTTGAAAATCGCGATTATGTATCTAAGGCTGAAGCCTATCGCTCAGTTCGCGAAATGTTGAAACTGCTAGATGATCCCTACACAAGATTTTTGGATCCGAAACAGTTTGAGTTGATGCGTAGCGATACATCGGGCGAACTGACGGGCGTGGGGATCCAACTCGGTATGGATGAAGAGACTAAGCAATTGACAGTTGTGGCTCCGATTGAGGACTCTCCCGCATTTCGCGCTGGAGTTATGACTAAGGACATCATTACCTCGATTTCCGACAAGTCTACTGAAGGCATGGATGTCAATCAGGCGGTGGCACTAATTCGTGGACCAGAAGGTACTTCGGTTAAGTTAGGTCTCAAACGTGGCGATCGCCAATTTACCATTGAGCTAAAACGCGCCAAGATTGAGATCCATCCCGTCAAGGCGGAGATCAGAGAAACCAACTTGGGCAAAATTGGCTACATCAGCCTGCGTCAGTTTAATGCTAATGCTTCTAGCGATATGCGAAAGGCGATCCAATCTCAAGTCGATAAAGGAGTCGTGGGATTTGTCCTAGACTTGCGCTCTAATCCAGGCGGTCTATTGGACTCTAGCGCTGAAATCGCCAGAATGTGGTTAGACAATGCCACCATCGTCTCAACCATCGATCGCAAGGGTGAGAATATTCGCCTCATTGCCAACCGTCAAGCCTTGACCAATAAACCTCTAGTTGTCCTAGTGGATGGTGGTTCTGCCAGTGCTAGCGAAATTTTATCAGGAGCGCTACAAGATAATAAGAGAGCTGTGCTAGTTGGGACTAAGACCTTCGGGAAAGGTCTAGTTCAGTCCGTGCATTCCTTGAGCGATGGTTCAGGTATGGCAGTGACGATCGCTAAATACTACACACCCAACGGACGCGACATTAACAAGACGGGCATTGTCCCTGATCGTGTGGTTGAGTTGACTAAGGATGATATCGACAAGCTCACCAAAAATCGCGATCTAGTTGGCACGCCATCTGATCCTCTATTTGCTAAAGCCCTAGATATTTTGTCTGGTCAAGTCAAAAACGCTAGCCGCTAATATTGGCTAATCTCCAAAGAAAAAAATCCGCACTGTGTGCGGATTTTTTTCTTTGGAGTTATTGCAAAGCAAGAGTTCACTGGTAAAAAGCACAAGAGAGGGATGGCACAAAGTGCCACCCCTCTCTCATTAGGAATCAGGATGACGAGTTAAGATCGCTTCCATCGTGCTTTCTAAGTTTTGACCGCCGATAATGCCGCTAGCTAAAGCATAGGTATTACTATCTCGCCGATATAGAGTTTGAAAGCCTGTTCGCATCTTTTTATCACCAATCACCCAGTATCGTTGGATGATCGAGTCGGGACAAATAATTCCTTCACCTTCTACCTTGCCTAGGGAGCTATCATCAACGACAAAGGTAAAACGTCGCTCGGCGGAGTCAATTCTGCCTTTGTACGCCATGGTCAAATCTTCGCGATCGCTATCTTGAAAGGTGATCTTGGTAACCATAGTGAACCAAAAATTATCCTTTGACCAACCTACTAAAGTTTTACCCTTAAACCCAACTGGCATGGCATCTCGATCTATCCAGTTACCCTCTAGAGTCCATCTTCCGGGTTGCACTAAAAAGGTATGTGCCACAGTTTTGTTACCTAGTTTTTTGATTATTAATTATGGTTCACCAACTATTTTATCTCCTCCGTAGCTTACCTACAGCAAAGAGGCGATTTAGTTGACCAATCCCGATCGCAAAGCAACAACTGCCGCCTGTACGCGATCGTCAACGGAGAGCTTATTCATGATCCCCCGCACATGGGTTTTGATCGTGTTGGGACTGAGATATAGCTCCGTCGCGATTTCTGGATTGCTCTTCCCTTCGACAATCAGCTTCAATACCTCTAGCTCCCGTTGTGATAGATGGGAAGTATTGGCAACACTGGCAGGAGGCTTGAGATGATCCATGACTTTACGAGCTATCTGCGGTGCAAGATAGGTTGCGCCTTCTCTTGCCGCCGCAAAAGCAGCAAGAAGATTTTCGGTGCTAGTTCCTTTGACACAGTAGGCATCGGCTCCGCTAGAAAGGGCGGCGATGATCTCGGTGTCATCGGTGTGGGAGCTGAGCATGACTATATGGACATTCGGCAGAACTTGTTTAATCTTTTGAGTTGCCGAAATCCCATCCAACCTTGGTAGACCGATATCCATGACGATGATTTCAGGGATTAATTCCTGTGCCATCTTGACTCCAAGATAGCCATCTTCAGCAATTCCAACAATACTGATGTTGGGTTGTTGAGAGAGGGATTGCTCTAGTCCTAGTTGAATTAGGGGGTCATCCTCAACAATGAGAACTCGTAGGGGTTTGGAGTCTGTGGAAACAGTCATGATTGCTAGTTACTTTTTATAATGTCATCAATTATAACGTTTTCAAGTTGAGTAGTAGTGATCTAGGGAGGAAAGCTTAACTACTTATCGATAGAATAACGTTATCCTGTGAATTTAATTGCCCATAGATTTAGCTGAATCAACACTGATGAATATTGATCTAGAGAAAGTTAATCAATTAGTTGCCGAAGGATACATCACTAAGCGATCGCATCCTAGTGGTGAGCTTATGATTTACAACTATACAGCTAAGGCTCAATACGATCGCGTTTGGACTCCAGAGACTCTGCAATGTCGCGGGTTGATTTTAGATGCTAATGGAGCGATCGCGGCGCGACCCTTTCCCAAATTTTTTAATTTACAAGAATATCAAGAAGCTTTGCCTGCGGAACCTTTTGAAGTCTATGAGAAGCTAGATGGTTCCCTTGGAATTTTGTATTGGCATCAAGAGCAGCCTTACCTTGCGTCTAGAGGTAGTTTTAACTCTGAGCAAGCGATTAAGGCAAACCAGATTTTACATAGTCTCTACTCGTCCACGATTCCATTATTAGATAGGGAATTAACTTATCTATTTGAGATTATTTATCCCTCAAATCGGATTGTGGTTGATTATGGTGAAATGGAAGCTTTAGTTCTATTAGCAGTAATTGAAACAGAATCGGGAATAGAACGGAAACTTGAAGAGTTTTCTCACTTAGGTTTTCCGATCGCCAAAAAATATGATGGGCTGAAGGATCTTAAAGCGATCGCCAAACTAGAAGAACAAAACAAAGAAGGCTTTGTAATTAAGTTTGCAGGGGGCTTGCGCTTAAAGTTTAAATTTGCTGAGTATGTCAAATTACACCGTGTCCTAACTCAAGTGACCAGTAAGGTGATTTGGGAAATGTTGCGAGATAATACTCCCTTTGAAGATATTTTAGAACGGGTTCCCGATGAGTTTTACAACTGGGTTAAGGAGACTAAAGCGGCGCTCATAGCTCAATACCAACAAATTGAAGCCTCAGCGAAGGTAGACTTTGAGCGCATTGTCGCCAAGGTTGATCGTAGCGATCGCAAGGAAATAGCAAAACATTTTCTTAGCTGTCAAAATCATACAATTCTATTTTCTTTGTTAGATGGCAAAGATTATAGTGATTACATTTGGCGATCGATTAAGCCTGCCCATGAGAAGCCCTTTATGGATAATGATGATAATTAGCAAAACCTAGAAATCTTTGCCGTACGCGCAGCGTACGGCAAAGATTTCTATTTTTAGAATATAGAAGTTCTGAATAAGTCATAAAGAGGCTTCGACTCCGCTCAGCCAACCTATATTGATGGCTGAGCGGAGTCGAAGCCCTAATTTTTATTTGAATTGTCTATAATTACTTAGATTTATTTAGAGATGGCTCAATCATGCTCACTGTCTATTTCACAATTGGTTTACCTGCTTCGGGAAAGTCCACATGGGCAAAGCAGAAGGTTGATAAATCTCCTAATGGCATTAAGCGCGTAAATAAAGATGAACTGCGTGCGATGTTAGACAATTCCTATTTCTCTAAAGGGAATGAAAAGTTTGTTCTCGATATCCAAGATCAAATTATCAAAGCTGCCTTAGAGAATGGGAAACACGTAATCGTCGATAATACGCATCTTTCAGCAAAACATGAAGCCAGAATTAGGAAACTGATTAAAGGATTAGCAGTTTTAGAAATTGTTGATTTTCGTCATGTCCCCCTTGAAACCTGCATTGAGCGAGACTTAAAACGCTTTAACTCCGTTGGCGAGAAAGTCATTCGCGATATGTATAACCAATTTATTGCTCCACCAAGATCGCCACAACCGATCTACAATCCCGCACTTCCCGATGTGATCCTTTGTGATTTGGATGGGACGCTGGCTTTGATTGGCGATCGCAGTCCCTACGATGCAGCTAAATGTGAACTGGATCGAGTGAATGAACCTGTGCGCTCCATCTTGGCAACATCGGGAAAAGCGATCGTTTTTGTTTCTGGGCGAGAGGATAAGTTTAAACCGCAAACCCTAGCTTGGCTTGCTAAGCATAAGATTAGCTTTGAGGCTTTGCATATGAGAAAGTCTGGAGATCAGCGCAAAGATAGCATCGTCAAAAAAGAAATCTATGACGAATTTATTCTCAATCAATACAATGTCGCCTTTGTGCTGGATGATCGCGATCAGGTGGTTCGACTTTGGCGAGATCTAGGATTGACTTGCTTACAGGTTGACTATGGCGATTTTTGATTAGCAGGTATGGCGATCGCGGGACTGACACGAATGCCTAACTCAAATTCATGACATTTGAGTTAAACTTGAAACTTGAGTCTATACAGTATGTAGTTGCTTTACGATGGAGTCAATTTTTTCGACACAGGGCATCATGATCATGCTGCTTGGCGCGTATGCCGTTGCCATGTGGATGTTTTTGACTAGCGCCCCAAAGGTACATACGATCATGGTTTCGGATATGGATCAGGCGCGTTACTTCTACGAAGGAGAGCTAAAACTAACGATCGCAGATGTACCGCTACATTATTACTACGGCTATGAATATGGTATGGGCGCACCTGCCGATCCAATTTATATTCCTGCGGAGGCGAGACGGAGCCGCTCAGCAACTTACTCCGCCGATATGGATGGAGCGTGGTATCAGCTCAAAAAAAATGTGCAATTGCACGTAGTTCCTGGAGCAAGTGTGATCGATCCCAAGCGTGGGCGACATATTTGTTTCAACCGTGATTGTGTTGAACAGATCCTATTGCAGATCCAAATCAAGGGAATCAAACACAAAGTTCGCAATGAGAAGCCTCTTAATTTTTGGGTCAAAGATCCCGATGGTCAGACCATCGAGATTGCCGAGGTGATTGGTTAAAAATAATGTGATTTCGATACAGCCATTTGCGCCAAGCTTCGTGCGATGCAAATGGCGCAAACCAGTAAAAGCGCTTTGCGCTTCCGTCGAACTGACGTTAAAAATACCAACATAAATTTTTGGTTTTTAGATCAGAGGCTAGTCCGTTAGGAACTAGCCTTTGATTTTTGATCTATAGTAATTCCAAATAAATGCAAGAGGCTTCGACTTCGTTCAGCCATCGTATACTGCTGGCTGAGCGAAGTCGAAGCCCTATCTTTTACCTAAATTATCTATATTGCTGGCTGAGTGAAGTCGAAGCCCTATTTTTCTTATTTGAATTGTCTATATTTTTTTTCAAACTACTTTAAGGGGTTAGTTTTTTCAGAGATCATAGACTTTGACCATGATTGCCTACAGCAATGTTAATTAATATTAAGCAAAATCGTAAAATATACTTAGCAAAAGATTAGCAAATTAGAAATACCCTGTAGGCTATAGATCATATAGACTATCTGCCAAATCTTCAAAGCGCCAACCATGGGAAAACCAACAGGATTTATTGAGTACCTCCGCGAAGCACCAACGGAAATACCACCAAGCGATCGCATCAAAAATTGGGATGAATTCCATCTACATATGCCTGACGAGAACTTGCGTAATCAGGGCGCAAGGTGTATGGATTGCGGGACACCCTTTTGTCATACAGGCAATTTGATCAGTGGTATGGCGAGCGGATGTCCTGTCAATAACCTGATTCCTGAGTGGAACGATTTAGTCTATCGCGGACTCTGGCGCGAGGCGCTTGATCGCCTTCATAAAACCAATAATTTCCCTGAATTTACAGGACGTGTTTGCCCTGCCCCCTGCGAAGGCTCCTGCGTACTAGGAATTAACAATCCTCCTGTCACCATCAAAAATATTGAATATTCAATTATTGACAAGGGCTGGGCAGAGGGTTGGATTGTGCCACAACCACCTGCCAAGCGCACGGGTAAAAAAGTCGCTGTGATTGGTTCAGGTCCCGCAGGACTGAGTGCCGCCGCCCAATTGAATAAAGCTGGACATTGGGTAACAGTCTACGAACGCGCCGATCGCCCAGGGGGATTACTGATGTATGGCATCCCCAATATGAAGTTGGACAAAGAAAAAGTAGTAATGCGCCGCCTCGATATCCTTGAAAAAGAAGGGATCAAGTTTGTCTGCAATACTGAAATCGGCAAAGATATCTCTGCCGAAACCCTTCTCAATGAATTTGATGCCGTTGTTCTCTGCACTGGTGCAACCAAGCCTCGCGACTTGAGCATCGAAGGAAGAGAACTTAAGGGTATTAACTTTGCAATGGAATTTTTAACTGCGAATACCCAAACGGTTCTCAATGGAGAATCGGGCGAGAATTTCATCTCGGCACAGGGGAAGGATGTCGTAATCATCGGTGGCGGTGATACGGGTACGGACTGTGTTGGCACTTCCATTCGTCATGGTTGCAACAGTGTTGTCCAGTTGGAAATCATGCCCAAGCCTCCCGAAGTACGCGCCAAAGATAACCCTTGGCCAGAGTGGCCGAAGGTCTACAAAATGGATTACGGTCAGGAAGAGGCAAGTGCTAAGTTTGGTGACGATCCCAGAGCCTATATCACCACAGCTACTAAGATCGAAGGTGACGAAAACGGTCAAGTGAAAGCGGTTCACACAGTACAAGTGCAATGGGAACGGAATGAAAAAGGTCAATTCATTCCCAATCAAGTCGCTGGTACAGAGCGAGTTATTCCCGCTCAACTGGTGCTTTTAGCGATGGGCTTCTTGAGTCCTGAGCAACCCTTGCTCGATGCCCTTGGCGTGGAACGTGATCCCCGTAGTAATGTCAAGGCGAATCATGGTCAATTCACCACTAGTCTGCCTAAGGTCTTTGCAGCAGGAGATTGCCGTCGTGGTCAAAGTCTAGTTGTCTGGGCGATTAACGAAGGACGTGGTGCGGCTCGTGAATGCGATCGCTTTTTGATGGGTTATACCGATCTTCCCTAAAGATATGGGTATGTCGCACTTAATGCAGCATACCTATACAGAAACAGCCAAATCTAAGGAAATATTTTATGGAAATTAATGTTGCGGTTTCTCCTGAAACCGTCTATGAGAATCTTAACCAGCTCGATCAGGTGGATCTCACCACTAGCGCTGTCTATCGAGAAATGGCTCAAGATGTTCTCGCCGATCCACAGGTAAACCGCGATGTCAGAGAGGCGATCGCTGATCGCCTTAACCAAGCTAACCAACAGTTGATCAACACGACCGTTAGCAAAACTGATAGTTATTAGTTTAGTCAAGCAACATTAAATATAAAGCCCTCAAACCTCTAATGCACAATGCTTATAGATCAAAAGTTTGAGGGCTTTGATTATGAACCCCAGAAGAAGAGTTATGGCGCTTTGCGTCATAACTCCTCTTCTGGGGTTTTGATTTTGTTCTGATACAACGTGAGTTCGACAAAAGCGCAAAATGGAGAAAATTGCAAAGCGATTCCCCCATTTTGCGACATTTGCACCGCGCTTCGCGCGGTGCAAATGGATATATCAAACCGACATTAATACAGAGAGCTACGGCTATAAATTATTGATGAGAAAAGTCGAAGCCCCTTGAATTTATTGGGAATTACTGGATTTCAACATCCTTCTGGTCCACAGAAACTATGCCCATATAAGACCTCAGCGCTACAGATATAGGCAATACCCGCATAATCATTGAAATACTTCACCGCAACCTTATCAGCAATCTCCTCAGCCATCTCCCGACTTTCGGTCAGCACCTCAAACTTTATATTTGATTGCACATCAGAAACATGAGGTTGTCCCGATGAACGGACATTACGACTACCTCTACCACCAGTCTCCATCACCGTATAGCCTTTTGAGCCACACTCATCAATGATCTGGGCGATCTTTTTCAGTAGAATTTTTTCCGTGACGATGACTAGCTTATTGGCTTTCTTTGCCATATTGGTTATCTCCTTAAAAGTATGTAAAAAGTATTTAAATTAAACTAATTGGTCTGCCCGATCAAGGCAATACTGACAGACCACGACTTGACCAAAATTACTTGGCGATCGCTTGGGCTAGACCGATGAAGAAAGGTATACATATGCCGATCGCCACTGGCGTACCGATAGCTGTAGATGCACCAATATAGGCAGAGGGATTGGCTGATGGGATACCTGCTCGTAAGGTGGGGGGACCTGAGATGTCTGAGCTAGAGGAGGCAATGACAGCCAAGACCACGACACCACCCATGCTGAAGTTCATGGTGTAGTGGGCAATCATGCCGAGACCGAAAGCAATTAGACCATGCAAAAATGGTCCCACAATACTATAAACAACATACCACTGAGCTACCTTACGGAGTTCGCCAAGCCTTGACCAAGCCTCCATACCCATGACCAACATCAAGATCGATAGCAAGCCACGGAAAGCAGGATCATAGAAGCCTTTATAGACACTTTCTGGTCTAGTGAATATTCCCAGAGCCAGTCCTAGCAACATAGCTGATAGAGCAGGGCCTTGAAGACTTTCTCTAATAATTGGCCATATCTTGACCCGATTATCATCTGCACCTTTCTGTTGACTGAGATACTCCTGACGGCTGGTGGGATAATCCTGTTGATCGGGATAGTCGCCTGCTGCCACGGGCTGTTTAATCACAGCTTCCTGCGTAGTAGAGGCAGCAGTAACATTTTTCTTCTTCTTGTTGAGATAGATATTTGCCACCACGATCGCCGTTACGAGGGCAGGAATATCCATGAAGGGATAGAGCGCACCCGCCCATGCTTCGTAGGGAAGTTTTTGTTCTTCGAGAAGCGTCAGAGCTGCCGCCATCGTAGAACCACTCACCGCTCCAAACAACCCACCAGTGGCGATCGCATCCACAGTTTTGACCTTAGGCAGTCTAGCCAAGGTGTAGCGCGCGATGAATACAATCAAAATCCCTACTACCGCCGCAAATAATACGGGTAAGATCATCTCCGTCAGGTTGGAGTTGCGGATCGCAATTCCACCAGTCAGACCGATTTTGGTAAGCAGCATGAAGACAATAATCGAACAAATCGACTCTGGAATTACCAATTCGCTACCAAGAGCAGCAATGACCATGCCACCAATCAAAAAACCGAGGGTTGGCGACTGCAACTGAACAATGAAGTCCTTTACGAAAATGGTCAAAAAATCCACGAATACCTCCTTTTATCTACTTTGAAGAGAATTATTACAACAAATAAACTAAATGAATTTTTAAAGATTTAAAGATTTAAAGAGAGCAATACCAAACAGAGAAATTGCGACACTATTTCCCTGTCTAGAAAATCTCATTAAGTTTTGTTTTCAACCCACGCAAATATTGTCTTATTTACGTGGATTGATAGAGAGTTAAAGCATTTCGCTCTTGCAGCACAGGCGTTGCAAAAAAACTGTAGTACCGAATCACTACTGCCAAATCACAAAAGTGTGGTCATACTTTTGTGATTTGGTATCAATGGAGATTACGGTCATGGAATCAGCAGTCTGTTATTAAGTGATCTAAGGATTCTTAATAACAGACTGCTGATAATGAGTGGCGAGAAACTTCTATCTCTGAAAAACTAAACAACGGAATTGTGATTGTTAAATCATTTAGATATTTTTAACTCTACGCTACTCTGTGTAGCCTGATCTATAGATTAGCCAAGAAAAAAAATCTAGTTTGCATAGAAAAAACTCTATGTTTTATTGATCAAGATGGAAAATCCCAATCAATAAAACATAGAGTTTTGATAGCGTAGTGGATCTGCTACTAGCCTAAAGCGTTAAAAAGTTGCTTCTTGTTTGAGCTTTTCGCGATCGCCTACTTGTGAACTTGGAGAAGCACTAGGAGATTGCAGCGCAAAATAAAGCTTATTGAGGGCATTGAGATAGGCTCTTGCCGAGGCAACAATCACATCAGTATTAGCAGAATGTCCCGAAAAAGTACCGACATCGGGATGCTTGAGGCGGATCGTGACTTCGCCAAGGGCATCAATGCCTGCGGTGACGGACTGTACTGAGTACTCGATCAAGTTATTAGGCACATTGACGATGCGGTTAATTGCTTTGTAAATGGCATCGACAGGTCCCGTACCCACAGAAGCATCGGTGACTTCTTGACCATCGGGCATGACCACCGTAACAGTGGCTGTGGGGATAGCGCGATCGCCACAGCTAACTTGGACATGATCGAGCTTGAAGGCTTCGGGCGCATGGCGAATCTCATCATTGACGATCGCCTCTAAATCGCGATCGCTAATTTCCCGCTTTTTATCAGCAACTTCCTTAAAGCGCACAAAGGCAGCATTGAGTTCCTGTTCCGAAAGCTCAAAACCGAGTTCTTTTAAACGCGAACTGAGGGCATTGCGTCCAGAGAGTTTGCCAAGCACGATCAAGTTATCGGTTAAGCCGATGGACTGCGCGTCCATGATCTCGTAGGTGAGACGGTTTTTGAGACACACCGTCTTGATGAATACCCGACTCATGGGCGAAGGCATTCGCGCCAACGATCGCCTTATTTGGCTGCACCAACATTCCTGTGAGATTAGAGACAAGGCGCGAGGTCTTGTAAATCTGCTTGGTGTCAATGTTGCAAAGGGGCGCGGTGGATTCTTCGGGACGACCGAGGAAAGTATTGAAATAGGCGCGGCGGACATGGAGCGCCATCACCAATTCTTCTAGGGCAGCGTTACCAGCCCGCTCACCGATGCCGTTGATTGTGCATTCCATTTGGCGTGCGCCATTTTTGGCGGCTTCAAGGAAGTTCGCCACCGCCAAACCGAGATCGTTATGACCATGCACGGAGATAATCGCGCGATCAATATTCGGCACATTGTCCTTAATGCCCTTGATCAAGGCTCCAAATTCGGCAGGAGTCAAATAGCCAACGGTATCAGGAATATTGACGGTGGTTGCGCCTGCCGCGATCGCTGCTTCGAGGACTTGATAGAGAAACTCAGGATCAGAGCGTCCTGCATCCTCTGGCGAAAATTCAATGTCATCAATTTTGGACTTGGCATAGGCAACCATTTCAGGCACGATCGCCAAAACTTCTTCCCGACTCTTGCGGAGCTTATATTTCAAATGAATATCGGAAGTCGCCAAAAAAGTATGAATGCGCCCCTTTGCCGCAGGTTGCACCGCTTCCGCCGCCGCATCGATATCGGCTTTAGTGGCACGGGCTAGACCGCAAATCGTGGGACCTGACTCTGTGCCAACGAGCTTAGCAATTTCCTGCACCGCATGAAAATCTCCCTTACTCGCAAAGGGGAAGCCCGCCTCGATGATGTCTACACCAAGTCGAGCCAGTTGCTGCGCGATTAGCAATTTTTGTTCCACGTTCAGGGTCGCGCCTGGGGACTGTTCGCCATCGCGGAGAGTGGTATCAAAAAAGATAATGCGGTCTTGAGCAACTTGAGACTCTGATTGTGATGTAGACATAATGCGTTAATTCATGAATAGTTGGTATGTCAATCTAGCAATTACTTACTTAAATAATTATGAGCGGCGCAATGCACCGCTCATAGTTCATATCTTAGCCTTTATTTTGAGAAATTATGAAGCCTCTAAGAAGTATTTTTGGAGCTGATGTGCTAAGTTGTTACCCCAAACTCGGAAAGTATTTGCGTTATTTTTGATGGAGTAAGTCTATGAGCTCACAGGGTCGCATTCCCGTAGGTATTGTTGGCGCATCGGGTTATGGTGGTATTCAATTAGTGAGATTATTGCTAGAGCATCCATTGGTAGATATTACCTACATGGGCGGCAGTGGCTCCGTTGGTCAAAATTTTGCAGATCTTTATCCCCACGTCGCCCATGCCGTCAACTTGCCCATCGAAAATTTAGAACCTGAAGCGATCGCTGATCGCTGCCAAGTCGTGTTCCTCTCTTTACCCAATGGCTTGGCTAGCAAAATCGCCCCCAAACTGTTAGCAAAGGGTTGCAAAGTTCTCGATCTATCGGCGGACTATCGGTTTACGGATTTGCAAGTCTACGAGTCTTGGTACAAAGAAGCGCGAACCGATGCAGATGTAAATGCTAAAGCTGTCTACGGTTTGCCAGAAATTTATCGCGATCGCATCGCCAAGGCGGATCTAGTCGGTTGTGCGGGATGCTATCCCACCGCTAGTTTGTTAGCTTTGCAGCCTCTTCTCAAGCAGGGGCTAGTTGATCCCAGTACGATCATCATTGATGCCAAGTCAGGGACTTCAGGCGGTGGTCGTCAGCCGAAGACTAATTTGCTGTTAGCAGAAGCAGATGGATCTCTGGGAGCCTACGGTATCGCTAGCCATCGACATACGCCCGAAATTGAACAGATTTGCAGTGATATGGCAGGTCAGGAAGTATTGGTGCAATTTACGCCGCACTTGATTCCGATGATCCGTGGCATTCTTTCGACGGTATATGCGAATCTGCGCGACCCCGGTTTAGTTAAGGATGATGTACTCACGATTTTTAAATCCTTCTATCGCAATTCAGAATGGGTGCAGGTATTGCCCAGAAATACTTTCCCTCAGACTAAATGGGCATTGGGAACGAATCTTTGCTATTTAGGTGTAGAAGTCGATAGCCGCACAGGCAGGGTAATCGTCGTGTCAGCGATCGATAACCTGATGAAAGGTCAAGCTGCTCAAGCTGTGCAATGTATGAATTTGATGATGGGTTGGGAAGAGTCTTTGGCATTACCAAAGCTGACTTTCTATCCATAACATCAATTCCAAATGCCAATTAATGGAGCGAATTAATGTAGGGGTAGAGCATTGGCACAAACATTTTGCAAATTCCAACCATAAATTCTATTGCCGATGCTCTACCCTCTCCACCATTATTATGAAATCTTTGATCGTATGCAGTTTGGACAGAGCCTTTCTATGACTGAAGTCTGGATAAATAGCCAACTCTAGATAATTCAAGTGCAAAATAGGGCTTCGACTCCGCTCAGCCATCGTACACTGCTGGCTGAGCGGAGTCGAAGCCTCTTGAATTTATTTAGAATTACTATAGCCACAGCAACGATCTGCCCTACCTATTGATTATTATGTCGTCGCCAATCATTCCCACAATTAAAGATTTAGGAGAGCAGGGATTGCTGAAGATATTTCGGCAATATTGTAGTGCGGTGGTGGGGGATGACGCGGCGGCGATGGGCGAGACGCTGAGCGATCATCAGATGGTGGTGACGACGGATATGTTGATCGATGGGGTACATTTTAGCGATCGCACCACTAGCGCCGAAGATGTCGGTTGGCGGGCGGCGGCTGTGAATCTCTCTGACCTAGCGGCGATGGGTGCGAAGCCTTGGGGTGTGGTGATGTCGGTGGGCTTACCCCCTGATACAGAGGTGGAGTGGATTGAAGCGGTCTATCGCGGCTTTAGCGAATGTTTGCGAACCTACGGCACAGAGCTAGTGGGCGGCGATACGGTGCGATCGCCAATTCGTACTTTTTCGGTGACTGCCTTTGGACAGGTTCCCAAAAGTCAGATTGTGCAGCGACACACTGCAAAAATTGGTGATGCGATCGTGATTACGGGCTTGCATGGAATGTCTAAGGCAGGTTTAGAACTTCTGTTGCAGGAAGATTTACAGGCAAAGTTATTATCTCCTCTAAAAATCGGTAGCCGAATTTTGTCTGGACAAAATCTATTGCAAGCAATTTGCAACTTCCATCGGCGACCAACGCCGCGCTTTGATGCGATCGCCCTTTTGCATCAACTTCTGCTACAACATAACCATCTTGCAGATTTCCCGATCGCAGGTATGGATAGTAGCGATGGTCTTGCCGATGCGATCGCCCAAATTTGTCGAGCCAGTCAGGTCGGCGCGAAGATCTACTGGCGATCGCTACCAATTCATCGAGCGATCAGGATTCTGGCGGGAGAGAAGGCTTTAGATTGGGTTTTGTATGGTGGTGAAGATTTTGAATTGGTGCTATGTATGCCGATGCGCCTCGCCAAGCAATTTGTGAATCAATTACCCCATGCGGCGATTATTGGTGAAATTATTGAGGGAAATCAGATCGATGGATTAGAAATGCGATCGGCTTTTCAGCATTTTGGAGCTTCGACTTCGCTCAGCTACCATGAATGATTTGAGCTTTGGCTTCGCTCAGCCACCGATGTATGGTGGCTGAGCGGAGTCGAAGCCTAACGGCTGTAGAGTTGCGTTACGTCTAATAGGCGATCGCTTAGGGATTGATCGAGAACTTCCGCATCGCGATAGCGCCAACTCCAATTTCCTGTCGCTGTCCCCGGAATATTCATCCGCGCATTGTTATCTAAGCCCAGTACATCTTGTAGAGGCACGATCGCAATTATGGATACGGCTGCCATTGCGATACGGATCATTACCCAATTAATTGGCTCACCCGTTGCGAAGCCAACAATATAACGATAGAACAAATTCCTTTCGTAATGACTGGCTCGCTGCCACCAGCCCACTGCCGTATCGTTGTCATGGGTTCCTGTATAGACCACACTATTGCGGACATAGTTGTGGGGTAAATGGAAGTTGTCAGAGCCGCCACCAAAGGCAAACATCAGCACTCGCATTCCCGGAAAATAAAAATCATCTCTGAGTTTTTCCACTTCGGGGGTAATCACGCCTAAGTCCTCTGCCAAAATTGGCAGATCTCCCATCACTTCGTAGAGCTTGGTAAATAGCTCTGCTCCGGGGGCAAGTTTCCATTCTCCATTCATAGCTGTTTCTTCACCTTCAGCAACTTGCCAGAATGCTTCAAAACCTCGGAAATGATCGATGCGAATAATATCGACATAGCGATTGAGAAAACGGAAGCGATTAATCCACCAAGCAAAGTTAGTTTCTTGGAGATATTCCCAGTTATAGACAGGATTGCCCCATAATTGACCCGTATCGCTAAAATAATCGGGTGGAACTCCTGCCATCATCGCCACTTCGTAGGTTTCGGGATTTAGCACAAAGTTTTCTGGATTTGCCCACACATCAACGCTATGGTGCGATACATAGATGGGAATATCACCGATGATCTTAATCTGACGCTCATTCGCGTATTGCTTGAGTCTAATCCATTGATCGAAGAAGATAAACTGTAAAAAGCGATGGAATTCAATTTTGCCAGCTAGTTGTTCGCGTTTTTGTGCCATCGCAAGGGGCTGACGTTTGGCGATCGCAGGTTCCCAATTATTCCAAGTCACATCGGGATTTTCCTCTAGCAATGCCATAAATAAGACATAATCTTCCAGCCATTCTGATTCCTCTTGACAGAACTTACTAAACTGCTCTTGAAGCAGATAGAGATCATGGTGATGCTGGGGATCTTGATCTTCATAGCCCTGCTGAAATCTTTCAAAGGCAATCTCTAGTAATTTGCGCTTAAAGGGAATTACTAGATCAAAGTCAACGCGATCGCCATGATCTAAATAATTAAAATCAGGTAAATCTTCCCAATCTTCGGACTTAAGTAAATGTTGTTTTTCTAATAGTTCGGGGCTAATCAAATAGGGATTACCAGCGATCGCGCTATAGCTCATGTAGGGAGAATTTCCATAGCCCGTAGGACCAAGAGGCAAGACTTGCCATAGTTTTTGACCACTGCGCGATAAAAACTCGATAAAGTGATAGGCAGATTTTCCTAAATCCCCAATCCCAAATTTGCTCGGCAAGGAGGTCGGGTGCAGCAAAATGCCGCTAGCACGTTGAAAAGCCATAGTAAAAAAATATTCAGATCTGCGTTTACTTTAGCGCCTTAAGGCTATTAGCGCGATCAAAATACTGATCTCAAGGCAAGTCTGGGGGCTTGCCATTGCTGATGTTACTGCAACATTTCTGGGAATAGGTTAATCTCTTTGATAGGAATCTTAATTGCGATCTAGCTAAGTCAGGGTTTTCAAAAACGCCAACTGGCGATCGCCTAAAAAATCAAAAAGTTGTTCCACCCGCATAGCGAAAAGAATAGCCTCTGATTTTAGGTTTTAATTGTCCTAGTTATTTAAATAATTTTTATTTATCCTTATTTACTTTTTCACTAACTATGAATGCTTTAGAGTTTTTTCAAAAAAGTGCAGGCAACTGGCGATCGCAACGGACGACCCATCACCTAGCCTTTCGTCGTGCCGAAAAGGGTGGCTCAGAAATCCATGTCAATCCCCTTAATGCCGATGATCCGAAGGTAGTCGAGATTTGTCAAATGCACGAAATCGATCCGCAATTGGCGATCGGTGGAGCCTATGTGAAGTGGGATGGCACGATGGCATGGGATAAGGAAGATGACGAAAACCATTCGGGCGAAACCGTATTTGCGCTAGTGCCTGATGATGAGACAGGGCGCAGGGGTAAGCTACTGCGCGAACGCGGCTATGCGGAGGTCGTGCCTGTAATCGGTCATTATGAAATTGATGCCGAGGATGCGTTGGTTTTAATCACCGAATACCCTTCGATGAGTTCCTACGAGCGCTTCTGGTTCCCTGCGCCCAATGTGAGAATGCGGGCTAGTACTGTCCAGAGATTTGGTGGTTTTAGTACGGCGACTTTCTGTACTGAAGAATTAATAGCGCAAGAGGCTACGCCACAGGTTGAGCTTGATCAAGAAGAATCAAAACAACCAGCGATCGCCTCAATTTTTGGCTGGTAGTTTTAGCATCTATTCAACAAAAAAGGCAGCACAAAGTGCTGCCTTTTTTGTTGATCTAAAGGGTAGTGCATACATCAGCTTGCGATCGCCTAATATTCCCCAATGTACTAGAGATAATAGTAGTGACATTAAAACTGATCGCCTAAATCTTAATTTTCAAAAAACAATTCGCGATCGCTATTTTTGAATTGTGTACGCGATCATCTTGTTTTAGACGTACTCCTGTTATTTGAATTGAGATTAGCGATATTTTCTCGTTAAAGTTTAGGAACTTGACTGTACTACAGGCTAAGGCTGATTCTCAATTGCAGAGTTAGCAATTTTAACCAATTCTTTTAACGTGCCACCTTTTGATCTAGCAACATAGTACTGATATTCACCCTGCTGCCATACAATTTTGGCATCATTACAATATGCGTAGCAGAAAGAGGGAATGTAAAATCCACTAATTCCTCTCGATAAAGTAACATATCCTCCTGATTCTTCTGTTTTTTTGGGATGTTCTGATGGTCTTCCAGACCTAGCGTACAAACTAATTCCTGAATTGTAGGTTTCTATAGGATCTTCAGTTGTATCTGAAATTAATTCTCCCCCAGTACTACCAAAAGAACATTTATTAGAGTTACAGGCATGTGAAGTTCCATAAAAAATATCATAAGCATCTTTCGCATATTGTTTTTCTACTCGTCCACCTGCAATTAGCGGGATATCATATCTTGGAAGAATTGTAGGAACAATAATAGGCACAGTCGTTTTTGTTTCAATATCTAATAATGCATATTTCACTTCATTAGGAATATTTTTTGCGTGGATATTTCCACTACAATAATTTTGGATAGGGACATTCATTATCAAAGGAAGTAGCAGACAATTAACAAATATATTAAAGTCCATGCTTTTCTCTACTCAATTCTGACTTTACTAAAAATTTCTTTCCGTTCATCCAATTTCCTGTAGCTAAGATTTATAAGGCGTGTGACACTTTCCGCAGACCACTGTTTTTACAAAGATTGTTTTGCCCACAAGGAAACTCAAACAAACTATCTTTGCCAAGATTACGATCGCATATCAAACTAATATTCCCACCTTTACTAGAGCTAGCAGTGACATTAGAAGCGATCGCCTAAATCTTAATTTTCAAAAAACAATTCGCGATCGCTATTTTTGAATTGTGTACGCGATCGCCTAAATCTTAATTTTCAAAAAACAATTCGCGATCGCTAGGTACTTTTGTCTTCACTCGGAATTCTTGAATAGTTGCTTCTAAATTTAGTGGAATCACTTGTGCCAAAACCTTAGCATTGCATTCTAATAGTCTGCATTTTTCATTCATCCAAATATTTTTATCTGATTGACTGGTAACTTTTAACTGGCTTGTGATTCTTGATGGATCAAAATTAAGTGTTGTCATTACTAATGCGAAAAACACAAAGATGTTCATATCTTTTAACCTTTTTCTCCCTCTTTCTGTATCTTTTGCTTTTTATTCCTTCTTTCTGCCCTGAGTAGTTACGAAATTGGATTTTACGGATAAACAATATTAGGCTCAACTCCTTTCTTTTGAGTTGAGACATCAGGGACAATAGAATACTTTAGAAGCTTAAATTCGTCACCATCAAATCTGTACTCAGCAATATAACCACCAGAAGGACGAACAGTACTAATTCTAAGATCTAGAGTATTAGGATTGAAATTTAGTAGTCCACTAACCATTTTTCTGTGAACCCAAATAGGTTGACTATTTAAATTCATCCCATCTTCATCAGTCCTTTTTAGTACAGTGAGAGGCTTAATCTCAATACCATAATCTTTAATTGAATAGAGAAGAAATTCTTTGGATGAAGCGTACGCACCTGAACTACAGCCAAATTCCACAATATATTTTTGGCTGTTAACTTGGTAAACTTCAGAATCTCTTTCAGCATAGTCTGGGATAAATCTATCTTCTTCACAGACGTGAAGACTTTTTCTATACTTATAAATATATGCTAATTTTTTGTCTTTAAAATTTGGTTCAATTTCTTTGTCTTTCGAGTTTTTTTTAGGTATACTGAGAGAAGTTAAAGTCGCAAATTCTACAATTTTTGAGATAGGTGTCAAAGGGGTTTGGACTTCTAATCTTGCAGAATTAATGCATGAAGTAGTTATCATTGTAATAACAATTAGAATACTTAGCTGTCTTTTTAACATTTAAATACCTGAGTAAATTCCATAAATTAAATCATTTAAATTACTATATTTTGTTTTCCGAAATGAGGAGGAACTTAATATGTGCAATTAGAATACATATACTGTAATCGCTACTAAAAATATTGCCATCAATGTCGAACTGGTAATAACCATTGTCAGTTATCGTTTGTTTGACGATATTGTTACTTGCATCGCCATTGATCTCTATCCATCCTGTATCGCATCAAACTGGATTGAAAATATCTGACTATTAGAATTTGGTTGGATTGCTAATCCGTATGAATTTGGGGTAATAAAACTATTTGGAATGGATGCAGACAAAGGCTGCAGTTGGGACGATCTCCATGGAAAGTCTCCATTAAGTCCCCCTAATGATTCCATATATTTTCAGCTTGTATTGATTATTTAATCATTTATATTTTAGATTGTTGATTTTGATTTTGTCAAGCTCATTACTATGCGAAAAGTGGCGATCGCTATTCAATTCATGAAAATGTCAATTTACCCTAAAGTCTGCGATCGCCTCAATTTTTGGTTGGTAGACTTATTCAGCAAAAAGGGCAGCGCTTCGCGCTAACATTCTTTTTTACCTAAATGGTGGTGCGTACATGAGACCGCCGTTTTTCCAGAGATTATTTTGTCCACGGGGCAGCTTAAACAGACTATCTTTACCAAGATTGCGATCATATATCTCGGCGTAGTTGCCAACGTGTTTGATCACCCTTGCCGCAAAGTCATTACTAATGCCCATATCCTTGCCCAGACTGCCATCAACTCCCAAAAAACGCCGAATTTCGGCATTGTCGCCCTTGATCATTTCCGCCACATTTTTGGAAGAAATATCCAAATCCTCAGCCTCGATCGCTGCAAATACGATCCACTTCACGATATCCGCCCAACGCGCATCACCATCACCGACCGCAGGCGCAAGCGGCTCCTTGGACACTACAAAATCAAGAACTACATGATTGTCAGGATCAGCAAGGCGAGTCCGCCGCACGATTAGCGCTGAACGATCCGCCGTAATCGCTTGACAGCGCCCTGACTGATAGGCGGCAAAGGTAGCATTCACATCTTCATACACTACGGGTTTATAGGTCAGACCACGCTTACGCATTTGGTCAGCGAGATTCTGCTCAGTCGTCGTCCCCGTTTGAGCGCAAATATCGGCATCTTTGAGATCGGTAATTTCTTTGATCTTGCTATCCTTGCGTACCATCACCCCCTGTCCGTCATAAAACACCACAGGCATAAAGGCAAGGCGAGAGCCAGTATCGCGGCTGATTGTCCAAGTGGTATTGCGGCTCAAGATATCAATTTCTCCTGATTGCAAAGCGGTGAAACGATCCTTGGCGTTGAGATTGCGAAACTGGACAGCATCGGGATTATCAAATAGGGCGGCGGCGATCGCTCGACAGATATCCACATCAATACCTGAATACTTACCTTCGCGATTGACAAAGCTAAATCCGGGTAACTCGCCACTGACTCCACAAACTAATTTGCCGCGATCCAGCACCGCTTTGAGACGATTGGTACTGCCAACACTAATTTGATTTGGCTCAGGAATAGGCTCACAACCCGCTAAGACCACTAGGCAAGTACTCAGCATTACCAAAAAAATCAAGGCGATCGCCCGATCCCAACTCCTCGTAAGTCGCCACTTTAACCACTGCCATAGACTAATTAAGGAACTTAGGGGGGAAGGTTTTTGCTGATCCATAGCTTTAATTTTTTTAGAATATGGCGATCGCTATACTCTAATACCAAAACATAAAATGGCTACGCCATTTTGTGTTTTTAAAAGCTAAAACCAAAAGAATAAAGGCGGCGCTTCGCGCCGCCTCTATTCTTTTGGTTTTAGCAAGAGTTTGCAGCGCAAACTTTAGATCCCACCACCTTCCGAAAATCCTTCATATTCTTCAGGATGTTCAAAGTTATCAGCAGGAGTAAGGTGACGCGGACGGACATTTTTTAATAACTCTGAATCAATCAGATAGCCATTGAGCGGATGCAAAGAATGGGCTTCGGTATGTCTCTCAAGCTGCTCTACTCGTCCAATTAGCGATCGGATTACATCACCTTCAGGATCAGGAGTTTGACTATGATCGAGGGCTGAAACCCTTACCCCATGACGATGGACAATCCGCCCAGGAATACCAACCACAGTGCAATCGGGGGGGACAGCCTTTAACACCACAGAACCCGCACCAATGCGAGAGTTGCTGCCGATTTCAATATTTCCTAAAACCTTTGCGCCCGCGCCAATAACCACATTATCGCCAAGGGTCGGATGACGCTTGCCCGACTGCTTACCCGTACCGCCAAGGGTGACCCCTTGATAAATTAATACATATTCACCAACGATCGCCGTTTCGCCAATCACCACACCCATACCATGATCAATAAACGCACCCTGACCAATTCTCGCGCCTGGGTGAATCTCAATGCCCGTTAAGAATCTTGCAAATTGGGAAATCATCCTTGGAATTACAGGCAACTTGAAGCCATGCAACCAATGGGCAAAGCGATATAACCAAATAGCATGGAGTCCGGGATAGCAGAGCAAGACTTCTAGCCAGTTACGCGCAGCAGGGTCGCGCTCGAAAATGATCGAGAAATCAGCTCGCAGGGTTTTGATGATGTTTTTCAACGGGTTTAAAACCTTTTATTAATTCTGTTAAGTTGAACTGCTGTTTTAAAATCCTAGCGGATATTTTGTATCAAAAGAAACTACCTTTAGGGATGACTATTATCGGCGCTTTTTGTGTTTATAGTCCGATAAACTGTCTAATCCGTTGCCACATAGATTCTAAATCCTTACTGAGAGCGTGATCATCCTCTAATAGGTTTAAAATAACCTGCGATCGCTCTTGAGCATATTCTTGACTCAATCCCACAGGCACAACATCGTCATGAACACCGTGAAAGATCAGAGTAGGTAGCGATCGCGTTAGTTGGTCTTCAGAATAATTTTGAGCATCGACGATAAACTGAAAATGAAGATTTAGATTCTGCTTCAAACCATAGTGATAAAACTGGCGCACTCCTGACTGTTGCCAGTTAGCAATATTTTCCGCCCCGATCGCATCCACAATTCGCTGACCAAATCCAAAGGCAGGCGCAAGCAAAACTAACTTTTCCACCAAAACATTACGCGCCGCCAATTGCACCGCCAAAAATCCGCCAAGGCTAGAGCCGATGACTGTAATTGCCTCCCCATCAGCAAAATAATTGTGCTCAAGGTAATCTAACTGATCAGATAGGGTCACGGTGGCAAAATCTATCAAATTGAGATCAGGGACAGCTAGAGTTATCCCCAATTCATCAAAGCGCTGCTGCATATATCGCGCTTTATAGGAATTTGGACTAGAGGCAAAGCCATGTAAATAAAGATATTTCATCACAATTTATCTAAATGGGTGAAGCAAGTTATCTGATTGTATGTTCATGTATTTAAGTTAGACTCAAGCTCTAGGATTACGTTCACAAATTAATCATAAAAAAAACAAACCAGTTCAGTATATCTTTTCATTGAGCGATCGCAATTGTCCCTCATATTCATAGCCCTAGCGATCGCCAAGTCACACAACTAGCGCAAGAAATCATCGCTTCTCAACAAGTATAGTAATTCCAAATAAATTCAAGAGGCTTCGACTTTGCTCAGCCATCGTAATATTGCTGGCTGGGCGAAGTCGAAGCCCTATTTTTCTTATTTGAATTGTCTATAATCTCAAAATCTGTGGGACAAATCCCAACCAGAAGAAGAGTGGCGGCGCTCCGCGCCGCCACTCTTCTTCTGGTTGGGGATTCTAACAAGACGGAAGTTCAAGGGTGACTACAGCTATAAAACTCATAGTGCGGAATATGCAGCCAAACTAACCGATACTAACCGATATAATTTACAGTTGTATTACAAGTCAGCCTTTAGCCACAACTCCGAGATATGTCATGCTCTGTCCGTTTTGCCAGCATACCGATAGCCGCGTTCTAGAATCTCGTTCGGCAGAGTCGGGCTGTAGTATTCGGCGCAGGCGCGAATGTCTCAACTGTCAACGCCGTTTCACTACCTATGAACGCATCGAATTTGTACCAATTACTATTCTCAAAAGAGACGGTAGCAGTGAGTCCTTCGATCGCTCTAAGTTGCTGCGAGGTATGATCCGCGCCTGCGAGAAGACAGGTGTATCTCAACAAAAACTCGAATCGATCATCGACGAAATCGAATCTCAACTACAGGTACGCGATCGCCACCAAGTCTCCAGCGTAGAAATCGGAGAAATGGTACTGCAATATTTGCAGACCGTCAGCGAAGTTGCCTATGTTAGATTTGCCTCAGTGTACAGACAATTTCGTGGTGTTCGAGACTTTGCTGAAGCATTAAACCACTTTGCTTCGAATTAATGTAAACCTTGTTACCAGTTAATTCATGGCTACTGACAAAAATTTGTAAAGAAAAGTTGAATTTTCCTATTGACCCTAGCTATAATATCAATGTTTTTGTAATCCCGATTGCATTTCAGGGTCTAAATTAGGAGGTATTGATTTGGCAAGGAGACGTAAGCGCAAGAGTAGACGTCGCCAAGAAGGGCGCAAAATCCTAGAGCATATTCCTCAATTTAGTATCGATAGCGGTGAAGATAAACCAGTGACGGCTGCACGCAAGTACATCCACACTCATAACATTCTTCCGCCCGCATTGTTGCTCGTAAGACGTAACGAACATACAACCGATCGATACTTCTGGGCAGAAAAAGGACTGTTTGGAGCACAGTATGTTGAAGAAAATCACTTCCTGTTCCCAAGTCTCAAGCCACCCGAAGAAAGAGAAGTTGCAGTAGCAGCATCTAGGTAATTCTAGATCAGCTCCTGCCAAATCACTGACTCATTAGTACATCGGTTGTTCGGCTGCGCCAGTTTGGTATAGCCAAGCTCAAGGCACTCCAACTCTACGATCACCATTGGTGCGTATCTATAACGTGGTAGTAGGGTTTGAGTTTTATACTTTTTTTGTAACTAGACTGCCTTTGATCATAGCTATTAAACTCTACCAGAGTTGGGGTTCTACCATCAATGGATGGATAAAGTTTGTCATGAGTAATCAAGATTTACTTATGGCAAACTCAGTATAGATTTGATACTACCTGTTGATAAACTCTATGACATCTTCCAGAAGTGACATATCGCTTCTGGATTTTTATTGGATATGACAATATGACATTAAGGCTTGTGTATCAAAGCAAGATTTGCTGAGGACATATAGCTAGCTGTAACCATTCGTGTTAGGACATAAAACTAGAAGGCGAGTTGCGCCGCAACTTGCTTCTTGGCTTTTAATTCTGTCCTACAGCCATTTGCGCCGCAACTCGCGCGGCGCAAATGGCGCAAAACGGTAAAAAGCACAAAGTGCTTTTTACCGTTTTGCGCTTTCGTCGAACTGACGTTAGTACAAGCAGCTACAGCTATAGTAATTCCAAATAAATTCAAGAGGCTTCGACTTCGCTCAGCCATCGTATTATTGCTGGCTGAGCGAAGCGATGCACTGAGCTTGTCGAAGGGTCGAAGCCCTATTTTTCTTGTTTGAATTGTCTATATGACTGGACTGACTGAATAAAACCAAACAAAAAGGAGGAGCTAAAATTAGCTCCTCCTTTTTGTTTGGTTTTATGAAATTTAATTTAAAACTTAAAATCGGTGGTGAATAGTGAAGCTTGAACATAAAAACGATACAAAAAGTCAACAAGGAAAATCAATAGAGAACTTCTAGGCAATTACTAGAGGTTATCTAGAGAATTACTCATTAAAATCTAACTTGATTTTTTCCATCCTCTGGGCATTTTCAAGTCATCGGGATCGACATAGTGACAAACGTAGTCATCCAAGCAAATCAATGCCCAGCCATTGCCATCAATATTAACCAACTTGTAAGAAGCTTCTAACACAAAGAATCCTTTGTGATTACGAGTATCGGGCTTCACTCTGACATCTTCTAAAATCATTTTTTTAACTTCCTTTTTTTACAAAAAACTTATAAAACAGACTGCTACCAAAAAATAAAAGATTGGTAAACTTAGTGATTTAGATCACTTTCTTCTGTAGGTAGCGTAGCACTCTTGTTAAAAAACCTTTGTTAAGTTTTGATGACAAGAGTACGGAAGTATATAAAGTTGTATGAGTTTAAATGAAGTTATTCAAAGTGCCTTTAGGTGTGTAGTTAATATAAGTTGATACTTGTCAGATTTTAATCGAGAAGACTGTTAATCAAGAACCCATGCTCTAACTTTTTCCAAGGCTTTCCAGTCTGGGCGACGGCGTAATCCTTCTTCAAAATTCTCAACAATTTCGGGCTTAATATCTTTGAGAATCATCATCCAGTTTTGTGCCGCTTCTATCTGTTCACGCACGCCTTTTTGAGATAGCTCTAGCATGGCGATCGCAAGGTTGATTCTGCCTTGGGGATCTTCGGGGGCAATTTTGACAGCTTTTTGGGCGGCTTTGAGCGCTAGCTTGGCATTGCTGTCTAGTAGGTATAGCCAAGATAAGCAAATCCAACCACTGGCGACCTTAGGCTGGCGATCGCATACTTTTTCAAATACAGGAATTAGGGTCGCCGCAGATTCACCTTGTTTGTAGCGTTCTAAACCTTGAGTGAATAAATCTTCTGCAATTTCTGTATTCATCGAAAGAATCTAAATTTTAAAACTATTTTTTGCCTTAGCGATACTAGCATAAAGTCTATGGGTTTGCAGGGTTACTTTTAAGGATTGCCAATGGATCAACAAATAGATCAACAAAATGTTGTCAGGATAATTAATGTCGATGTTAATTGCACCAGTTATATCGATACCTGCGATCGCATTGAGCAGCTTGTGCAGAACTCTAGCTCTGCTTATATCGTGGCAGCCAATGTCCATGTGGTGATGAGTGCCTATTGGGAGCGGGAGTATCGCCAAGTGCTAGAGAAGGCAGAAATAGTCACGCCTGACGGGATGCCGCTAGTGTGGGCAATGCGATCGCTAGGGGTACAAAAACAACAACGAGTCTATGGTCCTGATCTGATGTTGGCATGGTGCGATCGCGCTGCCGAGAAGAATTTGTCTATATATTTATTTGGGGCAACGGCGGATACCTTGGAGCGATTGGAGGAGAATCTGATCGCAAAATTTCCTAAATTAGCGATCGCGGGTAAACATTCGCCGCCCTATCTAGAATGGCGATCGCCAGATTTCACAGCGCAAATGGATCTGGATCTAGAGATAGTTCGGGCATCGGGGGCAAAGGTGGTTTTTGTGGCGTTGGGTTGTCCTAAACAAGAATTTTGGATGAGTCAGGCGCAGGGGCAGTTACAGGCGGTGATGATTGGGGTTGGGGCTGCCTTTGATTTTCATAGTGGACAAGTTGCTCAAGCGCCGAGGTGGATGATGGCAAATGGGTTGGAATGGCTCTATCGCTTGCTCCAAGAGCCAAAACGTCTATGGCAGAGATATTTGATTAATAATCCTTGTTTTGTAATTTTATTGGGATGGCAACTGCTGCAATACAAATTATCCCAATTTAGAAAAGTATGGTCACGCTTTCGTGAATCATAGTGACAGACATTGTGGTTAGAAATTTGGGCAGAATACTAGATAGGCTATGCCGTCGGCATTTGATAAGACAGCATTTGATCAGAACTTTGAATAGTTTTAATTTAGAGGCAGATGAGAGTGAGTAGCGATCGCCAGTCCCATAAAAAACGTGATATTCGGGCAGGTAACCAGCTTTCGCAGAGGTTAATGCTGGGATCTAGTTGGAGATTTAATTGGGAATTTAATTGGTTACGGACGCTATTACTGATTGCCAGCGATATTTTGGGATTAGGGATTGCTTGGCAAATCTCTCGCAGTCTCAACAGTACCTTTTCGCCCTTGCCGCCTCAACTCAATTGGGGTGAATTTATGGGACTAACGGGGCTATTTTGGGTCTTTGCTGCTGTCCTTGTCACCAGTTTTGCTTACCACAACTTTTATCGTGGGGAGTCGCAATGGCGCAACTATGTCAAACAATCCCAATGTATTAGCAATATTTATCTGGCTTCCTTGGTGATTAGTTATTTTGTTGATCCTACCGTTGATGCCCCGCGATCGCTATTTTTACCTGCATGGGTAGGGAGTATGGTGCTAATTATCGGACTGAGATTGCTATGGACGCTAATTCTCGATCAGTTCCCGATCGCACGTACACATACACCTGTGTTTATTATTGCCCCTAGCGATCGCCTGCCCTATCTCGCAAATGTCATCGAAAAACGCACAGGTTATCAGATTGTCGGTGTTCTCGCTTCTTCCCTTGCCAATTCTTCCCATGCAATTCAGTCAATTATTAACTCTGGCGCTAAGGAAGTGATTGCGGAAGGATTACCAGAAACGCAACTTGCTTCACAACTATACTGGCAACTTCGTAATGCGGGGATCGGCTTGCGGCTAGTACCCTCGAGCTTGATGCTATTACATCGACGCGGTACACCAGAGATCTTCGCCTCCATGCCCATGATCAGAATTGAGTCACCGCTCTTGGCAAATTGGGAATATATCTTTAAACGCTGCCTTGATTTTGGAGCGGCTTTGATCGGTTTACTGTTGCTATCTCCCATATTTATCGCGATCGCGATCGCCATCAAAGCCAGTTCTAGGGGCAACGTCTTCTACACACAGGAACGCATTGGCTTACATGGACAAACCTTTCGGATGTGGAAGTTTCGCAGTATGTTCATGGATGCCGATCGCCAACAGGCACAGCTAGAACATCTTAATCAAAGTGCTGATGGCGTGATGTTCAAAATCAAGCACGATCCGAGAATTATCCCGATTGGACATTTTCTGCGCTGTACTAGCCTTGACGAGTTACCGCAATTATTCAATGTTTTAATTGGACAAATGAGCCTTGTGGGTCCCCGCCCCTTACCTGTGCGCGATGTGGCTCGCTTTAATACTTGGCATCATACGCGCCATCTGGTCATGCCCGGAATTACGGGACTATGGCAAATTTCAGGGCGATCGGATCTTGATAGTATCGATGACGTGACCAAGTTAGATCTCTTTTATATAGATCGCTGGTCACTAAACTTCGATTTAGAAATTCTCGTTGAGACTTTGCGGCTAGTTCTCTTTGGCAAGGGCGCATATTAGCATTAGTTCGATATAGCCCTTTGTGCCGCGCGAAGCGCGGCACAAAAGTTGAAAAATGACTTTAATGGATTAAGCCGCATTGAGATTTTCCATGATTTCCCTAAAACTAGCTAGCCCTGCTTCGATGTTTTCGATGATTTCGTTGGCGAGGATGTCAGGGTCGGGCAGATTATCGAGATCGGCAAGGCTTTTGTCCTTGAGCCAGAAGATATCGAGGTTGGTTTTGTCTCGCGCCATGATTTCGTCATAGCCAAATTTGCGCCAACGTCCTTCGGGATTTGTTTCTGACCATGTTTCGGTGCGGTGATGGCGATCGCTTGATTTGTAGCAATCAATAAAAGGCTGGAGGTCTGATAGTTTGAGGGGATTTTTCTTGAGGGTGTGCTGGACATTGGTACGGTAGTCGTAGATCCAGACTTCCTTTGTCCAAGGCTCTTTGGCGGCGGGTTTGTTGTCAAAAAAGAGGACGTTTGCTTTGACTCCTTGGGCATAAAAGATGCCTGTGGGTAAGCGCAGGATTGTATGTAAATCCGTGGTTTTCATCAACTCTTTGCGAACGGTTTCGCCTGCGCCGCCCTCAAAGAGAACGTTGTCAGGAAGGACAACGGCGGCTTCACCGTTGATTTTGAGCAGAGTGCGGATATGTTGTAAAAAGTTGAGTTGTTTGTTAGAGGTGGTTGCCCAGAAGTCTTGACGGTTATAGTTGAGGTCTTGCTTTTCCTGTTCTCCTGTTTCGTTAGTGATCGTCATGCTGCTTTTTTTGCCAAAGGGAGGATTGGCTAAAACGTAGTCCACGCGAATACCGCTATCGGCGATCAGGGCATCATTGGGAGAGATAAAGCTTTCACCATCGATTTCACCGATGTTGTGCAGAAACATATTCATCAGGCTGAGGCGGCGGGTACTGGCGACAATTTCGTTACCTGAGAAGGTGCGATTTTTGAGAAAGGCTTTTTGATCGCGGTCTAGGGAATGATGAGTGGTGATGTAGTCATAGGCGGCGAGGAAAAATCCCCCTGTGCCACAGGCGGGATCGTGGATGGTTTTGCTAGGTTGTGGATGCACACAGGCGACCATCGCTTTGATTAAGGCTCTAGGGGTAAAGTATTGTCCTGCACCGCTTTTGGTATCTTCGGCATTTTTTTCTAGCAGTCCTTCATAGATATCGCCTTTGACATCGGTTCCCACCATTGTCCATTGCTCTTTGTCGATCATGTCGATGATTTTGAGCAGTTTTGATGGGTCTTGGATTTTGTTTTGGGATTTGGTGAAAATTTGTCCTAATGTGCCTTTTTCGGTGGCAAGCGATCGCAGCATTTGGGTGTAGTAGGATTCAAGCTCTGCGCCGCGTTTGTTGTTGGTGAGGGTTGCCCAGTTACAGATTTCACCGTTGGAGATTTCGTTGTTTTCTGCATCTTTGATGCGCGGAAATTTAATCTTTTTGCTGTAGGGTGGTTTGGACATTTCATCTGCCATTTTTAGGAATAGCAGGTATGTAATTTGTTCGAGGTAGTCACCATAGCTGACACCATCATCACGAAGGATGTTGGCGAAGTTCCAGACCTTAGAAATTAGGTTTGATTCGTTACTCATTGGGGGGAGATTCTTATAAAATAATATGTATATGTTTATCTAACAACAAATATGAATGCCTATAGCTTTGATACTGTTTTAGAAATAGTTGAGGAAATGTCGGATGATGAGCAGATGACTTTGATTGAGCTAATCAGAAAACATCAAATAGAGAAGCGCCGCGATCAGATGGCGCGTAATATTGCTTTGGCAAATGAGGATTATGTCAATGGTAATGTGTTTCGAGGGTCGGTTGATGACATCATGGCGGAATTAACAAGATGAGAATTCTTGTATTAACTGCTTCTTTTAAACGTTCTTTTAAGGCTTTAATTCGCAGAGATTCTCAGATAGAGACTAAGATAGCTGAAAGGTTAAAGTTATTAGTCAGCGATCCATTTCATCCTTCATTAAAAACACATAAGTTAAAGGGCAAGTTGTCTGGTGCATGGTCTTGTAGTGTGGAGTATGACTGTCGCATAATTTTTAATTTCAAAGAATCTCCAAATCTCGATCAAGAAGAAATTCTTTTGATCGATATCGGTAGCCATGATGATGTTTATTGATTACTTAGTTTGACTAATTTTTAGGTTTATCATACATAAACTGTTTCTTTTTTGATATGTGGGTTTGTATCCAAAAGAAACATTAGCTGGATCTCCAGTCGTTAGCTAAATGCTGTAAGTCAACGGATGTATAGGTTTCTGCTTTGAGTTTTCCTGCCCAGTCTTGGCGCAGTTTTCGCTTGGGGCGTTGTTGAGACTTGTTTAAAAGTGATTCTACGAATGCTTTTACCTCGATTTTGAGGTTGGGGGGCAATTCTTGAATTATTTCTTCCAATGGTTTTGTGGCGTTATTCATAAATTTCACTTTTTAGTTTTGCCGTCTTTTTTAACTCTCTCCAATAGTTTAGCAGCAGGTTCCCAGTCGGGTTGTTGGCGGCAGGTTTGGATTTCGTCTTGGGTGAGGAGTTTGCCTTCAAAGGCTTTTTTAAGGATGCTTTGTCGCAATGCTTGGGCTTTTTCTAGGCTTTGATCGATCGCTTCGTTAAGTTTGTCGCAGACAGATAGACGAGTTTCAATTTCTTGGACAATTTGGTTTTGTTCTGTCACTTCACTTGGTAGGTTAATTTCAATTTCGCGCAGCACATTAGCAGGAATCTGTGGTTGAGCCGTTCCCGATTGTTTTGCTTTTAACTGTCTAAAGAAAATAGATGAATTTATAAATTGCATTAAAAAATTTTGAGACAATTGATTAGAATCTTTTACCCTCAAGATCAACATCCCTGAATTAACTCTCACATTTTTAAATTTTACTCTTTCATCATATAATGCTACATTTCCAAGCGTTCCTCTTGTGGTAATTACTACATCGTTTATTTCTAGTTTTCCTCCTCTCAATATTTTATCTTTTTCCTCTGATATAAATTGATTTTCATCAAAAACAAATTCACCCTTCCTCACATTTTTTGTTGAGAGGAAGAGACAAAATCCAGAATTTAGTAATTCATGTGATTTAGGATAATTTTTCCCTCTATCTCCATCAATCGTCTTAATCAGATCACCAAATTTATATACTTTCCAATCCTCAATTTCTAACAGTCTTTTTTGTCGCCACTCAATTGTTAATTCACCTTCAAATGCTTGTTTTAGGATGGCTTGGCGGTAGATTTCTAGTTTGGATTTGGCGGCTTTGAGGTTGGCTATGCCGTTGTCTAGTTCGCTGAATAGTTGCTCGATTTTTGCTGCGATCGCCCTTTGTTCAGGCAATGGCGCAAGAGGGATTTTTACTTTTGAAAAAATAGAGATCCAATATCGCTTATGTGTATCAGTATTTTCCCTAATAGTTTTCATAAAATAGAAAACATATCTAATATTAACTAGATCACTAGTTGGCTTCAAAATTTTCATTGCGGATGATTTTACTTTGAAGTGAAAATTTACAAACTGAGTTGCAGTAGTAAAATCATCAAATATTATTACTGGGACATCATTAAAGATATGCTCAGTTTCATTTGTATATCCAATTATGAATGATTTCCCAGCCGTAAGAACAGGCGTTCTGTAATTGTCGCTATATTCTGTTGAGTTAACTATATATTTTGAAGGCTGAATGTAGTCCAACATATCCCCCAATTCAACCTCAATCCAATCTTCTCTCATCATCAATAACCCGATTTATCGCCCAAAATTCCCGACAATTGCCTAAAGATTATAGATGAAATTAAACAAAAATCCGTAGGGGCAAAGCATTACCACCACCATCTCCCAAAATCACCGATCCGCCTAAATTGGTAATGCTATGCCCAAAAACTCCAACATTTACCCAAATCCTAACCCGCAGCAATAATGCGATCGGTTTACAGCGCATAGGGTTGAGCATTTGCGAATCAAGATTTTTGTGAAGTGTTTAGAGATATTCGCGCAAATGCTCAACCCCTACAATAATTTCGCTTTAATAGCGATCCTAAATAATACTTTCTAGAAAATTTGAAACATCTTGTAAAACCCTTGCTATATCTGGCTTTTCGCAAGCAATCACGCGATCACTTAAATGCTTATGATGTGGAAAACTATCTAAATCTGGAAAATGTGGCGTACTGTCATAGCGAAAAATCAAATTATTTTGCTCATCTTGGAAATGGTAACGGTAATCAATTGCCATAGCCCGATCATCCACAACTACCAAAGCCTCACTAACAGAAAGCAAATATTTAAAATAAAAACGCACTCTTAGCTTCAGATTAGCGCGTTCATCAGTCAATATAACTGCGTTGTAGTTCTCAACATAAGCATTTTGGAAAACCTCTAAAAGGCAATCGATCTCCTCAAAATAATCTCTAAAAATTCTACGCGACATTTTTCATCTTGCCTGCGATCGCCTGATGTAAATCCAAAAAATGCTTGTAATTCCCTGCCCACTCCACAAAATCCTCATCATCAGACGTTTTCCCCTGTTGATATTTAGCAAAGAAATCTTCAGAATCCATCTGATATTTAATCTCGCATTCTTTCAATTGCTTTACAACTGCCACAAAAGCATCTAGCAAAGAAGTACATTCAACGATCTGTTTACGCATACTATCCTCTTGCAATAATCAAGCTCATCTAACAAATCATAGTACAGACATCATTCAAAAACATTACGCCGCCAGCGCCTCATTCAACTCCTCCATAATCTCATCCATGCGATCGCCAAAAAGCTGATACATCTTCATCCGACCACCCTCGCGATCGAAGGGCGTATAGTCCAGATCATCTAACTCCACATGAAAGCTCGTCACCACATGATCCTTCAACATCCGTAACCAGCGCATCTGCTCCTCCGTAAACTTCAACGCCCCCGCCTGCTTCCCAAATACCCAAGTTTGAAAGTTTCTATCCACCGTCTTGTCATAGGCAGTCAAACTCTGATCTAATCCCGTTACCCGCCTGATCAACGACACCAAAGCCATCAACTCATTTTTAGGACTATCACCCCGCACCACTTCCAACTGCTTGTAAGCATCCCACACATACACAGGCGCAAGCATCGGCTTATCTAATTTCAACTTTTCTAACACCTCCTTAATCATCTTAAAAGTCAACTCCCGCCGTTGATAGGGCTGACCATAAAATAAGCTCAAAGCCGTGATTTCATCGCGATTTGCCGCAATATAATCGGCAAAATCCTGTATGACAGATTCCGCCTTATCGACAGAAAAAGAATCAAACTCTGATGTCAAAATCCGATCCTGATTGATCGTATCGATGATCTGCTCATGCACCTTCCGCAAATTATCAATATAGGTATTCAACTCTCCATTAAAATTCGCCGAAGCAAGATCCGCTAGCTCAGACTGCGCCAGTTTGTAGCATTCTTCTTGCTTTGCAGGATTGCGATCGCCCACAGCAATCTTGGTTAGTAAAGCCTCAGATCTTGCGGCGATCGCATCAGCATCGTAAGCCGTCAATAACTCCTTAACTACAGCATGAATATTCTTACCTCCCGTAAGCTCACTAAATTTCACCTGTTCAGGTTCCGTTAATTGTTTATCTAGACGCAGCAACCGATTTGCCAAAGTCAAAAATAAATCCTCATCCTGCGCCCCAATTGCGATCGCATTTAACAAATCCTTTAACGGCACACTCGGCTTACGCTCCAAGGGTCGGCTATCGGTCTTCTTGGATTTAATTGCGCCGACAGCATCGACAATCACAAAATGGGTTTTCGTATACTTAGCCGTCCGCGTCACCCTTTGTAAATCATCAAAAGCGATCGTCCTTGTGCCGCGCCCTTTCATCTGCTCAAAATAATTGATGCTTTTCACATCACGCATAAATAGCAACACTTCCAACGGCTTCACATCGGTTCCTGTGGCGATCATGTCCACCGTTACGGCAATGCGGGGATTCCATGAATTGCGGAATCGATTTAACACCGATTTAGGATCTTCCGTACTTTGGTAAGTCACCTTTTTACAAAACTCATTACCCTCGCCAAACTCCTCACGCACGATCGCAATAATATCTTCAGCATGGCTATCTGTTTTCGCGAAAATCAAGGTTTTCGGGACTTCATACTCACCATTCGCCTCAACGCGATCGGGGAAAATGTCAGCTTTTAAGGCGCGTTTAAATTCCTGAATAATCAACCGAATTTGATTAGGATTAACCACATCCTTATCAAGTTTATTTGGCTTGTATTCGTAATCCTCATCCAATCGATCCCAACGCTTTTTCCGAGACAGCTTCTCGCGCTTATCGATATACTGCTCCGCTTTCAGTTTTGCGCCATTTTTCGTAATCTCCGTCTCAATCGTATAGACGTTATACGGCACATTCACGCCATCGGCGATCGACTCTTCGTAGGTGTATTCGCTGACCACATTCTGATTAAAAAAGCCAAAGGTGCGCTTGTCGGGCGTAGCCGTCAGCCCAATCAAAAACGCATCGTAATATTCCAAAACCTGCTGCCAAACGTTATAAATGGAGCGATGACATTCATCGATAATGATGAAGTCGAACTGCTCGATCATGTTCTTAATCGAATAACTTACGGGCAGAGGTTCTTTTTTCTGCCAACTCGATTCATTGGGATTTGTCTCTTCGGCAGATTCTTCTAATTCTTTCCCCTGCAAAATCGAATAGAGTCGCTGAATCGTGGAAATACAAACCTGACTATCGGAGGGAATGAAGCTAGAACTCAAACGCTGCACATTATAAAGCTCTATAAACTTGCGATTGTCATCGGTCGGCTGATATTTCAAAAATTCCTGTTCCGCCTGTTCACCCAAATTCTTAGTATCGACTAAAAATAAAATCCGCTTTGCCTTAGCAAACTTCAACAACCGATATACAAACGTACAAGCCGTGAATGTCTTACCCGCACCCGTTGCCATCTGGATTAGAGATCTAGGGCGATTGGCTTTAAATGATGCTTCCAGATTAGCGATCGCCTTAATCTGAGCGGGGCGCAAACCCACTGAGTCTAATTCAGGGATTTTATGTAAGCGCGATCGCAAAGTCTCAGGTTGCGACATCCACTCCGCTAAGGTTTCAGGACGATGAAAGTGAAAAACTGGACGCGATCGCGGCTTGGGATCGCGATAATCCGTAAATCTAGTTAAAGCGCCCGTACTTTCATAGACAAAGGGCAAAGGATCATTCTTTAAATACTTAAGTTTGCTAACCGCGTAATATTTCGACTGCTCTTCGTGGGCGGTGAGTTGTTCCCCTGCTTCTTCGCGCTTAGCCTCGATGATACCAACGGGTTTCTTATCGACAAACAACACATAATCCGCAATTCCCGCATCGGTCTGATATTCCCTAACCGCCACACCGCGACTTGCCGCCAAATTTATCTGATACTTAGACTGAACCACCCACCCCGCGATAATCAACATCCTATCGATTTCATCTCGCGCCACTTGTTCAGGATATTGATTAGTCATAGTATTTTTAGCAAAACCATATCTAAATTATAGCTCTTGTGGTTTCTGTTGGAGAAACTAGCCCCAGATTCTAAGAGAGCCGTTACGCCTACCTGCATAATCAAATTTGGTATTAGGATGGATATAAGTGTTATTGCTCAAGAATCCTAGATATATGCTGCTTGCTCCATCAGAACGCACTAAGCTCGACAATAGCGATGATGCTTTGTTTTATGACTATCCGCGATTTGTTAACCATGTAGACGATCGCTTTATTCAACAGTTGACCGATCTCTATCGCCAAAGATTAGAACCTCAGACTCGTATTCTGGATTTGATGAGTAGCTGGGTGTCGCATTTGCCGCCAGAAATGGAATTTGCCCATGTGGAGGGACATGGACTCAATGCCGAGGAGCTAGCGCGTAATCCAAGGCTGAATCATTATTTTGTGCAGAACCTTAATCAAAATCAGTCCTTACCCTTTGCCGATCAATCCTTTGATGCGGTTTTAAACACAGTTTCTGTGCAGTATTTACAATATCCAGAACGGATATTTGCAGAAATTCATCGTGTCCTTAAAGTCGGCGGGATCGCGATTATTAGTTTCTCGAATCGGATGTTTTATCAAAAGGCGATCCAAGGGTGGCGGGATGCGGAAGAACGCGATCGCCCCAGACTGGTAGTTAAATATTTTGCATCTATCCCCAAAGGCTTTACCCGTCCTGAACTGTTAGCAAATGTGCCACCGAGTTCGCCATTTTTATCAATGTTGGGGATGGCGAGCGCCGATCCCTTCTATGCAGTGATTGCGATTAGGTGCGCCAATGACTGATATTTTGATAATCGGTGGTGGCATCGTTGGCTTATCGACAGCGATCGCTTTATCGCAAAAGGGCGCGACGGTGACGATCGTCGAACGCGATCGCTGTGGGCAGGGCGCGACATGGGCGGCGGCGGGAATGCTTGCCCCTGAAGCTGAGCGTCTTGAGGGTGCGCTGTTAGAGTTGGGCATCCGTAGTCGCGATCTCTATCCGCAATGGATTGCGAACTTGATGCGAATATCGGGGCAGGACTGCGGCTATTGGTGCTGTGGTATGGTCGCGCCGATCTTAGATGTCGCCGAGCAGCAAGCCCTGTCAGGACATCCCCAATATCTCAGTCAAGCTGCCACCCAGCAACGCCAGTCAGGTCTGGGGGCATCGGTGATCGGTTCGCTGTGGTTACCAGAGGATGGGCAAGTCAATAACCGCAAGCTCACTCAGGCTTTGATTGCCACTGCCCGATCGCTATCGATCAAATTTTGCGAAGGGACAACGGTTTACGAAATTGCCCGCAATCATGCTAGTGATCACCCAAAAGTTACGCATTTAGAAACCAGTGCGGGCAAAATGCAAGGCGATCGCTATATTTTGGCAACGGGGGCATGGACGCGATCGCTCATGCCTCTGCCAATTAAGCCGATCAAAGGACAAATGCTATCGGTACTGGATCGCGATCGCAAATTGCAAAGGGTAATCTATGCCCCTAATTGCTACATTGTGCCAAGGCAAGACGGCACGATCGTGATCGGGGCAACTGTGGAGGACAATGGCTTTACCCAAGGTAATACCGCCGCAGGGATCGCCCAATTACTCACTAATGCTATTTCTGTATATCCTGCGATCGCCGATATGCCGATTACGGAGACATGGTGGGGCTTCCGTCCCCACGCGCCACAGGAAATACCCTTACTCGGTTACAGCGACTATGAAAACCTCATCCTCGCCACGGGGCATTACCGCAATGGCATTCTCTTTGCACCGATCACTAGCAAACTGATCGCCGATCTCATAATCGACAACATCAGTGATCCCCTCTTGGCAAAGTTAGCTGTATAGGCATAAAAATAAGGCTTCGGCTCCGCTCAGCCAACGATATATGGTGGCTGAGCGGAGCCGAAGCCCTGCAATTTTTTAGGAAAAGTTACTTACCCTGTAAGCTTTTTAGCTCTCTCAAAATCACCATCAAACCTTTGCTCTGATGTTCGACTTGTTCGGAAACTTTTTCCATGCGATCGCTTAGGGACTTAATCACCTGATCTTGACGCTCGATATGGGTGTTTAACTCATTAAATCTAGCCACAACCTCACGTTGGATCAAGTTTTCGATCCCCTGTACTAAGAGTGTCTCAGTAGAGGTCAATCGAGTGAGAATCATCTGCAAGCTAGGTTCTTCGGCTCTGGGAACAGCTTGAATGACACTAGAAGAACGAGATGCCGTAGAAGCTGCTGGTGCAGGTTCGGGAATTAAGAAGTTTTGGATCCGTGAGACCAAAACATCGGCTTCAAAGGGCTTTTCGAGGAAGTCAAACTCCGTAAATGGCTCAGGAACATGCTCAGTCACCTGCTCCTTAAGTCCTGAAATCATAATCACAGGCACTTTTTGCAACCCTTCGACGCGACGGATTGCTTGCAGAGTTTGATAGCCGTTGTATTTGGGCATCACGAAGTCAAGCAAAATCAAGTCAGGAAAAGAGCGTCGAGCCGCGTCTAAACCTGATTTGCCGTCACTAGCCTCTAAAACATCGTATTTGCCCGCCAAAATGCTTTTGACCATTTTGCGGATCATGATGCTGTCGTCAATTACCAGTACTTTCTTTGCAGTCATGGATTTGAAGAGTCCGCCCCAAATAGCTATGCGAGTCCATCATATTACAGCACAAAACTTGATTGCTTGGATAATTGCTGGGAATATTTTCAATATTTTCAACTAACTTAAGCCAACAATAACGCGATCGCGTTAAGCTAGAAAGACTCGTTTTCTTTGGTATTTATGGCAAAACGTTACTCTATTGATTCATCACAAATCATCCGCCGTGTTGAAGAATTGATCAATGCTTCTTCCAATCGCTATCGGATCACGGTACAGGTCGCTAACCGCGCTAAGCTCAGACGCTACGAAGAGGACGATTATGACGATCGCATGATGAAGCCAATTCTCCGCGCCATCATGGAGATGTCAGACGAAATTTCGCAACCAGAGATTTTGAGTGATTAAGGGAGTGACCAAAAGCGTTGCTAAGCAACGCTTTTGGTCTGGATGTTATGCTAAATTTTACGGATAAAAGTTCGCCTAAGCAGTTACTCAGTGGTGAGGGTTGGCGAATTGGTTTCCGCTCAGATGCGGAGTTATATAAAGGATTGGTGGGCGCGGACAGTTGGGCGATCGAGCTAACTGGGGATGAGTTTAGAGATTTTTGTAAATTAGTATCGCAACTTGCCGAGACGATGCAAGTAATGGCAAGCGAATTGTCCGATGGCGAAAAAATTTGTTGCACCCTAGAGACGGAGGAGATTTGCCTTGAGGTCAATGGCTACCCTCACGCCTTTAATTTACATTTTCAGTTATTAACGGGTCGGCGCTCTGAAGGTCTGTGGGATGAATCGGCAGTGCCTTTTTTAGTTGCCGCGATCGCGCATTTGTTAGATTAACGTGAGTTCGATATAGCCATTTGCATCGCACTTTGCGCGACGCAAATGGCAAAAAATAGTAAAAATCCTAAACAGCAGATTGATATCATCTATTGTTTCTGTGGATTTTCTTTTAAAGTCTAGATGCTGTTTTTACCAAAATATTTTAGTAAATCACTAAGCGCCCTTTCTCATATATGACCTTACTCCATCGATTTTCGAGCAAGGCTAACGGCTTTGACAAAGCTATAGACACCGATGGGTACACTGATTAGCAAGATTGCCCAAGTTGTGGCAAAACCAAAGTCTGGTGCGCCGTAGGATATTTCGTAAATGCAGCCCACAAAGGCGATACCTGCGACGATGGAGATTAGTAGGATCAGTTGCGCTTTGATGTAATCAGGGGACATAGCTTGTATTTTGAATGAATTATTTTGAATGAATTTATTAACTTTGGGAAAGGCTACAAAGCTTTTCTCAAAAATACTGCAAAAACGTTAACTGACCTATTGTAAAGAACTTATACCAAATTAAAAAATGGCTACGCCATTTTTTAATTGAAAAACCCTTACTGGGTTTGGTTTTTCAATCATGAAAGTGTTGTGTTGCTACATTGTGGCGGCACTCTGCGCCGTCACAATGATTCTGGGATTTAGTCGCATCGTCCAACCATGCCATCGGGCATAATTGCACCACAAAAATTTGCGCCATTAAGCACTGCCCCCCGTAAGTTTGCCCCCGTCAAATTGGCTTTAGAAAAATTAGTGCGTTGTAAATTAGCGCCAACCAAGTCAGCTCCGCGCAAATCTGACTGACTGAAATTGGCATCCACCAGCCGCGCTCCGCGTAGACGTGCTAGCCGTAGATTAGCCTCGGACAAATCGGCTTTGGTAAAGTTACGATCTTCACCACCACGGTTGAGGATGCTCCAGACCACTCGCCACTTGCGATCGATCACAGTTTGCTCATTAATAATACTTTCTCGAAAATTGGCAAACCTCAGATCTGTGCCTTCTAAGTTTGCCTCCGATAGCTGTGCGCCCGTAAAATCTGCTTCCCGAAGATTGGCTTTGGTCAAATCGGCATAGCGCAAATTCGCCTCATTAAATTTGGCTTTTGCGAGATTGCTGCGTCTGAGATTAGTAACAAAGAGATAGGCTTGAGAAAAATTAATTGCTTCCAGATTTAGCCCCGCAAGATTTGCCTTCTCAAAATTGCCCCCCGACAGATCCGCCGCCGCTAGGGATTGTCCGTCATTTTGTTGATTGACGATTTGCCAAACTAATAACCATTTGGGATCGAGGGAGGTGCTGGAGTCGATCTTGCTCGATCGCAGATCCGTATGAAATAAGTTAGCTCCCGTAAAATCTGTACCTTCGAGATTAGCGCCTTCGAGACTAGCTTTAGAGAGGTTTGCATCATTAAAAAATGCACTGCGGAGATTCGCCTTTTTAAAGCGGGAGTTACTAAAGTCAGTACCATCTAACTTGGCAAAGCTCAAATTAGCATTGTCAAGGTTGGCATTATCGACTTTGGCATTAATTAATTTGGCAAATTGTAAGCTGGCATTTTTTAAGGAAGCTTGATTGAGCGACGCTCGTTCGAGATTGGCATATTTTAAATTAGCGCGAAATAAGTTCGCACCATCGAAACGAGCTTCTAGTAAATTTGCACCTAAAAAATCAGCCCCTGATAATAATGCGAAGCGCAAATCGGCTCCCAGCATATTCGCCCGCATCATCTTAGCTCCGTCTAGCTTTGCACCCCGCAGATCGGCTTTGCGTAGGTCGGCATCTTGGATATTTGCGCCAATGAGATCATTGCCCGCCAATCGCGCATCGGGAAGGTCACATTCTGCACATTCCTTAGTTTTGATTAGTTGTTCGACATGGCTCTGATTGGCGGCGATCGCTGATCCGATTACCGATGCCGTTACCGATCCGATTATTGATATAGCGATCGCGCCTAGGCTAAGACGACTGATTGTTGTGCGAATTTCTGTGCAAAAGTTCATAGTTTTTTAAATTGTGCTAAACCCAGTTTTTGATTTCACTATCCATCATTGGTTTTTCCAACTTGATATATTCAATCTTGGCAGCTTGCAAAATATGCTTCATTTGAATTGGTTCCTGATGATCTGCCGCAATGAATGCTGAATTAAGGGCAATATTACGAATGTTTCCTCCTGCTACATTTAATTTACCTAGCTTGACATAATCCAGATCAAGAGTTGGTGTTTGTTTCGGAAAAGACCTACGCCAAATTTCGGTACGTTGCTCCGCGTCGGGAAACTGGAACTGGATTACAAAGCGCAATCGTCGCAAAAAAGCTTGATCGAGAGAATTTTTGAGGTTAGTGGTCAAAATTGCTAAACCGCGATAGGCTTCCATCCGTTGCAATAGGTAACTCACACCGACATTGGCATGGCGATCGTGACTATCTTTGACCTCCGTGCGCTTGCCAAAAAGAGCATCCGCTTCATCAAAGAGGAGAATCACACCACCACCTTCCGCAGCATCAAAAATCCGCTTAAGATTCTTTTCGGTTTCGCCAATATATTTATCAATTACCGAACTTAGGTCAATGCGATAGACATCTAATTGCAGTTCATTGCCCAATACCTCTGCCGCCATCGTCTTACCCGTACCACTTGATCCTGCAAACAGAGCGCTAATCCCTAAGCCACGCTTGCTGCGTTGGGCAAATCCCCACTGCTCATAAACCGTGAGGCGTTGCCGTACATGGGCAGCAATATCATGGAGGATAAATTTCTCTTTGGTAGGCAAGATCAAGTCTTCCCATGTGGAAGTCGTATCTACACTTTGGGCAAGTTCATCAAGACGGGGACGGGCTTGGAGGCGACAGGCATTCCATAGATTGCGATGGAAATCTTGGGAGGGTTCTGCTTGAGATTGATGCAGACTTTTGGCTTTGAGGGCAGCGTTATAGATGTGGGATGGCGATAGGCTGAAATAGGAAACGAGTTGATCGATAGAACTATGGAGATGGTGTTCTTGATAATCAAGATTCTGAAGGACATCTTTCCATAGGGTCTGTTGTTCTCTCACCGATGGCGATCGCACTTCGAGGGTAACGATAGAGCGCTGATGTTGACGGCGACGATGTTCACTGCTGATGATCACTGGACATTTAAGCAGATCGATAAAATGCCCGATCGCGATGTCTTGATTGGGCTGAGATGTCTCGCCATCGCGATCGCAGTCGATTAATAACGCTACTTCGTTAAGGGTATATTCGCGATCACAGAGCAGCGCAATTAGTTTAAGTTCACTGATATTTTGTGGCAAGACACTAGCATCAAGGCGATATAGAGTTAACTCTAGATCATCGCAAATACTCGCAGCGATCGCAGTTTTGCTGACCCGATCATCTCCCCATAGTTGCAGCGCAGGCAAAGATTCTAGATATTCTGTGTTGTCGGCATTAATCCAAGTGGCGATCGCCTGTTCCACCACTTGAGTATGGGACTCGATCTGAATTGGTTTAGAGCTAACAGGCTCAACAAGTTGCAGCAATCGCTCGTCTAGATACTGTTCCCCCATCAAGTAATGCAAAATTCGTTCATTAATTCGCAGAGGACTAGAGGTAAGTGAGACCCCAGCGCCAACCTCCACTAGCTGCCATCTTCGCAAACTCGCCGCAGGCGATAAAGCTGCCCAATTGGGATAATCGAGTACTGACATCGCCAGCCCCAAAGTGGGGTAAGGCGATTTCGGATCATTCGCCGCCGCCGCACAAAGGTTTCCCCATCCTGGTTCAAATTCCATACCCGCACAGAGTAATAAGAGCGATCGCTCAAACCTTGATAGCCCAAAAACCTCACAAATCCGATCTAGACTACTCTCAAATACTGGATCAAATACTGGTTCAGGATCATTTATAGACGATTTCCCTTTTACAGATTGAGTAGATGCTTGAGAATCTTTGACGGGCTGACTCTGTTCACTGAGATCTGCTGATTCAGCAAAAGTAGCACTCCTCTGCTCTAGGGCAAGTCGAATCCTTGAGATTTCGCTAGATAGTTGATATTGACTATGTTTGAACCAATCATTTTGGAGATGGGGAAGCACCGTCTTTATCATGTTAGGCTTTGAAGCAATTTTTCTAAATAGGTAGAAGCTTCATTTGCTGGCAAAAGAATAACTTTACCTTGGCGCAAAATTTCATATTTACCACCATGAAACCCATGTCCTGCGATTAAGCCGAGAGCTACAGCTTGATTGCCAAGTTCCGTCAGGTGATTGATGCTATTAGTCTCAACTTCTAGGTTGAGCCGTTGCCGCAGTTCATCTTCTTCCATAGATTTTAGATACTTGTTGAGGTATTTATTGCGAATCCACAAATCAACTTTAAACCGCAAAATCAATTTTGCACAGGCGCTTTGTAATTACTTAAAGTTATTGGGGTTACTTTATTTTCTTCGGCAATTACGATAATGGCACGGGTTGTCTGAAAGTTAGGCTTTTCGCCCAGCCATGTAATGCGATTGCCTTCTGACCGTTGTTTCCTCTCCTCAAGTTAATTATAGGTAGTGTTATAAAACGAATGCTAGGATAAATATTATCTAAAATTATGCCGTAACGTTTCCAGATATGCCCCTAAGTTGGAATGAGATTAAGCAAAAGGCGATCGCTTTTTCTAAGGATTGGGAAAATGTCACTTCAGAGAAGTCGGAGTCGCAATCTTTTTGGAATGATTTTTTTAGTGTGTTTGGCATTACTCGTCGGCGAGTGTCTAGTTTTGAGCTACCGATTAAAAAGGCAGATAACAAGCAAGGTTTTATCGATCTGCTGTGGAAGGGGACTATTTTGGTGGAGCATAAGTCTAGGGGCAAAGACTTAGACAAGGCGACCCAACAGGCTAAGGATTATTTTCCAAATTTAAAGGAGCATGAGTTACCGAAATATATTTTGGTGTCAGATTTCCAGAAATTCAGGCTCTATGATTTGGATACGGATATTAATCATGAGTTTGAGCTAAAGGATTTTGTAAACCATGTGCATCTGTTCGGCTTTATGGCGGGATATGAGAAACGGGTTTATAAGGATGAAGATCCTGTCAATATTGCGGCGGCGGAATTGATGGGGAAGCTGCACGATCGCCTCAAGGAGATTGGCTATAGTGGACACCACCTAGAGGTGTATCTGGTACGACTGTTGTTTTGCCTGTTTGCTGATGATACGGGGATTTTTAATAAGGGGATTTTTTGGGAATATATCGATCGCCACACTAAGGAAGATGGCAGTGATTTAGCGATGCATATTGCTTCGATTTTCCATGTTTTGAATACGCCGAATGAGCGCCGCTTAAAGAATTTAGATGAGAATTTGGCGCAGTTTCCCTATGTGAATGGGAAGTTGTTTGAGGAGATGGTGCAACCTGCGGCGTTTGACAAGCAGATGCGGGAGATGCTGCTAGAGGCTTGTGCGTTTGATTGGGGTAAGATTTCGCCTGCGATTTTTGGGTCGATGTTTCAGGCGGTGATGAATCAGACAGAACGGAGAAATTTGGGGGCGCATTATACTTCTGAGAAGAATATCCAAAAGTTGATTAAGCCGCTTTTTTTGGATGATCTTTATGCTGAATTTGAGAAGGTAAAGGGCAATCGCAACAGGTTAAACGAGTTACATCAGAAGATTGCGAATTTGCATTTTCTCGATCCTGCCTGTGGTTGCGGTAATTTCTTGATTATTACTTATCGGGAGTTGCGTGATTTAGAGATTTTGATTTTGTTGGAGTTGAATAAGGGTGGGCAGTTGGTGACGGATGTTAGCTCAATTATTCAGGTGGATGTGGATCAGTTTGCGGGGATTGAATATGATGAGTTTGCGGTGCGGGTAGCGGAGGTGGCGATGTGGTTGATTGACCATCAGATGAATGTGAAGGTGGGTAATGAGTTTGGGCAGTATTTTGTACGGTTGCCTTTGAAGAAGTCGGCGAAGATTGTGCATGGTAATTCGTTGCGGATTGATTGGAGATCTTGTTCCCCTCCTTCCAAGGAGGGGTTAGGGGTGGTTACAAAGGCATTTACAACTTCTTCTAGTTTGTCTGTGCAAGGCGAAAGATTAAGAACCTCCCCTAGCCCCTCCTTGAAAGGAGGGGGACAGGAGTTAGGAGGGGGACAGGAGTTAGGAGGGGGACAGGTTCCTTATAAAGCGATTAGTAATCTTGCTAGTAAGAAAGATTTTCGGCGCGAGTTGCGGAATAATGCGACTCCTGCGGAAGTGGCTTTGTGGAAAGCTTTACAAGGCAAGCAGTTAGATGGATTTAAGTTTAGAAGACAGCATTCAATCGGTAATTATATTTTGGATTTCTTTTGTCCGAGTGCTAATTTGGCGATCGAGTTGGATGGTGGTCAGCATTTTACGCAGGAGGGAAAGGAATATGATGCAATTAGGGATGAATTTTTATGGAGTGTCGGCATTACGGTGTTGCGATATGCCAATAATTTGATTTTTGAGAATTTAGATGGGGTATTGAAGGATGTTAGAGAGAATTTAAGAACCACCCCTAGCCCCTCCTTGGAAGGAGGGGAACAAGAGAAGAGGTCGCCTTTCTCCCCTCCTTCCAAGGAGGGGCAGGGGGTGGTATTTAATTTTATTTTAGGGAACCCGCCTTTTGTGGGTAAGCATTTGCAAAATGCTGAGCAGAAGTCAGATATGGAAATGATTTTTGCTGGGGTGAATGGGGCTGGGGTATTAGATTATGTTTGCGCTTGGTACTTGAAAGCCGCTCAATATCTAAGCTCTTGTTCCCCTCCTTCCAAGGAGGGGCTAGGGGAGGTCAAATGCGCTTTTGTGAGTACAAGTTCTATTTCGCAAGGTGAACAAGTCGGGATTCTCTGGCAAGAGCTTTACAATAAATACAAGATTAAAATTCATTTTGCTCATCGTACTTTTAGCTGGAGTAATGAGGCAAAAGGTAATGCGGCTGTCCATTGTGTAATTATTGGCTTTGGGTTACAGGATGTTGATAACAAGAGGCTCTTTGAGTATATTGTTTACAACAACTATCCATTCCCTGAAAATGTCAGCGATAAACAAAGGCAAAAAGTTGAAGATGCCGCGCGTGTAGTTTTGGCGGTGCGGGAGAAATACACCTCCCCTAGCCCCTCCTTGAAAGGAGGGGAACAAGAGCTAGAGTCTAACTCCCCTCCTTTCAAGGAGGGGCAGGGGGAGGTCAAATCCAGCCTCGCCGATCTTTACGATCCTCTCACCATGCCGCCCGACTTGGTAAAAGCACATCAAGCCCTAGACAAAGCCGTAGACCTTTGCTATCGCCCCCAACCCTTCGTTAGCGAACTAAACCGCATCGAATATTTATTTAGTCTCTATGAAGCCCTGAGTGCGCCATTGCTCAAAGTCGAGAAGAAAAAACGGGCTAAGAAAACTGATTCTTAAACAATCGTCTGATATGGCGATCGCCAATCTATACAATTATTTTAAAGATAGAAACTCTTGAATAGTATCTGTCTAAAAAATTAAAAGTCGTGATTTAGTTATTGTGAGAAGGGTTTAAACCAATGCAAGTAATTAAATGTAAAGCCCTATGTTTGTTCTTTCATGAGGAAGCGATCTTAGTAACCAAAGACGCAGACCCTGAGACTGGCTCTACATTCTGTAGACCATTGGGCGGATCGATCAAGTTTGGAGAGCGCAGTTGCGAAGCTGTGATTAGGGAAATTAAAGAAGAATTAGGTACTGACATTACAGAAGTCAAATTTTTAGGAGTTCTGGAAAGTTTGTTTGATTATGCAGGTGCGCCATGTCATGAATTAGTATTCATCTACGATGCCAAATTTGCTGATCCCCAAATGTATGACCAAACCCAAATTATTGGACAAGAAACAGATGGCTCCGAGATTGTCGCCACATGGCAAAACATTGACAGACTGAGCAAAAACGAACGCCTAGTTCCAGAGGGTTTATTAGATTTATTGACAATGTGGCTCGATCGCTAATAATGAGTAAATACACTTACCGTACAAAAGTTAACAGTTTTTCGGATATACTCCGCTAAACTTTTAGCCAAAGTTAAAGCTAGTACGTTAATTCTGATTTCTGATGTGAGGAGGACAAGGCGATCATTTCTACAACCAGTTCAACCAATGCAGGTGCAGACTTGCTAATAGACCAGCCAACAGTACAATCTATGCAATCAACAACCGATCTTCGTTCAAATATGGACGGAGATTCCTTAATTTCTGAGCAAATCGCATTAACCACGCTCGAATCTTCCCCCATGTCTTCCCTCGAACCCAATGCCCCCGTCCTCCACATCATCGGCAAAGCGACTCTTTCGGGTCATATTCCTATCAGTGGTGCAAAGAACTCGATCCTCGCTTTGATGGCAGGTACACTTTTGTCCTCTGAAGGATGTCGCATTCGCAATGTCCCTCACCTCGCCGATGTGCAACGGATGAGCGACATTCTCGAAACCCTCGGCGTAAAAATTTCCCGTGACGGCGAAGTCCTCGATCTCGACACGAGCCATCTCACTTCTAACGCTGCCCCCTACGAATTGGTTAGCAAAATGCGGGCAAGTTTCTTTGCCCTCGGCTCTATTCTTGCCAGATTAGGCTCTGCCAAAATGCCTCTACCCGGAGGTTGTGCGATCGGAGCGCGTCCTGTAGATCTCCATGTACGCGGGCTTCAAGCCCTAGGCGCATCGGTACAGATCGAACATGGTATTGTCCATGCCCATGCGACTAGCCGCAATGGACGCTTGCAAGGCGCAAGGATTTATCTCGATTGCCCTAGTGTGGGTGCGACCGAAACCTTGATGATGGCAGCGACCCTCGCCGAAGGTGAAACGATCATTGAAAATGCAGCGCAAGAGCCTGAAGTGATTGATCTCGCCGATCTTTGTATCGCGATGGGGGCAAAAATTAAAGGAGCTGGCACAAATACAATCACCATTGAGGGCGTTGAGAAGCTGCACTTTGCTGATTTCACCGCGATTCCCGATCGCATTGAAGCCGCGACATTTATGGTAGCTGCCGCGATTACCCGTTCAACGCTAACCCTCTCGCCTGTGGTTCCGACCCACCTCACTGCCGCCATTTCCAAGCTACAGGACATGGGCGTGACGATCCGCCAAGATGCGCCTGACACTTTGACGGTAATTGGTGGTGATGGCTATCGCGCCGTTGATATTGAAACCTTGCCTTACCCCGGTTTCCCCACGGATATGCAAGCGCCATTTATGGCATTGCTCACCATTTGCGAAGGTAGCGGCGTAGTTAACGAAACGGTCTACGAGAACCGTCTCCAGCACGTTGCCGAGCTAAATCGCATGGGCGCACATATTCGCCTCAAAAATAATGTGGCAGTGGTGTCAGGGGTGGCGCAATTGTCGGGCGCTCCTGTGATGGCAACGGATTTACGAGCTTCGGCGGCGTTAGTTCTAGCAGGACTAGCGGCGGATGGTGAAACCACGATTACAGGTTTGCATCACCTCGATCGCGGTTACGATCGCATTGAAGAAAAGTTACGCAATGTGGGAGCTAGACTGTATCGCACTAGCGATCCTGTCTCTGTATAATCAAACCCTGTATACTCAAATAAGGACGTTGCGTAGCAACGTCCTTATTTTTATTGATTAAAAACTTCATGACAGAGCTTTGCGCGATCGCCCTTGGTAGTAATCTGAGTAGTGAAATCGGTGACTCCCAACAAATTGTAAAAGCAGCGATCGCCCAACTCGCTAGTTATCCAAATATTGAAATAGTCAAAGTTTCGCGTTGGTATCAGACTAAGGCGATTACTTTGCCCAATGCTGCGCCCCAGCCTGACTACATCAATGGCTGTGCGATTTTGAGAACTGATCTTAATCCTTGGCAGTTATTACAAGCTTTATTCGCCACTGAGCAGTCCTTTGGACGAGAACGGCGGGAACGGTGGGGTGCGAGAACCCTTGATCTCGACTTGTTACTGTACGGCGATCGCATTATTGATACGCCCGAATTAGTTCTGCCCCATCCCAGAATGGGCGATCGCGCCTTTGTGTTATTGCCTCTAGCGGAAATCGCCGCCGACTGGCTGCATCCCATTACAAAAGTGGCAATTTCCGTCCTAGCCCAAAATCCACCCGATCTAGATTTGAGTTATCCAATGGCGATCGACATGGCTATTTCTGTAAACAAATAGAGAGTGGCGGCGCAAAGCGCCGCCACTCTCTATTTGTTTTAATTTATAAAACGGCTACGCCGTTTTGTGTTTTGGGATTAGCCACTGGAGCCAAAGCGGATCGAATATACCTCTTGCTCTTTATCGGTATAGATCTCCACGTCCGACTTAGGATGAGATACACAAAGCAGGATATAGCCCTTAGCATCCAACTCTTCGCCCATGCCGCCGATGCCCATGCCTTGGCTTTGGTCAACTTCTCCCTTCACAATTTGAGCAGCACAGGTCGTACAAACACCCGCATAACATGAGCAGGGCAAATCTAACCCTTGAGCGATCGCCGCATCAAGAATAGCTTGGTCTTCAGGAACAGCGACGGTAAAGGTTTGTCCTTGATGATGAAGGGTAGCGGTAAAGGTCTGAGTCATTTTTTATAAGATTTAGTGGTTAAAGTGAATGATATGATGTGCAATTGGCTTAATTTTATCTCCTCATATGCAACCCCGCCACACTGCCCGCGAACTCGCTCTATTTAGTATCAATCAGTTACCTAGCCAACCACAAAAGCTAGAGACTAAGACCCTAGATGATATCGTGACCGCCGTTGTCCGTTCGCTCCATGACGAAACCAAAGAATTATTACAAACTGCCAGTGCTGAACTGCAACGCAGTCAAGATCGGATTACATCTAGCGAAAACCGTACCAGTGATGTCCGTCAGGATATCCAAGCCGTCGAAGGCATGGTACGCGAAGCGATTAATCTCACCAAAAATGCGATTAACAATATTGGCTCTGCCTTAGATTTTCCTGTGACCTTGGTACTATCGCAACGCACTGAAGTACGCAACTATACGATCGATATTCTCAAGACCGTCAACGCCAAGCGATCGCAAATTGACGAAACCATCAGTAATGCCCTTGTCAATTGGCAGATTGATCGTCTAGCTCAGATCGACAAGGATATTTTGCGAATTGCGACGGCGGAAATGATGTTTATGAATGTGGCAAGCAAAATCGCGATCGATGAAGCGGTCGAGCTTGCTAAACGCTACAGCAGTGAAGATGGCTATCGTTTTATTAACGGTGTGTTGCGTCGTATTGATGACCAACTCAAACAAAAATCCAGCTAGCTTATAAATAGCTATTTATAGAAAAATAGGGCTTCGACTCCGCTCAGCCACCGTATGTCGATGGCTGAGCGAAGTCGAAGCCTCTTCAAATTTATTTAGAACTGCTATAAAACCCAAGAAGCGAGTTGCGGCGCTTCGCGCCGCAACTCGCTTCTTGGGTTTCGATTTGTCTTAATAAAATAGAGAGACAGCGCATCGCGCCGCCTCTCTATTTTTATTTTGATGGCAATCGCTATCAAAATCACTATAGGAACTCATCGTCAAGGGAAGTTTTGACAAAAAATAGACAACCAGCGATCGCCTTGGACTCATGACAAGACCCCGCAGGAGAGTAGAGATAATCCCCTGCGCGATAGGTAATCCCCTGATCGATCATCTCTCCCTCTAGCATCAAAATTTCTTCACCCGTTGCGTGACGATGCAAGGGATAGTCCACGGTTACTTCCGCTCGCACTAATCCCGACATTTCGCGCCGCGCCCGATCAACTTTGATAACGGACATCATCAAGCCTTGCACAGGGTGGGGCTTCCATCGGAGATCTGACCAACGAGATCGCACCAGATCGAGGACTTCCTGCTCCTGCTGGATGCGTTGCAGTAGGCGATTCTTTAGACCCTTGGATAAACCTTGGGGCAGATCGCTGGACGCTACCTGCATTTGGTCATAGGTAAAGGCTGCCCAAAAATCCCCCATAGATGGCGTATCCATTGCTGGGTAGATGTCACTCAAAGCCGCAAGTTGATCACGTTGATCACTCTGGGCGATCGCTATTTCTCCAATTACTTCACCGATTCGTTGCTGATTCATGCAGTTTATACGCTCTCTCAAAAATTACTCCACTCTTCCCCAATTGCCTCACGCAGCTTTTTTAATCCCAGCCGAATCCGAGTCTTCACAGTACCCAGAGAAATTCCCGTTTCCATGGCAATTTCACTATGACTCAAGCCTCCGAAATATGCCATTTCCAAAACTAATTTCTGTTCTTGAGGCAGAGACTCCAAACAAGATTTGACATAGCCGATCCTTTCTTGGATGAGGGCATCTTCTTCAGGGCTATCCACAAGGGATTTTAAGATTAGTTCATTTTCGGCAACGGCAACTACTTTATGAAATCTGGCATGGCTCCGCAAACGATCCAGCGACCGACTGCGGGTAATCATAAATAGCCAAGTGTCTACTCTACCCTTTTGAGAACTGTAGCTTTTGGCACTTCTCCACACTTGAGTAAATACGTCTAAAACAATCTCTTCAGATTCCTCAGAAGATTTTAGAATCCGATAGGCGATCGCATGAATGATACGAGCATAGCGATCGTAAAGTAAGGTTAGGGCTGTCTGATCCTGTTCAGCAATACGCCTAACGATATTTACCTCGTCAAGCCGATTCTGATAGTCAATTTTAAGAAATTGGCGATCGCATGAATCCAAAACTAAACTTTCTCCGTATATCTATGCAAATCAACGGTATTTCAGACGCATTTGATTTTTAACTATATATTATCTGGTGAGAACCCATGTCTAGAACCGAAAGATCTTCTCGTTCCGAGTCTCGTCGTCAATTGATTAAAGCTGGTTTGTTTGGAGCGGTGGGGGTTGCTAGCGCAGTAGTTGTGCCTTCGGTAATTGCTGCACAGCCCAAAAAGGCTGATGTTATGAACGACATCAAAGTCCTCAATGGCGCACTATTCTTAGAGCATCAAGCAATTTGGGCGTATGGATTTGCCGCAACCAAGCTCTCCAAAGGAGATGTGGGTAAAGCGGTTTTGGCGATCGCCTTGGCAAACAAAGCCGATCACGAAATTCACCGCGATACGCTTGCAGGTGTGATCAAACAGCTCGGTGGCACACCTGTCGCCTCAAAGATGGATTACCTCAAGACCGTCAAGCCCTACATCGAAAAGGGTGAAGGTAATTTGGACTCCGATGTGAATATCGCTAAGTTAGCCCTAGCCCTAGAAGTTGATGCAGCGATCGCCTACGCTGGCGAAATCGCGAAGCTAAAGACCCCTGCCCTGATCACTGCTGGCGCAACTATCGGTTCTGCTGAGGCTTCCCACGCCACTGTAATTAGAGCCGCCTTCAAGTCCTTGGGTGTTGATTTAGCTGTAGTTCCTGCTCCTTTCGTTGGTACTGATTCACGCGATGCTTGGATCGTTAAGGTTTAGTATTGAGTGCAGGGTTTACGTTGTAAACTCTCTCTAGAAATTAAAGCAGTAAAAGCCGCGCTTCGCGCGGCTTTTACTGCTCTAGATAGGTCAGCGCAAAGCGGTGACCTATCTAGTTATGTTGATTCTCTAGGTTGCAACTGCTTAGCAGCGGCTAACTCACTTTCTAGTAAATTCACGCGCTCTAGCAATTGCTGATTAGACGCAAGTAGCTCCTGCGTGCGAGAGGACAGATAAGGATCAGACTCCCACCAGTTAATCCCAATTTCCTTAGCCTTGTCCACCGAAGCAACCAACAACCGAATCCTAATGCTCAGTAACTCGACACTGCCTACCGACACTGTGATATCACCTGCTATAACGATGCCTTTGTCCAACACTCTTTCGAGAATATCGGCTAAAGAAGATCCAGTGGTGCTACTTTTAATCGCTTGAGACATTAGGGTATTTGATCCAGTAATTTGGTGAGACCGAGTTCTGACTCTGGCGCACCGTTACCATATCGAGAAATCAACACATCAAAACAAAGATCTCGGAAGTCTTCATCTTTTCCAGAAACAGGAATCTCATGCTCGACACAAATCTTGCCGATCAAGATGCAAGCCCGCAGACTAGATGCTTTACTGCATTCAACTTGACGGCGGTAGCCACGGATTAGATTGATTAGTTTCAAGGCTTGGGTGCGATCGAGTCCTACCCGATTGACCAAGATTTGCTTTTCCGTCTCAATGTCCGCTTCGCCGACGTTAATTGTGATCATGCGATCGAGCAGTGCGTCTTGGGTGGGATGTACACCCGCATATTCCTCAGGATTGGAGGTAAAAATTGCCCGAAACAGTGGATGTACACGCACATACTCGGTCTGCGAGCTATCGGGCGGTAACACAATTAGCTTCTCTTCAAGGGCGCTGAGCAGAACATTATTTACCTCTGGACGCGATCGGTTGAACTCGTCATAGATCAGAGTAAATCCTTCCTTTGCAGCGAGGGTAAGGCGTGAGTCCGTCCAGCTTTGGCGGAGATCATCCTCAACCTTCAGCACGGAGTGAATGTAGTTATCGACAACTTTTTTGCGCGAATAGCCAGAATTGGAACCGACTAGCTGAGAAGAACGCAGGTCTTCATCACCATAGATCAAGACCATCGGTCTACCGACTAGCCCCGCAAGGTGCATCGCTAGCGTTGTTTTGCCCGTACCCGCAGGTCCGCGCAAATGAATTGCGAAACCTGATTGCAGATAGCGTAAGGCACGACGGACTATTTGCTTGGTAAAGTCAGTGCTAACAAACTGACGCGCATTGGCATGGAGAACTGTGGTCATGAGGCTGAGCCTTCTGCCATTTGCAGCAGTGTATTAAGGATATCGGAGGGATCAACTTTGAGGGTATTAGCGCCTTGGGCTAGCAAGTCTCGCACGGTATCGCGATCATTGACAACCTCTAACAAACTAGAATTTGTAGAAAGTTGTGCCACATAATCCACGACAAATTGTTCTATTTTGCTAGAAGATTTACTAACTTCTTTGGGAGCTTCTTTCGCAGCTTCCTTTGCCTCCGCAACTTTAGCTACACTCTCTTCAATGATTGCTTCAACGGTTGCCGATTTACTGGATTTTTTTTCCTTAGTAACTTCTTTAGGAGTCTCCTTTGGAGCCGCTTTGGTGGTTACTTTAGCTGGGGTAACTTTTACGACAGGCTCAGTTTTGACGGGGGGCTGCACTGGTGCAGCCGTTGTCCGTGAGCCACCCCAGACTGATTCTCCCAGTTGAGAACGAAATGCACTTAGTTGTGCAGCTTGGGCTTCGGCTGCCGCAAGGCGATTCGAGGCGATCGCTTCGAGGGAGTTTTTCACATCCGCAGCGCGATCGCTAAATTCTTGGAGTCTGGCAGCAGCAGCTTGCTCGGCATCGCTCAACCGTTGCGCTCTAATTTCTTCCAGTTGCGCGACAACTTCGGCGGCACGTTGTTGTGCCTCTTGCCATCTTTGTTCGGCAGCGATCGCTTCGTTTTCTAGACGATTTGTATTGAGTTCTTCGAGTTGCATTTGTGTAAGCTCGGCTCGATCCTGTACCAATTGTCTTCTTTGAGCTTGTTCAGCTTGGGCAGCACGCAGACGCGCTTTGTGGATATGCTTGAGTTGCGATCGCATTTTAAAGCTGCGAGTTCTGACAGCTTGAGCGCGTTCTTCACTATCTTCAATTGCCTGTGCTGTCCGTGACTCGTTGAGATCCTGCAAATATTCGTTAATTTCCGCACCGCGACTTTGATGCTCTGCTTGTCGATCTGCGGCAGCATTTTCAGCGATCGCCTGTCTGCCCTGCTCCCAAGCTAATCGAGTTTGTTCCGACTGCGCTAGATACTTAGCAGTTGCCTGTGACTGCGCGACTAGCGACTTTTGCCTTTGCTGCTGCGCCTGTTGCTGCTGCGCCAAGAAACTAGCATATTCTTCCAATCGTTGCTGCCTTGCTTCTGCAAACTTTTGCATCAAAGAAGCCATAACGTTATCCTCAAATTTAATTGTTCAGAATTAACCAATTAGAATTAACTAAGAATCAGCCCAAGATACTCTCTGAGACCAACACTCAAGCCCCTGTAGCTCCCCAGCTATCGATGCTAGCCACAATTTCCATAGCTACTTACAAATATCTATTCTTCTACGACCGACTCTCAACCCATTAACTTACAGATTACTTACTAGCGCTTGCTCTAGTCCCCCTTCCCACCGTGTAACTACTCTGCCAAAATTTATTACCTTATCAGCATCAAACTAACAGAATAATTTTTGGTGAGAAGGGAGTAGAAAAGAAATCGGTAGGCGAATAATCTATTGTTTAGCTAATTTACCCCCAGCATAGCTAGGTGTAAATTTTACTAAGCCGCAGGTACTGCCGCCGATGCTGTCAGACCAACTGCTTCAGCATACTTGAGGTATGTTTCTACAGAAGCGATAACAACACGAGCTTCGATTGATAGTAGTTCGATTCCCACCAAAGAGACTCTTACCCAAGCATCGATAACGATGCCCTTATCCAAAATGCGATCAATGACTTCCGCTAAGCTAGAGGAAGAGTTGACTTTTTCGACTGCCATAGTAATGTTCTCCTTGAGTTAACTATGTTCGGCTTTTAAATTTTGCCTGTGCAAACTTTACTACACAACAGCAAAATTACTTATACTTATTTTGCACTAAATTATCTTAAAAACAAAGATAATTTACTAAATTCTATAGGCTATAGCGAAGGTTAATGATAAATTTTCTTTAAGATATTGCAAGCACAACATAGCTACAGAATTACTCACAAAACTATCGTGGTTTATTAGCACGGTCTATTAATAAAATCTACAAACAAAGCACCTAGATATAGTTCATAGAATATATTAGCCAAGGCAACGAGCCACTCGTACTCAATTGTCTGGATCTACAAAGGTCAGGTCCAACTTTAAAAACAATTAGAAACACTAAAAAGTATAGAGAGCAATGTATAGATCAATACATTGATTTTTATGCTAGACCACAAAATACAATTAAGACGGATATTTTATATATTTGTCTATATATTTGTATAGTAAATCGCACAGGAATACTATGATTTTATATTGTTTATTATGACCATTATTATGAATATACAGAGTAAATACATAGATAGTCTTAAGTTTTAGATCTCCCCAAATCAGATTTGAGTCAGATTCATTTTCTGCTAAAATTCAGCCTAAAATAGCTCTAAATACCACTTTTTACTATTTGTATTGATACACCACAAAATCTCTTGAGACTACTTTTATTTTCGGTTAATACCTCTGGAGATACTTTATAGAGGTTAAGACTCCTATAGAATAGATAAAATAGAAGCAAATACTAAGTACATATTCAAATATTCGTAAATTCATGAGCGAAAATCCAAATATTCAATCCAATCCAAGTCAATCTACTATTAATGAAGGCTCTGCCACCACAAATACTGCGTCAGCCAACCTTAACAAACCGAAAGATAGTTTTGTTAAATTAGCGATGCGTAACATGGTCAAAAAAGGTAGCACGTCACTATTTCATTTTTTTCTGACCGTCGTGGGAGTGTTTGGAACTTTGATTGGTCTCGCGATTATATTTCATTAAACTGTGCTTGCCTAAGTTTGACTTTGGATTAAAGACAATTAAGGACATTACTCTTGATTTCCTAGTAACTAGATCAAAATAGTTTTATAAGATTATTTTGATTGATCTCCAATGAATGTAAAAAATAAATGACTTTATTAGTCAAGTTTAGTTAATCAATAATTTAGGTTCTGAAGCATAGTTCTAAATTTGCTTACTAAAAGTGTTACTAAGCAATACTTTTACCCAAAAGCTAGGGGTTCCTTTTGGGTTATGAAAAGCTGTATATTGGCTAGAGTGACACATTCATAGATACAAAACTTAAAAGCCTTGATAGCAACTCCCATTAAACCAATTACCACCACACGACGACCTGTATTTCCTTTCACCGCCGTGATCGGACAGGAAGAGATGAAGCTCGCTCTGCTGCTCAATGTCATCGATCCTAAAATCGGTGGGGTCATGGTCATGGGCGATCGCGGTACAGGCAAGTCCACCACCGTTCGCGCCCTAGCCGACCTACTCCCCGAAATCGAAGTTGTCGCTGACGATCCCTTTAGCAGTCATCCTACCGATGGTGACTTGCAAAGCGAAGAAGTGCGCCAACGTCTCGCCAATGGTGAGACATTGCCCGTGACCACCAAACAAGTAATTATGGTGGACTTACCTCTCGGGGCAACGGAAGACCGAGTCTGCGGCACGATCGATATCGAAAAAGCCCTATCGGAAGGGGTGAAAGCTTTTGAACTAGGTCTGCTTGCCAAAGCCAATCGCGGCATTCTCTACATCGACGAAGTTAACCTACTAGATGATCACCTCGTTGATGTACTACTGGACTCTGCTGCCTCTGGGTGGAATACAGTAGAACGTGAAGGCATCTCTATCCGTCACCCTGCTCGCTTTGTATTGGTTGGTTCAGGTAACCCCGAAGAAGGCGAATTGCGTCCGCAGTTGCTCGATCGCTTTGGGATGTACGCAGAAATTAAGACTGCACGCGACCCTGAAGATCGGTTGATGATTGTTGAAAATCGCACCACCTTTGATAACAATCCGCACGCTTTTCTAGAAGCAAAACTAGAAGAACAAACCAAAAAGCAAGCGCAAATTGTACGGGCGCAAACTATTCTTAATAGTGTGAATATTGATCGCGATCTACGTCTAAAAATCTCGACAGTTTGCGCGGACTTAAATATCGATGGTTTGCGCGGTGATATCGTGACTACCCGTGCTGCCAAGGCATACGCCGCCTCAGAGGGACGGACAGAAGTAGAAGTCGATGATATCAAAGCCGTAATCGGACTCTGCATCCGTCATCGCCTTCGTAAAGATCCCCTCGAATCTATCGACTCAGGTTACAAAGTGATCAAAGCTTTCAATCAAGTCTTTGGTATTGAAGAAGAATAGAATTTCCTTCTCACAATAAAAAAAGCCGCGCGATGCGCGGCTTTTTTTATTGCATGGTTTATACAGTTGCCGCAGTACGCTTACGTCTACCAGCACTGGCGGTTGTCGCTACCGCAGGATTTGGATTAGCTGTAGTTGTGGTTTCCGTACTGGGGACTTCACTAACTTCAGCCTTCTTGTTAACAGGCTTCACTGCACCCGATCGCAGGGTTACACCGAGAGCATTGGGTTTAGGTGCAGGGGCAGGAGCGGATTGAGTGGAATTAGGTGGAGTCTGCAATAGGAAGACGATCATGGGTTTACTTTGCATTTGCTGACGCAAAACACGAGTCAGATCGCGCTCTAGTTGACCACGCAAACCAACCCAATCAACTTCAAGGGAACCAACGTTTCTGGCAAAGTTGCCCCAAGAATTAGCGAGAGAGTTGTCGATCGCCTTGGCAACAGAGGCAATAATTTGCGAATGTTCCATCGGCAAGACGACTCCACTAAGCTGAATGTCAGGATTAGTAGCAAGCTTACCGTCAAGTCCCACAGATACCGCGACCGTGAAAATGCCATCACCTGCCAATTGTTGGCGATCGCGCAGGACTTCACCCTTAACCATACCATCGCGCGAAGAGTCAACCAACTCCACGCCTGAAGGAACCTTATCCACAACTTTAATGTGATTTTGGCAAACCTCAACCACATCACCATTTTCAGCAATGATGATATTCTCGCTAGGAATGCCCATATTTTCTGCCATCTTGGCGTGCTGTTTCAACATTCTCAATTCACCGTGGGCAGGGAAGAAGAACTTAGGACGCACCAAAGCCAGCATCATCTTATGCTCTTCTTGAGAGCCATGTCCCGAAACGTGAATGCCCTTATCCTTGCCATAGATCACGTTTGCACCCATTGCCATTAAGCGGTCAATCGTGCGTACCACAGGAATCGTATTACCGGGAATGGGGTTGGCGGAGAAGATGACTGTATCGCCGTTTCTTACTTCCAGTTGACGATGGCTACCAAAGGACATTCTGGTTAACGCCGACATCGGTTCACCTTGAGAACCTGTGGTGAGAATGAGAATTTGATCATCACGGTAGTGACGCAGATTTTGGAGAGGCTGGAATAGATCGTCGCGGCACTTGATGTAACCCAAGTTTCTAGCATGGGCAATCACATTCAACATCGATCGCCCGACAACACCAACAACTCGCCCTTGCTTATCGGCAATATCCAAAATCATATTGACACGATGAACAGAAGAAGCAAAAGTGGTGATAATTACTCGCCCCTTGGCAGCACCAATATAGCGCTCTAGATTAGGATACACCGCTCTTTCGGAAGGGGTGATACCGGGAAGTTCGGCATTGGTGGAATCACTAATCAGCGCTAGCACTCCCTTTTCTCCATGTTCTGCAAGGCGATGCAGGTCAAAGAACTCACCATCTACGGGCGTATGGTCAATCTTGAAGTCACCTGAATGGATGACCATACCTGCGGGGGTATTAATGGCGATCGAGAAACTATCGCAGATTGAGTGGGTATTGCGAATGAATTCTACAAAGAAGTTAGTACCAACGCGCACGACATCGCGGGGCATCACACGGCGCAGCTCCGTCCGATTAAGGACACCAGCTTCACGCAATTTATCTTCAAGGAGCGCCATCGCTAAGCGAGGACCATAAATTACAGGAATATCAAACTGTTTTAAATGGAAAGAAATTGCGCCAATATGATCTTCGTGACCGTGGGTGACGATCATGCCTTTGATGCGGTGCTTATTGTTGCGGAGATAGGTCATATCGGGCAGTACCACATTCACCCCAGGCATCATATTGTCAGGGAAGGATAAGCCGCCATCAAGCAACATGATTTCGTTGTCATATTCAAATACCCATGTATTCTTACCGATTTCATGGAGTCCACCGAGGGCAATAATTTTGAGAGCAGGTACGTTAGTAGTCATAAATTGAGATCCTTATTTTTAGATTTAAGTTAAGTTTGAGTGATTAGAAAATTGGCTAGAAATGAAAGCAAAAGCTTCAGCTAAAAAAGCAAATTCATGAAGTAGACAGAAGCCAAGCTCATTTCGTAGCAGTGGGTTGGGGGGATTTCTAGGGGTTGTCATTGATAAAAATGATCATAAGTAGATGGAATAGATCTGATGGCATGAAAGATACGCCTTAGATGTATCACTTCCCCCGCTAGCTTAAGAACATAAGACCCATATCCGCTTTTTGAGCATTCATATTGCGTCGTTCCTAGAACCAGTTGTTATTTCTATATAGAAATTCTTGTTAGCGACGTATTACTTCGCCGCGATCACCCTTAAGTGAGAATGCCAACTTCGGTCAGTACAGCCTTGAGCTTCTGCTCAAGGGCTTCATCACCTTGCACTAGTGGCGATCGCACAATTCCCGTATCTTTGCCCAAAATACGCAGGGCAAGCTTAAGGGGAATAGGGTTAGTAGTCAAAAATAGAGCCTTAAACAGTGGAAATAGTTGCAGATGAATGCGGCGTGCCTCTTGGACATTACCTGCATCAAAGGACTGCATCATCGTTTGCAACTGCTTGCCCACAAGATGTGATGCCACACTTACCACGCCCTTTGCCCCCACTGCCATCAAAGGTAATGTCAATGAGTCATCCCCTGAATATATAGCAAAGGAAGGAGGTGTCATAGCCCGAATCTGACTAGCCTGATCGAGATCACCTGTCGCTTCCTTGATACCGATAATATTAGGAACTTCCGCAAGTCTGGCAACGGTTTCAGGTTCTAACTTACAACCTGTGCGCCCTGGTACATTATACAGAAGGATCGGACATTCGGGGGCTGCCTCAGCGATCGCACGGAAATGTTGATAAAGACCCGCTTGGGGTGGTTTGTTGTAGTAAGGAGTTACTTGCAACGTGCCGTCTAGCCCCAGATGCGCCGCTTTTTGGGTAGCTGAAATCGCCTCAGAAGTGGAGTTAGAACCTGTACCCGCCATGATCTTAGCTTTACCAGAGATCGCCTGTTTCAACACAGAGAACAACTGATATTCCTCGTCCCAACTTAGGGTTGGAGATTCTCCCGTCGTACCGCATACAACAATTGTATCAGTCCCAGTTTCCACTAAATAATGGGCAAGCTCTTCAGTCTTTGCATAATCAACATTCCCCTGCTGATCGAAGGGGGTAATCATGGCTGTTAACAAACGTCCGAAGTCAATTTCACTCATAGATATTCATAAATAGAAGCTGT
>CAVVRZ010000002.1:0-320299 GCA_963750795.1 uncultured cyanobacterium
TTTATGCCCCCTGTCCTTCGTAGGTTGGTCTTCCTCCCAACCCCAAAACCCCATCAGCTTATGACAAGCAAACATTGAGATAATCAATTAATCATTGGTTGTTTCTTAATCGTACTGAACCTGTCAGAAGACTCTGGAGTATCAAATTGGAATTTCTTTGTTCGGTTCGATGTTAGTTCGAGTTCCTTGAGTTTCATCCTTTGATTGCGAGTGGTCAATGAAGTAGCGCTCGCATGCTGGTACGAGGAAAGACCTCCAAGAGTGAGTGGATATGCTGGCTGTCCAAAAGTCATTGTCCCTCCTTAGATTACTTGGTTGCTACATGGTGTGAGAAGGGGCGTAACATTGCTGCTGCTCTGGCAAGAATTGCCTTAGGGATTGTTTGAGAACTGCATTTCTTCGTATCGAATGACTTTCCTAATATCTTCGTGAGTGAAATCAGGAGGCATGTGATCAATGCTATTGGCTCTGTTGAAATCAGATGTGCGCTGGTTGCTAGTTGAAGCCTCCTCAGCAGTGTTCTCCTCCAGCTCATCTTCAGTCAAACTGTTCCTTTAACCAACTGCTTGGTTTAGCTAAATGTTTTGTTCAGTAGATTGATCATGCGATTGCTCTTCTTGGATGTTCAGAGTTAGAGGAAGCCTAGGCTTTCCATTAGAAGGCTTGGATGGTATTCGTTCCTGAGAGTGGTGGGAAGAGTGCCTGGCTGGGTGTTGAGGCAGATTCAGGTATTGCTGAGACATCGATTGCTGCATCTTAAATGGGCTTGGAGAATGACTCTTTAGCAGCATATGGAATTGAGATTCTTCGACTATAGCCAAATGTGTTACAATAGAATAGATTACTGATATGATCGTCTCGACTAATAACAGATGGGATTTTCTTGGCCCCACTTTCGGCAGATGAGTTGAGAGTCTTTTGAGTGTTGACATAGTTTTCAAGTATTTTGATCCGTTGATTCTAGTTCTCACTTAACTGCTTCAAGTGTTCATTCTCGCACTTTAAACTTGCCACTTCAATCGTCCCACAAGAACTCTAATTAGTGCCCCCACCCCCATGGTAGTATGAGGAAGTCTCCTGCATCTCTACTCTCTGCTGCAGATAATGCTTCTTTTCCTTAGTCTTGTTAAGTTTATCGATGATTGTCGTTTTCTCTTCATTGAGAGTGCGTTCTTGGTCCTCAAGTACCTACTTTAAATCTTGCACTTCTCTTTCATAGTCATCAAGGTACTTATGCAGGTAGGTCACTTCATTTGTTTTGGAATTGAAGTGCATCTCAATCTCCATTTTCTCATTCAGCAATGCCTGGTAGGAATCTCTTTGGAAATCTAAGTCTCTAAGGGCAGAATCTCTTTCATTGGTGGTCATCTTGACTTGCTTCTTCAGCTCATCTATTTGAATGTTGCAGAGTTCATGAAGAGTGTCGAAGCAAGAGCTCTGGTCAACTGAATCCTTAGCTATTCCTAACTTAAATGCTCGAGTGCGCTAGACCACTATGTCATCTCCTCCTTGGTTTGGTGTCTCTGTTTCAACCTTACTATCAGTTGTATGGAGATGCTACTGCCTCTGCTTCTTTGCTGGAATAGGACTCATTTCTTTCAATCGGAAGTGGAAATCTTAAAGCTCTTGCATTTGTTTCTTTGCCAACTCAAGGTCTTTTCTTATTTCTCTATTCTCAGAATCCATAGCTTTGCATTCCAGTTTGCCTTGTATATTTTCAAGCATATGCTAGAACTTATGTAGCTCATAAGGAGTCACGGATTGGCTTGGGTGAGAAGGCTTTTGAAGCAGAATTGTCTGTTACAGTCTCACTCTTGCCTCCTTTCATTTTCTTCTGAATCTCAAGCTTCAGTCTGTCAAATCGCTAAGTAAGCTCTAATGTCTTATGGCTCAGAGTGTGTGCATTTTAACTCACTTCTCCAAATGGAATATGTGCATCCGATCGAGTTTAATGATCCTACTTCCATTCAGTCTTGAGTTAATCGATTTCTGTCTGTAGCTGCTTTGTCTGATCCTCAGCTGTCTTCAACTAGGCTTTTAAGTCCAAGATAGTTTGTTTATGTGAAGCGATCACATTAAAAATCTCATCTTCATCTGTCTGGCCTTCCTCTATCTCAAGAGCATAGCTGATTCTCTTAGTAAATGCCTCAAGCAGTCCTTGCCATCTTTCCCCTTCTCTGGACCTTTCAGCTGCAAAGGCCTTAATCTCTATCTTCTCTTGAATGAGTGAATCAATGTTGAACTTGAGTTGTCTAATGTACTCCTTGTACTCATCAACTTTTCGCTTCGTTCTATCTTTGTACTTTTACAGCTTCCTCTTCAGTTTTTGATCTTTTTCAGCAAAGGCATCCACTTATTGCCGCATAATGTGTTCGTACTCCTACTACAGTTCCTGTTGCCTAGCTTTAATCTCTAAGGTAGATTGAGCTCCTTCTTTTTGATTCTTTCTTATTTCTGAGTTTTGAAGAGCTTTTTAAATGTGGAGGTCTAGTTGCCTATTGTAATCCTTTTCTCTTTCAACATTGTCCCAGACGCTTTTAATTTCTTTTTCAAGCTGAGCTTGAACCAAAGTGAGTTTCTTGCTACGGGATTTAGATGAAATGCTGCGAGTCCTATCGTTGAAAGGAAAGACCCGACAGCTATCACCTTGCCTGTCTTTTGAGTCGATTGAAGTCATTGCTGTATCAATTGTATTCTGCTTCAAATCCACGACTGTGGGAGTTTGAGTCATCGTCTTCAGTGCATTTCCGTTGTTTACCATAATGGTGAGAGGAGTTGGACTCTTGGTTCTTGTGTGGTGGTGATGATTCTGTCTATCTCTGCTTGAACTGCTGAGGGACAAAGTCCTGATGCGATCTTCCTCACAACTGTCTCTATGAGCGTTTCTTGTCTACTTGCGAGTTCCAGTTTTGTTATGAGAGGCATTTTTATCATTCTTGATTGATTTTTTCTTAAGACTTTAAATTTCAGGCCCCATTGAAGCCCGAGGAGGACCTCCTTTTGAGTTTAGAGACTTTCTCTGGAGGGGCACTGCTACCTGGAAATCAGATTCGATTGATATCATTGCGCTGGGTACGAAGCTAGTCAAAGTGTTTGTGTTAAGCTTTTATTCTTTCGACGATCGCACTTGCATATGTCAGTACTTTGAATTCTATTCGGTACAATTCTACCATAGTTTGAAGTCTGGCTAACATAGTGAGCACTCATTGGGCGTTCTGACTTCTCAATGGACATTCGTTGCTGATCGCGGGGAGGAGGGTTAATGTGATTAGCGAAATCACTCACTCTTGAAGACACTTTGCCAAAGAACCCAAGGACTTTAGAGAGATTGTGCTGAGAAGCTGACCTCTGGATAATATCAGATTGTAACTCCCCGTGGTATCCCCAAAGCTTGACCTGGGTATCCTTTACCCAGCCAGCAATCTTAGTTGGCATTCTCTCTCCCAGTTACAGTGAGGCAGCATGCTGATGAACATTGACCAAGTCTGCTTTGATTTGTTTCAAGTCCCTGTAAATTGACTACAAGACTTAATGAGGTTCCATTTAGAATAAGTTTGAAATTTAAATTATTCACACTCCGTTAACGTTTTAATCTAAACTTCTTAAATCAAACTATTCAAAGCCCAATTTGAAATCTCTATCAGTCCATCCGCCCTTGATCATTCCTGCAATCCACTCCTTTGCCAATGAATACTCTTTGTTCATCGACTTCAGTTCTGAGTAATTCAATGAGGTCTGAAAAGGGTGCAATGATTGAGACTCCTTGAATCTTTCTTAGAGGAGACAAAATCTTCCAAGATCAAATTTGCATAGGTTTGTTTTGAATTTAGGAATCATTTTGATATTTTTAACATTTGCTCCTAGTTTCAGTCCGAACTTTCCTATGATCTAAGTTACTTTGTCAGGTTCAGAAGAATTCCAAGCTATAGAGTTACCACTGGGTTGTCTATCGATACTTCTTCTTGCTTTGAAACGAGGATCCACCAATTGAATCAAGGGTTCGTTATAGAAGAATAGCAATACGTGGGTAGTGTATGTGCCTGTACTTGGTTCCGTTCGGTCTTGCTGAGACGATGCCGAACGGGAAGTAAGGCCTGATCGTGTACAGCGGGCGCAGGGTGTCGAGATCGATCACGTGACACACGTTGTCGATGTCGCACGCGACGAACGCGCGCGACCCGTCCGGGCTGATGCGGACCTCCCAGGGCTGCTCGCCGTGGGAAGCACCGCGAGCGTCGCGTACGCTCCAGCATAGGCTGAACGACAGTCTGGACGGCATTATTGACGCAGAGCAGCGCACGGAGCTACTCGCTGGGGTGCGGGACGTCGGACTGCTCCTAAAACAGACCAGCACATTCACTGCCCAACTGGAAAAGCGACACAGCAACGTCATCAAAATGAGCAAAATCCGTGCCGACACGCGGGTTAAAAACCATGCGGGGCAGCAAGCAGACGCCTTCATGGTGATGCTGAAACGCTTGACAGTCATTCTGGAGGAACAGCTTTCACCAGGGGATTTCGCCGCGTTTCAGAAGCGCATCGCCAAAGACCTGAAAGACATTCCTACAGGGATGGTGGACGGTAGCAACAGCATCGCGCGCTGACTCACGAACAACGGCAGGTGCAGTTGGAAGGTCACGCCAGATCGGCCTGCATCTTCCTTCGGCTCCGGGCCGTTTTTTCTGCCTCCTGACATCTGATGGAGCAGTATCTTTTCCTGCCTTTCATAAACGCTATTCGGGTGCATCTGGGCCGGGCGCACTTTCGCGGGAAGGCCGCCAGGTCATTCCTCGCCAGCGCGACGCTCATCAAGAAAAGCGCCTGAATGCCCTGTTCCACCACGATTTCAATCTCGTGGGTCACCGGATTGAGCAGAGGCGAAATTCGTGGGTGCTTGGACTGAAACCACCGATTGAGCCTGTTGCCGATCCGTGCATGCAGCTCCTGCGCCTCACTGTCTGAGGGTGCCGGCAGGTAGGGCGCAAGGTGGGGTTGGAGCTGGGCAGCGGACATTCCTTCAACTGGAAAACCTGCTGCGGCCAAGCGGTCCAACGCCACCTCAACACGTTCTTCCTCAGAGAGGGACTGCGTCGGCGCGCTCGCCAGATTCTGTACATCCTCCCACAGGGCTGCCAGTTCCCGGCTGGCCGTCTGCCACTGGGCCATGGACTCACTCAAGTCTAGGCCCAGGGCGGCGTGCTGCATGGGATGGCGCTGGATCAGCGGTCCCAGTGCGACTGCTGCGGCCTGCCATTGCCGGTCTGTTGATTTGGAGTTCAGCGACAGCATGGTGGTGATCAGCTTGTGGTAGTGGCTTTCGCCAGAGCCAGGGCGGTCAAACAAACTCTTGGGGCGGAGATGGCGCCCATCCACGCGAGCAGGCTCAAAAATCAGCTTCTCGGCAGCACGGTCAACCCGCACTTCAAAGTGAGTGGACCAAGTGGTGAACAGTTCAGGCGGAGAAAAGTTACTGGTCATGTCACCTATGACAGTAACTTATGGACTACCAGAATATCGACATGAATCTCGTAAACCCCTTTCAAGACAGTAAATTTCAGGACGGTGCAGTAATCACCCCTGTTAGCCACCCGGATCAGCGTCGCACTCGCAAACCGGAGGAAGTGGCGCAGATTTTGGGCATCGGACGCAACGCCGTGTACGAGTTGATCCGCACCAGGCAACTCCACAGCATCGCGGTAGGCCGCAAACTCCTGGTGCCTCTGTCAGCCATCGATGTGTTCCTGACGGCCCAAAGCGCTGAGTAGGCGGCCCGCCTTGCAGATCAACCGTTAAGCCGATGACGCCATCGGCCTTTTTTCTGGCCTGGCGTTTTTCCTGAACTCAACTCGGTTCACAGCCTCCAAGTGGAGTGCTGCGGCCCTCCCCTGTCGTTTTAAGGTGGCGTTTTTCTTGCTGGCCGAAGTCCACACACATCCCCTGACGTTCCGCTACCAACAGCAACGCCCCGGCTGCGATTGGTTGCCGGACGCTGTGACGGACACCACGGCCAAGCGTCAGCGTGGGGCCAAGCGGCTCTTTGGAGACGGGCAGGGCATCATCAGTCGGTTGCTGGCCTATTCAGTAGGCCAGCTCTGTCATCTGGTCATTCCACTGCAAGCGGGAATCGATTTCTACCGCGATGCTCCGGCCATAGCCCGTAAGGAAATGGAACAACTGCTGGGCCAGACCCCGCGCTACGCCAAAGTGTCGCTCAGCCGTTCAATTCAGCCGCACATTCACGTCTTGGCGATGATGCCTGACCTGGACAATTTTGATGTGCAGGGCAGTTACGGGAAGGTCTACTGCAACTTGGTCGAAACCGACGATCATTTGCGCAACGTCGCCCGCTATTTTTCTAGACCGAGTGACGAACGGGGCTGTCGGCCAAAACCGATGGATTGCAGACGGTATACCCCAGCTCAACTGGTTGAGCAGAAATTTGACGCGTCTGAGCTGTACTTGCAAGCCCGAAATGCTGCACAAGGAAAGCCCCTATCCCGCCTTTCTTGGACCACCAACCTGCCCCGACTCAAACCCGATCTTCACATGCTTCGAGTGGATTTGGTCAGAGAAGAACTGCCACAACCAAGGCCGCACTGTCGTTCAGTGGGCCGTGTGCCGACAGGCCATGCCGAATCAAAGTCAGAACGCTGGACAGAAGAGAAACCCCCTTCCTTCCTCCAGCACGCGCGCCTCCGACGCCGGGCGGGTCAAGCTGACCACCACCGCAGCCCCTGTCCCGCACCGAAACCTCCCACGGTGATCACCGCCCAACCACAGACCCTGATGAGGTCACAGTAGGAGCACCCAATGCCTTGATCTTCCCGTTGCAAACCCCTCCGTGCTTCAAGATGTTCTTCCAGCGCTTCTCCGTGACCAGTCTCTGGGCTGACGGGGAAGCCGACTGCTGTCGCCACTGCTTCAGTTTTGGACTTCTGAGATAGACCACACACCACGGAGCAGGCCGTAGCGCCTCACCGTTTCACTGTCCACCGTGCAGGTCGTTTCGAGAGCGGCCACCACGCGCTCCAGTTCTTCGGTCAAGGCGCGCAGGCGTGGGTGTCCCTGGGTCGCAGGAGCCTGCCGGTAAGCATCAGACAGCAGCCGGTAATACTGCAGAGTGCCCTCCTGTCCCTGCTGGAAGCGCTGGAAGAAGGTGCCTCGCTCTTCCGGCAGGCAAGGCAGCACCTCGCTCAGAATCGTGCGGGCGTTATGCAATTTGTCAGAAGCGCTGACCAGGAGGGCGGCGGCCGACTTCTCTTTTCATTCCCCGCAGATATGTCGTCTTCCGTTCTACCCATGGTGCCTTCTTTTCACCTGCCTTGGGAGTGGCGTCTGTTGCTCCTTCCACCAGGCAGGCCGCCGCCTCTCCAAACAAGCTGGCGATTTCGGTGCGAAGCTCGGATGCGTTCTTGCCGGTGTATTGCGGCCCATCTTCCAGAGCGTCATGCAAGAGGGCCGCAATCGCCTCGTCCTCAGACGCACCGAACTCCAGTGCTATGGATGCCACGCCCAGCAGATGAGACACGTAGGGAACAGCGGTCCCCTTGCGGTACTGCCCGTGGTGCCACTGGTGAGCGAGGTGGAGGGCCTGAACAAATCGGTCAGTGAGTGGGAATGCGGTCATGCTCTGATCCTAAGCGGCACCCAACCTCCCGCGCAGCCAGATCGCCCGAAGTTTCAGCTTCCGGTGATGGTCTGGATGATTCTGTCCTGGCGGTTGTCGGTCAACGGTTCCTGCTCCATCTCCAGAGTATCCAGCGCCCTACGCCCGGTACATCCGTCCGCGCTGCTTGCGCGTGATCTTAGGCGGTAAAGCCGCTTAACCTTAACTACGCAGTGGCGAGACAGGCCCATCCGGGCGGCGCAGTGATTCTTGGAAGGAGGGGGCGACCAAGTGCCATTGTTAATCGGTCAAATCCACAGCGACATGCCGCTGGAGATACATGAACAGGAGAAGAGATCCGGAACCCTTGCTACGCGTTATTGGGATGGTTTCTACTGGCCCGCACTTTGGCTTGAATCGCGACCACCAGCGGCGCACCCGTGACTGTCGTCATGAGTAGCCCAGCAGCACCGGCAATACCTGATGCCTGATCCCGGTGGTCGGCACTGTAGTTGAGCCTGGCGCGTGCAGAGCAGCAGGACTGATGTGCCGAGTTGTGGTGCCTGTGTCAGGTTCACGCTGTAGGCACCCCGCACTTCGCTGGTGCCGAAAGGGCCAGTCAGGGCGAAGACAGGGATAGCTGCCCCTCGGTATTGCTCGCCAAGCAATGCCACCGCGCAGGACATAGAAGATTCCATCCAGGATCTCTCGCAGCGATCATTTACGGGGGCGACGAACTGGGGCTTCGGGAGGAAGGAACTACTGCAGCACGCCCACTCGGCATCGGTGAGGTCATTCGGGTACGAGGATCGGGTGATGAACGCACCACCTCCGTACCATCGTCTTCCAGATCCTTGAGGGAATAAAACCTGTGCCAGCACGTTTTTCAAACGCACTTGAAAGTGGGCGGAACCGACTGTGCAAGGCAATCAACTGGACCCGAATCGCAACCAGTACAAGACGACATGTAAGGCAATAATTCGGTGCATAACTTGCCGGCACGAGACCTAAAGATTCTCTTCATGAGACTATGTGAAAAACTACTCGAAGCGCGCAGAACGCGTCCTATACGAGATTTACATCGTAGCGTCACGGCGTATTTTCGCTTGACATCATCTTCTCATGCCCCTACATTGAGACCCTCAGACAAAACCCATTTCTATAAGTTCAGCGGTCCTCGGTGGGAAAACCACCCCTCTGTCGTCAGTGCTTGTTTGGACTGATCACGACGTCAGCTGCGTTTGCCATGCCTGATTGGCACCCAGCGTTCATATCTGTTGAAGGAGAATTGATGCATCACTGGAAGTTGGGAACCGTTCTGGCCTTGAGTTTGGGTCTGGCGGCCTGCGGTACTACGAACACACCTAAACTCACCTCCGCCTATATCCAACCCGAGTGTCCCGTTGAAGAACCATGCGAGGGACCTACACCACCGCCCGAGCCCGAAGTGGTTCTTTCGCCCGACACCCGCATTCTCGATTCCGCGGTGGAGTTTTATGATCAGGCCACTGGCCGCTTAACCGTGACAAACACATATGTCACCGCCTCCTATGCAGTGGGCAACATCGTGGTGGGCGGCATTACAACCGCTACACCTGTAGGCGTCCCACCGCGGCGGATTACGGGCATCACCTACTCTGGAAACACCATTATCCTCTCGACCCAGGAAGCTGGACTCACCGACGCCGTTCAGGACGGTACAATCAACTTCACCCAGACCCTGACCGTGAATGACATAGCTGAAGAAACCACGCCAGATGTGGTGGCCTCAGCCCTCAACGGGCAGAGTCTTCTTAGTGCGCTCGCAGTCAACTGCACTACGAACGGAAACATCTATTCTAAGAACTTTGAGAAAACTTTCGGTGCCAACAGCACGCTCAGCGGTTGCGCCCGGATCGGACTCGACACCACCCTCAACATGAGGATCAGTCGCTTCACACTTCAATCGTTCGAAGCTTCCGTCAAGATTTCTGAGGAGGCGCAGCTCGAATTGGATCTCGCCTCGGACTCGGGCAGCAAGGAATGGGAACTCGGCCGCATCCGCTTCAATCCCATCACCGTTTTTCTAGGCCCAGTCCCCATCGTCATGACACCGTATATCGCGTTCGCGGCTGGCGTGAACGGGAACGTATCGGCCAACCTCACGTACAAGGTGGAGCAGAGCGCGAGTTACAAAACCGGCATACTGTACGCCAACGGAAGCCTGAGCAAGATCAGTGAGAAGACCTCGTTCTTCAAAGGACCGAAGCCCATTTATAGCCCGACACTGACTGCGACTGCCAAAGGGTATCTGGATGTCAAGCCTGGATTGAACTTCTGGAGCACTGTGGTGCTGGCCAGCGCTGACGGTGATGTAACGGGCACGGTCCGCGGCTACGTCAAGGCAGACGTCAACACGTCCCGCAACCCTGTGTGGCAGATCACAGCAGGGCCCCAGTTCTGCATCGGCTACAAGGCCAAGCTCGATGTGCTGTTCGGCATCATTAGTCAGTCGTGGTCAGGGAATCAGTGCGGCAATGAACTCCGTACGTTCGAGTGGAACTCCAACGAGGGCACTGGCAACCAATATCCCAGCCCTTACCCAAGCTGGAGTAGTGTCATACTAAATTTTACCAATACGTATGGGGACATCGAAATCTATAGGACTGATCCCAGGACGGGAGTTGAAACGATGGTGGTCCGCTTGGGCGGCAACAACACCTTTGACATCACGCCGTTTATCGATGCAAATGACGACACGAATTTTAGGATAAGAAGTATCTCCAAGAAGCCTGGGTCATTTTCCAGCTACCAGCGTAAAATTGATATGGACGTTTTAGGCAACAATACCGTGCTGTGGAATACTCCACCCGTTTCCTGCTCCTCCTGTGGCTCGGCAGATGTCTACGGATTCACGGTGAATAAGGACCTGGCTTTCTTTAAGGTGCTTTACCCGTAAAATCTTTTTAAGTACCAGATGGCACAAAACGAGCGTGCCGCTCTATTGAACCAAACAGACCCATGTACCCGAAAAAAGCCCCCACCCGCCCACGCCGAAGCGCAGGGAGGTGGGGCATCTGTTTACCAGGAGTCTTAAAGTGCGTCTGAAAAAGGTCAGGGCGGGGATTTTGCCAGTCGACGCACCATCCAGCGGATCATGACCTCATACACGAGGTTTTCAGCAGTTTCCACCAGTGCTTCGTAGTCCTTCGCTATCCTCCTGGACTTGCCCAACCATGCGAAGCTCAGTAGCTGACAACCTCAATTTCCGGCTGTCCCAGTGCGGCAAAAGGGCGTATCAAGACGCGTAGCATCTCATCGAGTCTCTCGGGGACCCACCGCAGCACATGGCGCAGTTCTTCCGAGCCGTAGCGCACCAGGCTCATGGCCTTGCGGCCATGGGCCAGTACCCGGATCGGTTTGGTCTCGTGACGCCAGACCCCTACCCGCAGGCAGGCCAACCAGGCCAGGGTCACCAGCCCGAACAGTCGCTCCAACCGTGTGGGGTCCGTGACCCCGGTCCGCTCCAAATCGAAGCCACGCGACTTTTGCGAGCCAAAAGTCGACTCGATGGTCCAGCGAAGCTTGTACAGCTGCCACGTTTCCCACACGTGAAAATCCGTCGCGATGATCACCAGGTCACCCGCGGGTGACCTGGTGGCCACCACCCGCAGGGATTCACCGAAAACCATGGTCCGCTCCGCGATCATCCGGAACTGACCGGGTTGTAGCTCCCCGAACCACTCGTCCGCTGATAATTCGTCCAGCACAGTGTCCTTCCGAATCCGCACCGCCCTACGAATGCCTTTCCGGCGTAGAAAGCGGAACCACTCGGCACCGATGAACTCCCGGTCCGCCACCAGGCCCTTCCAGCGTCGCGCTGGAAGGGCCTCCAGCAGTCGCAACACCAGCCACATGCGTGCACTGCTGCTCTCTTTTCCGACTGGCGTGGCCGCCGCCGTCTACCTGGAGGAGTTTGCTCCCAAGAACCGATGGACCGACCTTATCGAGGTCAACATCAACAACCTGGCTGCCGTCCCGTCCATCGTCTTCGGGCTGCTGGGCCTGGCCGTTTTTCTCAATTTTTTCGGCTTGCCGCGTTCGGCACCCCTCGTCGGCGGGCTGGTGCTGTCCCTGATGACCCTGCCGACCATTATTATCGCCAGCCGGGCCTCGCTCCTATCGGTTCCGCCGTCCATCCGCGAAGCGGCGCTGGGCGTCGGTGCCTCCAAGAATCAGATGGTGTTTCATCACGTGCTTCCGCTGGCGCTCCCGGGCATGCTGACCGGCACGATCATCGGCATGGCACGGGCACTGGGAGAGTCCGCCCCGCTGCTGATGATCGGCATGGTGGCCTTCATCGTCGACATTCCGGGCGGGTTCACCGACCCGTCTACGGTGCTGCCGGTGCAGATCTACCTGTGGGCCGACAGCCCCGAGCGGGCCTTTGTCGAACGCACGTCCGCAGCCACCATGGTGCTGCTGGCTTTCTTGATCACCATGAACGCCCTGGCCGTCGTCCTTCGCAAACGTTTCGAAAAGCGGTGGTAATCCAAATTAATCGATTAAGCAGTTAAACCCAAAGCTGTCGAAGCGGCGCCTGTAGCGCTTTCGGCAACGATTGCCTGATGCGGCAGAAATCAAATTAAATTAAATGGAAAAGGAGAAAGGTATGAAAAAGGTATTCACGTTTTGAGCGCAGCGGCATTGTTGATCAGCGTGAACGCCATCGATGCGTTTTCCGCAAGGGACTACATCAGCATCGTCGGGTCATCGACCGTGTACCCCTTCGCCACCGTGGTTGCCGAACAGTTCGGCAAAACCACCAAGTTCAAGACGCCGACCATCGAATCCACCGGTTCCGGCGGCGGGTTTAAGCTCTTCTGCGCCGGCGTGGGCGTCGAACATCCGGACATCACCAACGCCTCCCGGGCGATCAAATCCTCCGAATGCAAAACCTGTTTCGAGAATGGCGTCAAGGAGATCATCGAGGTCAAGATCGGCTATGACGGCATCGTTGTGGCCAACGCCAAGTCGGCACCGATGCTGAAACTGACGCGCAAGGAGCTTTTCCTGGCCCTGGCCAAGGAAGTGCCCGATCCCAAGGGCGGCGACAAACGTGATCCCCAACCCCTACAAGACCTGGAAGGACATCGATTCCTCCCTGCCCAACCAGAAGATTACTGGTGCTGGGACCGCCGCCGACCTCGGGTACCCGCGACGCCTTTGTTGAGCTGGTTATGGACGAAGGCTGCGAGGAATTTGATTTCATCAAGGCCATGAAAAAATCGGATAAAAATAGATTCAAAGGCATCTGCCAAACGGTCCGGGAAGACGGTGCCTATGTAGAGGCCGGCGAAAACGACAACCTGATCGTTCAGAAGCTGGAGAAAGATCCCGAAGCGCTGGGTATTTTCGGGTTCAGCTTCCTGGATCAGAATGCGGACAAAATCAAGGGCTCCTATGTCGAAGGTGTCGAACCCACGTTTGACAATATCGCCGATGGCAAATATCCTGTGTCCAGGCCGTTGTTCTTCTACGTCAAAAAGGCCCACATCGGCACGATTCCGGGCATCCAGGAGTACCTCAACGCCTTCAGCGCCGAAAAGGCCTGGGGGCCGGACGGATACCTGTCCGAAAAGGGCCTGATCCCCATGCCTGACGCGGAGCGGACAAAGTTTGCCAAGCGATGTCAAGATGCTGACCCCGATGGAGTGTAAATAATTTAAAACGGCGGGCGGGCCGGATGGACAAGCCGGCCGCCCGCCGGCACTTATGAACCCGCAGCAGCAGACCCGCGTCTGATTGGATTGCTGACAGTCGGGTGCCAGGACAACCCAATTAACGATCACAGACAGGGGCGAGCATGTTAATCGTCCTTTTTACCCGTTAACCATGACCATGCTGTCAATGTAACCCCGAGCGATCCAGCAATATCTGTGGTACCGATCACACGTGACAGCGGACAGGAAAGCAATGAGCGATTCGGATAAATTCGATCCGATGGATCCTAAAAACCAGAAGACCGTCGGCAATCCAATCAGCGAAAACCCGCGCATGACCTGCCGCAATGTCGATGTTTTTTATGGAGACAAACAGGCCATTTTCAATGTCTCGCTGGACATCGGAAAAAACGAAGTCGTCGCTCTGATCGGTCCTTCAGGATGCGGCAAATCCACTTTTCTGCGTTGCCTGAATCGCATGAATGACACCATCGACATCTGTCGTGTTAATGGCACGATCAAGCTTGATGAGATGGACATCTACGATCCGGCAATCGATGTGGTTCCGCTCAGGGCCCAGGTGGGTATGGTTTTTCAGAAACCCAATCCATTTCCCAAGTCGATCTACGACAATATCGCCTACGGCCCCAGGATTCACGGGATTGTCACCAACCGCACCGATACCGATGAAATCGTCGAAATGTCGCTGCGCAAAGCCGGGTTGTGGAAAGAGGTCAAAGACCGGTTGGATCAGCCGGGCACCGGGCTGTCCGGCGGCCAGCAGCAGCGCTTGTGCATTGCCAGGACCATTGCGGTCAATCCGGAAGTCATCCTGATGGACGAACCCTGTTCCGCGCTTGATCCCATTGCCACGTCGATTATCGAAGATCTGATCCACGAGTTGAGCGCCCAATACACCATCGCCATCGTCACCCATTCGATGCAGCAGGCCTCTCGGGTCAGTCAGCGCACCGCTTATTTTCATCTCGGTGTGCTGATCGAAGTGGGCCAAACGGACCAGCTTTTCACCCGACCGCTTCACCGGTTGACGCAGGACTACATTACCGGCCGATTTGGCTGATCGACCCTCGGCACGACAGATGAAAAGGGCGCCGAAAGGCACCTTGATCTTAACTTTTCCAACATAAGGAGAAACCTATCGGTGAAGCACTTTCATAGAGAACTCGACAAAATCAAAAAAATGATTCTGTCCCTGGGGGCACTCGTGGAACAGCGGGTCAACCGGATCAAACAGGCCATCGAAGATCGGGACGTCGACCTTGCCAAGGAGATCATTCACCTCGATCACGAGATCGACGAGATGGAGGTGGAGATCGAAGAGGAGTGCCTGAAGGTCATCGCCCTGCACCAGCCGGTGGCAACGGATCTGCGGTTTCTGGTCGCCGTGATCAAGATCAACAATGATCTGGAGCGCATCGGCGACCAGGTGGTCAATATCGGCCAGCGTGTGGTGCGCATCGCCAAGCGTCCGGTGGCGCCTTACCACTTCGACTATTCGCTGATGGCGGACAAGGCCGAAGCCATGCTGCGCATGAGCCTGGACAGCCTGGTCAATCAGGATCTCGATCTGGCCATCAAGGTGCTGCACGCTGGATGACGAGGTGGACAAGATCAAGGATGAGGCCTACGACCGCATCAAGCAGGCCATGACCGACGGGTTGACCGAAGATATCGGCTACATGATCAACCTGCTGCTCATCTCCCGGCACATCGAGCGGCTGGCCGACCACGCCACCAACATCGCCGAAGAGGTGATCTATATGATCGAAGGCGACATCGTCCGGCACGGCAAGCTGGATTGACCGCCAGTCGACGGAAGCGTGAAGACCGACCTCCGAGGACATGAAATGCCAATATTTCATAGGCGAATGAAAGATGAGTAGAGAGAAGATACTCGTGGTGGATGACGAAGAGGATATCCTCGAACTGGTCCGCTACAACCTGACGCGTGAGGGATATTCGGTGTCCTGCGCCACATCGGGCGAAGAAGCCCTGAAAGCATCGGCGTCTGAACCGGTTGATCTGATCATTCTGGATCTGATGCTTCCGGGCATCGATGGCCTGGAAGTGGCCCGACGACTCAAACAAAATCCCGGCACCAAGGATACGCCGGTTGTCATGCTCACCGCCAAGGGCGAGGAGGCGGACATCGTCACCGGTTTGGAACTGGGCGCCGACGACTATGTGACCAAGCCTTTTTCACCGCGTATCCTCATCGCCCGCGTGAAGGCGGTGATCCGACGGCGAAGTGGCATTGCCGAACCGGAGAACGACGTATTGACCATTCGAGAGCTGTCCATCCATACCGGTCGCCGGCACGTGACCGCCAACGGCCGGTCGTTAGATTTGACCTACACGGAATTCCAGGTGCTCTATTTCCTCGCCCGGCGGCCAGGCTGGGTCTTTACCCGCTCTCAGATCGTGGATGCGGTGCGCGGTGACGACTACCCGGTTACCGACCGCAGCGTGGATGTCCAGATCGTGGGCCTCAGAAAAAAGCTGGGGCCGCTGGGAAAATATATCGAGACCGTAAGAGGGGTGGGCTACCGGTTCATGGAAAGCTGATGAAAAAGAAAATACGCCTGATCTACAAGCTTTTCCCATCCTATCTGCTGATCACCCTTGCTGTCGCTGATTGCGGTCAGCTGGTATGCACTCAGTTTTACCCGCCAGTTTTACCTGGAGCGCACCCAGGTCGATCTTGAAGTCAGCGGGCGACTTTTGGAGAAGCAGGTGATTCCCCTGCTTTCACCGCTGGATGAAAAGGCAGTGGATTTGCTTTGCAAGCAGGCCGCCGGAAAGACGATTACACGGGTGACCGTGATCCTTCCCGACGGGCGTGTGGTGGGCGACTCGGAAGAGATGCCGGCCAATATGGACAATCATCGGAACAGGGCGGAGGTTCGAGCATCGTACAGGGGCGACGTAGGCGTAGGTATCCGTTACAGCGACACCCTCAAACAGAACATGATGTATGTGGCCTTTCCAATGTACGCTGACGGAACATTGGTTGGGGTGCTGCGAACATCTCTGGGCGTAACCGCTATCGATGAGCGTATTGGCGCCGTCCGGTGGCGCATTGCCGCTGGTTCGCTGTTGGTGGCCTTGCTGGCATCGGGAATCAGCTGGTTCGTCTCCCGGCGGATCACGCAGCCGCTGGAAAAAATGCGCAGCAGCGCGCGGCGGTTTGCCGACGGGGACCTTTTTCATCGTCTGACGCTTTCCGACATCCGGGAGTTTTCGGATCTGGCCGAGACCATGAACCAGATGGCAGAGCACCTCCAGCAGCGCATCGATGAGATCAACAGCCAGCGCAGCAAGACCGAAGCCGTGTTGTCCAGCATGCGCGAAGGGGTTATCGCTACCGATATGGACCAGCGGGTGATCAGCATCAACCAGACAGCCGCCAGGATGTTCAACATCCCCATGGAATCGGTTTTCGGACGCAGTGTCTTGGAGATTATACGCAACCATGAATTTCAAGAATTCATGGACCACAGCCTAAGTACGGGAGAGAGCGTTGAATCGGATATTCTCTATTACAACGAAGGGGAACGCATTTTCAATGTACAGTGCATTCCGTTGCTCGACTCCCTGCAAAAGCGTATTGGTGGGCTGGTGGTGATCAGCGACGTGACCCAGCTGCGCCGTTTGGAAAACATGCGCCGCGATTTTGCCGCGTCCGTTTCCCACGAGATCAAGACCCCCCTGACCGCCATCAAGGGGTTTGTGGAGACCCTGTGCACAGGCGATGTGGATGATCGGGAGGAGACCCGGCGATTCTTGACCATCATCGACAAGCACGTCAACCGGCTGACCACAATCATCGATGACCTGATGCAGTTGTCGCGCATCGAACGCGACGACGAGATCCAGCAGATCGGGTTAGAACTCTGCCGGATCGAGGACGTGCTCAACACTGCCCTCGGCCTGTGCACCGAACTGCGCCGGGAGAAGGACGTAGACATTACGATCTCATGTGAACCGGGCCTCAACGGCAGGTACGATGCCACGCTTCTGGAGCAGGCGGCGGTGAACCTGCTGGACAATGCGATCAAGTACAGCCCGGAAAAGAGCGTCATCCGCATCGAGGCATTGACCGTGGACGATGAAATCCAGATCCGCTTCAAGGATCAGGGCCTGGGCATCGCCAAAAAACACCTTCCCCGGCTGTTCGAACGCTTCTACCGGGTGGACAAGGCGCGCAGCCGCAAGCTCGGGGGTACCGGCTTAGGCCTGGCCATCGTCAAGCATATCGCCCAGGCCCACGGCGGCAATGTTACCGTGGAGAGCGAACTGGGAAAGGGCAGCACCTTCACGCTGCATTTGCCGGTTAAGCAGCAATCGTAATCATTTTCGGAGCACAATTGTTTCATACCCCATCAACGTCATCCATTGTGTCTGCGGGTCTTGCGAAAACGTCGATATGATCGAATCTGGCCAATATATCACGCGATGACAAGAGAACGTTCTCAATCAATCACTGCTCAGGCAGAAGTCGAGGTGCGCCATCGGAAGCACAACCGCAATGGCAGCTAATGATCCGCCATCTCAATAGCAGCTACATACAACTATTTGAAAAATGGGCTCACTGCAGATTTGCGATGAAAAATAAAATAAAAGCAGAGAACCGGACACAATCAAATCTTCGGTAGATCTGATTTTTGATCCGGTTCTCTGCAGGAGGAGATGTCGTTCCATTCTTGCTTGTCTTGCTACGAATGCTTTGCCCAGACTGGGTATACCCACAATATCAATCGGTAAGTCTAAGAACGACACTAAGACGTTGCGGTCCAGCCTTTCAGAAAAAACCATGCCTTTGTTGACACCTATTTTTCAGCGGCCTATAGTTTCGCTGCCAGTTAATCAAGGTTCGCTCACTGTTTCAATCCACAAAGTAAAGGCGCGTTCATGTCCGAGATACGCGCACAAGGGGAGAAACCGTATGCAAAACCAAATGCGCAGGGCCTCTTTTGCATGGATGGCGATTACCGCCATTTCGTTGGTTGCCGTTATCTGGGGCGGCTATTGGCTTTTTAAAGACCATGGTAAGGAGACGCTGCCGCCCGCGCCTTCCCCATCACTGCCAAAAATGGCTAATCTGCCGCAGAAGGAACCGGAGATAAAACCACCGCCCAAACCCACCTATGCGCCGGATGCCCCGGTACTCGAGCAGGCCAGACAGGCCCTGCGTGAGGGGATCACACCGGCCGACGCCTTAGCCATGGCCGCAACCCTGCCCGAAAAACCCGAGCGGGCGGATGCGGCGTTTCTTCTGCTGGAATATGCCGCGGAGAGTGGAAATGCCGAGGCTGCAATGGCCGTGGGAGAGTACTATGACCCCAGCCTCGATCTACCCAGCGGTAGCATTCGTAAGAATCCTGCCCATGCCTTCGAATGGTACCAGACCGCCCTTGCGGGTGGCCATACTGAATCCAGGAATCGGCTGACAGACCTTCGCCGATGGGTGGTCGCCAGTGCCGAAAATGGGTCTGCCGACGCGCAGGCACTTTTAGAAACCTGGCCTTAACGGAAACCGCCGATACCCTCAGTGATGCCGGGTGCATCGATGCCCCGTTGACCTGCGAGGAAAAACCATGGAAAAACGATTTTGGGGAGGACCCAGTCATGGGAGCGTATTTCGTATCGTCACCCCCATGTTGATTTTGTTCTATCTGGCCGCTATCCTGACGGTCGATCATGAATCAGCCCGGGCCGATTCTCGACGGGCCCTTTTAATGCCGGGAAAAAAAACACTCTACCAGCGGGTAATCACCCATCCCGGTGCTCACCTCTATGCCGGGGCCTCGACCGCTTCTGCCGTTCGAAAGGTGTGGATGCGCCCCTTTACGGCCTACTATGTTTTTGCCACGACCCAAACGGACGCCACCCAATGGCTCGAGGTGGGGCTGGCATCCAGCGGCACGCCCGACGGCTGGATTGAGGCCAGAAAAACATCGCCCTGGCTGCAGGCCCTGACCCTGAAGTTTACCGAGCGAACCGGCCGCCAGCCGGTATTGTTTTTCAAGGATATGGTGGACCTGGAAGCCGTGGCCGCCGACCGGGACCCCGCCGGCCGCTACCTTGACCTGATGACCCGATTTTCCGATTTTCAGTCCGGGGACGGTCAGGATGCTTCCGCGTTTCCCCTTCTCGCTATGGAACCCAAGTGGGAGGCCGTGTCCAGGGATCAATTCTACCTCATGCCGATCTTTCAGGCGGCGGAGTTGTTCGAAGGAGTAAAATTCCTCCAGGTCGCCTCCATCGACCCGGGTTCCGGTGAATTGCCCTTGGACTTGGACCTTAAAACGGCCATCGCTTTCGTGATTGACACCACGATCTCCATGAAACCCTATATCGAGCGCACCCGCGAATCCGTCCGCCGGATTTATGCCACCATCGAGAAGCAGGGCCTGACCGACAAGGTGGCCTTCGGCCTGGTTGGGTATCGTAACAGCATGGCCAATGCTCCCGAATTGGATTATGTCAGCCGGGTTTACTCGGATCTCCGGAAGGCAACCGACCGTGATGCTTTCGAACGTGCCCTGGCCTCCATGGAGGAGGCCAGGGTTTCCACCCATTCCTTCAATGAGGATGCCTTTGCCGGTCTCAAGACAGCCCTGGAGCGCCTGGACTGGGGCCCTTATCACTCACGCCTGATATTTCTGATCACCGATGCCGGAGCCATCCGCAACGATGATCCTTATTCCTCCACCGGGATGAACGCCAATGCCATGGCGGACATGGCTGCCGCCGCCGGGGTCAAGATCTTCGCCCTGCACCTGAAAACGCCCCCGGGCGCCCGGGAAACACCTAACAACCACAACTATGCGCGCAAGCAGTACCAAACCCTGACGCGACAATCCGATCCCGACCATCGGCGATCTCTACGTGCCCATCGATGCCGAAGATGCCACCGCCGGCGTACTCGGATTCGGACAGGTGGTGGAGGATGTGGCCGGACAGATGGTCGCTCTGGTGCAGGCCACCGCCAGTGGCCAGCGGCTGGCCCTAGACGATGTGGAACTGTCCAAACCGGGTGATGTGGCTGCCCGGGCGGCCAAGAAGGCGGCCATTTTGGGGTATGCTCTGCAATTGGATTTTCTGGGGCGCCAAGGGGCGGGTCGGGTCCCGCGGGTAGTGACTTCATGGGTGTCGGACATGGATATCACCAGGCCCGACATCCCGACCTTCGAAGTCACCATTCTGCTTTCCAAGAACCAGCTCAGCGATCTTCACCATCGATTGAAGATCATCCTCGACAATGCCCAGCGGACCAAGCGTACCGGCGCCCGGGACTTCTTTCAGAGCATCCTATCGGCGGCCGCCCAGACGTCCCGGGATCCCACCCGCTTCAGCCAACGCCCCAACCAGAATCTCGGGCAATTGGGTTTTCTGGCCGAGTTCCTCGATGATCTGCCCTATCGCAGCAGCATCATGCGGCTCACCGAAGAGGACTGGTACCGGTTGAGTGTCGGCGAGCAGCAGGCCATTGTAGATGATATCAAATCCAAGATACGGCGCTACGAGGCTTACCACAACGATGTGTCCAACTGGGTCAGCTTCGGTCCCTGGCGAACCCGGTGAAGCCGTGTACCGGGTCCCCTTGGGCATGATGCCCTGACTCATTGGATCGTAAACGCGTCCACGTCCTTAACGCAAAGGCAGCGAATAACAATATGTCCGACAACGTGAGCAACGGCGAGCGGTTGGTCGAAAAGATCAAAACCCCGGTATTCAGGCTTCGCGGAATCGTCAAGCATTGGACCGGTGCGCCGGGATTTTTCCTGGAAGGTGCCCGATTTGACCATCCACAGGGGCGAAAAAGTGGCCTTGGTGGGTTATAGCGGCTGCGGCAAGAGTACGCTTCTGGACATGCTGGCCATGATCCTGAAGCCTACCGAGGCCAGCTGTTTCGAGTTCTTTTGGGAACACGACGAAAAGGGTGCATCCCGGTCGGTGGACGTCATGGCCGCCTGGCAGACCAACAACCTGAACGCCCTGTCCCGATTGCGCATGCGCCACATGGGCTATGTGCTTCAAACCGGGGGGCTCTTTCCCTTCCTCTCGGTGCGGGACAATATCGGCATCAGCCGAAAGGGGTTGGGGCTGCCAACCGACCGGGCCGTCGAAAAGGTGGCGGCCAAACTGAACATCGAATCCCATCTGGATCGGCTCCCCGGCCAGCTGTCGGTGGGTGAACGCCAGCGGGTAGCCATTGCCCGGGCCATGGCCCACCAGCCGGCCGTGGTGATTGCAGACGAGCCCACCGCATCTCTGGATCCCATCAATGCCGAGAAGATCATGGCTCTGTTCAGCCGTTTGGCCGATGATTTTCAGGTCACCTTGGTGGTGGCGACTCACGATTGGGAACGGGTGGCCGAAAGCGGCTTCCGGCAAATCACCTTCGATTTGAAGCAGACGGAACCCAACGGCGCAGTTCAGGTGACGGCATGCGTGTGAAACGTCGCAAGCCGCTGGCAGGGTTCAAGGCCGTGATCCGCATGTCCTTGCGTGACTACCTCCATGAGCGGCTGCTGTCGGCCTGTGCCATCCTGGGCCTGGCCGCCGTTCTGGCCCCGTTGCTGGTGCTCTTCGGTGTCAAAAGCGGCATCATCAGCACCATGGCGGATCGCCTCATTGAAAACCCCAAGAACCGGGAGATCGCCCCCGTGGGCAGCGGGCGCTTTGACGATGCGTGGTTCCAGGCCGTTTCCGATCTTTCCGCCGTGGCCTTCGTTATCCCCCAAACCCGTTCCATTGCGGCCAGCATGGTTTTGGTGAATCGGGAAGGCGGCGGATCCCCGGTCGGTGGGTGTGGATCTGATCCCCACCGGTAAGGGGGATCCCCTACTGGAAAAATGGGCGATTGTTCCGGACAGCAACCTGGCCATCGTGCTCTCCGCCTCGGCGGCCCGTAAGCTGGGGGTGTCCAAGGGATCAACCGTCTCCGGCAGGATCGGTCGCTCCATGGCGGGGCGCAAGGAGCAGGTGACGGTCCAGCTGACGGTGGGTGCGGTCCTTCCCCTGGCCGCCTATCAATTGGACGCGGCATTCGTACGCCTCGACCTGTTGACCGCCACCGAAGATTACCGGGACGGCTTCGGGTCCCAATCCTTCGGTTGGCCCGGTAAGGTGAGGCCGGCCGGTGTCCGGAATTACCCCGGCTTCAGGCTTTATGCGCGTTCCATTTATGATGTGCCCGATCTTCGGGACCAGTTTGCCGATCAGGGCATGGAGGTCTACACCAAGGCCGAGGAAATCGAGGTGGTTAAAAGTCTGGACCGCGCCTTTACCCTGATTTTCCGGCTTATCGCCGTGGTGGCGGTGTTGGGCTACTTCGCTTCCATGACCAGTAGCGTTCTGGCCAACGTCAACCGCAAGAGCCGTCACCTGGGCGTTATCCGGTTGATCGGATTTTCCACCGGCAGTATCATCTGGTTTCCGATTTTCCAGGCCCTGATGACAGCCGTTTTGGGCAACCTGACGGCCCTGGTCCTATACCAGGTGGTCGAAAAGAGCATCAACCGGCTCTTCGGCACCTATCTTGCCATAGGGGAATATGTGTGTCGTCTCACCGTGCCCCACATGATCTTCTCCCTGCTCTTGACCGTGGCCATCGCCATACTGGCCTCGGCCTATGCCGCCTATCGCACGGCATCCATCGAGCCGTCCGAGGTGATCCGCGATGTCTGAGACGAAGGTGCATCCGAAAACGCGGGTGTGGCCGACGTTGGCGATTCTGCTTGTCTTGCTGGCCACACCACTGGCGGCGATGGACTGCCCGGAACCCCAACGCACCCTGCAGCGGCTGACCCCGACCCTGGCCCGGGCTGTCAACCCCAATCCCGATGAAATGGATATCACCTTGCCCATGCCCTGCGGGGCGAGGCTGGTGTTGCGGCATGTCTGTGTGGCGGCACAAGGGTTTTTCGGGGATCTGCGTTTAGAATTAGGATGCAGCGATTGTGGCCGGGAAGGCCTCGGTTTCATGGAGGGACGACGAAAGGCCTCGGTGTCCGGCCCCTTTACCATCGAGGACCTGCCGGAACAATGGCAGATTGGGCTCTATAAAGCGGCCCGCGGTGGTGATGGCACCTGTCCCGATCCCAACGAACGGAGGAGACCGGGTTTTACTATTTCATCGCCAAATACGAGATTTCCAACCTCCAATGGGATGTGGTCATGGATGCGGCGTGTCCCGATACGACCGCAGGACTGACCGCCGCGGATCCCCGCCCCAAGACCGATATCTCCTGGTTCGATGCCGTGACGTTTACCAGGAGGTATACCGAGTGGTTGTTGGAAAATGACCCGGCAGCACTGCCCCATTTTGCCGGTGGCCGCTTCGGATATATCCGTCTGCCCACCGAGGCGGAGTGGGAGTATGCCGCCCGTGGTGGCCACATGGTCACCGGGCAGCAGCTCAACCGCGAGGATTTCTTTCCCATGGGGAACCGTTCCTTACCGGGATTTTGCCGTCTTTACGGATCCCATGGAGACCAAACAACCGGAAAAACTGGCCTGGATCGGAAGCCGGTGTGCCAACCCGCTCGGGATTGTACGATACGGCCGGAAACGCCGCCGAAATGGTGCTGGATCCCTTTCGTTTTTCATTGGGGTTTCGTCTCCACGGCGCCACCGGCGGTTTCATCGCCAAGGGGGGCAGCTACCGGAAACGCCTTGCCGAGATCATGCCGGGACGTCGTGAGGAGATCCCCTTTTTTCTTGACAATGGGGCCTATCGCGCAACCGATCTCGGTTTCCGGGTGGTCCTTTCCGCCATTGTCACCCCCCGCAACCGGTTCGATCTGCTGGACCGGGAGTGGCGTGCCGAAACGCGCCGGTCCGATGCGCTGGAGATAACGCAAGACGATGAAACAACATCTGGATCGGGGTTGATGACGGTGCCGATGGCCAAACCATCGACACCGGCGGAAGCGTCTGCACTGGCCACGATTCAAAGCGCACTGTTCACCGCCGAATCCATGATCAGCTATGCCCGGCGCCGGCAGGTGATGATCTTTGAACTGGAACGGCTCCAACTATTGACACGCAAGAGCCTCCCGGAACCCGTCCTCGTATCCCTCCAAGGAGATGTGGATCGGGCCATGGGAGAGGTGAAACAGGTTGACGCAGCCATTTCCAGATTCGGGGACTTATACCTCATACGATTGTCCCAGGGGGTGACTGTCCCGGAAGCGCAGATGAATGAGCAAATGCTGAGCATGGAACAGGAACTTAGCCTGGAAGAGGGCTTCAACGAGAGCCAGAGGAGCCGGTTGGAGTTGTTTGTGCTTTTCAAAGACCACCTGGATCGGATGAGAAGCGACCCGAAAAGGGTAACTCGGGCATTCGTTCTTGAGGATATCATTCCTTGATTCAGCGGCAATTTACGGGACGCCCCTTCAGCGGGGACTGTTTCCCGTTATTTTTGTGGAATGGTGACCCTAAGAGGAAAAATCCGCAATGAATCTGGGATTGGATGTCTGGGGTACCCCAGAATTACAGGGAAAGTATATGTGGTTGATATCTAAGTGGCGACATTGATGGCGTGAATGGTTTCGTCCTAGTCGGATTCTGGGGGGACAACAGAGGGTTCTATATAGAAGGAAACACAACCTGAATTGAAATCTTCAGCGGCCACGTACATAGCAGTTATGTTGCCGATATTATTATGTTGTTCTTTTTATTCCCCATTTCATTCCCTCTGATTCCAAAAGAATTCAAAAAATCAATATCATTCCTTTGATTCGGCCCGCCTGTCGCTTTGCCTCGACTGATAAGCATCCCAATCTGGATCTGCAGATACAGCAAGGAGACCCAAATAACATATACGTTATGGCAACCTCTTGTATAGCTTGACAACGAACAATTACATATTAGCATTTGCGCATACGATAAAACATAGAGAGGGATCGATAATGCGCCAGTTCGAATATTCCCAATCCAATCATGAAGCACCTTCATGCAATATCTTGCATCCAATCACGGTGCGAAAAGTATCCGAACAGATACCATCGGAGGCGGGTTCTGATTAGTCTTGCGTGTTTTTTTTAAACTCTTTTCCGACAAGACCCGCGTCGGCATTCTCTGGGCGCTGAGTTATTCTGAGATGTGCGTCTGCGATTTGAGCATGCTGCTGAATATGAAGCAACCCGCCATATCCCAGCATCTTAAAAGCCTGCGTCAAATGAGGATCGTGCGAACCCGCCGGGAGGGCAAAGTTATTTACTACGCCCTTGATGACGATCATATTCGTGCGGTGCTGAACATCGGCCTGCAACACATCGATGAACCCGATTGAACCACCGAGGCTTTCTCATGACAACAGCATATAGTATCAAAGGGTTGGATTGTGCGTCCTGTGGGGCAATCGAAGACGCCATCAAGAAACTGCCGGGTGTCTCTTATGCCGTGGTCGATTTCGCGAACCTGCGCCTTCATCTGGAAACCGCTGATGTGGAACGTGTACGCAGCGAAATCAAACGAATCGACTCCGATGTCGACATTCTTCCCTCAGAAGACGCTACCGGCAAGGCCACAGGTCAAGGAAGAAAGTTTTTCAGGATAAAACGTGAAATCGGCATAATCATCGCGTCCTTGCTCCTTTTCGGCGTGCACGCGGTTTTTGAGGAACGGTTGCACGAATCCGGTAGAGTGGTGTTGGACTATAGCATCGCCCTGGCCGCATACTTTCTGGCCGGAATCAACATCTATATCAACGCTTTCAAGACTTTTCGCAGAGGTGATTTTTTCGATGAGAACGTGTTGATGGTGGTTGCAACCGCCGGAGCGATCGCCATTCACAGCTTATCGGAAGCAGTTGGCGTGATGATATTTTTTAAAGCGGGGGAGTTCCTGCAAAATTTGGCAGTCGCGCGTTCGCGCCGATCGATCCATGCTCTCCTTGCATCAAAACCCGACAGGGCGAATTTGGAGAGCGGCCGAAGGCCTTCAGAGTGTCGCCGGAACAGGTGCGGGTCGGGGAGATCATTTTGGTCAAACCTGGAGAGAAGGTGCCGCTTGATGGTGAAATATTGATGGGGCAATCCAGCCTGGATGCATCTGCCTTGACCGGTGAATCTGTTCCTCTGACGCCCGAATTGGCGATCGCCTAATGGCAGGTATGATCAATTTGACGGCCTCCTTGAAGCTGAGAGTGACCAAGCCTTTCAATGAGTTCTCGATTGCCAAAATTCTTGAACTCGTCGAAAACGCCTCTGCACGTAAAGCTGCGACGGAAAAATTCATTACCAGCTTCGCGCGGTGGTATACGCCAATCGTGGTATCTGTCGCCGCCGGTATCGCTTTGCTGCCCCCTTTGATCATGGATCAGGAGGATTTCAAGACCTGGATTTATCGAGCGCTGGTAGTGTTGGTAATATCCTGTCCGTGTGCTCTCGTGATCAGCATTCCCCTGGGATATTTTGGTGGTGTCGGCAGGGCCTCCCAGCAAGGCATACTGGTCAAGGGATCTAACTTCCTGGACACGCTTGCCGCGGTCAAAACGGTTGTGTTCGACAAAACGGGCACCCTGACCCGAGGCGACTTGTGGTGCAAAAAATCGTGCCCATGAATGGTTATGAGGAACAGCGGCTTTTGGAGTACATAGCGCTCGCCGAGTTGCAATCCAACCATCCGATCGCCAAGTCGATTGTTTCCAAAAGCTCCGAAATGGGGCTGAAGTTGGATAGCGCGACGGTCATCGAACATATCGACTTGCCTGGTAAGGGCGTTCGCGCTCTGGTTGGCGGGCACGAGATACTTGTCGGGAGCGACGTCTTGCTGCATCATCATCAGATTGCCCACGATGTCTGCGAGTTCGAAGGAACCGCCGCTCACATTGTCATCGATGGGAAGTACGCTGGTCATATCCTAATCGGAGATTCGATCAAGGCCGACGCTAAGCAGGCGGTTGCGCAATTGCGGAGCATCGGGATCGAGCGTATTGAAATGCTCACCGGCGACAATCGCTGTGCGGCGGATTCGGTTGCCAAGGCTCTGGGTTTGGATGCATTCCATGCAGAACTCTTACCGGAAGACAAGGTGAATTTGCTGGAGAAAATACAACTTGCCTCAAATCATGGAGGAAAGGTTGCCTTCGTCGGTGATGGAATCAACGATGCCCCCGTCCTCGCCAGAGCCGATGTTGGGGTCGCCATGGGTGTCCTTGGCACGGATGCGGCGATCGAAACGGCTGACGTGGTGCTCATGACCGATTCTCCGCTTAAAATGGTAGAGGCTGTTCAAATCGCCCGCCAGACCCGAAGAATTGTCTGGCAGAACATCGTAATGGCACTTTCGATAAAAGTCGTGTTTGTAGTCCTTGGGGCGATAGGCCTGGCATCCATGTGGGAGGCTGTCTTTGCTGACATGGGGGTGGCTCTTGCTGCAATAATGAACTCAACACGTATGCTAAGGGCAAGCGGTCGTCCTTCATCAGATGTATCATGATTGAAGCATTGTCCATGGAAACCATCTATTAATGGTCTTTGGGCAATACTGAGCAATCCGGTTCAATTGCCTCGATTGCCCGTTGAGGCACATAAATATAACCCAAATTACCAGGAGACGAACCTGCTTTGCCCCGATGATAGTTGTAAGGTTGTTCAATCAACAAAGCTCCCGTAACCTGAACCCGGTTGGCCGGAGTGACGATATTTCCGGCCAACCGCAATTCCTGCGATTTGTTAATCGACAAGAAAATCTTAAATGAACAGATTTCAAGATCGGTCGATACCAAGGAGGATGCATGACGACGCCATCCAAACCATTACCGTCAACGACGGTTTCATTCAAAGACGCCTTGAAGTTCTGGACCAAGCTGGGATTCATCAGCTTCGGCGGTCCGGCCGGCCAGATCGCCATCATGCACCAGGAAGTGGTGGAACGGCGCAAGTGGATCGGTGAAAACCAGTTTCTGCGGGCGCTCAACTTCTGCATGCTGCTGCCCGGACCCGAGGCCCAGCAACTGGCCACCTACATCGGCTGGCGGCTGCACGGTACATGGGGCGGCATCGCCGCCGGATCGCTTTTCGTGATTCCTTCGATCTTCGTCATGCTGCTGCTCAGCTACCTGGCCGTGGCCCATATCGACATCCCCGCGGTGGCAGCCGCTTTCTACGGCATCCAGCCGGTGGTGGTGGCCGTGGTCATCGAAGCGGTGCTGCGCATCGGCAAAAAGGCGCTCAAGCATCGCGTGCTTTACGCATTTGCCGCCTTGGCCTTTGTCGCCATCTTTTTCCTCAAGGTCCCATTTCCCTATATCGTGGCCGCGGCCGCACTTGGCGGGTTGCTCATGCAGCGACAGGTTGCCGCAGGTTTTCTGCAAGGGCACCTTTGATGCGCAAACCCGTGAATGCCGTATCGAAGCCGAACCCGCCACCGGCCAAAACAGCGCTCGCACCGTCCTTTTCCCATGTCGTACGGGTCTTTCTCGTCTGCCTCGTGCTTGTGGGCGGTGGTGGTGGGAGCCGTCTGGATCTGGCGCGGAGTCGAGCGACACCTTGACGCAGATCGGTCTGTTTTTCACCAAGGCCGCCTTCGTCACCTTCGGCGGTGCCTACGCCGTGCTGAGCTACATCACCGACGTCGCCGTCTCCAGCGGGTGGCTCTCCACCCAGCAGATGCTCATCGGTCTCGGCCTGGCCGAATCCACTCCCGGTCCGCTGATCATGGTGACCCAGTACGCCGGCTTTCTGGCGGCCTGGAACCTGCCCGGCGGGCTCTCACCCATTGACTGCCGGCATCATCGGTGCCCTTCTCACCACCTATGTGACCTTTCTGCCCTGCTTTTTCTTCATCTTCGCCGGTGCGCCTTTCATCGAGGCCATGGCCGGCAACCAGCGCCTTCAGGCCGCCCTCACCGGAGTCACCGCCGCCGTGGTCGGCGTAGTGCTGAACCTGGCGGTCTGGTTTGGACACAAGGTGATTCTACCGAATGGGGGCATCGACCTGTTTGCGATGATTTCTGCACTGGCGTCCCTGGTTCTGCTGCAGAAATTTCATTTTCCCATTCACTATCTGGTACCTATCGGTGCGGTGGCCGGGGTGATCTGGAAAATGGTTATTTAACCTGACAAGAGGAGAATCGGTATGACGACTTCCATCGATATTGCAGAATTGAAAAACCGCTTGGAAGGCGGTGAATCGATCACCCTTCTGGACGTACGCCGCAAGGCGGACACCGATGCCAATCCGCGCTACATTGCCGGCGCGGCATACCGCAACCCGGAAAAGATTAATGAATGGGTCAAAGCGCTGCCTGCGGGCAAGCCCGCAGTGGTTTATTGCGTCAAGGGGGGATCGGTCAGCCAGATGCGTGACCGAACGGCTGCGCAAGGAGGGCATCGAGGCCGTCTTCCTGGAGGGCGGGCTCAAGGCATGGATGGATGGCGGCCATCCGGTGGTGAATGCACCCAATGGAGCACCTTATCGCGATCGACACTGCCGACATCGATCTGCTGCGCCGCGCCGGTGTCTCCGAGGCGGACATCGCCCACAGCCTCAAGGTGGCGGAAAAGGCCCTGGAAATTGCCGACAGGACCGGCCAGGCACTTGGACTTCGAACTGGTCGGCCGCGGGGCGTTGTTCCACGACCTGGGCAAGGCCAAGACCCACGAGATCGAGCACGGCAAGATCGGCGCCGAAATGGGCGCGGCCCTGGGACTGCCCGCGGCCGTCACGGCGGTGATGGAGAAGCATATCCGCGGCGGTCTCAGCGAGGCAGAGGCTGTTGAACTGGGGCTTCCGGTCAAGGACTACACGCTTGGCACGCTGGAGGAGCGCATCATCATCTATGCCGACCGTCTCGTGGACATCATCACAGACGGCATCGTGACGATCCATTCAGAGTGGAGGCCGAAGAACGATTTGAGGAGATCCTGACAGACGATTCCCAAATATGGAAAAAATGACCAAACCCTTGACCGATACTTGAATTATCACCGGGAAATCAAGGGTTTGTTAAATCATTAGCAACGAGGCATTGATTATTGGGCGAGATGGCCGCTTCAGGCGTCTTTGATAGTATATTACTTTTCGTGGTTATTCGCATGCTTTTATAATATGATAACAATCAGTTCGGTGGCTTCACCATTGATCAAATAACTTGGATCATATCCTCACTTTTCGGAACCGTCTCACTTCAGGTCGGCAAACCCTATATAAAGCCGATCCGTTATGCTTAACTGTCTTCCTTTTGAATGTTGTCCGCAATACCATCGATCTCGACTCCGTCATCTACGTTAACGGTACCAGGTATCATCAGAATATAGCGGTAGACGTACACCGCAACCGGAACACCCAGCAAGATGCCCCAAAGTCCAAACAGTGAGTGCCCGACATACAGGATGATCAGTGTCAGCAAAGGGTTGATCTTTAAGACGGCAGAAAGGATACGCGGGTTTAGGATATACGCCTCGACCACATGCACGAAAACGATCATGACACCGCCTTGCCCGCCAGCACCATGCCACCCTCGTTGAAAGAGAGCAGCAAAATGGGAATCGAGGATATAAATGTCCCCCACACTGGGATCAGGCCAGCAAAAAAGACGATACTCGCGAGCAAAGCGATGGTTTCCAGTTGTAAAAACCAAAGTCCCAAAGCGGTCAGCAGGGTGTTGAGCACGGCGATCAGGATCTGGGCCTGAAAGGTATACCCCACTACCAAGGCAAACTGGGCGACACTGCCGGCGGTCTCATCATAGACGTCTTGAAAACGCGTATCGCGCATGGCGTACAACCGCGTTCTCAAGTTGGGGAAATCCAATAGGATCAAGAAGCTAAATAGTGTGGCCAGCAGAAAATAGGTCGTAAAATGAAGGGTGCGGTTTAACAATCCGACGACAAAATCGACCAGCGCCTCACGATTAATTCCCAGTAAGTTTTTTATGGTCACTACGTCCTTGACGCGTTCGATAACGGGAGCCATTTGAGGCTGCTTGTCCGCCAACTGGTCCAAATACAGATGAACGGCATCTACGGACTGAGGCAATTTGGTGATGAACAGTTTGGCCTCACCCACAATATGCGGCAGTGCAAGGAAAAACAGACCGACCACAACCGCCACAAATAGCAGATACACCGCCACGGTCCATAAGCGTCTTTTCAATCGGGTGCGACTTTCCAGTTGGACAATGATGTTGTTGAAAATGTAACACAAAATGAAGGTCAAAAAAACGAGACCGAAAACCTTGCGCACTAGAAACAACAGCCCAAAGAAGCAAACCCAGATCACCACTTTTTTATTGGTTCGCACAAATTGATACAGATCAATCGTCAAGAAGGCACCCCCAGCCGGAATTCATGATGAACGGTAAAAGATAACAACGGATGTACCAATTCTTCTTCAACCGGTTGCGCGTCTCAGGTAGTCCACTAAGTCGAAGGCCATAAAACCCATAGATACGCGCCATATCCGAAGAGTAGCAATACCCCTTCCCACCGCTGAATTTTTAAATCCGTATACAGAAGCGGCAGTAAAGCGATAGAAAATCCAACCATTGTCCACAAATCTAAATTTGTTATTCCAGTTGCCGATAGTGGATTGGCAATGGATGCGGCTCCCAGGATTCCGAGAATATTGAAAATATTGGACCCAACAACGTTCCCCACAGCAATATCAGGCTGGCGCCGCAATGCCGCAACAACAGAAGTGGCCAGTTCGGGCATGCTCGTCCCAGCAGCTATTATCGTAAGACCGATGACGGCCTCGCTTATTCCAAACTGACGGGCGATATCTGTGGCTGATACCACCAGAAGGTGAGAACCTGCGATAAGAAGTAAGAGCCCACCGCCGATAAACCACAGATCTCGATATAAGGATTTTGATTGGGAAGGAACGCCTTCCTGGAATTGCTGTTCGATCTCTGCCGACACCTCTTTTTTTGACAGCCAAATACTATAGGATGTATAGGCGACAAGTGCTATGAGAAGCCCAACGCCGGTCAATCTGGATATGGTACCCCTATTTATAAGAAACAAGGCCAGAAGCGACACGGCAATCATAATCGGGCCATCGTGCTTGATGACCTGAAGATTAACTTTGACTGGGCAGAGCAAAGCGGTAAGCCCAAGGATGATGCCGATGTTAAAGGTGTTAGATCCAACTACATTTCCAATTGAAATATCGGGTTGATGATTCAACGAAGCAACTAAACTCACAACGAGTTCGGGTGTGCTTGTGCCAAAGGCGACAACTGTCAGGCCGATGACAAGCGGGGTCAGCCCCATGCGGATAGCTAAAGAAGCGCTGCCACGGACAAGACCCTCGGCACCAACGGTAAGTGCAACAAGCCCGAGAATTAAAAGGAAATATTCCAAAACATAGTTGTTTTCCATTTCAGGCCAAATATAGATTCGAAAGTATCAAAAAAACCGCGTGAAGTGCAATCGATCATTCGTTTCCATATTAAGGATCACCTTCCACGGAAAACCGGTTTTGATAATGTTCTTCTATAAAAATAACGCAGCAACCTCATCTCCGATTCGTGAGTCCCTTTTTGCGAGCGGTTTTACCGGCGGTCTCCCAGATGTACACAATCGGGCTGGCCACAAAAATCGATGAATAGGTTCCCACCACCAACGCCGATCAGCAGGGCCAGGGCAAAATCGTGTAAAAGGACCCCGCCCATGGCCAGCAGGGCGATCAGTACCAGGAAGACGGTGCCGGAGGTGATGATGGTCCGGCTGAGCACTTCGTTGATGCTGGTGTTGATCACCTCATCGAACGGTTTTCTGCCGGGTGTTTTCCAGTTTTCACGGATGCGGTCGAACACCACGACCGTGTCAGTCAGGGAGTAGCCGGCCAGCGTCAGCAGTGCCGTCACCACCATAAGGCTGATCTCCTTGTCTAGCAGGTAAAAGATCCCTAAGACCGTCAGCACGTCATGAAAAGTGGCAATGGCCGCTGCTGTTGCGAAGCGCAGGTCGAATCGCCAGCCCAGATAGACGATGATACCCCCCAGCGAGATGGTGATGCAGACCCGAATTCTGATCGGCTATCCACAATACATTTTGAGTATCCACCGCTGCGCACATCGGTTGAATGGTGGTTTCAGAATATCCGGAAAACTGATAACTGGAAACCTGAATTAATTTCTCGAGCTTCTCGTTGTAAACCAAAACCTGGTTTCGGCTGGTACAGACAAGTTTATCTCCCGATGCTGTAAGATCGGCGACATATCGAATCTCGGGCAGGAATGGTGTCCAGACATTTCCATTAAGCTGATACATTTCGTCGGTATACCATTCGCCGGTGGCATAGTTGGCCACAATCCGTCCACTGAAAAGTTCGATGGCACTAAATTTCATGTCCGAATGTGGAATATTGGTTTGCCTGATCCAATTGTTGTAATTCTGAAGGTTGGGTTCCGAAGTACTGGCTTTGTATATACCATTGACTGTCGCGGCAAAAAAATAGTTTCCATCCGTTGCTATGTCAAGTACGTTCAGGTAATCGCCCCCGTTTCCAATTAGGTAGGTATCTTTTATTTCTTTCCGTTCACTGCCCCTCGACAAGGCGGAAATCGTCCGTGAGGGTAGCGATGTGACGATTTTGACCTATTCGAGAATGCGCTATCACGTCATGAATGCGGTCGAAACGCTAGTTGATCGCGGTTACGATCCAGAGGTGATTGACTTGATCTCTCTCAAGCCTCTTGATATGGAAACGATCGTCGCTTCATTGCGGAAGACGCATCGCATCGTCATTGTTGAAGAAGGAATGCGTTGTGCCAGCATTGGTTCAGAGATTATCGCTTCAATTAATGATAATTACTTCGATGAGTTAGATGCACCGATTGTCCGCCTCGCTGCCCTAGATGTACCTACTCCCTACAATGGCACGTTGGAAAACCTTACGATTCCACAACCCGCCGATGTCGTTGCTGCCGTTGAGAACTTGCTAGCGTAGTGATCTTTTCACTTGTCGTTAGTTTTTGAAGCTAAGAAGTTAGTGGTGACACCACTAACTTCTTAGCTTTTGCTATAGCTATATAGACAATTCAAATAAGAAAAATAGGGCTTCGACTTCGCTCAGCCAGCAGATGGCTGAGCGAAGTCGAAGCCTCTTGAATTTATTTGAATTGTCTATAAGCTTAAAAGATGGCAAAACTCTAATTTGTAGATCGCTTTAACGTAACGGCAAAGGTACTTCCTTTCCCAACTTCACTAATTACATGAATACTTCCTTCCATCTGCTGCACTAGATCATTAGCGATCGCTAGTCCCAGTCCCGTACCTGCGATTTCCCCTTCCGCCTGTCGTCCTCTAAAGTTACGCTCAAATAGCCTTGGTATATCTGTCTCAGGGATTCCCACGCCTGTATCCTGCACATAGATATAAACCGTATCGGGCTTGATATCCGCACCTAGTAAGACATAGCCATATTCATGGGTGTATTTGAGCGCATTTTCTACTAAGTTGCTGATTACTTCGCGCAGAGCTGAAGGATTGGCAATCACACTAGGTAAATGGGTGGGGATATTTGCCAAGAATTTAATATTGCGCTCTTGGGCGATCGCACTGGCAAAATTAGCGATCGCCTCTAAAATTTCACTAAGATCAATGGGGATGAGTTCCATTACTGCCGCAGGTAATAGTGCTTTCTCTTGTTCTGATTGCGGTAATAGCATCGGTGCAGGATAGTCAACTTCACTAAGTAGATCTTGAATATGCTGAGTTTCTCTGAGAATACCTGTGACAAATTTTTGATTAGGATCTTCTGAGACAATTTTTCTTGCTAAGAGCTGCGCGAAGGTACGGATTGCTGTGAGCGGATTGCGAAGTTGATGTAAGAGTGAGGAGAGAAAATCATTCTGACGCTCATAATTGTGTTGTTGGTTGGCAACGAGCCACTGATTGCGTCGATCTAAGGCACAGGCGATCGCTAAGGTATTGGCAACTTGTTGAATTTGCGATTGTTCATAGTCAAACCAATCACGATCATCCCGTCCCGTCATCAAAAAGCCAAGAATTGCATCTTCATAGATCAAGGGCAGTACAAATCGTCTTTGCTTGACCAATCCCCCCATCGTCATCGTGAAATTTGGTAAGGATTCGGGTAAAACGATCGCCCCTTCATCAGGAAAAACCGCCACCTCAATCAAGTTGGGCGGCATCCCATCCGTCATAGTTTCTGTGATATAAATGGCACTCGCAACCGCACCCAAGCTCTGGGTTAACAATACAATTTGCGATCGCGCTAGGGCAATCAGATCAGGACTCGCAGCAAGCATGGAAGAAGGTAAGTACAATTTGCGCCATGTCTTTGGATCTCAAGTATAACGCCGCTCAGAAACATTAACCCAAATCCAGTCTAAAAACTCCATCCGCAAAACACTGTATATTGGAGGCACATCGACAATCAGGAAACCATGGCATTCTGCCAAGAAATTTAGCTATGAAGTACCGTATTTTTTTAGCGATCGTTCTATTGATCCTGTTTTTATTTCCACTTCCAGCATGGGCTGCTAATCCGCAACAGGTTTTAAAGTTACAAGCGACCAAAAGATGTCAGGTTTGTGATCTGACTGGAGCTTATTTACCCGTCGCCAATCTTGACTATACCTATATACTTGCTTCCGACCTCAGCAACGCAAATCTGATTGGTGCTAGCATTACCTTCTCTAATCTCAGTCGTGCCAGTCTCAAGTCAGCAAATCTTAGCCATGTTAACTTCAGCCATACAAAGATGTTGCTCACTGATTTCACCGATGCTATTTTTGATCAAACTGATCTGACTGAAGCAGATTTAACTAGCGCCAACATATCCGAAGCACAGTTAGCTAAGGCTAAACTATGCAAAACCACATTACCCAATGGTCTGACATCCAATCGTGATTGCTAGATCCCCGCAATTGCTAGATATAGACAATTCAAATAAGAAAAATAGGGCTTCGACTTCGCTCAGCCATCGTATATTGCTGGCTGAGCGAAGTCAAAGCCTTTTGAATTTATTTGTAATTACTATATTAAGAAGGGAGTAGCGACAATTTATGTCGATACTCTCTGCCTAGGTTAGATGCTAGCGCCAAGTTTGTCCAAATTAGATCCTGTCAAGCGGCAAATCCGCCAATCAGGTAATACCTCCGCACCAATGCTTTTATAAAAAGCGATCGCAGGTTCATTCCAATCTAAAACCGACCATTCAAAACGACCATAGCCGCGTCCAACAGCAATCTGCGCCAGATTGGTAACAAGAGATTTACCGATCCCTCTACCCCGATATTCAGGCAATACAAATAAATCTTCGAGATAGATGCCTCGGCGTGTGAGGAAGGTGGAGTAATTGGTGAAGAAGAGCGCAAAACCAATAATTTTTAGCGAACTGTCGATTTCAACTTCCGCAACGATCGCTTCAATACAGGGGTTAGTCCCAAACAAGTCCACTTGTAAGCTAGTGATGTCACCCGTAACTTGATCGCGTAGTTTTTCATAATCCGCTAGTGCCAAAATCAGAGAGAAAATCGCAGGCACATCATCAACGGTAGCGGCACGAATTGTGAATCGGGGAGAAGATTGCGTCATGGTTAGTAAGTCGTGGTTAATTCCCAAAGTTGCAGGGCAGCAATAGGCTAAAGTTAATAAAAGTTAATTTAACTCAATAAATATCATTAACTATACCCATAGAAATTAATATGAGCCTAACTATTGCACCATCTCAAATGTTGCTCTATGGCATTGCGATCGCGGGAGGACTCGTATACCTTCCCTATCTGGTCGTTGCCTATGGACGTTTGAGCATCGGTATTGATATGAATGCCCCTAGAGCGATGTTTGATCGCTTGCCTGACTATGCTAAACGGGCAACATGGGCGCATCAAAATTCCTTTGAGGTTTTTGCCTTGTTTGCTGCCGCCGCCTTAACAACCTACGTTACGGAATCATCCTCTGAACAAACTTCGCTATACGTAATAGCATTTATCGCCGCCAGAATTTTATTTAGCTTATTTTATATTCTCAACCTGCCATTTTTGCGATCGCCGATGTGGGCAATCAGCATGGTTTGCATTGGCAGTCTATTTTCCGCCAGTCTTCTCTAACAAATATCCTAGAAATGCGGCGCATTGCGCCGCATTTCTAGGATATTTGTTGATTTGTATAGCAAAACAAGCTTTGTTTGGGACAAAAAAGCCAGAAGATGAGTTGCGCTGCAACTTATCTTCTGGCTTTTTGATCTTGTCCTAATACAGGCAACTACAGCTATATGTGACCAAGATCACAAATTATTGATGTGGAGATCGCTAGCCATCTGACTCTTTTATTGGATGATCTTTGTAAGTACATAACAAGTAAAACATTTCAATATGTAGTTAAAGAGTGTAGAAAAATGTCAATTCTAAAACCTAAGTCAGAACTACGCGATCAAATCAAGGCGGAATTAGTACTTGTCAGTAAGTTTGTAGATGGAAAATTAGTCTGTGAATGGCAGTCCCGTCCACAAGGTGATAGTCTCACCAAACAGAACTTTTAAGTCTTCAAAATATTCATCGATGCCAAAGAAGAGATAGTCAATACCAAAACAAAAAACAGTATGGATGGTGCTTTGCACCATCCATACTGTTTTTTGTTTTGGTGTAAGCTGCCGCCACCTGTAACAAATCAAAAACTAAGAAGCAAGTTGCGGCGCAAAGCGCCGCAACTTGCTTCTTAGTTTTGTGTCCTAATAAAACGTGACATTCTCGCCGCGTTTCGCGCGGCGCAAATGGCTCAAAATGGTGAATTGACGTTAATAAAATGGCTACGGCTATAAAGTTGACCATAGCTATAGAATTGCTCAGATAACTCTAGCTAAGATTATTTAACGCTGAAATATCAAGATATTTAATAGATTCTAAGGATTCTAAAAACGTAGATAATCGCTTGGCAATCAAACCTACACCACCTTGGACATTCGACTCCACATTCAAAGGCATCACAGGATCATGCAGCGACATTCTTAATAAAAACCATCCATTTTCTGTTGAGGAACCGCAAGAAACTCTTACGCCTTCATAATTGGGAGTGACGGTCTGCCAATCATCTTGACTCGCTACAAAATCCTGTAAATCGTTAAGCACGCGATCGCCCCATATTTTGAAATCCGAAGCCGTGATTTTAATCCGAAACTCTTCACTCTCCAACGGTTCTTGTAAATTAGCAATCAAATCTGTGAGCGTTTTACCCACAAGTTTTGCCTTCGCCAATTCGATTAGGATCTTACTAACCAGATATGCGCCATCATCAAGAAAATAATTCTCTTGCATTGCGCCATGTCCCGAAGTCTCGATCGCTAACCAAGATTGCTGCCCTAGTTGATTAAGGCGAATTGATTCATTAATTACATTCTTATAACCGCGCTTAAATCGATGATGCGTACCGCCTAAGTCCTGTTCAATAAATTTGGTTAATCCATCGGAAGTAATGGAATCAGTCACAATTGTCGATTGTGGATGTTCCTGTAAAACGATCGCCGCCATTAAAGCAATGAGACGATTGCGATTGAGTTCTTTACCGTTATGATCAACTGCTGCACTGCGATCAACATCGGTATCAAAGATAATTCCAAAATCTACTTGATGTGTGATAACTGCTTCACAAATGGAAGCCATCGCTGCTTTATCTTCAGGATTAGGAACATGATTGGGAAATGTGCCATCGGGATCGAGAAACTGACTACCTGTAGTATCAGCACCCAGAGGTTCTAGAACCTTACTAGCATAAAATCCTCCTGCTCCATTACCTGCATCGACAATTATTTTCAATCCCTTGAGGGGATATTCATAATGGTCAGGATGATTGACCTCATTACGAATCTTGGTTACAAATTGATGGGCATAGATAGAAATAAAGTCATGTTCTATCACCTGTCCATCAGTATTAGAGAGGATGAATTGATTCTGTTCTGCCAGATCCAAAATATCGGTGATATCTTTTTTCTCTAAGCCTCCTTGAGCCGTAAAAAATTTCAGCCCATTGCGATTGAACGGTAGGTGGCTAGCTGTAAGCATGATCGCTCCATCACATTGAAATCCCTCGGTGATCGTACTCATAAACATTGCAGGGGTAGAAGCGATCGCAAAGTCGTAGACCTGACCACCGAGGCTTGTAATTCCCTGTGTTACTGCCTGTGTTAGTTCTAATCCTGATAGGCGACTATCGCGCCCTACGGCAATTGTGACTGCTGAGATCGGCTGACCAGATTTTTGAGATACCCAATGGACAAAAGCTTGACCAAGAATCTTGACAACATCAGTGGTGAGATTGATCGGCTCATTAGGAACGCCAGCGATCGCAACTCCTCTTATGTCTGAACCGTTCTGCAATTTTTTCCAATCAAAATCTAACATCTCTCTACCCTAATTCATCTGCTAGTGGTAAAGATAGCAGATAAATTAAGATGAGCATCACTAACTAGTGTTGCGTGAAAGTCTGTGAATTCTCCAGCTATAGTAATTCCAAATAAATTCAAGAGGCTTTGACTTCGCTCAGCCATCGTATATTGTTGGCTGAGCGAAGTCGAATCCCTATTTTTCTTATTTGAATTGTCTATAACTTATCTTCTTTACTTCTTTCTATCTATTTAATAAATAATCCAGTATGAGTTTGGCATAGCTATTTGTACCACCCATCGCACGACGGGAAAGCGCAAAATTGTGTTACCAATCAAAACTCAAGAAATGATTGGTAGCGCTCTAAGACATTATTCATTTCTTGGGTTTTATGCCCTGAGTAAATCTTCCTTTGCCGTATTTATGAGAACTTGTTTTTTATTAAGGATCGTTAACTTATTCCGAAAATAAGTCTATATAAACCTTGAATCTCGTATTCTCAAAGTCAAGGCTATAAGATGGCTTTAAAAGCAATTTTAATAAAATTATCATAAATTCGTTTTCTTAATAAAACCTCCTTCACGAAACCTCTTAGCAAAATCTATGTATAAACCTTTCCTTGATTACCTTGAACAGTCACTGTTTCAACGGTTTGATCTGCAAAGTCGTCCTATTCCCGAAAGTTTAGAGTCCTGTGTAAGCGATCGCGGTCGTCATCCTGCCACCATTCGCAGTTGGTGCTACCAAAGTCCCGAATTTCGCAAGATTCGCTACACATATATAGATGCAGGGGTCAGTGCTCAGATTTTTAATAGCGTTATCTATCCTAGTCATCAATACGATTTGCCCTTACTAGGTATTGATTTTCTATCCTTTGGAGCCGTCAAAAACTTGATTGTGATGGATTTTCAGCCCTTATTTCAGGATGCGGCTTACCTAGAAAAATATATCTATCCTTTGAAGACACTCCATGACAAGTATCCAGATCTTGCTCAAAATCTAGAAATGAAGTTCTACGACGCTAATCAATACTTTTCAAAGTATTTGCTCTTCGCCAAGACTGACCCCGACACTGTAAAAACTAGAGTGTTTGAGGCTTTTCAAGACTATCTCAATCTCTATTGGTCGATGCTGGCGGAGGCAACTCCCCTTGATGATCAGTCCGATATTCAACGCATTGTCAAAGCGCAAAAAGACTACGACCAATACAGCGCTGATCGCGATCCTGCTTCTGGACTTTTCAGCAGTTACTTCGGTCATGAATGGTCAGAGAAATTCCTGTACGGATTTTTGTTTGAAGATGCGATGCCCTTAGCCGTTGCTGCTAAATAATTAAGGCATAAGACAATCATCAAGACCATGACCCTATACCAACCATTTTTAGACTACGCGATCGCTACTCTCAAGGAACGTCTGCCCGATCTAGATTCCTATCCCATCCCTGAGGGATTTGAGTCCAAATCGGCGATCGTGGGCAAAGGCGCTCACCAAAGCGAAGTTTTAACCACTAGCCACGCTTATCAATCCACCAAATTGCGACAAATCCGTGCCGCCCATGTGCAGGGGGGCAGCGCTTTACAGGTGCTAAATTTTGTAATTTTCCCAAAGTTAGAATATGACTTGCCATTTTTTGGCGGCGATCTTGTCACTTTACCGGGGGGACACTTGATCGCTCTGGATATGCAGCCGCTATTTCGCGATGATCTTGACTATCAAGCGCAATATACTAAGCCAATTTTGCCGATCTTTGAGCAGTATCAGCCGCTATTGCCTTGGGGCGGAGACTTCCCAGAGGAGGCGCAGCAATTCTTTTCACCCGCATTTATTTGGACAAGATCTAAAGATAATGAGGTGATCGAAACCCATGTATTTAGTGCTTTTAAGGACTATCTGCAAGCCTATTTAGATTTTTGCGATCGCGCTGAGCCTGTCACCGATCCCCAAAGATTGCAAGAAATCAAAGCCTCCCATCTTCGCTATCTCCACTATCGCGCTGAGAAAGACCCCGCCAGAGGAATGTTTAATCGTTTCTATGGTTCGGAATGGACGGAAGAATATATTCATGGCTTCCTATTTGACCTAGAGCGAAAGTTAACCGCCTAATTAGTCTCGCCGCTTAGCGATCGCTTCCCCAGCGCAAATGCTTGTCCTGACAAGGTTTCTGGCTATTTGTAAAACAACTGCGAAACAACCCTTAAACAATTGTGACAATCTGTAATGAAAAACGATCCAACGACATAGTATAAACAAATAGGTTGGAAATAGAGATGACGCACCAAGTCAAGACTTACAGCTTGTCTAGGTAAATCTACTTAACAAAGCTATTTCGACTCTTTAAAAATAAAGGTTTTTCTAAGCTTGTCTGGTTGTAACGATCAGATAGGATCTAGATAGATTGCTAGTACGCTGTCTCCGTTATGGAGAGTTCGTCGGCTATCTAAAAATAAAAGATAATTACTCAAAAACTGGAGATAACAGTAATATGTTCGACGCATTTGCAAAGGTAGTATCCCAAGCTGACTCTAGAGGCGCATACATCAGTGCTTCTCAAATCGATGCTCTTAGCGCTATGGTTGCTGAAAGCAACAAGCGTTTGGACACCGTAAACCGCATCACCAGCAACTCTTCTGCAATCGTTGCTAATGCTGCTCGTGCTTTGTTTGCTGAGCAACCTGCTTTGATCGCCCCTGGTGGTAATGCTTACACCAGCCGTCGTATGGCAGCTTGCTTGCGCGATATGGAAATCATCCTCCGTTATGTCACCTACGCTATCTACTCTGGTGATGCAAGTGTATTGGAAGATCGTTGCTTGAACGGTTTGCGTGAAACCTACTTGGCTCTTGGTACTCCTGGTGCTTCCGTTGCTGTTGGCGTACAAAAGATGAAGGAAGCCGCGATCGCGATCGCTAACGATGCTAACGGCGTAACCCGTGGTGATTGCTCCGCTTTGATGAGCGAAGTCGGTAGCTACTTTGATAAGGCTTCTGCTGCTGTTGCTTAGTTTTTCAAAAGCTAGCTTTGGCTGAGTGAAGATAATTCTTCAGCCAAGCTGCAAAAAACAGTAATCAGTCAATTGCCTAAATAATTGCCAGTATTTGTGAAATATCTGCAATTTTTATTCCTCAACTTTAAATAGTTAATTAGGGCTGAGCGATTTTCGTAGTTAGCCCAAACCATCATTAATAAACTCACATTTTTGGAGAAAGTACCACAATGAAGACCCCTTTAACCGAAGCAGTATCAGCCGCCGATTCTCAAGGTCGTTTCCTCAGCTCCGCAGAAACCCAAGTTGCTTTTGGTCGTTTCCGCCAAGCAACCGCAGGTCTAGCTGCTGCTAAGGCTTTGAGCGAAAAGGCAGAATCCCTCGCTTCTGGCGCTGCTAACGCTGTTTATAGCAAGTTCCCTTACACCACCTCCATGTCTGGCGCTAACTACGCTTCTACCCAAACTGGTAAAGACAAGTGTGTACGTGACATCGGTTACTACCTCCGCATGGTTACCTACTGCTGTGTAGTCGGTGGTACAGGTCCTATGGATGATTACTTGGTTGCTGGTATTGCTGAAATCAACCGCACCTTTGATCTTTCTCCTAGCTGGTACATCGAAGCTTTGAAGTACATCAAGGCTAACCACGGTTTGAGCGGAGATGCTGCTGTTGAAGCTAATTCTTATATCGATTACGCGATCAACGTTCTCAGCTAAGATTTTCTAAAAAAAACAAAAAGCACCCTCTAGAGGGTGCTTTTTGCTTTTTAATATAAACCCAGAAGATGAGTTACGCCGTTTTACGATATTGCTCATCTTTTTAAGAGAAATTTGCATTGCTCTATAGTTACGAAATATGACTGACGCTATTATTCCTGACGATAACTTGCTGACGATTGAGCAAGCTCTGATTAACTTACAGAGTGAAGATTTGGGCTTGCGGGTCTATGCGGCTTGGTGGATTGGTAGATTTCGGGTCAATGTTCCAGAGGCGATCGCTTTATTAATTGAAGCGCTCAAGGATGAAGCCGATCGCACGGAGTCAGGGGGATATCCCCTGCGCCGCAATGCTGCCAGAGCCTTGGGCAAACTTGGCGATCGCTCGGCTGTCCCTGCCCTAATTAATTCTCTAGATTGTGATGATTTTTACGTACGTGAGGCGGCGGCACAGTCCTTGGAAATGTTAGGTGATACCATCGCTGTCGATAAATTGATCTCCCTGCTAGAACTCTCCGATCCCGTAAGCTCATCATCAACCCTAGAGCCAGAACAACCCTTTGATGCGATTATCGAAGCGCTAGGAACATTAGATGCCAAGCAATCGATCCCCAAAATTTTGCCGTTTTTAGAACATCCGATCCCAAGGGTGCAGTATGCGGCGGCGCGGGCGCTATATCAACTGTCAAGTGATCTCCAAGTGGCTCAACAGTATGGCGATCGCTTGATCGCAGCTTTGTCTAATGATGATTTGCAATTGCGGCGCACAGTCCTGTCAGATTTGGGGGCGATCGGCTATCTCAATGCCGCCGATGCGATCGCTAACACGATGGCAGAAAATAGCCTCAAACTAATTGCTCTCAAGGGTATTTTAGAAAAGCAAATCCCCCTTGCTATCCCGCCCCAGCTAACCGATGGCGCGATTAAGGTAATGACACTGATGGATGATTTGTTGTAGAGTAAAGAATCCTAGATCGCTCTCCTTTGCTAGTTAAACCATGACTGATCGCCTATCCCAACTCATTCAATCCGTGGAAGATGCAGACTCATCCAAGCGCCTATTGGAAGCAGTCCAAGACTTGGCAGCCGCAAAATTAGAAGCAGCAATTCCTACCTTGATTGAGGCACTAAGTTATAACAACCCGGGAGCAGCAGTAGCATCGGTCGATGGGTTGATAGCATTGGGAGATCCTGCTGTACCGCACCTGCTGAAACTGTTAGATATGCACAATTACACCGCGCGATCGTGGGCGATTCGGGCGCTGGCGGGTATCGGTGATCCCCGTGGTTTGGTCACCTTGCTAGGTGTGGCGACGGCGGACTTTGCCTTTAGCGTCCGTCGAGCCGCCGTGAAGGGACTTGGCTCGATGAAATGGCATTGGTTCCCCGATGAGTTGCGGGAAGTGGCGCAAGAAGAAGCCCTCGAAGCTTTGCTATTTGTAGCGCAACAGGATGAAGAATGGATTGTCCGCTATGCAGCCGTGGTGGGTTTACAAGCTCTAGGTATAGCGATCGCTGGTAAGTATCTACAATGGCAAGCCGCTATTCAAACCCAATTTAACCTGATGTCCTGTAATGATGAAAACTTAGCTGTACGTGGTCGGGTTTGGTACGCTCAGCAACAGCTAGAACAAGCAATTAAAAATTCTCTAGTTCACGATCCTTTACCCAATCCATCTATATCTAATCAACCAGATACGCGATCGCCTCTCAGCGCAAATGACTGGGAAGTTATCCTTGATAAACTCTACGACATCAAACGTCAAGAACGTGATCAATCATCAAGTGAAGGCGATCCCCGTCGCTTTCAAAAATTAGCCGCCGCGATCCGACAACCCTCATAAAAAAACAGAAAGGTCGGTGCAAAGCACCGACCTTTCTGTTTTGTAAATCTAATAAGCCCCGTTACCTTTAGGGAAAATGACAACTAGAAAGGTCTTGAGGACTAATTTGATATCTAGTCCAAAACTCATTTTTTTTACATAGCTAGCATCCATCTGCACGCGCTTGACGTAGGGGATATCGTTGCGACCTGATACTTGCCATAGTCCCGCAATTCCTGGACGCACACTCAAAACTTTATTGATGGCAGAGCCATACTTACTTAATTCTGCCTTAACTAAGGGTCTTGGTCCTACAACACTCATATCACCGACCAAAACATTCCAAAACTGGGGCAACTCATCAAGACTGGTAACTCTTAAAATCTTGCCGATCTTCGTGATGCGGGGATCATCCTTGAGCTTAAAAGAAGCTTCATACTCAGCACGACTAATTGGACAGGTCTTCAAGTGATTTTCTAGAATCTGGTCAGCACCCTTAACCATGGTTCTAAACTTGAGGCATTTAAACTCCCGTCCATGGCGACCAATCCTAGGGTGTACGTAGATGACTGAGCCGTGAGAACTCATAAAAACTAACAGGGCAATCAAAAGATAGAGGGGGGAGAACACAACTAGAACTGTTGATGCAAAGATGACATCAAACACTCTTTTTCCCCACGTTGCATAATGATCTGTCCGATTTACAATTGATTCTCTAGGACTAATGCTAGCCTGACTATTTTCTTTGCTTCTAGTAATCATCAAATCTCTACACCACACCACATAGTTGAACTAATCATACAATGCCTGTCTACTTTTATTGGGGCGATGATGACTACCAAATTGCTCAAGCAGTCAAAAAACTAATCGATACCCAAATTGACTCCATGTGGCGGGATTTTAACTATGTCAAAATCAATGCCACTAGCGACTTAGAAATTATCAATGGTCTTAATCAAGCTGTAACTTCTCCCTTTGGTACTGGAAATCGTCTGACTTGGTTAGCAGATACGGCGATCGCTCAAAGATGTTCGGACTTGCTATTAGTTGAGCTAGAAAGAACTTTTAAGCATTTACCTACGGACTCTTATATCCTATTTACCGCATCGAATAAGCTTGATGGAAGAGCTAAATCTACCAAGCTATTACAAAAGTATGCCCAAATTTTAGAATTTTCTTTGATACCTCCTTGGAAAACCGATGCGATCGCTCAGTTAGTTAAACAAGCGGCGGCAGAAATTGACTTAAAAATAGCCACAGATGGTGTGAATCTCTTGGTTGATGCCATCGGTAATGATACCCGTCGGCTTACGATGGAGTTGCAAAAATTACAACTGTCGCACCATGGTCAAACCAAACCTTTAACGGCTAAAGAGATAGCGCCTCTAGTGCAGACCTCTGCCCACAACAGTTTGCAATTGGCAGGGGCGATCCGAGGCGGTGATATCAGTCAAGCCCTATCTTTAATTGCGGAATTATTACGCAACAATGAAGTGGGTTTACGAATCTGTGCAACTTTAGTGGGGCAGTTTCGCACTTGGTTATGGATTAAGCTGATGCAAGAATCGGGAGAGCGTGATGATAAAGCGATCGCCGAGGCTGCGGAAATTGGCAATCCTAAACGAATTTATTTTCTAAAACAAGAAGTACAGGGACTAAATAGTCAGCAACTAATGCGATCGCTCTCCATCCTGTTGCAACTAGAAGCCGATCTCAAGCATGGTAAAGATGAAACAGCAATGTTGCAAACGGCAGTTATTGAGTTATGTCGAGCCATGCAAAGGTAAAAGTAGCAATTCCCAGAAAGAGAATGGCGGCGCGATGCACCGCCATTCTCTTTCTGGGTTTATGAATCGGTATAATAACAGTCTGATCAATCATCTATACCTATGTCCGACCATTCCACCACTGTCACTGTTGATCTTTCTAGTAGCGCTCAAAGCGATCGCAGCTATGACATTAATATTGCTGCCCACAGCCTCAAGGATTTGGGCGAAAATTTACTAGCCACAGGATTGGGCAAGAAAAGCAAAAAAGTTTTAATTGTTTCTAATCCTGTAATTTATAAGCACTATGGCGAAACCGTCAGCACATCCTTAAGCAACGCAGGATTTGATGTTGTTCATTTAATCTTGCCTGCGGGTGAGCGTTACAAAACCGCCAACTCTCTCCAAAAAATCTATGATGCGGCATTGGAGCATCGGTTAGAAAGATCTTCAGCGATCGTGGCGCTAGGTGGTGGGGTCATCGGTGATATGTCAGGCTATGCGGCGGCAACTTGGTTACGGGGCATTGAGCTAGTACAGGTTCCCACCACCCTTTTAGCAATGGTGGACTCTGCGATCGGCGGCAAGACGGGGATCAACCATCCCCAAGGTAAAAACCTAATCGGGGCGTTCTACCAACCTCGCCTAGTGTGGATTGATCCCGAAGTCCTGAAAACGCTCCCTGCCCGTGAGTTTCGCTCGGCAATGGCAGAGGTGATCAAGTACGGTGTGATCTGGGATCATGAATTGTTTGATCTATTAGCCAATAGCGATCGCCTAGATCAGTTGCGTTATCTCTCCCCCGAACTGCTGCAAACCATTCTCTATCGTTGCGCTAAGTCTAAAGCCGAAGTAGTATCCAAGGATGAAAAGGAAGGAAATCTACGGGCGATCCTCAACTATGGTCACACCGTTGGTCACGCGATCGAATCCGTAACTAACTATCGCCTCTTTAATCATGGCGAAGCGGTTGGTTTGGGAATGCACATCGCAGGAGATATCGCGGTATCTATGGGGCTATGGTCGGAAGAGGATCAAGCCCAGCAGCTTACCCTAATTACCAAAGCTTGCTTACCCCATAACCTGCCCAGCAACATTGATCTAGAAGCGATCGCCAGTTGTCTATCCACAGACAAAAAAGTTGAAGCAGGTAAAGTGCGCTTTATTCTACCGACGGCGATCGGATCTGTAACGTTAAGCGATCGCGTTTCCACAGAAATGGTTAACCAAAGTTTACGAAAAATTTTGGCATAGTACTTGACACGGGTAAGGCTAGTTCGTACTATACTTAAACGTTTATGTCAAGCAAAAAATTAATTGTGCTGTCTAAATCAAGGATCTAAATCCAGAATTTCAATCAAGATTTAGCAGCAATTAATTAAATCTTCCTGAGATACTATCTACAAAATTGTATTAAAGGCATATATTTGTAAACCATTAGTAACATTAACCCCATACCTACAAAGAGTCTAGACAACAGAGATTTCATGACTAAAAAGCCAATCAAAGATCTTCCTCAAATCAACGAACGTATCAGATTTCCAAGAATTCGAGTCATTGATATGGAGGGGGAACAACTCGGCATCCTGACCCCTAAAGAAGCCTTGAAAATGGCTGAAGAGAAAGAGCTAGATCTTGTCTTAGTCAGCGACAAAGCCGATCCTCCTGTTTGTCGGATTATGGATTATGGCAAGTTCAAGTTTGAGCAAGAAAAGAAGGCAAGAGAAGCTCGTAAAAAGCAACATACTTCTGATGTCAAAGAAGTGAAGATGCGCTACAAAATTGAAGAGCATGACTATAAAGTCCGCATCAATCATGCTGAACGCTTTTTGAAAGAAGGCGATAAGGTCAAAGCCACAGTCATGTTTCGTGGTCGCGAAATTCAACACGCCGATCTTGCGGAGGTGCTGCTTAACCGTATGGCAAGCGATCTAGAAGCAGTTGCTGAGATTCAGCAGTACCCTAAGCGCGAAGGTAGAAACATCACGATGCTGATGGCTCCTAAGAAGTAATTTCTTGAGCAAAAAGAGGAAGGAGGGGCATATGCCCCTCCTTCCTCTTTTTGCTGACTCAGATTAACAGCGATGTTTTTTAGAAAGGATTCGTACTAAGCATCCTCTCTGGGAACCGTAAGGGTAAAAGCCGCGCTTCGTGAGGCTTTTACCCTTACGGTTTTTAAAGTTTTATAGTTATTCTGAACGCGAATTACCTAACGAGTCAGAGGGGGAATAGCTGATGGTGGTAAAGCGTTAGGTTGGCTGGCATTAGTAGGTGGTTGATTGGAAGTCGTTGTCGTTGAAGCAACTACTGATGGCGCACCAACGGGACGCGAAACTTCAACACCGTTTTGCTGTAAAACGACAATAGGTGGCTCTGCGTTAGTATCAATCCGCTTAACTAACACCTTGCCATTGCCAATCGTTTGTCCGCCTCTGACATAACGGGCATTAGGCTCATTGCCACCACTAACGATCGCATAGGTTGTACCTGAAATTTCCACAATGCCTGTCACCAAAACAGAATCGGCGGCACTTGTGTCAGGCGGCACTACAGTAGCTATACGTTTAGAAGTAGTTCTGACGACAACGGCACGACGTAAATTAGGAGGAGCTTTGGGCTTGGCTAAAATTGCCTCCAGATTTGGTACTGGGTTAATAATAGTGCTGGTGAAAGGATCACGAAGTTGAGTGGATTTAACACCCAACTTCTGCTCTAGCTCCTGCGTTCTAGCTTTTTTATCGGTCGTGGGAATCAGTGCCTGTGTACTTTGACCAGTGACAAAGGGAGCTTTAAACGCTTCGGGAGCAGGCGTTTCTGTCGGTTTAGCCGCGTTGGGTTGCAGGTTGGGATTAACTAGACCTACCAATGGTTTACCTTCTTCAGCAAGTTTTCTAACATCATCACAATTTGTCCCCGACACAAATTCTGCGGTTTTTTCAATCCCCTTTTTTCGCTCCGCGTTAGTGCTGATCGTACAGGTGATAGGAGGTGGGTCGCCGCAAGCTGTAAGGATCGTAGAAATGCTGAGAATCACGCCAGCCAAATAATAGATACGCATAAAAAGTTCCTCTACTGCCTACTAGGTTTTCGGTACAGCGTCATCCGATTTTTGTCGATTTTGACTGCAAGATAGTAGAGCATTATGGCAATTTTGGCAATCATTGAATTTAAGTCTTTTTTGCCGCTTTTAACTACTTAAATCTATAGCCGTGATGAACCCATAACAAAAAGTCACAAAGTCTCCAATCAAAAAGTAAACTAAATGCTCAAGTAACCTCAAGCATTTGCATAGATATTTTCGTATGAGCCAATCAACAGCCCCTCAGCCTTGGAGTCAGCGTTTTGAGACAGCGCTGCATCCCGCGATCGCTCGATTTAATGCCAGTATCAGCTTTGATATTAACTTGATCGAATATGACATTACGGGATCACAGGCACATTCGCGGATGTTGGCGAAGGTGGGAATCATTAGCGAGGCAGAGGGAGAGATGCTGGTCAATGGGCTAGAGCAGATCCGTCAGGAATATCGTGCTGGAAGTTTCCAGCCGGGGGTTGATGCTGAAGATGTTCATTTTGCGGTGGAGCGGCGCTTAACTGAGTTGATTGGTGATGTGGGCAAAAAAGTCCATACGGCGCGATCGCGTAATGATCAAGTGGCGACCGATGTCCGCCTTTACCTGCGCGATCAAATTCGCAAAATCCAAACAGATCTCCGCACTTGGCAGCAAACCCTTGTCAAAAAGGCAGAACAGTACGTCGATACTTGTATTCCGGGGTACACGCATTTACAACGTGCTCAACCGATTAGCCTTGCCCATCATCTGCTGGCATATTTTGAGATGGCACAAAGGGACTGGACAAGACTAGATGAGATCTATCAAAGGGTAAATGTTTCACCCCTTGGTTCAGGAGCCTTGGCGGGAACTCCGCATCCCATTGATCGCCATTACACTGCGGAATTATTAGATTTCGGATCGGTGGGACGTAATAGCCTTGATGGAGTGTCCGATCGCGATTTTGCGGTGGAGTTTCTCTGTGCGGCGAGCTTGATCATGGTGCATCTCAGCCGTTTATCCGAAGAAGTGATCCTCTGGTCATCGGAGGAATTTCGATTTGTGAAGCTAAGCGATCGCGTTAGCACAGGTTCCAGCATCATGCCCCAAAAGAAAAATCCCGATGTCCCTGAATTGGTGCGCGGCAAAACGGGGCGCGTGTTTGGACATTTGCAAGGCTTGTTGACAATTATTAAAGGTCTGCCCCTTGCCTACAACAAGGATATGCAGGAGGACAAGGAGGGCATTTTTGATGCGGTGGTGACGGTGCGTGCTTGCCTAGAGGCGATGACGATCTTGATCGACGAGGGGATTGAGTTTCAACCCAAGCGCCTTGGCGAAGCAGTTGCCGAAGATTTTTCCAATGCTACCGATGTCGCCGATTACCTAGCTGCCAAGGGAGTTCCCTTCCGTGAGGCTTATCAATTGGTGGGTAAGCTGGTAAAAACCTGCACCAGTGAGGGGATTTTACTCAAAGATTTATCTCTAGAACGCTGGAAAACTTTTCATCCTCAGTTTGAAGCCGATATTGTTGAAGCGATCGCCCCTGTGCAGGTGGTTAAGGTGCGTAATAGCTACGGTGGCACTGGCTTAGAACAAGTGCGATCGCAGCTAGAATTTGCGCGGCAATTAGTTTTTTAAGCATATATTCCAAAAACAAGTGGCGGCGCAATGCGCTGTCACTTGTTTTTGGAGTTTTGTTATGTAGCCTGTAATTCATATATTATTTACGAAGCTTATTTACCAACACTATTAACATTTAGCGATCGCAATGCCTCAAGCTTACGTATTTGGACTAGGACAATCAGGAATCTCCGCCGCAAAACTACTCAAAGCCGATGGTTGGCAAGTAATAATTGCGGATAGCAATACTAATCCCAGTCTAGAAAAGCGTAAACAAGAACTCCTCATCGAAGGCATTGAGGTCGAGCTAGGTGGATTTCCCAACTTTTTAAATCTACTAGAAGCGGGACAAAAGGTTGATCTGGTGGTCGTTAGTCCGGGAGTACCTTGGGATCGCCCCGAAGTTGCACAATCGCGATCGCTAGATATCGATACCATTGGCGAGATCGAGCTAGCATGGCGCTACCTTGACCAGATCCCTTGGGTGGGTATTACTGGCACTAATGGCAAAACCACAACTACGGCTTTGACGGCAGCGATGTTTCAAGCGGCGGGACTAAAGGCGATCGCCTGTGGCAATATTGGACTGCCTGCTTGTGAAATAGCCCTTCAGGTGCTGACAAAACAAATTCAACCCGATTGGATCATTGCCGAACTAAGCAGTTATCAAATCGAGTCAACTCTCAGCGTGAAGCCCCAGATTGGGATCTGGACAACCTTTACTCCCGATCACCTCAATCGCCATTACACCTTAGAAGCCTATCGCAATGTCAAGGCAAGCTTGATTGATCGGTCAGCGCAGATCATTTTGAATGGGAATGATCTATCCCTGAGTAGTTTTGGGGCTGCCCTCTGGCCAAAAGCGATCTGGACAAGTACCGATCATCAAACGCCCGAAGCGATCGCCAATGGTGCTTGTATTGATCAAGAATGGGTCAAATTTTGCGGTGATCCCGTATTTCCGATCGCCCATTGGCAACTCCTCGGCAACCATAATCAGCAAAATTTATTGATGGCGGTAGCCGCCGCTAAAATTGCGGGGATTAGCTCCGAGCATATTGATCAGGCTATTTCAGAATTTCGTGGAGTTCCCCATCGCCTTGAGCATATCTGTTTCTATGAACAAGTCGCCTTTATCAATGACAGCAAAGCCACTAACTATGATGCGGCTGAAGTGGGCTTGAGTGCAGTTAATCCTCCTGTGATCTTGATTGCTGGGGGGCAGCCCAAGGAGGGAGATGCGTCAGCGTGGATTGAACAAATTCGTCAAAGGGCGATCGGGGTACTCCTAATTGGTGAGGCTGCGCCGCTGTTTGCGGAAATGTTAAAAGATGCAGGTTTTAAAAATTATGAAATTGTGGAAACCTTGGAAAGAGCCGTGCCGAAGGCAGCTAATATCGCCCACCACCGCGCCCACAATCACCCTAGTCAGCCCTTGCCAACTGTGCTATTCTCCCCTGCATGTGCTAGCTTCGATCAGTTCGCCAATTTTGAGCAACGCGGCGATCGCTTCCGCCAACTTTGTCAAGAACTTTCATGACTCCATCCTCATTCCCCAAAGTCCTAGCCACCGCTAACCTGTTCAAGCGTCGTACCGTTGTGATCTGGTTGATCTTGGCGTTAGCGATCGCAGGGTTAGTCATTCGCTTAGTTTATTTGCAAGTCCTTACTTCATCAGAATTACTAGAAAAAGCACGTCGGCAACAGGTTTACACGATGCGTCCGTTTATCCCAAGGCGGACTATTACCGATCGCAAAGGGACAGTTTTGGCGCTAGATCGTCCCATCTTTACTCTGTTTGCCCATCCTCATCTCTACAAGATTGATCCCAAAGAAATTGCCGAAAAATTAGCTCCCATCCTAGGGCGACCCGCCGACAAGTTGTTGAGTGTTCTTACCCGTGACATGACCTCAATTCAGGTGGAATATTGGCTTTCGGAAGAAAATGCCGATCGCATTTATGCTCTTCGCCTTGATGGCTTAGACCTAGAACAGCATCGCCATCGCCTCTATCCACAGCAAGAGCTTGCCGCCGAGCTGATCGGTTATGTGAATGTTGACCATCGCGGACAAGCAGGGATCGAACTGAGTCAAGAACCTCTACTAGAAAGAACTAATCAGCCTCCCGAAGTTGCTAAGGATGGCAATGGCAATTTTATTCCCACCCTCGTACCTGCGGGAATGATCCAGAGCGATCGCACTAGCTTACAGATGACCATCGATGCCCGTATTCAGCGCACTGCTAGACAAGTCCTGAAACAGCAAATGGGTAAGTTTGGGGCTAAGCGTGGTTCGGTGATTGTCATGGATGTCAAAGATGGTGGCTTACTCGCCCTTGTTACTGAACCCACCTACGATCCCAATCGCTACTACGAATCCAATGTGAAGTTATTTAAAAACTGGGCTGTCTCTGACCTCTATGAGCCAGGTTCGACATTTAAACCGATTAACGTAGCGATCGCCCTTGAAGCTGGAGTCATCCAACCTGATACGGTTTTCAATGATGAAGGTGCTTTAACGATCGGCGGCTGGCCTGTCGCCAACTTTGACTACGAACAAGTAGGTGCAGTTGGTCCCCTCAGTATTAGCCAGATTTTGGAAAGATCCAGCAATGTCGGCATGGTACATATCATTCAGAGGATGAAGCCATCGGTTTACTATGGATGGTTAGAGAGGCTTGGTCTAGGAGACATTTCGGGTATCGATCTTCCCTCAGAAACTCCTAGTGCCCTTAAACCGCAGGAACAGTTCTTGGAATATGTGATCGAACCTGCTACTGCCGCCTTTGGTCAAGGATTTTCGCTGACACCGATCCAATTAGTACAGCTAGAAGGCATCTTAGCGAGCGGTGGTAAGCTGCTCACCCCCCATGTAGTGAAGGGACTGGTTAATGAGGAAGGCGAAGAATACTTCCGCCCCAAGCTATCTCCACCGCGTCAGGTGATTTCTCCCGCTACTGCCCAGAGGGTCGTTGATATGATGACCAATGTTGTTGAAAAAGGAACAGGCAAGCCCGCCAAGATTGCAGGCTATCGCATGGGAGGCAAAACTGGTACTGCCCAAAAAGCTGATCCCAATACAGGTGGCTATTCCAATGCCAAGATCACCAGCTTTGTGAGCATTTTCCCAGCGAAAGAACCGAGGTATGTGGTGTTGGCGGTTATTGATGAGCCTGTGGGTGATGATGCCTTTGGCTCAACGGTAGCAGCTCCAATTGTTAAGGCTGTCGTCGAGGACATTATTGTCACAGAGGGCATTCCTCCTAGCCATCCCGAAGAAGTTATTTCCAAGATTCCTACTATCTCTGCCCCCACTGCGACACCATCTCCCTCAGTATCTCCATCTCCATCGCCCAATGAATCGACTCCTAATCAAAAAGTAGATCCAGTAGATCCATAGGCAAAGAAAAAGGATTCGATCAATCGAATCCTTTTTCTTTGCCTATGGGATCAGAGATTTTGCTACAGTGATAGCAAACTAGAAATATTGCAAACGCTCTTAACTTAAAAGTCATGGCAAAAGTTGAAATCTATACATGGCGCACCTGTCCATTTTGTATTCGCGCAAAAAGCTTACTTGATAAAAAGGGTGTGGAATATACAGAATATGCGATCGATGGTGATGAAGCCGCGCGATCGCAAATGGTGGCGAGGGGTTCAGATGGCAAGCGTTCAGTGCCACAAATTTTTATTAATGATCAACATATTGGCGGCTGTGATGCTATCCATGACCTCGATCGCCAAGGCAAACTTGATCCATTACTGGCTTAATCCACAATCAAAATAGACTTTAAAACCCAAGATTAGCGTCGCAACTCTAATCTTGGCACGTTAAATCAAATAAGAAAGGCGGCGCACTGCGCCGCCTTTCTTAATTTGATTTAACGTGAGTTCGCTTTGCGCTTTCGTCGAACTGAAGTTAGATTTATGGGCGTTGCATAAAAGAGTATGAGTTAGGTAGAAGAAAGGATAGAAGGGTTGTGAAGATAATGAACCAGAAGTCTTACAGAGTAAAGCAACATATCTAGGGACTTAGAATAGCAGAAGGTTTTACGATGCAATCTCGCAAGATAGTGACGCAACCGAGAGTTTTCTCCCTCAACTCGAGTCATGTAAGTCTTGCTAATAATCTGATCACCATCAGGAATAAAACTAGGATACACAGTCCAACCATCAGTGACGTAGAAATAGGATTGCCATGTTGCCACGATTGCCCACAGTGGCTCAAAAGTTGCAGCACTGTGATCGCCAAGATTCCATGCAAGGATACCTTTACGAAAATGGTCTACGGCTGTCCATAGCCAGATTTTGTTTTTTTTGAGCCAACAAAGGTTTCTAGTTCATCTAACTCTCCAACCCTAGGAATACTCTCAGGGGTAATGGAGTCGGGTAACTTTTTACCTTTTTGTCTAACCCAATAGATAACTGTGGTGTGATGTACTCCTGTGACTCGTTCAATTGCTCTAAATCCCATGCCATTGAGATACATCTTCAAGCAAGTTTGTTTGATGGTTTCTGGATGGGCTTTTACTTGTTCACGGGGATTGATAAATTGACGACCACACTCGACACAAACATGATTTTGCTTTCCCTGCTTTATTCCATTCTTCTGTATATGGCTTGACCCACACTTTGGACATTTCATTGTTCTTACTTCAACTCATACTTCATTATGCAACGCCCAAATTCTATTCGTCCATGTTTATTACATTGTCTATTAAATTTAATTTTCCAGTCACTACAGCCACCGTATCCCCAATTATTTAGACTGTATTCTCTCTGTACAATATCTTTTGCTGTACCTATTTTGATTAGTCCTAAGCTCTCAGATTTTGCTACATAAATGAATCCTGACTCGTTAAAACGTTTTTGAAACGCTAAGTTATGAGTTCCACATTGAATGCAATGACCATATTTATCTTTAAGCGTATGTCTTTCTCTTGCTGTGCAAGGATTTAATCCAATCGCAATAGTCATACCTAAATCTTTCATTGTCTCTTGGTACTCTTTCTTTTTCATACCAGTCGCGTCAAAAAACTTGAGACGAAGGTATTTTGTGATGAATTAGAAAGCAAATCTCAGCAAGTGTTAGTTTAGCCATATTAAATTTTCAAGTTGTTTCAACACATAGAACAAGGTGCTTAAGCACCTTGTTTCCGCAATTCGTGTATTGATTCACGATAGACTTTGACTAGTTTAATCTCATCCTCTTCTACTAAATATTTATTCATCATGTAAACCACATATTCAAGCTTGAAATTACCATCAGGTCGGCTTTGAGTATTAGTTCTTGCTGTGATTCGGTCATATAGCGATGCCCTCGTGCCGAATATTTCGCAAAAGCATATTGTTGTGATGCAAGAAGCGTTGCTCTGCCATAAATACACAGCTAATTACTTGATCATATTTTAGAGATAGCGCTGCAACAATGCCTCCTGTATTCAGGATTTCATCGCTAGGTCTGACATCTCCTTTCAGAACAATGAGAATGTCAATATCAGAACCATTGACGGCTTCATTTCGGGCTTGTGAACCAAATAGAACTATCTTTGCAAGTCTATCGCCATATTCTATGTAAAAAGCTTGGCTTAGTTCAGTTAGAATATTCCCTAATTTTGAATTTTGCAGTTTCTCAAGACTATTAATCGCTAACATTTAGCCTCCTACTTGTCCAATCACAGATAGAACAAGGGGCTTAAGCCCCTTGTTCTATCTGTTAGCGCATTGATTCGCGGTGGACTTTGACTAATTTAATTTCATCTTCTTCCATTAGATACTTATTCATCATGTAGACCACATACTCAGGCTTGAGATTGCTGTCGGGCTTACAACTACCCATAAAGTGAATCGTGGGCAGTTCAGGATCAGGATTAATTACATTAATTGTAAAAATGCGATTGCGTAGTTCAATCATTTGATCACGCCCTGATTTTGATTTCTTGGGCATTTGGATTGAAGTTGCTGCGAGGACACAGTAACTTGCGCCTTCAAGCAAGTCCATAATATCCGCTGCATTGCGCTCTTTAGGCGTGATAAAAGCACAGGTCAGCGTATATTCGGCAACCTCTAGCATTGCATCTAGGGAAGGTGCATTTACAGGTACTTCCTCGATCGCATAGATCGGTAAATCTGCATCTAGTTCTTCTTTAAAGCGCTTTTGAAACTCCTCAACAGGAATCACTTTAGTTAGCTCAAAATCGACAAACTCAGCACTGCTAGTTTGACCGAGGGGTAAAGCTTTGGCGATGGAAATACGTGGTAAAGGATTAAAGCCTTCCGTATGGGCAACGGGTAACGCTGCACGCCTTGCCGCCCGTTGGAAGAAGCGATAGAGATCCAAATGGGAAATCAAGCTCATATCGCCCAACTTACCAAACTTGAGGCGGATGCGCTGGACTCTGGGGGGGACGATGGGCTTCTCTAGGGAAATGGCGGGGATTTCGGGCGGGGGAATGACCTCGTTATGTCCAAATTCAGGACCACAGACACCGCACTCTGAGCAACCACCAAAGGAACAATCGGGAATTACTTGGGCGGCGATCGCTCTTTCCCAATCTTCGATCAGCCATTGCTTATCGATGCCCGTATCAATATGATCCCAAGGGAGAGGCTCGGACATTTTTAACGATGGTGTATCCCAGACTAAACCTGCTTCGGCGATCGCCTGTGTCCATGCCCCAAAAGCTTTCTCCGTATTATCAAACCATGAGTCAAAACCAGCGCCTAATTGCCATGCGCGATACAGCACCTTACCTAAACGGCGATCACCACGACCGACAAAATCTTCCATCGCACTAATGCGAACTTCAGTGTAGTTGACCTTTACGCCACTCAAGCGGCGAAATTCCTTACGCAGCAATTGCTGTTTGCGAACAAACTCACCACTAGAGACAGTGAACCATTGGAAAGGTGTATGGGGCTTGGGCGTGAAATTAGAAATTGTCAAGTTAAAGGAAATCTTCTTCCTTCCCTTTTGCGAACATTCGCGTTGCAACCATTCCACCGTATTGACGATGCCAATCACATCTTCATCGGTTTCCGTCGGTAAGCCAATCATGAAATAGAGCTTGACCTTATCCCAACCTTCAACATAAGCAGTTTTTACGCCCTGCAATAGCTCGTCATCGGTCAAGCCTTTATTAATTACATCCCGCAAGCGCTGCGTCCCTGCCTCTGGCGCAAAGGTTAGTCCCTGCTGTCTGCCATCGCCACTACGCAGCATATGGGCAATATTCTCATCAAAGCGATCAACCCTTTGACTAGGAAGGGAAAGCGTAACATGTTCATCCTTAAAGCGATTCTTAATCTGCACGCCCACCGATGGCAAGGCGAGGTAATCAGAACAAGAAAGGGAAAGCAAAGAGAACTCGTTATAACCAGTTTCCCTAATCGCCTTCTCAATCGTATCCACCACTTTCTCAGGATCAACGTCACGGGCGGGACGGGTCAGCATCCCCGGTTGGCAGAATCGACAGCCGCGAGTACAACCGCGCCTGATTTCGATGGTTAAGCGATCGTGAACGGTTTCCACTAAGGGAACTAAGCCGATACTATGCTCAGGCATTGGCGTAGCAACACGTCGTAAGGCACGCGGCGAAACATCACTACGGTTGGGAGTGATTGCCCCTGTCTTCTCATCCATATCATAGAATTCAGGAACATAAACTCCATTCACTTCATTAGCAAGATCGAGAAGGGTTTCTCGGCGAGTTTTCCCTGCAAGTTTGGCAACTTTGAGAACTTCGCCAATCTCAGGTAATAATTCTTCGCCATCACCGAGAGCAAAGAAATCAAAGAAATCGGCATAGGGTTCAGGATTAGAGGTCGCTGTCTGTCCCCCTGCGAATATTAATGGACATTCTTCAATACTTAATTCACTCCGTTCCTGCCATGTCATCGGAATATTGGCAAGGTCAAACATTTCCAATACATTAGTTGCACCTAGCTCATAGCTGAGACTAAAGCCCAAAATATCAAATTCTCTTAGCGATCGCTTGGACTCGACAGCAAACAAATCTGTTTTAGTTTCGCGGAGCTTTGCCGAGAGATCAGGTGCAGGTAAATAGGCGCGATCGCATAGCTGACCCTCTTTAGAATTAATAATGCTGTAAAGGATAATATGCCCCAAATTTGATGCACCCACCTCATAGATTTCAGGGTAGGTGAGCGACCAGCGCACGATCGCCTGATCCCAAGGCTTATGCACTGCGCCAAACTCGTTACCCAGATAACGGGCAGGTTTGAGGATTTCGGAGTTAAGTAACTGTTCTACGGGTACGGGCATAGAGTTTTGAAAAAATTTGATCTAGCCCTATTTTATCTTGTGGTTTGTATTGTTCATGATGCGGTCAGTTTTTTGTAGTTCTAGCAAATTAGCTTTGAGAAAGCCGCCCACGCCATTTTTGCGGATGCTGTGAGCAGTGAAAAATCGCAAAGATGGTGACAGTGTTAGGTGAATATTCGTAGAAGATCATGTAAGGGAATCGGCGAACTATACATTTTCTGAAGTCTTTATGAACCTTAGAGTACATCTCTGGGTTTCGACCAATGAATTGAATTGCAGCGTCAACACAGCGCAAAAATTCCTCACCTAAGCCTCTTTCTTGTTTTTCATACCATACATAAGCCTGAGCTACATCTTCTTCTGCCTTCTGTAGCAATACAACTGCATTGCTAGTCATCGTCTAACCCTTTACGAATCTTTTCCTTGACTACATCCCAAGAAGTAACTGAGGTTGGGTTTTGCAAGTAAGTAGATTTTCTTCTATCAAGTTCTTCTTTTTGCCATTCAAGAACAGGTATTTGCTCTGGATCCAAGGCAATGCTATCCCAAAGATCTTCTAGTAGCTGTAATTTTTCTGACAGTGTTAGCTCAAATACTTGAGCAATGCTTGTGTTGATCATAACTTTGTCATCACACTACAAGATTTATCAATACAAGTTTATCACTATAATTCCAGTAGCCCTAATTGCTGAGCGACCAGTGCCTGATCTTAAGGCTTATGCACTGTGCCAAACTCATTATCGAGATGACAGGTAGGTTTGAGGATCTCGGAATTTAGTAACTGTTCTATGGGGACGGGCATAACTGAAATTAATTTTAGGGTTTGATAGCAGCTAAATGTTTAGCGAGAGAGTTTTGAATAATAGTTTGGGGCGTTACACCTAAGCGGTTGGCTTCGCGATCAATTAGCTCAATCATCCAGATAGGTAAATCAATACTAAGCCTTTTTTGAGTAGCAAATGGACGCTTGGCTTTGGTTAAATCAAGCATTTCAATAATATCTTCTTCTCCATCGTCAAATTTTTGGTCAAATTCCTTGGTGTTCATATAAGGCAACCTCTTGTATGCGTGATCTACGGACAGAAATAATCCGAATGTTTTGATCTCGGTAGGTGATAACGCCTGACCAATGCTTGTTATTTATTTTACCAATAACGACAAAGCGTGGTTCACCTTCGATTTTGCTTGGAATCTCTAGCAAATCGCGATCATTCCATAACTCTTGAGCCTCAACAAAGTCAATTCCATGTTTAATAAGATTAGATTGACTTTTATTCTCATCATATTCAAAATTCCTCATAGTAAATCTTTACATCAGTTCCCATCAAAAGTTATCCCATGTTTTATTATTCAGTTTTGCCGCCAAATCTTGAGCATCCTTGACTTGTAAGTTCTTGATATCAAAGTATTTTTTTGCACCTTGCATTCCCCCTGAATTTGCCTTGCGAAATTCAGTAGAAAAGAAATCACCTAATACAAAGACTCGAACGGGATACCAAGCTTGTCCAATTTGCTGATGGCGTTCTAACGCAATTTTGATTAGTTCTGCATCCTCTCGATCATCATTTTTCCAAATTAATTTAGATTCAGTATCTGAATCTAAGTCTACAACAGCCTCGATCCGAGCAATTTGTTCAACACACCTGTTGCGATACGTGCCAAAGTATAAGCTGCGTTGATGTTGACGAGCAGCACCTTTAGTTGGACAGGTATAAATCTTATGTAGCAAAACACCATCAAAGCCTCTTGCACAATTCACAACATCTAGACGGTATTTCCACGACGGTAGAAGATTATTTTCGTCAAAATACTCACCTAAGTCCGAGACAGCATCAATTAGATTTTTAGGTAGATAGGGTAATTGAATTGCTTGAAGAAACTGTTCAAAACTAATAGCAATGAAAGATATGTTAAAGCTCAGTGCTGCAATTTCAATATTGGGGAAGATAGGATGAGTGGGGATATCCTGCTCAAAGTTACCCAAGGCAATTAGAACTTTTGCCCCTTGCCGATTTTCGAGAGTTTTTAAGTGCCTCAGAAGTTGGGCTTCCCAAAAATCATTGCCTAGTTTAGTCTCAATCAAAATTGAAAATGGCTCTTGAGAAATTTCGCCATCTGGAATACCCTTTTCTCCTTTGTGTTTCTTTTGTTGTGCGAACTGGACACCTACATTGCCAGAAAAGTTTTCACCTAATAGTGTACTTAGTGTTTCCGAAAGGAATTTTGGATTCTCCTCGTACAACATTTTGAGAATTAAAAGACAGTGATTAGTTGTCTGATTTTCTTTTTGAGAATAAGAAGGAAAAAGACGAATATTTTGACTCATGATTGTCAAATTCTTATTTTTGAATTAAATTGTGCTATTAACAATAGCTGCTTTCTAAAGAACAGAGGACATCTTAGAAAATTTCAGGATCTTCTCCCAATTCTCTTAACCTAGCAGCTAGTCGTTCTGCTCGCTCCGCCTTTTCCTCAATACTGGGATAACGCTGCCCCCGTTCATCAAAACAGCTTAAAACTTCACATCCTAAGCGATCGCTTGGATTCCACTGCAAAGGGGTTTTTTACAATTTTGATCTAGCCCTATTTTACATTGGCACAGGCAAGGGGTTTAAGCTCCTTGTTGATTACAGTATTTAGATTGATCCCAAAATCAGCAATGCCTCTAATTGAATTTAGGTTAAATAAAATTGCAAAATAGGAAAACTCTGCTAATCTTTGTCATGTAAAATCCCTCGATATGGTGGGTGAGGTTGTCCGTGAGCGAATCGAAGCAAGAATCAACACTACGCGAAATTTCTGTGAACGCGATGACTGTCGATGTTGAAGACGAACTAGATGAACTAGATGAATTGTTGAGCGACAATACCTTAAACCAAGTCTCGCCCGAATCAGAAAAGCAGATTATCGATCGCCTTGCCAATACCTTGCTAGATGATGGCGATGACTGGTTTGCCGAGTACGATAAGGCGATCGCCGAAACGACAAATACTGCACCTGAGACTGCCTCCAACGCATTGATAGCTGAGCGTGATCGCCTCCACCAAGAATTAGAATCTTTGCGATCGCAGCATCAATTTGAATGTGAATATGTCGATCAATTAGAGCAAGAGATTATTAGTGTTACACAGGATCGCGATCGTCAAGTTGTCGCACTTACTGCTCAAATTGCCCAACTAACTGCCGCAAAATCCTCCGAGTCAGCAAATTTACACCAGTTAGATTTTGATAAATTTGACGAGATTAATCTTGCAACTAATCATCAGGCAGAGTTAATCCAGCAATTGCAATGTCAAAATACCGCCTTAGAAATATCGCAACAAACGATTATTGCGGAGTTAGAAGCAACTCAAAAGCTTTTAAAGGAGTCTACCCAAAGCCTCGAACTCGCCCATACCAAAATATCGGAAATCTCTGCTCAAAAGGATCAACTAGAGGAAGAATTAATTCAACACTTGTCTAATCAAGCCAAGTTACATCAATCTTTACGCGGCTTAGAAACTGAGTACGTCGGAGATTTGACGCGGGTACAGGAGCTAGAGCAACAGATTGAAGATCTCCAAAACCATGTCTTAGCTCAAGCCTCAAAAACCACAGAATATGAAGCCGCCATTCAGCATTGGAAAGAACAATCAGTGCGACATCAGCATCACGCTCTCCAACTTAGTGGTGCATTAGAGCGTTTACTGGCAGAACGTCCCTTGCGGCATCTCACGCCAGCACAGGCTGACACCCCATCAAATGATCTCCCAGAGCGATCGCCCGAATCAACATCAAGATCTATACCAGAGCGATCGCAACGTCCTAATCCCAAGGTTGATTTGCCAGCATTTCTAATCAAAAATCGTTGAGCAACTTCAGTGCGGTGCAAATGGCAATAAGAACAAAAAATGCACGAAGTGCATTTTTTGTTCTTATTGCGAATTAAGCTGTTTCACTCTTTCGAGATCCCGTTTGACCTCAAAGCTTAATTCACGATTTTTAGGATCAGTATTCAAAGCCTTATTGAGATAGATCTCTGCCTCCCTGAGCTTACCTTTTAACATCAACTCACTGCCCCAACGATGGTAGGTAACTGCTTGCCAATGGATTACCTCTGGTGCATGGGGATAGCGTTCGCTCATTCCTTCAACCACTGCGATCGCTACTACATATTTTTTTTGTTTCAGCAAATCCTGCACTCGCCTCAGCATATCCAACTTCAGCTTCAACTCAGGATCGCTATTAATGGGATCGATATGACTACTTACCTGTTTGACCTCGATCTTGATTTTTGGGTGAACTGGAGGCTTCCGTACAAATGTAGGAGGTGGTGGCGGCACTGGCGGCTCAGTTTTGGAATGAGTACGCGAGTAATTGTTTACCTCACCATCTTTAGATAGTATTTGCTTCGATTTATCACTTAGATCCGTGTCCTTTAACATCTTGTAAGCTTCTTGAACTTGCCGAAACTTCTCGACTGCATAGGGATCATTTTGATTAACATCGGGATGATACTTACGTGCCAGACGACGGTATGCCACCTTGATATCATCTACGGTGGCATCACGAGGTATTCCTAGGAGTCGATAGCATTCAGATAGGTGCATGAAGTGATTAAAATTTATAATTTCTGCGTAATAAAGCTCTATGAAGCCCTATGAAGGTGGAGGTAACTGATTACTTATCGTCAGATCTACTCTGGTTTCTGGCGAATTGAATATTTCCCCTTAGTGGTTATTGGTGAGCCTTTATTCGCCTCTACCAGCTTAATATACTTATTCAAAGCGTCCTCTTTCGTTCCATGTTCAGAGATGACATGAACTTTTCGACTTCCAGATAATTCGAGGATCACTTGGTGCATGGATACATGATGGGGGATAGCTCTAAAACCTTAAAAAACAGTTTAGCAAATATAAACCTACAAAGTAAAAGGGGCGCAATGCGCCCCTTTTACTTTGTGAAGATTATAAGATATTTAACGTCAGTTCGGTATAGCCATTTGCACTACGTTTCGCGTGGTGCAAATGGCGCAGAATGGTGAAAATCGCTCTGCGCTTTCGTCGAACTCACGTTATTTAGCGCTTAGCAAACTTCTTGGTTAGTTTACGTAAACGAATCGACTCAGGAGTAACTTCGAGAATTTCGTCAGAACCGATGTATTCCAAGGCGCGTTCGAGACTCATCTCGATCGGTGCTTGTAACTGCACGATGTCATCTGCACCAGCCGCCCGCATGTTGGTAAGCTGCTTGCTCTTACATACGTTCAATTCCATGTCTTGAGGACGATTATTTTCCCCAATGATCATGCCCTTATAAACCTTAGTTCCGGGCTTGATGAAGAAGACCCCACGATCTTCAGCATTTTTCAACGAGAACTCAGTGGCAGTACCTTCTTCAAAGGAGATCAGTACGCCATTGCGACGGGCGCTAATTTCGCCAGCCGCAGGACGGTAATCGAGGAAGCTATGATTCATGATCCCAGCGCCACGGGTTGCCCTCATGAAGTCACCACGGAAGCCGATCAAGCCACGGGCAGGAACAACAAACTCTAACTGAGAGCGACCAGTACCAGACATTTGCATATCGATCATTTCGGCACGACGTTGACCGAGGCGCTCGATACAACCACCGACTGCATCTTCAGGAACGTCGAGCACAAGCGCTTCGTAAGGTTCGCACTTCTGACCGTTGATTTCGCGGTAAATAACTTGAGGCTGGGTAACTTGGAACTCATAGCCTTCACGACGCATGGTTTCAATCAAAATACCCAAGTGCAGTTCACCACGTCCTGAGACCGCAAAGCGATCGGGAGATTCGGGATCCTCTTGTACACGCAGAGCTACGTTGGTTTCGAGTTCGCGCAATAAGCGATCGCGTACTTGACGAGTAGTTACCAATTTGCCTTCTTGACCAACAAAAGGCGAGTCATTAACACAGAAAGTCATTTGCAAAGTGGGTTCATCCACCTTGATCATCGGCAAAGCTTGAGGCTCGTTAGGACAGGTAATCGTTTCGCCAATATTAGCGGTCGCAAAACCTGACACAGCAACGATATTACCTGCGGATGAGGTTTGCATCTCAACACGCTTTAGACCATCAAATCCTAAGAGTTTGGTGATTTTACCTTTGACGATCGAGCCATCCTCAGAAATCAGAGCAGCTTGCTGTCCAGAGGTAATTGTACCGTTATGGATTTTGCCGATTACAATTCGACCCAGATATTCAGAATAATCAAGGGTGGTAACCTGTAGCTGCAAAGGCTTTTCAGGATCGCCGACGGGGGGAGAAACATGATGCAAGATTGCTTCAAACAAAGGCTTCATATCTACGCCTTCATCTTCTAACTTATCTTTGGCAAAGCCAGCCATACCCGAAGCAAATAAGTAGGGGAAATCGCATTGGTCATCATCTGCACCCAGTTCAAGGAAAAGGTCGAGGACTTTACTAACGGCAACGTGAGGATCGGCAAACTCGCGATCGATCTTGTTGATGACGACCATTGGGCGCAAGCCTTTTTCTAGCGCTTTTTTCAACACAAAGCGAGTTTGGGGCATAGGTCCTTCATTGGCATCGACGATTAGTAAACAACCTTCGACCATGCCTAACACGCGCTCAACTTCTCCACCAAAGTCAGCGTGTCCGGGGGTGTCAACAATATTGATCAGAGTATCTTTGTATCTAACGGCAGTATTTTTGGAAAGGATGGTAATGCCGCGCTCACGCTCTAGGTCGTTGGAGTCCATCACACATTCGACAAGGGCTTCACCTTCACGAAAAGCGCCAGACTGTCTGAGAAGTGCGTCAACTAAAGTGGTTTTGCCGTGATCGACGTGGGCGATGATGGCAACGTTACGAATGGGAAGAGACATGGGTGATGTATCGAGTTGATCGAAAAACTTATTATTTCTTTATCTATTATGCTTGAAGTTGTCAAAAAACTTTGTATTTGTATTGACGTTGACATTCTAAAGTTGCAATTAAGGTCGCGATCGCATGTTGACATGAGTTCGAGTTAAGCAAAAAATCCCAAAAAAGAAGAGTAAAAGACTCGCTATATGAGTCTTTTACTCTTCTTTTTGAGCAGAGATTGTGATGCCTTACAGTGGGCTTAAACCGCTTTGCTGAAGTAAGTTGAATGAGTCTTTGAAAATCATGACTACACCCAAACCAAGAAGCAATACTAATCCGCCTTGCATAACGCTATTTTGAAATTCGTCAGGTAGAGGCTTGCCACCACGCAATGCTTCGATCGCTAAAAATACGAGCTGACCACCATCAAGGGCAGGTAAGGGCAAGATATTAATAATCGCAAGGTTAATGCTGATGATTGCGGTGAAATCAAACAGAGCCGCCGCATCGGACTTAACTAATTCCGAACCCATTGCCACGATCGCGACAGGTCCCGATAGCTGAGATGCAGTATTTTGAAAATTAGTAGCTAGTTGCTTGAGTCCTTGGACGGTCATGACGACCAACCGCTCAAAGCTTTGGGTGGCACTGTTAATCGCCTCACCAAAGTTACGGACAGGTCGGCGATGAGGTCTACCAGTAAAATCAAGTCGTACCCCAATTCTGCCTTTGCCAGCTTCGCCTTCAGGGGTAATTGACAACTTAAGAGCTTGACCTTGACGATCTACTTCCAAGCTCACAGGCTTTTCCGCATTTTTGGCGATTAGGCTTTGAAATTTATCTAGGGTCGTGAGGCTAGTGTCAAACTGCACGCCATTAGCTGACAGGACAATATCGCCCGACTGTAAACCTGCGATCGCAGCGCGAGTGTTGGCATCAATCACATTTGTAATCTTGACTCCAGCTTGATCGACTGCGCCAATACCAACGCTCAAGGTCATTGCTAACAAGACGATATAGGCAAATACAAAGTTAGCAATTACGCCTGCGCTGATCACGATCGCGCGATCGGCAACGGGACGATTTTTCATCAGGTTGGGATCATCAGTCGGTATGTCACTTTCCTCATCGTCATCAGGGAAACCTACATAACCACCAAGGGGGATTGCTCTCAGTGCATATTCTGTTTGTTTGCCTTGATATTTCCAAAGGACAGGACCAAAACCAATTGAGAATCGATTGACATAGATCCCCTGCAAACGGGCAGCCATAAAATGTCCAAGTTCGTGGACTAGGATCAAAATCGCGAGAACGGCAATTGCAGGCAAGGCAGACATAGGCTTTGTTCTGAAAATTTAATTTGAGATTTATTAATTGATTGTATTGGTAATGGCATTGGGCTAGGACAGCTTGTACTGTGCGCTATGCCATCCCTATTGTATTTAAAGTTTTTCTTGATTATTACTTGGTTAAGGAGCTATGGCAAAAAAAGAGTTAGCCAGTCCAACCTAAAAAACAACGAACATTGCTTTGCTATGGGCGCAATCGAAGAGTATTTGATGATTCTTACGCAAGCGATTTACGGAAGGTTTTGGTCTCGTTTTGAAAGAGAAGGCGATCTAACACTTCAGTAGTCGGCATATAGACAATTCAAATAAGAAAAATAGGGCTTCGACTTCGCTCAGCCATCATACATATTGCTGGCTGAGCGAAGTCGAAGCCTCTTGAATTTGTTTATTTACTTCATGTTGGCTGAATAGAAGCTCTTGCAACTCATTTAGGGTTGCGGCAAAAAATAAGTGTTGGGATAAATGCGGCAATACCTAAAAATTAAATGTCAAATAATGCTTAAAAATACATAATTTTTCGTTAAAGACAGGTTTTGTAGACAAAAGTTTTCTTCCATATAGAAATTTTGGATAGAATATTTGCTCAATTTTGTTCATAAACAGAGAAGGGAGCGTTTCATTCCTGCCTCTTAAATGTATTTGCAAGGCTTTCTCTGTATAGATATTGCAGTAATTGAACCTGCTAACTCACAATGTCAGGGTTGCGTGAAATTGAGTCAAATCTATAGTTACAGTTATTATCCACATCTTAAAAAGATATGTTAAGATTAGTGTATATATGTCATAAATTATTTCAATAGTTTAAGTTTTATTAAAATATTAACAGGATGTCCTAAAAATGAACAACACAGTTCGCATTGCTGCCTCGATTGGTCGTTTAGTTTTAAGCTCTGACTCTGCGCCCGTTTCGCTGACCCAAGCATCGCTTCTGTTGCTTAGAGTTGTTTTAGGCACAGTAATGATCCACAACGGTCTCGATAAACTTGGTGACATTTCTGGCTTTGCTGAAGCTTACGTTGAAGCAATTGGACTACCTTTTCCTATTTTCTTTGCTTACATCGCAGCGATCACCGAGACAGTTGCTTCTCCGTTGTTGATTCTAGGATTTTTGACTCGCCCTGCGGCTTTAGGTTTGTTTGCAACGATGTTGGTTGCTAACTACCATCACATTTTAATTGGTGGTTTTTCGATTCCTTCCATCGAGTTGTCTTCAATTTACGCTGTCTCCTTTGCATTTTTTGCTGTCTACGGTGGCGGTAAGTACGCGATCGACTCTCTGATCGCAAATTCCCTAGCTAAGCTATTAAATAATTCTGAAACACCAGAATCTGAACCCCAAGCATTAAAAGTTTCTTCTTCTGTCAAATAGCTATCATTAAAGTTGTTAAATGAACTTTGATTAATAAAGTGCCGCGCTTCGCGCGGCACTTTATTTTTTGTTACGGCGACGCTACTTTCTAAAACCCCAAAATCAAAAGCTTCGCGCAGCGCGTCTTTTGATTTTGGGGTTTTTAAAGTTTTGTAGTTTATCTCGTCCTCACATTAATACCGATAGCACCAGCTATAGTTGAGATTAGTAACAAATACTCACCCTAAGATAATGCTTATGCTACGGTAGGGGAGCTTGAATTAGTCCTTGAAGACGTAAGGATGAACTGAATGTTTGATTTGCATTGCTTAGGGGAATTTTCGCGATCGCATTGTTTAGCTATCTGCGCCTTTCTTGTCCCTGCCAACCTCATCGCTACCTCACAGACGATCCTATTCACAATTTTGAAAAGGCGATCGCGAGAAATATCAGTTATTAGTTTTGCGGCAATTATCTACGCATCTTTGATGGTGATGCATGTAGTTAGCTGGTTTATTGTGGGGGTGATCATGGCTCCTACATTTATCTTGACCCTTTTGGGACTTACCTGTTTAGCTACTAATCTAGCGGCGGTTTGGCTTGTAGTTAACCGCATTGAAGTTGACTTCCTGAATATGATCCGCACTTTTATCAGCAGATTTACAACAGTGCCAAGTTCTCTCAGTCCTATTCAAAAAGTTTAGTATTTACCTGTTCTAAACATCAAAAAAAAGAGTCAGTGCTTAGCACTGACTCTTTTTTTTGATATAAATAAACCAACTTAATTTGGCTCGACGCGCATTAATACTTGACCATACTCAACGGGCTGAGCGTTATCTACTAAAATTTCGACAATCTTACCCGTGGACTCGGATTCGATCTCGTTCATTAGCTTCATCGCTTCGATTATGCACACAGTGCCGCCTTTCTTAACCGAATCGCCAACTTCGACAAAGGGTGACTCATCGGGAGATGGTGAACGGTAAAAAGTACCAACCATTGGCGAAGTAATATCGATTAGCTTTTTAGACGGTAAAGAGTCAGCGATCGTGGTGGTGTGAGTCACGGTTGGTGTACTCACAGTTTCGACTATCGTCGGCTGAGCTACAGTTGCAACAGGAGCTACCGTCGGCACGACCTTATTTTCACTTTTGCGGATACTCAAACGCAAATCACCTGATTCCAGAGTAAGCTCGGTGATGTCCGTCTTGTTCAGAATCGTGACCAGTTCACGCAATTGTTCTAAGCTAAATTCCACCTAGTTCTCACGCCCCAAATAGGTATCTTCACGAGTGTCGATTTTGATGCGATCGCCAATATTGACGAACAGAGGCACGTTGATATTCGCGCCAGTTTCCACTTTGGCGGACTTACTACCACCTGTGGCAGTGTCACCCTTGAGTCCGGGGTCAGTTTCGATAACTTCGAGGACAACGGTGTTAGGTAGTTCTACATCGATAACGCGATCGCCCCAACGGACAACGTTTACTTCCATACCTTCCTTGATGTACTTAACGCGGCTACCAATTTGGCTGGAAGTTAAGTTGGCTTCTTCGTAGCTCTGCATATCCATAAAGACATAATCTTCACCATCTTTATAGGTGTGCTGCATGGAGCTCTTTTCTAAAACAGCTTGAGGAACCATTTCCCCAGCCCTGAAAGTTCTTTCAAGGTTTTTGCCTGTCATGGCACTTTTGAGCGTGGTACGGACAAATGCTGAACCTTTACCAGGCTTTACGTGTAAAAATTCAACTACACGCCAAACTTCGCCATCAAGTTCAATTGTTACGCCGGGTCGGAAGTCGTTACTAGATATCATTGCAGATTGAGTAATAGCCGAAAATTATTCTAACTTAGAGTTGTAACGTTTGTGACAAACAAATCTAAATCACCTTAAATATAAACCACGTTTTGGCATAAACTACGTCTTGGTAAATCCCAAAGTTATCTATTGCTAACAGCAATCGCTAACTACTTCTAGCCATAAATTTTAGATAGTTGGCAGTTAGTATAGAATTAAGTTTTTAACGGAGCGATCGCCCCATGTCAGTCAAAAAAGAGTTTGGCAGCTTTGATGAGTTATTGAGCAGTTCAGAATTACCTGTTCTTGTGGATTTTTATGCGCCTTGGTGTGGTCCATGTCAGTTGATGACAGGCATATTGGCAAAAGTAAGTGAATCGATGAAAGATCAGGTGCAAATCGTCAAGATCAATACTGACACTTACCCTGATCTCGCTTCTCAGTACAAGGTTTACGCTTTGCCAACCCTAGTTTTATTCAAAGATGGGCAGCCCGTTGATCGTGTTGAAGGTGTGATTCAAGCTGATCAACTATGCGATCGGCTAAAAGTTCACGCTTAAGAACATTAAATTAAAAAAGTAAATTAAGACTAGATGAACTTTGTTTATCTAGTCTTAATTTTGAGTATTTGTAATCTACTTGATCGAAGATCGCGAAAGAAATTTAACAAACACATTGGGGGGCTTAAACCATGATTATCAAAGAGCTAGAACATATTGAGCCGCATAACAAGTTAGAACAAGCGGGATATTATGCTGAGGCTCAATTAGCGTTTTACCTAAAACGAGAGTTTAAAGACGATCCTCACATCAGAGTTTTCAATAATTTACGCCTCCAAAAAGGTGATGATGCTTGTCAAATCGATCATTTGATTTTGCACCAGTACGGAATGATTATCATTGAAAGCAAAAGTGTGACAACCCGTGTGGCAGTTAATGACCTTGGCGAGTGGAAACGCTGGTTTAACAATACTTGGCAAGGAATGCCGTCACCAGTTTTACAAGCTCAGCGTCAGGGAAAATTTCTCAAGGAATATCTTGAGGATCATGTTGAGAGCTTGCTCAATAAAAATTTTTTGGGAAAACAATTGCGTTTCACAAAAATGCCAATAGATGTATTAGTTGCCATTTCTGACTCTGGCATTATCGATCGCCCCAAGAATGACAAGCTAGAAAACGTGGCTAAAGCCGAACAAATTGATGACAAGGTAAAGGCAATTATTTCGGAGTATCGTAAGCTTGATAGCATCCTCAACCTTAGTCTCAAAGTTGCCTACGATTTTCATAAGGATGAACTGCCCAGAATTAGTGATTTTCTGTTAGCACACCATAAACCATCGAAGATCAAGGCATCGATGAATGATGTAAAAGATACCTCAGTTCAAAGTCCCTCGGTTATATCATCACCACCCAAAATTGTTGCCAATAACCCCAATGCTGTCCCAAAGTCCAACCTTGGTTATAAACCCGTTGAAAAGTCTTTGGTGAAACCAGTTGCAAAAGCAATTCAACCTCCGTCAGAAAGACTATGCTCCAAATGCCAAAGTAAAAATTTGACAATTTTATATGGTCGAAGTTACTACTTCAAATGTGGCGAATGTGGTGAAAATACAGCAATCAAAAATGTGTGCGTGACCTGCGGCGATCGCGAAAAAATCCGCAAAAGTGGGTTGCAGTTCTTTTCAGAATGCCAAAAATGCAATAGTTCGCGCTTATTTCACACAAATACATCTGCATAAGTAGCTAGATATAATTAAAACCCGAAAAGCTGTGGCGCACGCGCAGCGTGCGCCACAGCTTTTCGGGTTTGATATTTAATTGCGCCTAGCTGCATAAGCGCGAACATAGCGATCGCCACAAATCACAAATCAGGATCAATTCCTAACTCTCGCAATTTGGCAGCTAAGGCTTCTGCACGTTGGTACTCACGTTCAGCACGTTGGCTTTCTTGCGCTGCTTTCTCGGCACTCCACAGCAGCAAGTTGCCTTCCTTGTCCCACCACCGCAGCCAACTTGTAGTAGTTAAGGCTTTGGTTCCTGACCATATACCTAAAAACAAATTTAACTCAGCAATCCAGACGCGACCATGCTCATCTTTGGGCTGAATAACATAGCGACTATCTTGCAAAACTCGAACTTCTAGGTTTTGCTCGTAAGGATCGTAGGTGACATAGACGGGAACTTGCAAAATTTGCTCATAGAAATAGAGCTTGCCGTAGGGCGGAGTCGATCGCACTGAAAATTCGCCGCCATCGGTATCTGACAAAAATTCCATCACAACGCTCACCGCTCCACCTTCGCGGTGAGGAGTGTAACTACGCCGAATCACGCCTTGATCGGTAGGATAGACATGGGGTACATAAAGCCAGTCGGAAGCCTTGACCACAATCTGTTTATTGACCGTCGCCACTAGCCCAAAATTGGAAACCATCAGTGCCTCGTCTGGAATTAAATTCGCCGCGAGTAGCGCGTCACTGAGAGATGCGGCTAGTAATGGTTGCTGTTCATTTTCCACAGGATCGTCGGGTAAGACATAGTTGGTGGGTAATGGCTCCCAAGTAACTTGGGGCTTAGTCGCAATCTGAATGACCATAGGTTGACCCTCTGATGGGATTTGTTAGTGAGATTATCTAAACAAGGCAATCGCCAAGTTGCGCTAATAGTTGTTCACGGTCTAGATTGCGTCCGATGATTACCAGTTGCGTATTGACAGTCTTACTGCGATCATCAGTTTTGAGTTCATAGCGTTTACCACTGAGTTGAAACACATAGCGGTTATCGATGCCCTCAAATCGCAGGATGCCCTTAGCGCGAAACACATCGATTGGTAGTTGTTTGTCCAAAAAGGTTTGAAACTTCTCTAGATTAAAGGCGCGATCGCTTTGAAAAGAAATTGATACAAACCCGTCGTTCTCTAGGTGATCAGAATGGTGATGATGTTGATGATTGTGATGCTCATGATTACATTCGGGATCGTGACAATGTTCATGGGTGTGGGCATCGCCATGATCGTGGTGGTCGTGATGGGTGTGATCATGTTCTTCAGCTTGGGGGCTGGGCGCGATCGCTGATTGGTCAATCTTCACATCAAGGATTAAGGGCAATGGTACAGATCCCATCTGCGATCGCAAAATTCTTGCCTTAGTCTTAGTTTTGTTGATGTAAGCCTCTAACTCCGCTAATTTCGCCTCACTAACCAGATCGGTTTTATTGAGAATAATAATATCGCCGTACATAATCTGAGCATAGGCAGCATCGCTCTTAAAATGCTCTTCATCAAAGCTTTCGGAATCAACCACCGTCAAAATCGAATCGAGACGGGTCAAATGTTGTAACTCAGTCCCCAAAAAAGTCAAAGCGATCGGCAGGGGATCAGCCACCCCAGTAGTCTCGACGATCATGTAATCAATGCGATCGCCTCTCTCTAATACACTGTAGACCGCATCAACTAAACCATCATTAATCGTGCAGCAAATACAACCATTGCTTAGCTCCATCATATTTTCATCGACAGCAACTAGCAATTGACTATCAATATTGATATCCCCAAACTCATTGACCAAAACCGCAACCTTCAAATCCTGCTGGTTTTGCAAAATATGATTGAGTAAAGTCGTTTTGCCGCTCCCCAAAAAACCTGTAATGATCGTGACTGGCATTCCACGCTTGGGAACATCTACATCCGTCATTTCCTGTGTGGCGCGGCGATCGTCGGTAATCATAGACTTTTTGCAAAAATAAACATAAGCTTTATTTTAACAGTCGCGCTATGTTTCCAGAATCATGTCAGTTACTCAACCTGTAGATACCCAGACTGCGCCCAAATTAAAGGATGTCACCCTATCCTTAGAATTAGCTTTAGAAACCATTAACTCAGATTTAGAAATATCAGCCATAAGCCCTCATCTATCCATAACTCAGGCTTTAGAAAACAGTTGTCTATTTGCAGAGACAAATCATTTAGAGAGCTTGGCTAGATATATCAGGCAAGAAATAGATGGCTATCCAACTCAACCACCAAGCGCTCGCCTTGTGCAGCTTAGTTATTTTGATGTCGGGGGACAGGTCATTTTGGGACTAGATCAATATAGCTCCTATCCCCTTACCACAGGCATTCGTAAGTTAGAGTCCCATCTGAAAAATGGTCTTACCCTAATGTTACCTAAGCAGATCACTAACTTCCTGTCACAAGTTATTGGTCGTCAAGTCGAAAGTGGGCATATTAGTCCCTCAGAAATCAAGAAGATCTTGCTAAGTATAGGTAATAGGATCAAGGAGAAGTTATCAACAATCTAAAATTCAAAGGGGATGGGCAGCACTTTGTGCTGTCCTTATCCCTTTGAATTAAGCCCACTCTAGTTTTAAGCTAGACATCAATCTTTGCAGGTTTTTAAGAGATTTCCCCTGCCAAGGAATGTTTTCAGCACCCATGACGGTGATGTTGATCGTGCCTTTTTGTCGCACTTTAATAACAAACTTGGACAAAACATTAATACCCGAACTATTTAAAAACTCTAATTGGCGAAGATTTAAAATAATTCGCTCTGGAGCTAGCTCAATCACATTCTCTAAAATTTTGACAATTGGGGCATATTCTTCTGTGCCAGCTAATCGTAAAGATCCTTGACAATGGATGCAACTATCGGCTGGCTCATACCAAACTTGATAATCATCTCCCTTAACTTCCATTCTGATAGGTTCTCCTAATTAGACCCGAATTATTTATCTAAAATATTGACTGGTTTATTGACTAGCTTGCTAATTGTACGAATATACGCCTGTGGCGTAATTATATAGTCTGGGTAGCCTGATATTTTAATGTTTTGGCTGATGTTTTTGATGAATAGATTTCCAAATCTATGTCAGAAGCAGCTTTACCATCGTAGTTACGATCGTAATGGCAGGACTCTCTTGGATCTGCTCAAATTTCCATCCCAAAGACGCGCCATAGTCCATCATCATCGTTAAATAACCTAATCCTGAATTTACCTGCTCATCACCCTTTTCTAGTTGATTGATGTATAGCTCATTCACATCACCTGTGGTGAGTTCCCGCAGATAAGATTGAAAGTCAGCGATCGCCTCTTGTTGGACGCTATTTCTAGAAATAAAAATGAGATGGTCGCTAAACAGATGTATTTCTAGATTAACAGGCTGACCTGTGTTCGCATGGCTATATTTCATTGCATTTTCCAATAGCTCATTGGCAATGAAACTAACAACAGAGCGCACTTCAGATTGCTTATCTAGATCGGCATTAGTATCACCAGGGAAAAAGTTTCTGACGTAATCTCCTAGAAAATCAGCAGATAGACCATTAGTTTTCCAACGTAATTGGATTGGCAGTGATGAAGGTGAGAATCCTAAAACTAAAAACTCACTTCTGTCAGAGAAGTCTTCAATGAATTCTCCAAAAATTTGCGCCATAGTAACGCCATCTTCTAATTATGAATGGGATAAGTGGGTTTGGGGTTTTGGCAGCAGTAGATTTTTGGGCGTGCTTACCTACACTCTTTTACTATGTTTAGGTGCACAACGCAATGCAAACATTGCACGAAGTCAGGTTGCTAAGCTATACCTACTCACCACCTGAAATGAGAATCTGTAGTTGATATTTTCCCCAAGGCGCTACTATTAAAGACGGCATTACATTTTATGAGAAATTTGAAGTCATGATATCCGTTTCTGCTCGATTTGAAGAACTGCGAGCTAGAGGGCAAGCTGCTCTAATCCCTTTTATTACTGCTGGTGATCCTAACTTAGAGACCACAGCAAAAGCTTTGCGGGTCTTGGATCAAAACGGTGCGGATATGATTGAGTTGGGTGTGCCTTACTCCGATCCCTTGGCGGATGGTCCTGTGATCCAAGCGGCAGCGACTAGAGCTTTGCAAAAGGGGACGACGTTGGAAAAAGTATTAGATGTGGTTAGGGAGGTCGCGCCTGAGTTGCGATCGCCAATTATTCTCTTCACCTACTACAACCCCATTTTGAATATGGGTGTGCAGGAGTTTCTCCAAAAAATTTATGCTGCAGGGGTGCGCGGTTTAGTAGTGCCAGATCTGCCCCTTGAGGAGTCCCATGTTTTGCTGGAACCTGCGGAAAAGGCTGGTATTGAGGTGATTTTGTTGATCGCTCCCACTAGCCCCCCCGAGCGCTGTGCGGCGATCGCGGCTAAGTCCCAAGGTTTTATCTATGTGGTTAGTGCCACGGGGGTAACGGGAGTCCGCACTGAGGTGGCTAAAGGAGTGAAGACGATGATCGAACAACTTAGGGTAATCACGGATAAGCCGATCGCGGTTGGGTTTGGTATTTCGCAGCCTGAACACGCTAAACAGGTGGTTGATTGGAGTGCGGATGGGGCGATCGTCGGTAGTGCGATGGTTAGAAAGTTGGCGGAACCCGACGGAGGTTTACACGCGATCGCTGAGCTTTGTCGCACTCTCAAACAATCTATTCGTAGGGACTAAGGGCTATGAATATGTGGATAGCAGTGGTGGCGATTGCCATTTTGGTTGGTTTAGGCTTGATTTTGTGGCTTTTGTTTGAATGGCAGTACAAAACCAGACAGGGCAATTTATTAGAGTTTGATCATGGCGTGTGGCAGTTTGTTACCTATGAGCCAGATCACTATTGCCTAGAGCTATTGCTCACTGCCACTAATCAGACCAATAAGCTCGATGTATTTTTGACCGAAGTAAATCCCGTCGTGTCGCTGCTATCTAACAATAGTCTCGATGGTGTGGAAACTAAAGTGCAGTTGCGATCGCGCCATGAAAGCATTACCAGTCGCAACGATAACTACTGGGAGTCGTACATCGTCAATCCCCGCAAGAAAATAGTGGCAGAAGTGCAGATTGATCTCCAAGGCAAGAACCTTGAGGAATTAAAGAGTGCTTGGGTGCGCGTACATTACACCGTCTATGGACCTGCGGGACGCGAGCAGAAAGTGCGGCACTGCATTATCCCCCTGCAATTTCCCGATCCCAATCAAAAAGAGCGGTGGCGACCTACCCCCGATGCCGATGTCTTACCAATTCGTACCCATATTCTCTCGGCGGGTGATAGCCCCGTGGAGGTGTTGCAGCGCTATGTGATGAGCCATGCCCAACCCGGAGATATCGTGACGATCGCCGAAACGCCGATCGCTATTATGCAGGGCAACTTCTATCACCCTAGCGATATTCATCCTAAGTGGTTGGCTAAGCGCCTCTGCTATTACTTCACCAACACTTCTAGTCTGGCGACTGCTTGCGGTTTACAAGCTCTGATCAATGAGTCAGGCGCTTGGCGAGTTGCCTTTGCCTTTATCGTTGGTGCGTTAGCCAAGGCCATCTTCCGTATTCCGGGGGTGTTTTATATGCTAGCGGGTGAGCAGGCAAGATTGATTGATGATGTGACGGGGACATTACCTCCCTACGATCAATTTATCGTGCTAGGTCCTAAGACTCCGCAGATGGTGGTCGATGAAATTAAATCGGGTACTGGCTTAGAAGCCGCGATCGTGGATGTGAATGATTTGCGCCGTGTGAAGGTGCTAGCGGCGACTTCGGGTGTATCTGAAGATTTGCTCAATCAAGCCCTAGTCATGAATCCTGCGGGAAATGCTGCTGAACAAACGCCAATTGTGTTGATTCGTCCGAATAACAGTAATTAATTGTAAGAAGAAGCATAAAAAAAGCGGTCTACAGCCGCTTTTTTTATGCTTGACTATCATTGCTTACTACGTAACGGCGTATCATAGATTACTAAGAATATTGCGATCCGCCAAAGTTGATGAACTTAACTGCCCCTAATCAATCACCTCCAGACTCCCTCGCCACGCAGATCCAATCGATTGATGATCAGCTATCGAAGCGATCGCTTGCCCTCGATCCCAGTGGCTATTTTATTATCTATGTCGATCGCATCCAAAATTTGATTTGCGCTAAGCATTACAGCAACACGATTAATGAACAAGGATTAGCGACTGATCCTGAAACGGGGAAGCCGATTCCTGCTAAGGGTAAAGTCGATCGCCAAGCAGTCCAACTATTTACGGGTAGAACTGCTAAGGAATTATGCGTCGAAATCTTTGAGAAAAATCACTGCCCTGTTACACTGTATGACCATGCAGCATATTTAGGACGGGAAGCTCAACGCGCAGAATGGGCATTACTGCATCAACAAGAATATATCCAAGACTAAAAAATTAACGCCCCCAACCGTAAGCATTTTGAAAGCGTTGCTTTGCAACGCTTTCAAAATGCTTACGGTTGGGGTTTAAGTGCAAAGCGCTGTAAAATCACAACCATCACAACTCATCCATAACTCATCAAAAGTGCCAGATGTCATCCTCAAGCATCATCTCCGTTAGTAATTGGTGGGAAATCCAAGTTCTTGCCGACCCCTCTTCTGAGGAACAAATATTTTGGCGATTACAAAATTTTGGCTGTCAGGGTATGGCAAGTCAGGTCAAGAATGGTCAGATGTCGATCAGTAGCTATTTGCCTATGGAAAAGGGCAATGTGTTAGACCTCTCAGCCTTAGCCCTGTGGTTAAAACAAGATGCGATCGCCTGTGGTTTTGAAGCGCCGATTACGCAATGGGCAGTAATTAGCGATGAGGATTGGTCATCAAGCTGGAAGCAGCATTGGCATCCCCAAGAAATTGGCGATATGTTTGTGATCTATCCTGCTTGGATCGATGCTCCTGATGTGGCTGACCTAGGCGATCGCAAAGTCTTGCGTCTTGACCCTGGTAGTGCTTTTGGAACGGGCGCTCATGCGACAACACAGCTTTGTCTCGAAGCCTTAGAAATGCGACTCTGGGGGGCAACTCCTGAGCAAAATCTGGTAGTGGCGGATATTGGCTGTGGTTCAGGCATTCTTGGTATTGGCGCATTATTAATCGGTGCAAGCCAAGTCTATGCGATCGACAATGACATTCTGGCAATCAAAGCCACCCACCACAATCGCCAACTCAATGGCATTGCCGAAGAGAAAATCTGGGTACAGGAAGGTAGCATTCAAGAGCTAATTGCGAATATGCCTGCCCCTGCAAATGGTTTTACTTGCAACATTTTGGCAGATATCATTGTGGAGATGGTTCCTTATTTTGATCAATTGGTAGACAAGAATGGTTGGGGGATCTTGAGTGGGATTTTGGTTGAGCAAGTGCCTAAGGTTGCGGATGTTTTGGATGCCCATAAGTGGGTGGTTGCTACCTTCTGGAAGCGCCAAGAATGGGCTTGTCTAACGATTCGTCGTTCTGAGTACTAAGCAAAGAAGCCTTGTGAAGCAAGGCTTCTTTGCTTAAGTGGGAACTAGTTCTCCAGGTCTTAATTTCATCCATTTACCCATTTCCGCGCTAAAACTCTCGCATCCCACCACATCCCATTCCATTTCAATCTGATCAGCATTGGTACGAATATTGACATTTATACTCGGAGATATTGCCTCAAAGTCGGGATGTTCGGTCAAATGGGGTTGTTGATGTTGTGCTTCGACGGCATGATAGGTATGGCAGCGATCGACGTAGGTACAGTTAATGCAGATACACATAACGGTTAGCCTCAATTCATTTGACTATCCTAACGTATCGCTGTGATAATACTTAGGTATAGGATTAGCAACACTTTGCATAATAAATCCGATAGATATCAGGGGCAAAATCTGTGCTATGGTCAAAGTCAATGCTAGTTACTAGCATCCTTACAGATCATAAAATTAATATTTTTGAAGAGTTTGTTGCAGACTATGGCACTAAAAAAAGGCACGCTTGTACGGGCAATTCGCGAAAAATTGGAAAATAGTCCTGAAGCAATGGCAAACGATACGCGCTGGTCTTCCTATATTTTTGAGACTTGGGGCGAGGTGCTAGAGTTTCGGGGCGATTATGTGCAGGTCAAATTTAGTAAAGTCCCAACTCCTGTGATTTGGCTGCATAAAGAACAATTAGAGGAACAAGCAGCTTAAGTTGCGCTGACTTTCCCAATTCCAAAAATCGCGTAGCAAAGCTTTGCTACGCGATTTTTGGTTTTTTATGTCCTAATTACAGTGAAACCAAACTAAGTAGCTAGGTATATAGTAATTACAAATAAATTCAAGAGGCTTCGACTTCGCTCAGCCAGCAATATACGATGGCTGAGCGAAGCGATGCACTGAGCTTGTCGAAGCGTCGAAGCCCTATTTTTCTTATTTGAATTGTCTATAATTAAAACTTCAAGCTAAAACCTGTGGCGCACGCGCAGCGTGCGCCACAGGTTTTAGGGTTTTATATTTAATTGCGCCTAGCTACTTATGACAATTATCCTAACTAATGACGATGGCATTGAGGCAGAGGGGATCTGGGCTTTGCAAAGAGCGACGGAATTAGTTTTTGCGAAAAAAGGCGCGATCGCGGCTCCATCAAGACAATATTCAGGCTGTGGACATATGGTGACGACGGATCGGGCGATCGCTGTGCATCGGCGTCAGGATTTGGGATCAGATATTTATGCGATCGATGGCTCCCCTGCGGACTGCGTGCGAGTGGCGATCGCGCATTTATATCAAGATAAAAATATAGAGTTAGTCCTGTCAGGCATCAATCATGGCGGCAACATGGGCGTAGATGTCTATATGTCTGGGACAGTAGCGGCAGTGCGTGAGGCAGCTTTTTATAATATTCCTGCGATCGCCATTTCTCACTATCGCGATCGCGGACGAGATTTTGATTGGAACTGGGCAGCAGAAACTACGGCAAGGGTGATTAAACAGCTTTTAGAAATCAAGTTACCGCCACAATCCTATTGGAATGTCAACTTGCCGCATCTTCTACCCGATGCTGATCCTTTGCCCGAAATCATTTTTTGTGAACAGGCAAAGCAGCCCTTGCCCCTAGAGTTTAAAGTGGATGGCGATCGCCTTACCTATACAGGGAGTTACGCTAGTCGCGATCGCACTCCTAACAGTGATGTGGATATCTGCTTTTCGGGCAAGATCGCTGTCACCAAAATGAGTATCTAAATAAAGTTGACGCGAAGCGTCAACTTTATTTAGGTTTAAAACAAGAAATAGCGCTGTGCCATTGGCAAAACGGAAGCAGGTTCACAGGTTAATAGCTCACCATCGGCACGAACTTCATAGGTTTCTGAATCAACTTCAATTTTGGGTAAAGCATCATTGAGCTTGAGATCACGCTTGCTAATATTGCGATTTCCTTTAGTTGCCAATACTTGCTTTTGTAATCCCAATTGTTGGGGGATGCCGCGCTCGATCGCTACCTGAGACATAAATGTAAAAGAAGTCTTGGCGATCGCGCTGCCATAGCTGGCAAACATGGGGCGCATATGCACAGGCTGCGGTGTGGGAATGCTGGCATTGGCATCGCCCATTTGAGCATAGGCAATAAATCCACCTTTGAGAACTAATTCGGGTTTAACTCCAAAAAAGGCAGGACTCCATAAACAGAGATCGGCAATTTTACCAACTTCGATAGAACCCACATATTCGGAAATGCCGTGGGCGATCGCAGGATTGATTGTGTATTTTGCCACATAGCGCCGCGCCCGAAAATTATCGGCAAGATTTAATCCTTCCACATCAGCAAGAGTTCCGCGCTGGACTTTCATCTTATGGGCAGTTTGCCAAGTTCTAATGATTACTTCGCCAACCCTTCCCATTGCTTGCGAATCGGAAGAGATCATGCTGAATGCACCGAGGTCATGGAGAATATCTTCGGCGGCGATCGTTTCACGGCGAATACGCGACTCGGCAAAGGAGACATCTTCAGGAATGCTGGGATCGAGATGGTGACAGACCATCAGCATATCTAGATGTTCATCGAGTGTATTTAAGGTATAGGGACGGGTGGGATTAGTGGAAGATGGAAGTACATTCAATTCGCCGCAGATTTTAATAATGTCAGGAGCATGACCACCACCTGCACCTTCGGTGTGATAGGTATGGATTACACGATTCTTAAAAGCAGCGATCGTATCTTCCACAAATCCCGCTTCGTTGAGCGTGTCGGTATGAATGGCAACCTGCACATCATATTCATCGGCAACACCCAAACAAGTATCAATCGTGGCGGGAGTCGTTCCCCAGTCTTCATGGAGTTTTAAACCCATCGCGCCTGCTTCTATCTGTTCTACTAGACCTTCAGGTTTGCCACTGTTCCCTTTACCAAGGAAGCCTAAATTCATTGGGAATGCCTCGGCAGCTTCCAACATTCGCGCCATGTTCCAAGAGCCGGGGGTGCAGGTGGTGGCATTTGTGCCAGTGGCGGGACCTGTGCCGCCGCCGATCATCGTCGTCACGCCAGAGGCGATCGCTACTTCAATTTGCTGTGGTGCAATGAAATGAATGTGCGAGTCAATACCGCCTGCGGTGAGAATACGCCCTTCTCCTGCAATAACTTCCGTACTCGCGCCGATAATAATATCAATATTGTTTTGAATGTAAGGATTTCCTGCCTTACCGATCGCCGCAATCTTGCCATCCTTAATGCCCACATCCGCCTTGACGATGCCCCACCAATCAAGAATTAAGGCATTGGTAATTACCACATCCACCGCACCGCCTGCGCGAGTAATCGGCGACTGTCCCATGCCATCGCGGATTACTTTACCGCCGCCAAATTTGACTTCATCACCATAGCTGGTATAGTCACGTTCCACTTCAATAAATAGTTCGGTATCCGCTAATCTAACGCGATCGCCAACGGTTGGTCCATAGGTTTCCGCATAGGCGCGGCGAGACATTCTATAACTCATTAACTTAGTTCTCCAATTTGCCTTCAACTAAAGCATTAAATCCATAAACCTCGCGACTTCCCACATAGGGAACAAGATTTATCTCTTTCTCATCTCCCGGCTCAAAGCGTACCGATGTCCCCGCAGGAATATCGAGGTGTGTACCTTTGGCGCGATCGCGATCAAAGATTAAGGCGCGATTGGTTTCAAAAAAGTGATAATGCGAACCAACTTGAATCGGGCGATCGCCTGAATTGCCCACCGTGAGCGTGATTACTTCGCGCCCAGCATTTAGTTCAATATCCCCTTCTGGGGTAATGATTTCACCAACTATCATCGGTTTGTCTCCATTATTAATTGCTAGGATGTAGCGCTATGTGCTGTGTCCTAGATGTTTAGAATCTGAGCAGCAGTTAAATCTAATTCAGGAAAAGTCCGTGAAATAATTTTGTCATATCCTGTAAATTTAGTTGTTTGGTATTTACCATTTTCATCTAGTAAATTCACGAACATAGTGGGAATCTTGGGATTGCCAAGAAACTCACGACTAGCGATCGCCAAATAATCCACAATCCAATATTCGGGAATACCAAGAAGTTCATATTCTGAAAATTTGTCAATGTAGTCGTCATCCCAATTATTTGAAACAACTTCAACAGCCTTAGCTGAACTAATTCAACATTAGCGAATTGGGTTATGGACTGTGACAAGTTTTGTGCCGTCGGGAAAAGTTGCCTCCACTTGGACATCGTGAATCATTTCAGGAATACCTTCCATTACATCGTCACGGGTCAATAGGGTTGCCCCATAGCTCATCAACTCGGCAACGGTTTTTCCTTCCCTAGCACCTTCCATTATTTCGGCAGTAATAAAAGCTACCGATTCAGGATAATTAAGCTTCAGCCCCTTTGCCATACGGCGCTCTGCGACACGGGCTGCTGTAAAAATCAGTAATTTATCTTTCTCTTGAGGCGAAAGCTGCATAGGTGTTTACCAAACTCTAGGTACGCAAATTGCTCTGTTATTATAGAATACACGCAAAAGCTGCCAGACTTGCTGAAACCAACGACGCGCCTCACTAGAAGAGTTACCACGATAGCGACAGACTAGACCACAAAGCGATCGCGTTACTCCCGCATTCCCCTGATAATTTCCCAGTTCCCAAATGGAACGTATTTGAGAAATCATCTCTGGTTCCACATTTGCCCCTACAAATACAAAACTGGCAGTAATCGCCTGTCCGTTCAATCCATTAGGGCTATCTAACATTTCTGAATTTCCATGAAGATACTGTCGATCAATCCAGAGAGGATGTTGACCGCGCCATACTTCCGTATGCGATCGCCAATTTCCATCGACAAACTTCTCACCCCTTGCTGTGCGCCCAAACCTAACGATTTCCCAAAAAGTACAGGTGGCATCCTTGGCAAGATCGATTCTGGTTGTTTGCCGATACTTTGACTCAGCAAAGGCGATTGTCTCTTGGGGAAACCATTCTAAACTTGCGCCTTCATCAATGCGAATATGAATATCTTGGAGAGATTCTGCACCAGTGCTGCGATAGATTTTGCTGGCGGCAGCCGTGGTAATTAGGGCTTGAGTCTGGGGATGCAGATGAATTTTTGCTGCTAAGCGATCGCCGCCGACTAGACCACCTGCGGTATGGAGCAAGATGCAATGACAAACCTGCTCACCTTCTGGATAGAGCGATCGCTGAATTTTATAGGGTGCAACAGTGTAATTACGGGTTAATACCGTTTGTTGATCGCGCTGAGTAAATTCTAATTCTAATTCTCCCGCCCAAGGTGCAGCCATAGGAATATTTAGTTAATTTTGCATCATAGGAAACATAGCATCTAAAGCGATCGCTTCATTAGGAAAAGCTTGCATGGCAATACTATCATTGCTACTCAAGATTAACTCTTCGCGATAAATATTTTCTTCGGGCTGACGAAAAACGTAAACCTGTCGCTTTTGCAAATCGAGAATCCAATATTCTAAAACCTGATTTTTGGCATAGATACGCGCCTTTTGTTTGCGATCTTTAGCAATGGTTGAATCGGCAACTTCAATTAATAGATAGATATCTAGGACTTCAGGATGTCTAAAGGAATATTCATAGTTGTCAAATCTGACAACGGCAAGATCTGGCTCTGGTTCGGAGTCATTGCCCAAGATCACAGGTAACTGCACCCGAATTTCGGCGCGATCGCTTAACAAGTTAAACAGTAATCTACTACTGCGCTGTACACTGGCAGCATGAAATGGTCTTTGGGGACTCATACAAACAATTTTTCCTTCCAAAAGTTCAACGCGATCGTCTTCATCCAAAATTCCTGCTTCAATCATTTGGTGATAATCGGCGATCGACCAGAGCCGCATTTGTGGCTCAAGTTCCTGTTCTATCTCTGTATTAATTTCGGCATTAACTACAATTGCTTGCATGATATTTCTGCTTACAGCTTACTTACATCTTCGCTATGCCATTCTAACAAAAAAGATAAGATTTCTCTGATATGCTCAGCAAAGGGAAAGTCCTGATTTACCCCACTTACTAACCATCACAACTATGCTCCAAATTACTAAATATACATCTCTGCCCCTTGAAGAGATTAGTCTTACTGCTATGCGATCGCAGGGAGCAGGGGGACAAAATGTGAATAAAGTATCGACAGCGATTCATTTACGCTTTGATATTAATGCCTCATCTTTATCGCCAATTTACAAAGAGAGGTTACTCAATCTTAGCGATCGCCGCATTACCAAAGATGGTGTAATCGTCATCAAAGCGCAGCAACATCGTACCCAAGAACAAAATAAAGAAGATGCCCTCAAGCGCTTGCAATCATTAATTAAAAGTGTGACGATCATTCCCACCAAACGCAAACCGACCAAACCATCCCGCAGCGCTCAAAACCGTAGAATCGACGCAAAAGTTAAGCGTGGAGAAATTAAGGCTTTGCGCGGGAATGTTGATGAATAAATGTTGATGAATAAAGGCTATCCCTTCACGCCAGCATTGGCATCAGTGGCGATGATGTAACGCTGTAAAAAGACAAAAATCAAAAATACAGGTAATAGTGATATTACAGAACCCGCCGCGATTAAGCGCCAATCCTCAGAAAATGCACTAGCTAGACTGGCAATGCCACGGGGTAAGGTGTATAGCTCAGGCTTATCAACAATGACCAAAGGCCAAAGGAAGTCTCCCCACATCGCCACAAAGGTAAACACCGCAAGGGTAATCAGTGCAGGTCGCGCCGCAGGTAGCATCACGTGCCACCAAATTCCTAAACTTGAACATCCATCCATTCTTGCTGCCTCTTCCATCTCCTTAGGCACACCCTGAAAAGCTTGCCGCAGTAAAAAAATACCAAAAGCAGAAATTACATAGGGAAAGATTAGCCCTGCATAGGTATTTTTGAGATTTAACTGTACAGCAAGAATATATAAAGGAATCATCGTAATTTGAAAGGGAATCATTGTCGTCCCCACGATCGCCCAAAATATTGGCTCACGTCCCTTAAACTGTAGTCTCGCAAGGGGAAAAGCGGCGAGGGAGCAAAACAATAAATTTAAAATTACGGTGACACCAGAAACGAAAAAGCTATTCCAGAGATAAAGATCAAATCTGGAATTTTTCCATACCCGTACAAAGTTATCGAGGGTCGGTTGAATCGGCAATAGCTGCGGTATCGACTGAGAGATGTTTTCGCTGAGGGGCTTAAAAGATGTACTCACCAACCACAACAAAGGAAATACGGTTAAAGTGGCGATCGCGATCAAAATCACAAACTGCGATAGGTTGCGTAATGAATTGCGTGGTGAGCTTTGTGATAAATTTCGTGGTTTAAGCATTTTCAGGCAAGAGATAGAACGGATAAACCATACTACGGGTATCGTAGGTGTCCTTGACCCGATATAAAATTTTTAACTCTAAACGACCAATAATTGGATCAGGCTCAGCATAGATGCCAACCACCACAATTCGCGGCTCCCAAAGTTTCAGAGCTTCTTCTACATAAACTCTTGCCAATAAAATGGTCTGGGGATTCATTGGGGCAAATGCAAGATCCGCTAGGCGACAACCAAAATCTGGGCGGTATACCCTCTCGCCTATTTTTGTACTAAGAATAGTGGCGATCGAATCCTGTAAATTGCGATCGCCGCCATTAGTTTTAATCTTGCCCTGCACATTCACCTGTAAAGGAAAAGTCAATCCCTTCCCGATGTAACTATCAAGATTAGAGTTTTGTTGATCAGGATCTGGCATATTCAAATAGATTCAAATAGATTCAATGGATATCTTCAATACGTTAAGAACCAACTAAAACCGTAAAACAACCAGGTCTAACGATCGTTGTTCCAGGAGTAGGCGGCGCATTAACTAATATTCCTGCAACTTGAGATGTAGTTCTTGTTAGCGGTCTACCACCGACCAAAACCGTAAAACAGCCAGTAACAACGACACCAACGATAAATTGCCCTACAACCGCATCTCCTAAACAAGATGCAGGCTGTCCGCCAATCAAAACATTAGGCATCCCAGGCGCAATAATCGTATCCTTTGTCACAGTCTCGTCACCTAATCTTGATGCAGGAAACATAGAATTTAGTGCCTGTTTGATAATTTTAGTAATTGAATAAAGGTGCAATTTACGCATCATCATTCTCATTTATCTTAGATTAAAATCTTAATTAAGACGAATGATACCACCTGAAACACTGACAGTAGCCGTACCTTTAATGTCAACCATAGTACCACTTTCATTTAAGGTTCCTAATGTTTGGATGGTGATACCTGTCTGAGTGAGTTCTATTTTACTAGTACCCACAGTCAAGCTGATTTTTGTCATAGCTGTTAGAGCAATCTCGCCGCCATTGACACTGATTTTATTCATTAACCCCGTGCTACCAGATTTAACAGTAATATCGCCTGTAGAAGTGAGCGTGATTGTTTTATTCGCATCATCGGCTCGAAATTTATGCTTGAGTACACCATCACCAGCAGTTTCTAGCTCCACAAATTTCTCGCTATCATTCATTCGCAAATTATGCCCTCCAGCGATCGGCATTGCGGCGGCAGGGGGCGCAGCAGCTCCTGCACTTGGCGAAAGTACAGAACTAGCAGGTGGTATTACTGGTCCAGTTGCCATCAAACCAGCCGTATTTAAGTACACTCCTTTCTTGCTATCTTTATCTTCCTCCACAAACTGTAATTGATGACCAACACGAGATTTAAAAGTACGAAGCCTCACTTTACCCCCAGCTACGCTGTTATCTACGGTAGTTGGGGTTTTGTCTAATCCATTCCAAACTCCACCAATCACATAGGGACGATGAATATCACCATGTTCAAACGCGACTAAAACCTCATCATTAATTTCTGGTAAACAATCAAAACCTCTTTGATTACCCGCCCCGATACTCACAACTCTTGCCCAATTACTTTCATGTAGCTCCGTGAGACTAGGAAACTTGACACGGACTCTTCCCATTTTTTCAGGATCTACGTTGTTACTGACTATCCCTACCAGCATAGTTTGTCCTGGTTCAAGCCGAGGTTTGGAAGCTAGTACAGAAAAAAGATCGCCCCCGCGAGTACCTTTAACACTGAAATTAGTGGTGTACTTGCGTTCACTAAATAAATGCTGAGTGTCAGTTACATAGTAAGCCCCACTATACATACCCATCTCAACTAAATTGATGACCTTTCCTACTCTGATACTAGGATCGCCTTCCCCTGTTGCATCTGCGCCCACAAATTCTCCGCCCAGTTCATCGCACAGGGATTGAGCAATCTTTTCTGATTCTGCTAGACAAAAAGTAGGCTGATCGACCACAATCATTTTTGGTTGCCCTCTAAAAGCTGTTGCTTTTGCGCTACCTAAGCCATGACCAGTACTAGTAATTGCTGCTTCGGTCGTGGCAAGGGCAACTATAGGTTTTTTGGTTTTGTAGTCCCATCCTCTGACCTCCACAGAACTAACCTGTTCAGCACTGCTCACCCGCACTCTGAAGCTATGAATATCTTCTAACCATTTAAGAGATAAAGCTGCATCTGATGATGGCTTGCGGAAGTTGAGGAAGTTGTCTTGGACGTATAGCTCAAAACCAACGCGAGCTGCTCTTTCGCGCAAAAACTCCATATTGGTTTGATTTTCTTGGAAGATATATTCATGGATAGTTGTTGTTGCTGTCAGTGTTTTCGTAGCAATGCCAGCTTCAGCAACTACCATCGCTATAATGTCACTATCTTTCATGTTTTGAAAGGAACGATTGTAGCGACCTCGGTGTAAACGATGTGAAATGTCATAGCCGCGAATGATAATTGGAGCTTGTGATTGGCTACTAAATTCAGTTTCTATAGCCGTAATTTCTCCTTCCATGATGTATTCAGTAATCTGTTGGGAGAATTCAACATCATCAGTGGTACTGGAAGTAAATCCAATCTTAATTGTGTAACCGATCGCAAATAGACTTTGATGTTTCCAGACTACATCTGTTGGTATGCCGGGGAAGTAATCGTTTTTAATCATCAGCATAAACATCCCCGGAAGATGTAGGCTCTCTTCAGCAGATATTTGAATAATATCTTCTATGAGGGTGACAGGAGCAGGAGAGCCATTGATCAGAATAATCGGTTTGGGGATGAATTTGATTGCCATTACTTTTTAATCTGGTTGAGATAAGTTGAGTTGATTATTTGATTTTGTTGGTAAAGCTAATAGGGACAAGATGGATTTATTTAGGTTTCACCGACCTCTTCTAAGGACATACTAATAATCGCTCTTACAGGTGTCCCATCTTCCAAAAACATTGTCAGTTTGTAGCTAACTTGTGTGATAAAGCATTTAATATATTGATTTGAACCCCAAGCAAATATATATACAGGTGGTCTATTTAGGGCTGGAAGAAAATCTGTGGCTTTGAGAATAGGATCAATGAGAGTAAGAACGCTGGTTCCTGTTTCATAGGTGTCAAAAATAATATTACTCAGAGACAAATTAACTGGTTGAGGATAGGCGAAAGAGACTTTAGGTAATCCTGCGCTGGTTCTTGCCCCCTTTGCGCGAGTGAGGTTGACGGATCTTTTGAAGTCTAACTCTGTGGGATTAAATTGAAAATTAATCGGAGCAGCACCTTCTGTGCTGGTGAGCATTGCTTTTACGACTTTACCTAACATCTTTGTTTACCTTTTTTTCTTATGGTTACTTGTATTTACTTGATCTATTTGCTTAATTTATTTAGCTATGCCGTTTTTTGTATTTTTTGTGTTTTTTGTATTTTCTAAAATTTGTCACCTAAAGTTAGTTATCTAAAATTAACTAAGATTGAATAGGATTTACCAAGGTAGCCTCCCTTTATATCTATTGCCTTGACGCTCTCTTTCAATCATTATTTTTTGCTTCAATAGACCATACACCTCCTGTGCAATTAGTTCTAAATTTTGGATGAAGTTGTCTTCATTCATCTCTTCTTGATTGGATGAATCCTCCAAAGAGACAGTTACCTCTGATAGTGGATCATTTGCATTGTCCTCAAATCTCTGGATGAGGGAAGGATCGCGATAGGGTTGGATAAATTGATTAGAATCTTGATTAGGATCAGTGGTCTGTATTCCTGAAGGAGTTATATATAGATCCTCTTGGGAGTCATGACCAGATTGATTTTGACTCTTCTCGTTTCTATTAGTATTTATACTGCGATTGATAGTTGTACCGTTTCTTAGGTAGTTTTCTAATTCGCTATCAAAGCTCTGTGCGGGCGATCGCTGAATTGTCTGGCTAGGTGATCTGTCCGCTAGGGGACTGCGATCGCTATGGTTCGAGGCTTTTTTATTGAGAGGGTTGGCAACCAAGTTGCTAGATTCTTGAACTGGGTAGTTGTTTAACAATTCAGACAAGTTGCTCCATCCACTGGGCATAGATCCACTGGGTATAGTTTGATTAACACTATCAAAATTACTATTTGGTTCTGTGCTATCTAACTTTTTTTGTATAAAACTTGATGGGCTTTGACTACTAACTGCTGAGCTAGTCGATTGACCATTTTGATTTATAAAATCATCCACGGGGTGATCCATCGGATAATTGAGATTGTTAGTTAATCCGTCTGGGAAAATATTGGTTAGTTGAGGGCTAGCCATAGAATTAGAGAACTTAGCTTGAATTTTGTTTTTAGAATTTGATAAACGCTGTTGTATTGAGTTGGCGATCGCATTTTTGTTTAAGATGTTCTGATTTAAAGGTGACAAGTTACCTAAAGATTGAGTCTGTCTAATATTTTGAATTGCTGTAGGTAGTTCTAGACTGTGATCATTACTATTGCTAGCTAACATTTGGACTACAGTTTGCTCTTGATATTTAGGACTTATAATCTGCTCATCTGAATAACTGTCAAAAACTTGATTTTGATCTAAAGAAAAAGAATTATTTTGGGGAATAGCATTTTGGCGATCGCTAGATACTTGATACCCATCCACATCCACCTTTTCACTTCTGGAAATCTCTGATTCATTAAATTCTTTTATAGTTGCAGGATTAGAGTTATCTTCTTCTATGATTTGATTGTTATTTGTTGTTTGAAGAGCTGAATCTCTTTGGACATTTGGGATGTTATTAGGGCTAGTATCAAGTTTTACATCCGTAGGCATATCGAGAGATTGGGAGGATGAGCTGGCTTGGATGTCCGTGTTATTTATATTTGTGATGCTATCGTCTATAACATTAGTATTGATAGTATTAATAGCTGGAATCTCGTCAGCAATATCTTGATTCTTTTCAATACTATCCCTAAATATAACTTTACTATCAGCATTTAAATTGCTGCTTAAATTATTATTTAAATTATTACTTGAATTACCACTTAGATTGTTATCTAGTTCTGACGGAGGCTCAATTTGTGGATTGTTTTCTACAACCTTAGCTTGGATATTTAATGATGGCTGTTCAACTCCATATTTATTCTCATTATTAACACCTTGAGATTGACTTGGGCTTTCTAGAGTTATAGCTTGATTGTCATTTGTGTCAATTGTATTAGTTGCTAGATTATTAAATTCTGAAGATAACTCTAACGATGAGAAACTATCCTTTGAAGAAGGTGTACTCTGACCCTGCTTCTCAAGAGTATCCTGACTACCTACACTTGAAGCTTGATCTTGATATTTTTGAATATTAATACTTGATGTATTAGTATTATCATTGTAATCACCAGACATATCTGCTTGTATGGCGTTATCTAAACCTTGAGTATTTTGCAGATTTAGAGAAGGGTTTGTAGTACTATCTAATGAAGATTTATCAGCTTGTGAAAAACTATTCAAATCTGCATTTTGACTTGCAGATGTATTCAGAGCATTATCTAACTCATTGTTCAGATAAGCATCACCCTGTCTCTGTACTTCCATCTGTTCTAATGTTCCTACATTAGTAGTCTGTTGATGTAAATACTGTTCCGACTGAATATCTGTTTGTTCATTAGTAGTAGTTGAGCTTACTAATTTTGGATTGTCTGAAATTGCAAACGCTTCCTCTTGTAATATGTTTGAAGCATTTTGTCTTTGAACTACTTGGTTATCTATTAGGTCATTTGCTGATGATGCAAATATTTCAGGATTAGAATTAATATGATCTATCTGAGGATTCTGAGGCTTTTGCAGACTTGTTTGAAGCAGTACATCATCTGGGTGATCGCTTATATTCTGCTCATCAAATCTTAGGAGCTGAGTATTATTCGGTTGATCAGAGACCTCTACAGAACTGATATTCTCTACCTCAAGACTGGTTCGATATTCATCGGATTTCATCTGAATATCCTGAGCTTTTATATTATTGTCCCCTTTGGTGTTGTCAGGGTAGTTGTCAGGTGTTACACCTGCCAGTATCTCTCTACCCACATCCAAATTAGTGGATAAATCAATATCTTGGTTATCGTTTAGATTATTGTCAGAATGGTTGTCTAGATCTAGTTGAACTAAATTATTAACTGCTGGATTTTGGATGTTTAAATTGTTTGAGATATCAGATTCATTGCTTATGTCTGGTACTTGTTGATTAGCGTTTTGATTAGAATTATCTACACTTAGTTGAATAGCAAGATCTGATTGCTCAGAGAAAGATTTACCAGTAATGAAAGCGTCTGTGTTGGATGTTAAATCAATTTCTTTGCTTGATCGGATATTAGTGTCTACTAAATCTATTTGGGATTTATTATCTGTTAAAGTGCCTAGATCAGATTCTGCCACAATGTCTTGCTTTTGCTGAATACTAGTATCTGTTGGGTTAACTACAATATTCTCAGAAGTTTCAAAGCTCTCATTAGGTAATATGGGATGTTCAATATTAGTTTCTATATTGCTTTTTGTTTTATTTTCTGTGTTGTCAATATTTTGACCGCGTCTAACAACATTCTCGTCTAGGGCTAAATCTCTCTGTAATTGAGGTTTAGTTTGAGGTTGTAAATATTCAGTAAACTGTGAGTAAGTGTTAGAAAATCCTTCGTTTTCTATATTAGGAGATAAGTCTGTACTAGGAGTTAAGTTGGTTCTTGACGCTTCTATTCTTAAATCCCTTTGAATTAACGAATCATTTAATTGACCTTGATGGGGTGCGACTTCAATACTGGATTTATCTTGATTCTCTGATGGTAATACATCCTTTCTTTGTAACTCAACTTCCTGTGAATCAATACTATCATCAGCATCTGATATTTCTAAATGCTCTGATGATTTTGATGTAATTGGCTGATCCATAGCCAGATCAACTTCATGATTTGTATTTTGTTGAACATTATTAGAATCTTCACCCACTGACTGTTGGGAATCATAGCCACTATCTGACGACGGTTGACCGCTAGAATTTAATTTTTTGTCAGGCTGAATTTCTCTCTGAACAAGAAACTGTTCAGGTGATTCTTGACTAGATTCGAGTGCCGTAACTTCAGTACTTACTGACTGTTGGGAGCTATGACTATTATCTGAAGATAGTTGATCGCTAGAACCTAATTTTTGGTCAGGTTGAATTTCTCTCTGAACAAGAACTTGTTCAGGTGATTCTTGACTAGATTTGAGTGCTGCAACTTCAGTACTTACTGACTGTTGGGAGCTATAACCATTATCTGAAGATAGCTGATCGCTAGAACCTAATTTTTGGTTAGGTTGAATTTCTCTCTGAACAAGAACTTGTTCAGGTGATTCTTGGCTAGATTCGACTGCTGCTACTTCAATATTTTGGATTGTGTTTTGGCTAATCTGTCTAGAAATATTGTTTTCAGGCTGAGTATCTCCAGCTATCTCTAAAGGCTTAACACTATCTACAAAGTTTAGTACCTGTTGTGATGGCAAACTCTTACTTTGAATATCTAAATTGGCATTTTTTACTTCGCTATCAAAAACATCAGAAATTGCAAGATCACTTTCTGTATCACTAGAAGTCAATGGCACTTGTGAACTTAAACTATCTCTCTGAATATCTGAGTAAGGTCTATTTGAGTTATCTGCAAGTATATTCGGAGTATTTGGGATATTTGTAAAATCTACATTTGTAAAAGCTATATCATCTGAACTTGAACTCGTCTCTAGAACACTTCTAGCTGCTGGTAAAGCTCCATCATTTAGGCGATCGCTTTTTTGAGCATTATTGCCAATGCCACTATCAGTATCTATTAAATTATCTGGAATAGAGCTTCTATTGATAGTGTTGCTATCAGGTGATTTTGTGAAATCATCCAAGCTGCCACTTGTAATACTTGCAATATCTTGGTGGTTTTTCTGATTAACTAGACTATCGCTTTCTATATTTGGATTGGTAGCTAGAGAGTCTAATCTGGATTCATACACATTACTAATAGAGTTGTCATTCGATTGAACTGTGTCAGACTTCCTGCTTATAGTCTGTTCATTTATAGCTGTTAAATCATATGATTTGGATTCAGTCTGCCTTGGTAACTCATACACATCACCAATAGAGTTATCATTCGATTGAACTGCGTCAGACTTCCTACTTATAGTTTGTTCACTTATAGGAGTTATACCATCATCTTGATTAAGATTAGGAGAAAAATTATTGGCAATTTCTTCAATACTATTTAATCTATCTGAGTCACTTAAATTATTTAGGTTGTTGTGGGGATTGGATTCACTCTTGATATTATCAATAAATGGATTAGATGAGCTTTCTAGATTGTCTCTAGTGATTTTTCTACTGATTAGTCCATCCAAAGACGGTGGCGAACTAATTTTGAAATCATTTGTCTGATTTGTATTAACATCTGATTTCCTATTAATTGCTAAGTTGTCAATAGTATCTTTAGGTAAGTTGGAGATATTATTATCCAGATTTTGAATAGCTATATTATCAGCAGATAAACTATTATCTACATCCCTACTTATAGTTGTACCCGTTGTATCTAATGATGAATATATATCAATATCAGCGGTACTTGATGTGCTTGACTTAGGGGTGTTGTCATTGTCAATATAGTCGCTCTGTCCACTTGTCTGCTGATTTTGAGTATTTTTTGCTTGTATCAGATCAGTAGTTAAATTGCTATTTGTTTGAGATGTATGAAGATTTAATGCTTTATTGATTTCTAAAACATTAGTCGTACTGTCAATCGTATTGTTAATGGTATTTACAGCAATATCTTCGTTGACTTGAGGCTGTCTCTGTAATGAAGGAGTAATATCTGATCCATGATCTTTAGACAAGCTATTCTCAATGGGGGGATCAGATATTTTAAATGGGCTAATATTATCGGGATCAGTATCTTGGGGCGATAAGTTAGAAAATGAGTCGTCATTACTTATCTTGTTTGCAGTATCGAAATTGGTGGGATATTCAGTTCCATTTCCCTGAGCTTTGGGATTGCTTGTATCCAAACTATAGCTATGATCCTGATCTGTTAATCTACTGACTGTTTCAGAAGAAACTGTGTGGATGTCTCTTGTTAAACTTGCCTGTAGCTCGTCAGTGGTTGAGATTGCAGGCGATCGCGCTGGGGTGTTTTTTAACTGATTGCTTGATTTAGAATCTGGTTTAGCCTGTAGGACAGACCCTGTTGTATCTTTGGCGACAGGTTGGGGGCGAATCTTAGACCTATTTAGATAATCTGGCTTCGCTTGCAGGGTTGAATTTTGACCGCTTGAAGATTTAATAGGCTGAGTGGATTGATTGCTGTCAGTATAGTTTGGTGTGAGCGATGGATCATCGACTAACCTTTGGAGATTACTTTCTACCCCCATATCGTTGAGGGAAGTACTAAGAGACTCAAATTCTTGCCCTAAACTCTGCTCATCATCCATAAGGGCTGTGGGACTAAGAATAGAAACTGCGCCCAGTGGATAGATAAACTTAAATTGTAAAAAAGATTGACCTAATCTTTTATGAACAGGCAAAGGTGAGTAATTTCCCAATGGAACTTCATTAGAAAAGTCTTCTGGATTATGCGGACTGTTGGGATTACTATTATGTTCAGACACGGCTTAAGAACTGGGGAAAGAACCACTGGCATCTCTAGTGACAACGGTGGCAACACCACTACCCGTTGCTGCAACTGTTAAACCTTCGATCGCTAAAGTTAACTCCTCAATGGCAACATTATTACCACTGGCTTGTAGTGAAGGCGCTCGCCAAGCGGTCGGCACTGCGCCAATCAGCGTCCAGCATTGCCTAGTCTCGCCCGCTTGATTAAACAGAAGAATCCGAATATTTCTACGTCTAGCAGTCTTGGCACTAAACCAAGTCCAGAAGCTGAGGTCATTGGTAACGCCCCGCTTTAGCGTAACTTCCCCAAAGGAGGTATGACCGAGAAAAACTCTTTGTTGACTGTTGTTGCCCCCTTCAAAGTAAACATCATTTTTGACTTGGGCGCTCAGTCCTGAACATTCCGTAAAACAAGCGACAATCGTCGATTCGGGGGACATCTCCACATAAAAGTGATTGGTGGTGACGTAGGATTCTGCCCTTGGAAAACCAGTAGCGGTCATAATCTCCCCCTGTAGTTATCGCCTGCACGCTCTTTTTGTTGACGCAGATCCTTAAGCAACAATTCGTAGACCCGATCGCTAATCAATCGTAAATGCAGTGGATCTTCTAAAATTTTGGCGGCAACTTGAAATACTTCTCGATCAAAATCGTCAAGTCTTGACATTGCCTTACTGGGTTCAGATGTCTGCGCCATAGGGTTGGTTAACTATCTGGATTCATGATTATCTTACTGCCAATTACCAAGAATTGACTTTATTTATTATCAAAATTTGTTATTTCTAAAGAAGTTCCATGATTTTGTAAGTCTAAGGAGCTAAGCATAGTTAAAGCCCTGTTTGAAAACCTGTGGCGCACGCTGCGCGTGCGCCACAGGTTTTCGGATTTTATATCTAATTGCGCCTAGTTACCTAGCTACGGATTAGGATTTCTTAAAGGAATCAATCCTGCTTCTTTGAGTAAGATTTGGGATTCATCGGTACGCATGATCGCCGTAAATCTCTCGGCAATGGGGAGGCGACGGTTGTCACGGGTATATATTACCGAAATTGGGAAAGATAATGGATAACTTTGATTGATGAATGCTGGATAGTTTTGAAAATAATTTCCTTTCTCATTACATAGATCAATGTCAGGGCTTATGGTCTTGCCAGAACTGGAGATGAGGGGTGGAACAAAGGGACGACGATCATCGGCAATTGTTAATGGGTAAACTGAACATTGTCCAAATACTTGGCTAATGGAGCCGAAGGAAATACTACCAATATTGCGGTCTTCAAAATCTTGGATCACCTGCCGTAATAGCTCAAAGGTTGATAGAGCCGTTATTTCTTTACGATCTTGAGTCAGTTCTCGAAACTTGGCGATCGCATTGTCATCCTTGAGAACTCTCTGCTCAAAAATGTCCACAGATTCTTGGTCTAGGGGGATATAGAGCTTGACGGGTAAATTGGGACCTCCTAACTGCCGCCAATTGATAATTTCGCCCGTGTAGAGACGGCGGAGTTGATCAAAGGTGATCTTGCCCTGTAGGGCTGTGGGCAGACTATTGTTACGCTGAGCATAACTAAAGGCAACAAAAACCGTAATCCCATCGTAGGCAATATCCTGCTTGATAAAGTCGCCGCCCAGATTTCTAGAGATACTGGCGATCGCAAAATCAGCCTCATTAGCTCGCAATCTAGCCACGACAGACTGTTGATCATCAATCGGTTGATAACTAATTTGAAGTTTGGGCTGACGTTTTTTCAATTCAGTTTCAAGATCCGTTCCTTTAGCAATGAGGTTGTCCTGTAGCCATGTATAGTTCCAAGTACTATTTTTGTCGGCGATATACTTGAAATTGCCCTTGGGAATATCCGCAATCTGATCGATACAGCAGGGAAATGCTAACCTATCGGTCTTCGGTGGTTGGGTGAGCCAAAAATAGAGAAGCCACAACAATAGTAGTAACAGTAATACACCCAGAAAAATAGCGATCGCTTTTTTAGTGATCCAACTCCACCACTTTTTCTTCTCTGGTATGGGTTCGGGTTGCTCATCTATAAATTCAATCATCGCCCCACGTTCAAGGCGTAACCGTAGCAATGCACGCCGCGCCACCTCCGCACTCTGATAGGTTGTCTCCCCAAACCCGATTAAGTTCTGAATAAATTTCTTTAATTCTAGATTTACGCCACTACCCCAATACTTGAGATGATTGGGATTAAGATAGGAACGATTTTCAATGTCAATAATGCCGCCTTGTAACAGGTAGAAAGCAATGTAGCCTAAGTCTTCTAGATCTCGACTGATGGAATATTGAACTTCAGGAGTATCTGGCGGATAGAAGCGATCTTCCCAAAGGGTCATATCGCTGAGATAGACTGTAAACCCTTGAAAATTATCACGAATCGCGATGCTATAAAAATTGAGGTTACCGTGGGCTAGACCCGATGTCACAACCCCAGAACGTAGGCGATATTTTTGAGAATGAAGGGATTCGAGGGTTTGCAATGTTTGATTGAGAAATGAATGCACTTGCCAACTATCCATTGCCCCATAGTTAGCAAGGTAGTCAGCGAGGGTGAGCGTCTTTTCATTGTGGGGCAAGATTACATAACAACGTTCTTCACGACTATCGGCGATCGCTTCGATTGGTGAGACTAGGCGTGAATCTTGCATTCTGCCATCAGAGAGGGCTAATTCAGAAGAAGTCTCAAAATTGCGTTTACAGTTCCGCGTCTCTTGGGCATTAAAATATTTTTGAGGAATTACATATTCCTTACATAAAAAAGACTCGCCATCGATCAGATTAGTGGCATTGTATAGTCTTCCATTTCCCCTTGTGCCGAGATAATTATCAATTTGATAGATTCCCTTTCTACCACGGATTTTGACTTCGGGCGGCAAAGTGGCGGGAAACTGACATTTTTTACAATATTTATTGTTGGGATTATCAATGATACTTTCGTGGGGGACTTGACAACGAAAGGGATTAGACTCTTGACAGGAATAATTTAAAAACTGCGGTTGAATTTGCCAAATATTTGCTATCTGTGTCTCAATACTTAATTCTTTTAAGACTTCTTTAGTTTCAGGTTTGTCGGGTATCAAAACCCCTTTGATAGAGTCAAGGGTCGGCGCTTCAATGCCTAGATCATCTTTGAGAAAGGGAATTAGAAAGCGAAGCTCGGTTGGAACTACTTGGTTAAGGAAGCTAATAAATCGACCATTGATAAAACCATCAACGGAACTGAGAAACTGTTTCCAGACATCAGTAATCCTTTTCCATAGTTTTTGTCCGATATTACGATTATTACGATTTTTCTTCACCATAAATTAATCGTTTGACTCCTCTAGATCATGGGGATTATTTTAATCAGTCGGGCAGGGGGCTAGAACGATCATTGTCTTAGTCTACTTATCCCAGCCTAGAGTCCTTACGTTTTGAGCAATACTCACTTGGTATATTATTATCATTGAAACCATGATTATTCATGTCAAGGTTTATTTTGTTTCAATATTCTGCAATTCGCTAGCTTACTCCACATCAACACATTCCCCAGCAAGTTTATGGCAAGAGAGCAAGTGGCACGCCTCTATCGGGCAGCCCAAAACGATTCCCTTTTAAAAGCGAAGTTAAATCAAGCTCCTGATCTTGAGAGCTTTGTCAAAATGGCTCAAGCTGAAGGCTATGACTTTACGCTAGAAGAATGGCAGCAGATGACTACCTTTGGATTAGAAGAGCTGAAGTGCGATCTTTCTGAGATTCCGGGGATTTAGATCATGGTTTTGTGGGCTTGGGTTTGAGGCGCTCGATCGCGATCGGTCTATTGATCAGGGCTTGGCTTTGACTTGGGTTGAGTTTGAGGGCTTGATCAAAGGCGGCAAGGGCTTGGACATTACTGTTGAGAGCTAACAATGCTAAACCACGACCCGTCCAGTAATCTGCATTCTTGAGATCGAGGGCGAGCGCTCGACTGTAGGCGATCGCCGCTTCGGTATTTTTGCCGATGGACATAAGCGCTAGACCAAGATTAAACCAAGCTGTATCAGAACGAGGATTGATGCCGATCGCCTGTTGGCTAGCGGTAATTGATTCACCAAAACGATTAAATCGCCATAGTAGCGCCGATTTATTAGTCCAGATATCGGCTAAGAAAATTTTACTGCCAATAGTGGCATCACCTTGAATTGCTTTATCGTAGGCAATTAGAGCCTCTTCGGTGCGGTTGAGGGATGCGAGGATGCGTCCGTGGTTAAACCATGCGATCGAAGAATTTTGATTGAGGGCGATCGCTTGATTGGTGGAAGAAAGGGCTAACTCAAAGCGCCCCAATGACCAGAGGGGAGCGGCGCGATTGCCCCAAAAGTTAGCATGATCGGGTTTGAGCGTAATCGCCCGATTCGCAGAGGCGAGGGCTTCTTCATACTTACCAAGACCATGTAGGGCATTGGCACGTTGATCCCATGCCCAAGCTGCACCGAGTTCATCCCATTGCTGATCGCCTTCCTGTAGAGCGGCATTGCAGGCTTCGAGGGCTTCTTTATATTGACGGAGTTGGTTGAGGGAGGCGCAGGAGTTAGCGAGGGCATAGGAATATTTTTCCTTGGCTTTGAGTGCCCATTGTTGAGAAGCGAGGGCTTCGTCATAACGTCCTAAGCGCCAGAGGATCATCCCTTGCTCTGCCCAAGCTTGAGCATTGTTGGGGTCGATCGCTACGGCTTGGTCATAGGCAAAGAGGGCATCATCAAAGCGTTTAAGTTGACTTTGGACTTTACCTTTATTTTTCCAAGCGATCGCGGCGGTGGCTTTGCCCCAGTTGGCATTAATTTTGATAGCGCGATCGCAATCTGCTAGGGCATCGGCGGCGCGGTCAAGACCGATAAAGACTTCACAGCGTTCATTGAGGGCAAGGGAATAGTTAGGGTTTGAGCGAACTGCCAGATTTAGAGATTCTAAGGCTTCTGCCATTTTGCCTGCCCGCTTGAGGAGAGAGCCTTGGATATACCAGACCATTGCGGGCGAAGCGTCTTCCCAATTTTCATCAATCCGCAGAGCTAGCTCACAGGAGGCGACGGCATCTTCATAGCGTTCTAATTGATTAAGGGCATTACAACGCTTGGCTAAGGCTCCTGAGTTAGTCGGCTGCAACTTGATAAAGCGATCGTAGGAAACCACTGCTTCGGTATACATATCTAGTCCCACCATTGCATCACCGCGTTCAAGCCAAGCGATCGGCTCATTGGGGTTTAAGGTGATGGCTTGATTACAGGCCTCGACAGCTTCTTTATATTTGCGCGATCGCACCAGTGAGCTACAAAGCGATGCCCAATAGTCAAAGTCCTGTAACTTTTCTTGGGCGATCGCCTGACTGGAGGGCATCGCGGGAATTAAGGTTAGGATTGACAGAGGTAAGTTGAGGAGGAGTATCAGAAATAGTCCTAATTTTTGATACCGTTTATTTGGCTTGTCTGCTCTATTTGAATGAGAAAATTTATTTGACTGAGAAAAAGAACGCAAAATCACTTTCACTCCCAATTTTAGGCTGTGTTTGTAGGCTTTATTTTTAGGCTGTTCAGACTGCAAGGTTTCAAGATTAAGCTTCAACATTAATTTACAGCAATATCATGGATAAGCTCATGAATAAAATCATCAATAAAGCTTTGATTTCTCAGGTGCTGATGACTATGGCGATCACCTTGCCATTTACGGCTCTGTGCCTATTGCCAGCCGCGCAAGTGTTATCGCAACTATCAGATACGGCGGAGCTAGAAGGCGATCGCTTGCAAGCTCTCAACCGACGACGACTGATCGAAACTAATCGCTGTCAGGGTTGTGATCTGCAAAACACCGATCTCACAGGTCTTAAGCTCATTGGGGCAGATCTGCGTAAAGCCAATTTGCGATCGGCTAACTTACGCAGTACTGACCTGCGCGGAGCCAATCTCGAAGCCGCTAATCTGAGTCAAGCTGATTTGAGTTATGCCGACCTGCGCCTCGCTAATTTTGGGCAAGCCAACTTGCAAGGGGCAAATCTCAGCAATACCTATCTCCTTGATGCTTCCTTTCGAGCAAGCAATTTGCAAAATGTAAATCTTACCGATAGTTATGCCAATGGCAATGTTGATCCCTATACATCGGTGCGCCAATTTGTGGATATGCAAGGTGCTAATTTATTACAGGCTAATCTCACCAATGCGCGGTTAGGTTTTGCAAATTTTGCTGATGCTAATTTGAGTGCAGTGACGCTATTTGATGCCAACCTCGAAAATGCAGCTTTGACTAATGCCAATTTTGATCAGGCAAAGCTATGCAACACAATCCTGCAAGATGGAGCCGTCAATAATCAGGATTGTCCTAGGGAGTGAGGGGCTTCGACACTTCGACAGGCTTAGCGCATTGCTTCGCTCAGGGCTTCGACTCCGCTCAGCCATCAATATATGATAGCTGAGCGAAGTCGAAGCCCTATTTTTCTTGTTGGAATTGCCTACATTAACTACGGGCGATCGCTGTTTTTGATTGAATGTGGTGCGAGATATTGCTAATAAAATCACCCAAGAAGCGATCGCCTTGTAACGCTGCAAAAGTACGCTGACATACTTTTTGGAGATCCTGTAGAGATTTGGCATTGTCAATGAGGCTAGCTGGACTGGTTTCAGACTGGGGGGATTGTTCGAGAAATTCGATAAAGCTATTGCCGCCGATGTGAGTCAAGTAAGCGGCAGTAACGGCTTGCACAGAACCACCGATCGCATAGGTCAAAGCATTGACCTTAAAGAAAGAAGCGATCGCTGAGGTGGCGATTTCCACACAGCCGAGTTGTAATAGCTGCTGGGCGATCTCCATCGCTAATTTTTGTCCCTGCTTGAAGTTAAGAGGGCGATCGTAAATCTTGGCAAGATCAAGCAGCATTTGGGTGTTGATCGCCGCCCCCGCTAATAAGTCAAGAGCAGGGATCGGATTAGCAAATACCGTCGTCGCCGCAATTATTTGATAACGATTGATCACGATCGCGGCATCTTGGCGACGTTGCTGATTGACCGCCCCTTGCACCTGTTGCCAAAGCTGCTCAATCTGTAAGTGAGTATTACGGATTAAGAGTTCTTCCCACTCGTTAGACAAAATTGCTTCAATTCTCGATTTGAGGGCGCTGATATCGGCAGGAAGTTGTTCCCACCATTCCTGCATCGCCTGACTATGGTTCGCATCATCATCGTTAGCATATTGACGCACTTTGATCGGGCTAGGCTGAGCCGCGATCGCCACAATATCTAACTCTGCCAAAAAATGCTGAGTATGCGCCTTGAGTTGTTCCAGAATCAGTTGGCGATCGCTGGGCAGATATAGATCAGTTTTATTGAAAGCCAGAATAATTCGCTTCTTCAGTGCCGCCAGACTCTCTAACTCGCGATATTCCGTATTCGTGAGGTCTCCTGCGGTCACAAAAATCATCAGATCGGCATTTCGAGCTAAATGTAACGCTTCGGCTTCCCTTTGCTGCCCAAGGCTACCTGCTTCCTGTATTCCCGAAGTATCGATCAGAGAAATATGGCGCTTGATTTTTGGTTCGGGACTGATCGGCGCGATCCCCACAGGTGAAATGTCTAAACTTGGATAGGGATGAGCTTGGCTAGCGGTGGTCGTGCCAATCGTAGGGGCTGTGTCTCCAGCATTGCGTCCCATCAGAGCATTAATTACTGAGGTTTTGCCCGATGCCCCCGTCCCAAAGATAACGATACGGAAATGATTTTTTTGTAAATTGTCGGTGATTTGCTGTGCTTGAGTGCGTAAAGTTTCTCTCTGGGCAAGATCTGCGATTTTGTGAATGCTAGCTTGCAATTGCTGCAATTGTTTTTGCAAATAACTGCGATCAATCACCTGCGATCGCTCGTCATTAGCATCAATACTTTTACGAATATTGCTATACAGCAATGCACCGCCAATCGCTAGGGTACTGATGCTCAGCAAATGCCAATCATGCTCAAGGGAAAAAATCGCATTAGCGATCGCGGCTCCACTGGTCAGCACCAAAACCAATAATAAATTTTTGCGAGACATGAGAGGACGAAGGTTCAGCATTCACAAATCGTTTAAATTTATTTTAAATTTACAATCTTATATCTTATCTTTGGTTTTGCCGCATTTTGGCAGATCCCCGTATTTTGCTAAAGTATTGGGTGATAGTCATCTCCGACGCAACGCGCACGCAATTACTTTCCCATGCTCAACGGAACCAACATATTTTTAATAGGAATGATGGGTGCTGGTAAAAGCACCGTTGGTCGATTACTCGCCCAAAAGCTAGGCTATGGATTTGTGGATACTGATACCCTAATTGAGCAATGCGCTGGCAAATCTATTCCTGATATTTTTACAGATGATGGCGAAGAAGTATTTCGAGATTGGGAACAACAGGTACTTTCGCAACTATCCTCCCATACCCGTCTGGTGGTTGCTACGGGCGGTGGCATTGTCCTGCGATCGCTCAATTGGTCACACCTCCATGATGGCATCGTCGCTTGGATTGATTTACCTGTGGGTTTACTCTACGATCGCCTCAAAGCTGAAACATCACACCGTCCCCTCCTGCATACGTCTGATCCCCTCGCTAAGCTCACCGAAATTTACGATCAAAGACGCGATCGCTATGCCCAAGCTGATATCTCAATTATGATCACGGCGGAAGAGACCCCTGAAAATGTTGGCGATCGCCTTTTAAAGATGATTTATGCCAGAATCGAGCCTGATCGCCTTAAGTCATTAGATAATGCCCTATGATCACACCCCTCAAACGCAAAAATTTCGATGAACTCATTCCCGCTGTCCCCACTGCCGAACAGTATCAATACCACTGGGGCAATGGACAGAGCGTATTTCGTCGCGTCGCCATCTCCATCGCCAGTGTGATCGTCTTTACGATCCTCTACAACCGCGTCCATGAGAGCAATCCCAGCAGTTTTGCCGCCTTGGTGATGTTTGTCTGTGCGGCTTTGGGTGGTTTGTACTGGATGCTTGAGCCTGTAGCGATGGCAAGTATTCGCAATGCCCAACTGCGTAAATTTGCCCATTGTGGCTTTTGGGAAGCGGAGGTGTTAGAGGTGTATGTCTCCCAAGAGGTGCTATCGCGTGCGGAGAAGGTGGACTCGCGGGGAAGGCTGGATATTAGCTATGACGCTGAGAGCTTTTTGAATATCGAGTTGGGGGATGAGACGGAGTTTGTAACTACGCTACGGCTGCCGATGCGAAGGGAGTTGAAGCGCATTCGTGAAGGGCAAGTGGTGTATATGTTGTTGTTTTCTAACGATCGCCGTTTTGGTCGAGTCAGTCGCCAGACCTCCGATGCTTTTATCCCGCAATATAATCTCTGGGTGGGTGACTATCCCTATCTGCGTCGAGATGCTTTTATTGACCTGATTAAATACATGGTAAAGCGATCGCCTAAGGTTGCTAGGTAAGCATAAAAAACAAAAGACTCGCAAAGCGAGTCTTTTGTTTTTACAGTTGTTTTGAGCAAGATCTATTGGTTTGAAAGCGCTTGCAGGGATCATGGCATTGGCAATCCCCGTAATGATCCCCCTGATCCCAAAGGTTAAGAAACTTGGAATATGTGCGCTATATCACTGCTCGTCGTGAGACGATCCCCTACGCTATAAATATCAATTAGCCCAAAACTTCATAATTATTTCAAGGTTAGACAAATGCTGGATATTCAATCTCACACGATCAGTACTAAAGGTCAACCAAATATGACAAATAGGCTAACTTGTCTTTATCGCAACGAAACGGAAGCTTTACAAATTATTCGTATATCTAACTATAGCTGTGCTTTCTTTGAGAAGGTGCTTTTGGCAAATCAATGCGTTCAATTTTCAACTTCATGCGATGCCATGCTGGAGATTTATGAAGCTGGTATGTGTAGCTCTATGCAGGTAGATACCATCCCCTGCGTGCAGCTAGCGATCGCTACAGGGATAGATAGCCATCCAAAGCCTAGCTACGCTCAAGAATTTGCAGATTTACAAGGCTTACAGAGCTTGAAGGGCTTTTTATCAAAGGTTTAGATTGATCAAACTAATCTACAAACTGATCTACACATTAAAAAAAGAGAGCCACGCAGAGTGTGGCTCTCTTTTTTAATGTGAGTTCGGGTTAAGAAACATCCCTCATCCCCCAACCCCTTCTCCCAGCTTCGGAGAAGTAGAGTAAGAGGTGGTTTTCCTGTTCCCTCTCCCAGAACGGGAGAGGGCTAGGGTGGGGCAATTTTTTTAGTTTGTAGCTGTCCTAAATTAACGTCAGTTCAATATAGCCATAAATTATCTATGATTGCCACAGCAGACTAAGAATTGTAGTAGTTCTAAATAAATTTAAAGAGGCTTTGACTCCGCTCAGCCACCGTATATTGATGGCTGAGCGGAGTCGAAGCCCTATGTCTTATTTGAATTGTCTATAGTTTGTTGTATTTATTTTTTTCATGGTTTTGATGCTTATTTATTGGTTGCGTCAATGGCTATACAATGGGAATAGACAGAAATTGACCATAATTAAGACCATAGATAAAGACTGTGACATATAAAGTTGGACTGCTCGGATTAGGAACGGTTGGCGCTGGTGTTGCCAAAATTTTCCAAGACCCACAGGGTCGCCACCCTCTGCTACCTGATATGGAGATTGCCCGTGTGGGGGTGCGATCGCTTAATAAGCAAAGAGAGGTAGCGATCAATCCTGATATTGTCACAGATGACTTGGAGTCTATCGTTAATGACCCCGCGATCGATATTGTCGTGGAAGTGATCGGTGGCATCGAACCCGCTAAAAGCTTAATTTTAAAGGCGATCGCCAATGGTAAGCACATTGTCACTGCCAACAAAGCGGTGATCGCTAGATATGGCAATGAAATCTTTACGGCGGCGAAACAAAAAGGTGTATATGTAATGTTAGAGGCGGCGGCTTGTGGCGGTATCCCCGTGATCCAAGCTCTCAAGCAAAGCCTTGGCGGTAATCGCATTAGTGAGCTAACAGGTATCGTCAATGGCACAACTAATTACATCTTGAGTCGGATGTATTTTGAGGGAGCCGATTTTGAGGCGACCCTTGCCGAAGCTCAAGCCTTGGGCTATGCCGAAGCCGATCCCACTGCTGATGTCGATGGTTTTGATGCTGCCGATAAGATGGCGATTTTGGCGAGCCTTGCCTTTGGCGATCGCATTAAACTGGAAGACATTTACCGTGAAGGCATTCGCTCGATTACCAGTGCCGATATTGGCTACGCCAAAGAATTAGGCTTTACGATCAAGCTCTTGGGGATTGCCCGTAGGTCACAGGATAGCAACAATAGCAATTTAGAAAAAAGCGATCTAGAAATTCGCGTTCACCCGACCCTATTACCAATTCAGCATCCCCTCGCCAATATTCACGGTGTTACGAATGCCGTACGCATTGAAGGCGATCCCATTGGTGAAGTCGTATTTTCAGGACCCGGTGCTGGTTCAGGCGCGACAGCTAGCGCTGTGGTTGCCGACATGATTAATGTCACCGCCGCCCTCAAGTCGGTTCCTAATCAAATCAATCAATTAATGGGCTGTTCCCACGAACACTATGCCAAGATTGCTCCGATCGCTAATACGGTTACGCAATTCTATGCGCGGCTGCTCACCCACGACAAACCGGGGGTAATTGGCGATCTCGGTAACGCCTTTGGTAAGCATTCCGTGAGTCTGAAGGCGATTTTACAGAAAAATACGATTCACGATGGGCTAGCAGAAATCGTCGTGGTGACGCAAAGGGTGAGCGAACTGAACTTCCAACAGGCGATCGCCACCATTCGCGAGTTACCTACCTTGCACAGCATTCCCACAGTGTTGCGTGTTCTATAACAAATATAGACAATTCAAATAAGAAAAACAGGGCTTCGACTTCGCTCAGCCAGCAATATACGCTGGCTGAGGAAGTCGAAGCCTCTTGAATTTATTTGGAATTACTATAAAAGCGCGGTGCGCTTTTATTCAATCAAAAAGAGAATAGCGCCGCTTCGCGGCGCTATTCTCTTTTTGAGCTATGGCTATGAAAAGCGCTATATAATTGGTTCTGCAACATCAAAGGGCAAAATCTGTGTATCAAGTTTCTTCACAGCAAAACCAATACAAGACCTATACTCTCTCCAACCCCAGCGCTAACTCCCATGTGCAGGTTGTTCCTGAGCGCGGTGGCATTGTCACCAGTTGGCAAATTAGCGATCAAGAAATCTTCTATCTTGATACCGAGCGCTTTACCCATCCCGATCTGAGTGTCCGTGGCGGCAACCCGATTTTATTCCCCCTGTGTGGCAACTTACCCAATGACACCTACAGCGTCGAAGGCAAGGAATATAAAATTAAGCAGCATGGGTTTGCCCGTGAACTACCTTGGCAAGTGATCAGTCAAAGTGACCAAGATGGGGCAAGTCTGACCGTTCAGCTAGTGAGTAATGCTGAGACTAAGGCTGTCTATCCCTTTGATTTTCAAGTTAACTTCACCTATAAACTGCGCGGTGATACCTTGGAAATCATCCAAGAGTACAAAAATCTATCGGCGATCGCAATGCCCTTTTATGCGGGCTTCCATCCCTATTTCCTGTGCAACGATAAAGACAAAATCCAAGTCCAGATTCCTTCTACAAAATACGAAGATAATCGTACTAAGAATACGATCGCTTTTGATGGCAGCTTTGATTTTGAACAGGAAGAGATTGATGCGGTATTCGGTAATTTGTCCGCAAAATCAACTTCTGTCACCGATCGCGATCGCCAGTTACAAATCTCCATTGATTACGATGACTTCTTTACCTGTCTAGTATTTTGGACAGTCAAGGGAAAAAATTTCTACTGTTTAGAACCTTGGAGTGCAGGTCGCAACGCCTTTAATACTAAAGAGAATCTCACCGTTCTCGCTCCCCACGCTAGCTGCACTGCTAAAGTCAGTATCAAAGCCCAGTTCAATTAACCCAATGGGAGTTTGACGAAAGCGGTAAAGATAGTAATTCCAAATAAATTCCAGAGGCTTCGACTTCGCTCAGCCAGCGTATATTGCTGGCTGAGCGAAGTCGAAGCCCTTTTGTTCTTTGACTAGATAGCGTCAGTTCGACGAAAGCTCAAAACGGTGAAAATCGCTTCGCGATTTTCACCGTTTTGAGCCATTTGCGCCGCGCTTCGCGCGGCGCAAATGGCTCTATCGAACTCACGTTAGATAGAACTGTTGTCAATTTTGCGAATGGCAACTACTGATGGTTTAGGTGGCTCATTGGGCTTGAGGCTAGGCCAGTTAGAACCAAGAGGAACCTTGCGCGTCTGCATAAACTCCTTGCCATCGGTGGTTCGCATGGCAAACTGACGAGATTCAAACGCCATATCTTTACGAATACCCTTGACCTCTCCAGGGTGTTGTACCGATAGGAATAGAGTTTGCTGATCCTTTGAGAAATAAGGTCCTGTAGTTTCACATTCCACTGGACCCAAGCCAAATAGAAATGCTTTACCTGCATCGGTTCCAGAAGTGGGTAAATACCAAATGGAACTATTGCCGTAGAGACCGCGTAGATCGGATTGGCTGACAGGTTTACCTGTATTGCGATCAATTCGACTAGGAATTGCCAAGTTATACTTATCGGTGGACATATCCGTAACCATCCAAAGATTACCACCGCGATCGATCGCTATGTTGTCAGGGTTCGCAAAACCGAGACCACCATCAGCAGGTTCTCCGCCCGTCGCGATCATTGTCCATTGAAATTCCATTGCATCAGGACGATTTTCTTTCTCATTTAGGCGCATGATCCAGCCATACTCAAAGGCTTGACCATCGCTTCCCTTAAAGATCCTCTGATCGGGGCTGCCATCGGTAGCACTAGGAGCGCCTGATGTATAGGCGATAAACAAAGAACCGTCGGCGGCTACAATCGTATCTTCAGGACGGGCGGCACAGGTTGCGCCCACTGCATTAGCAGCAAAGTGAGCATCAATGAGAATTGCCCCCTGCTTTTGGCGATCGCTGCCTTCGTAGAGATCCCCTAGGGTCTTAAACTTCGCCTTAAATTCCGCAATTTCTTCTGGCTTAGTGGCGTTAAAAATACCGCCATCAGGACGCTTAGGCAAGGGAATCATCTTACCTAGATGCACTGCGGGTAAGTCAGGATTAACGACCGTGGTAGGCTTGAGCGCAATCCATTTGCCCGTGCCATTGGCATTAAACTTGGCGGCGTAGAGCATTCCTGATTCTAGAAGCTTAGAATTGCCTTTATCTTTGGGATCTTTGATCAGAGATTGGCTGACAAATTTGTAAAGATGTCCACCACGGCGATCGCATCCTGAATAGAAGACAAGCGGCTGTCCTGCCTCAGCGCGGATGCCAACTGCCTCATGGCGAAACCGCCCTAACCAAGTGTGCTTAGTGCCGTAGTCTTGGGGATTTGCGGGGTCGATTTCCACCATCCAACCATACTTATTACCTGCCATGCCAAAGGGATTACCTAAACCATTGAGTTCTCCTTCCGCTTTGCTAAACTTTTTCTGGCTAGGACTAAACGAAGTTCCATCTGCCATAACAGGCTCAGGAACAAAGTTTTGGAAATTCTCCTCCGCGCTAAATACGGTTCCCCAAGGGCTAGTACCACCAGCACAGTTATTGAATGTGCCGATGATGCGATCGCCAAGTTTATCGACATAGCCCAGTCCCTTAGTTTTGCGAAAAATCTCCACGGCAGCCCCTGTGGACTGGAGATAGCGCCCGTCTTCTAAGCCAGAGATACCTGTAACACGGCGATCGGTGGTGGCATAGGTACGTTCCCATTTACCATCGTCAGTGCGACGTACAGAAATAACACCGATACCCAAATCAATTAGGGCTTCCTTAGCAATATCTTTAATCTTGCCTTTGAGAGCATTGTTATCCGCTAATGTCCAAGCATCGATATCCTTTGCACCCAAGGTTTGTAACTCAGCCGTAACCTCATTAAAGGGCAGGGACTTGCCAAGAACTTTGGTGTAGGACTGTTCCCAAGGATTGCTACTGATATATTCAAAGTTGACGGTGAGGTAGCCCTCATTGGCGCTAGTTTCTATGAGGGAAATATAGTCATTGTTATAGCCAAATCGGGAATCGCCCACGCGATCGCCCCAAGATGCAACTACGTCATAGGTAAAGCCTTCAGGCAAGACTAGGTCATCTTTAATTTCGTAATTTTTATAGATAGAAGGTTGTTGGGATGGACTGAAGGCATCGGTTAATAAAGGCATCGCACCCTTGATCGGCTGAAAACTCATCGCAGGTGATGAAGCTGCCAATGCCTCATTACTTGTTCCCATACTCGATCCTATAAAGGGCATCGATACTTGCAGAACTTGGCGATCGCTAGGTAAGATGTCTAGCAACATCGAACCACTGATTCCGCCTAAAAAAGTCAGAAATTCCCTACGTTTAATAGCCATAGCCTTTGTAATAATCCATAATCAAGAGCCTAAACTTACCGTCTTAAATAAACGTGAGGTCGAGCTAACGTTAAATAAATGGCAAATTTTTCTCAGCATTTACCGATTTCACAATACTGTCCGCAGTTTAAGGCTGGGTAAACGTTGGGTAAACCCTCTATCTTTTGGGTTAGCGTATGTTCAAAATGCAAGTCCAGAGAATGATCACAGTTATACGTTGGCAAGGTTCCATAGGAATTTTGCCTGAGCAAATAGTCGCAGACCCGTAATTTTCTGTGAGGATCGGCTTATCATGGGCTTTACCGTAGATCTATTTTGCAGCTTTATCTTGCAGCTTCGACTATGCCTGCCTTTTCCAATCACGATCACCATTCCCATCCTAGTCGTCAGCTTTCTCTAAAGATATTGCTGATTATTCCCTTTGTGACACAGGTAATTGCGGCGGTGGGGATTACGGGCTGGCTATCAGTCCAAAATGGGCGGGAGGCGACGCAAGAGTTAGCGCCGCAAATCGGACAAGAGGTCACCAATACAATTGAAGCCCATGTGCAAGGATATCTGCAAACTCCTCTAGAGGTTTTGCGAAGCTATGGAGCGGTGGCGAGGTCTGATAATTTATTTTTTGAAAATCTAGATTCTCTCAATCAGCTATTTTGGCAGCAGATGCGTCAGTCTCGTAATCTACATTTTCTCTATGCCGCCAATCCTCAAGGTCGGTTTATCGGTATCGAGCAGCGCGATCAAGGCATTTTGGTACTACAGCGATCGCCCGCCTTGGCGAATAACTTAGCCAAAACGAATATCCTGACGAATTCATCAAAGCTGCAAAAATTTATTTATCGTCTAGATGGCAATGGTAAAGCCCTCAATCAGATCGAAGTTAATGATTATGACCCACTTACTCGTCCTTGGTATGAGGCTGCGGTCAAGGCAAAGCAAGAAATCTGGAGTCCCGTCTATATATTTATATCCCGTCCGATTTTGGGTATTACCGCTTCGTTACCGATCTATACGCCAGAGGGGAATTTACGGGGTGTAATTGCGATCGATCTGACGCTTTCACAGATTGGTGATTTTTTAAAGCAGTTAAAAATCGCTAAAACGGGTCAGGCATATATTTTAGAAACATCGGGAGCGATCGTCGCCACCTCCACCAAGGACTTTCCCTATATCGAGACAGGTCAAGGACAGAAGCGGATTCAGGTTGATCAAAGTCAAAATGCGCTATTGAGAGCCGTATTCAGCAAAATCTCGCAAGACAGTCAAGATTTGACGCGCCTTCCCGCCAAACAACAGATCCAAATGGAATGGGAGGGAATGGTGCAGTATGTGCAGATTACTAAATTGCAAAATCCGCAAGGTCTTGATTGGTTGCTAATCGTGGTTATTCCCGAACAGGATTTTCGCGATCGCATTAATATTAATACTCGCAATACGATTATTCTCTGCGCCATTGCCTTGATTTTTGCGAGTATCACAGGTCTATACACCTCCAAATGGATTGCACGTCCTGTGGAGAAATTGATTGAAGCTTCCCACCTCCTCTCGACCCTATCCGCTTCTGCCGATGTCGCTGCGGGTAAACCCTATCGCCCCATTGAAACCACCAATGTGAGGGAGTTAGCGATTTTGGCTGATTCCTTTAATCAAATGGCTCAGCAGTTACAAAGCTCCTTTAAAGCTTTGGCGGAAAGTAAGGAAGAACTAGAAATTAGAGTAGAACAGCGCACAGAGGCTCTCAAGGCAAGTGAAACTAAATATCGCTCTCTTGTGGAAGTTGCTAACTGCATCATTTTGCGAAGGGATACTAATGGCATAATTAAATTTATTAATGAATATGGATTATCTTTTTTTGGCTTTTTTGATGAATTGGAAGTAGTCGGTAAAAGTATTGATGAAACTATTTTTCAGAATGATAGCGATACTACCAGTTCTAATTTGCCAATCCAGATGAGTAAGAGTGCGAAGGATCCTGAATTGTATATGTTTCAGGAAAGCCGCAATATTCGCAGTGATGGACATGAAATATGGATATCTTGGTCAAACCGCCCGATCTTTGATGATGAGGGTAATTTTATTGAGGTTCTATCCGTTGGTGTTGATATTACAGAACGGAAGCGAGTGGAATCAACTCTTGAAGAGTTCTTGAGTTTACAGCGTGCCACCCTTGAGGCGATCGCCGATGGCGTAGTTGCCGTTGATCGCATTGGTCATGTCACCAGCTATAACCAACGCTTCTTAAATATGTTTGGCTTGTCTCCTGAAGTCTTGGCACTGCCCGACTACGATCTGCGCCTAGAGTTTCTCGCCGAAAAAATGCTCTATCCAGAGGAATTTATGCAGCGATCGCGGGAGTTTTATCGTCACCCCGATCGCGAGAGTTATGACCTTTTAGAACTATCGGATGGGCGGGTATTGGAGCGCTATTCCCGTCCTCAGAAGATGGCGGATCAGATCATTGGTAGGGTGTGGAGCTTTCAAGACATCACTGCTCGTGTGCAAGCAGAAGCCGCTCTCGAAGAACAGAAAACTTATCTGCGTCTAATTATCGATAGTATTCCTCAACAAATTTTCTGGAAAGATACCAGTCTAGTTTTCCGAGGGTGCAATAAGAATTGGGCAATGTATGCTCAACTTGACAGCCCTGAAAGTGTGATCGGTAAAACCGACTATGACCTGATTAACAATACGCTTTTGGCAGAAACATTCCGCAAACATGATCAACAAATCATGATGTCGAATGTGCCTGAGATGCACGTCGTCCAGCGCAAACTCAATCCTGATCATTCAGGAAAATCGATTTGGCTAGACATTAGCAAGTTGCCCATTATTGACGCAGAAGGAAAAACGATTGGGGTTTTGGGCGTATTAGATGACATTACGGAACGCAAATTAGCTGAAGAAGCTCTCTACGCTGAACAGGAGAAGTCCGAGCGATTATTGTTAAACATCCTGCCCAAGGTGATCGCTGATCGCCTCAAACAATCGCAAGGAGTAATTGCTGACAGCTACGAATCGGTAACGGTACTATTCGCCGATATCGTCGGCTTTACCAAAATTTCTTCGGAAATGTCACCACAGGATCTCGTAGATTTGCTGAATCTCATCTTTTCTAATTTTGATCAACTCTGTGAAACCTATGGTCTCGAAAAAATCAAAACCATCGGTGATGCCTACATGGTGGCGGGTGGTATTCCTACGCCTACAGACAGCCATGCTGAAGCGATCGCCTGTATGGCGCTAGACATGGTTGATAAAATCGCCGAACTAAGGGAATTGACTAACCGACAATTACAGGTTCGGATCGGAATTCATACGGGAGCGGTGATCGCAGGGGTAATCGGTACGCAGAAATTTATCTATGATCTCTGGGGAGACACAGTGAATGTGGCAAGTCGGATGGAGTCCCACAGTGAAGTGGGCAAGATCCAAGTTACTGCCGATGTCTATAGATTGCTCAAGCAGCGATTTGAGCTAGAAGAACGTGGAGCGATCGCGGTCAAAGGCAAGGGACAGATGCAAACCTACTGGCTGAATGGGCGCAAAGCTTAGCAAAGTAAGTGAAGGTTGGGGCTTTGCCCCAACCTTCACTTATTCGGTTTTATGTCCTAGGCAGAATATGAAAATTAGCGCTACACCTGCCAAAATAGACAGGTCTATCTGTCTGATTCACAGACATTACGAATATTAGGAGATCTACGATGATCGTCGTTACTAAGATTGGCACGCCTACAGCAGAAGTAGAGCGGATTTGCGATGAGCTATCTAGTTGGGGGCTGTCACCTGAAAAGATCGTTGGTAAACACAAAGTCGTCCTTGGATTGGTGGGTGAAACCGCCGATCTTGATCGCCATCGCATTGAAGAATTAAGCCCTTGGATTGAGACAGTATTACGGGTAGAACGCCCCTTTAAACGCGCTAGCCGCGAATATCGCCAAAATGAATCCAGTGTGGTGATCGTCCCTACTCCTAACGGTGATATTGCGATCGGTGCAAATCAACCCCTCGTCGTTGTTGCAGGTCCTTGCTCCGTTGAGAATGAAGAAATGATCGTAGAAACTGCGATGCGGGTGAAGGCGGCAGGCGCACAGTTTTTGCGGGGAGGAGCTTACAAGCCCCGTACCTCTCCCTATGCTTTTCAAGGACATGGTGAGAGCGCCTTATCGCTACTCGCAGCAGCAAGATCCGCCAGTGGACTCGGCATCATTACGGAAGTAATGGACACCGCCGATATCGATAAAATTGCTGAAGTTGCTGATGTGCTACAAATCGGCGCGAGAAATATGCAGAACTTCTCATTGCTGAAGCAGGTGGGCAAACAGAATAAGCCGATCTTGCTGAAGCGTGGCTTGGCGGCAACCATTGATGACTGGCTGATGGCAGCAGAATATATTCTGGCGGAGGGCAATCCCAATGTAATTCTCTGTGAAAGGGGAATTAGAACCTTCGATCGCGAATATACGCGCAACACGCTCGATCTCTCAGCAATTCCTGTACTACAAAAGCTGACCCATTTACCGATCATGATCGATCCGAGTCATGGTACGGGTTGGTCGGAGTTTGTGCCATCGATGAGTTTGGCAGCGATCGCGGCGGGAGTTGATTCGCTGATGATCGAAGTGCATCCTAATCCCAAAAAAGCCCTTTCCGATGGTCCACAATCCCTAACGTTCCATGATTTTGATCAGTTGATGGTGCAGATCAAGGGAATGGCGGGAGTTATGGGCAGACCATAGGTAAAGGCTTCGACATAGGGCTTCGACTTCGCTCAGCCAGAATATATTAGTTGATGGCTGAATAGAGCTTCGACTCCGCTCAGCTAACATACTATTATTGGTGGCTGAGCGAAGTCGAAGCCCTCAATATTCAATAATTTCAACTATGCAACCTTTCACTTATACTCGGACAATCCATTTCCGTGATACCGATGCGGCGGGAGTAGTCTATTTTGCCAACGGCTTAGCACTCTGCCACGAAGCCTATGAAGCTTCCCTTGACGCGTTGGGAATTGAACTAAAATCTTTTTTTCGCGGCAGTGCGATCGCTGTGCCAATTACCCACGCTAGCATTGACTTTTTTAAGCCGATGTTTTGTGGCGATCGCATTGAAATTGAACTAACCGCTAGCCCACTAAGTACAGAATCTTTTCAAATTGAGTATCAAATATATTTGAATTCTCAAGCATCTCCAAATCTAGAAGTAGAAGTTAAGTCTAGAAAGGCGATCGCTAAAGCTTTAACCAAACATACCTGCATTGATAGCAATAGTAGAAAGCGCTGTAATCTTTCCGCCGATCTCCTAAAATGGATTGAGAAATTTGACGGACTAGAATCTCAGGAAACAAATTAAATTATGGCAACAATTTTGCGCGATTGGAGTTACCGCTATCAGTGGTTTTATGACACAATCTCTACCCTAGCAGCGCTCAGTGTAGGCGGCGAAAAGCAATTGCATCGCTTGTTTTTGCGAGATTTGCAAATAAGTCCTGATGCGAAAGTGTTAGACCTCTGTTGTGGTGCGGGTCAAGCTACCAGAGAATTAGTGAAAAATTTTAGCAAGGTCACAGGGCTAGATGCTTCACCAATGGCGATTAAACGCGCTCAGATCAATGTTCCCCAAGCGGAATATGTGGAATCCTTTGCCGAAAAGATGCCCTTTGGCGATCGCTCCTTCGATCTAGTGGTGACAAATACAGCGATGCACGAAATGGAATTTGAGCAATTACAGCAAATTCTTCAAGAAGTACATCGCGTTCTTACTCCCAATGGACAGTTCATTATTATCGACTTCCATCGTCCCACTAATCCCCTATTTTGGTTACCTGTCGCCACTTTTCTGTGGCTCTTTGAGACCGATACCGCATGGAAACTGCTCCAAACCGATCTCAATTATCTTTTAAAAACATCAGGTCTACAGGTTGAGTCCTGTCATCTCTATGCGGGCGGAAGTCTACAAGTATTGCGATCGCGCAAAAAGGTTGATAAATAGCAAAAATTGCAAAGCAATTTTTGCTATTTATCGCTTTTGTTAGACTGACGTTGTTTAGGTTGCGTAGGGATGCAAAACTACGGCTTTGAGAATACGATCGCCTTTCCATAAGGGTAAAGAGAGCCAGAGTTTCCCTTCGTCAATCCATTGTTGACGCAATTCGGTACTGCTGAGATGGGGATTTTGCGACTTAATGCAAATAATGTTTAAGGTTGGCTCACAGACTAATTCCAGATCGGGATCAGCCTCGACCCAATCACGCAGATTGTCTGATAAATCTAGCGATCGCTCGACCAGATAACGACAGCCTTGAGTACCCATCGATCGCAGTGCCATCCAGAGCTTGAGGCTATCGGTGCGGCGCGTACCTTGGAGATTGAGATTACCAAAGTTGAGGGTTTGATCATTCATGTAGGGAAGTTCGTTGTCAAAGCCATCGATGAGATGTTGCTTATCTTTAACCAATAACATCGCACAGGTACGCGCTACCCACAGCCATTTTTGAGGATTGAAGGTCATGGAGTCAGCAAGGTCGCAACCTTTAAATAAGGGCTGCAATCTTGGTGAAAAAACACCTGCACCGCCATAGGCGGCATCGACATGAAACCAGCAATCATAGCGCTTAGCAATTTCCCCTACGGATTGAACGTTATCGATCGCGCCTGTTACAGTTGTTCCTGCGATCGCTGCCACAAAGAATGGAATCTTCCCTTCTTTAATTGATTTTTGAATGGCAGATTCTAACTGATCAAGGTGAATTTCTCCACGCAAATTAGTTGGCACGCGCACCAAATTCTCTTTGCCCACGCCGATCACATTCATCGCCTTCTCAAAGGAAGTATGGGCAGCATCGGAAACAAAGGCGACGAGATTTTCTTTGTTTCCCTTGTTTCCCTGAGATTTACTATGGGGTTGTTTCCAATTTCTGGCTAATAATAGTCCTGAGATATTGGCAAGACTGCCGCCTGCGGTGAGAGTTCCAAAGCAATCCGTTCCCATTCCCAAGAGATTACCAAACCACTGCATCAGTTGCGCTTCCATTTCCGTAAATATAGGTGCAAGCTCATGACTGAGCATATTGTTATTAATTGCCGAAACGAGGGCATCAGCCCAGATCGTAATCGCCGCAGGTACACTGTCCATATGTCCCATGTAGCGAGGATTTTGGAAATTGACAGTGCGGGGTAAAATCTGCGATCGCACTTCCTGCAATAACTCTGCTAAGGAACTTCCCTGCTCTGATATCTGTAAATGGAAAGTGGAATGATCCTGTACAAAGGGCTGATTTTGGCTATCCAAAACGGAGTTAACGATCAAGTCTACAAACTCATAACCAAGCTGCCGCAATGACTCTAGGTTAGAGCGATCGGGATTGAGAAAATGTTGATCGAGAAAATCTTGAGGAATAAAGTCGGGAGAGAATTCGGGCATTATCGCAATTTGGGTGAGCTATCCAGCGTCTAATAACAAAAATAGAAATGGCAAAGCCATTTTTATTTTTAAAAACCCTTACTGGGTTTGGTTTTTAATTCACAAAAGTGTTAGCTCACTCTTGTGAATTGGTATTACGCTGTAGGTATGGAATACGGGGAATGGAAGCAATCAGAGCTTGAGTATATTCATCTTGAGGATTGGTCAATACGTCGGCGGTACTGCCCCGTTCTATGATTTTACCCTGACGCATTACCGCAATGCGATCGCAGAAAAATTGGGCAACGGCGAGATCGTGGGTAATGAAGATATAGGTGAGCTTAAATTCATCTTTGAGATCCTGCATGAGCTGCAAAACTTGGCTTTGGATCGAAGCATCGAGCATACTCACAGGCTCATCACAAACCACTAATTTAGGATTGGTAATTAAGGCACGGGCGATCGCCACTCGTTGTAACTGTCCGCCTGATAAGTCCGAGGGATAGCGCTCAGCGAGTTGCGGTGACAAGCCCACCCGATCAAGGATGTTGTAGACGCGATCGCGGGCAGCTTGGCGATTGGGCGCAAGTTTATGAACGATCAGAGGATCAGCAACGCTATCAAAGACGGTCATGTAGGGGCTGAAGCAAGCACGGGGATCTTGGAAAATCATTTGCATCTGCGATCGCATTTGCCGCATTTGTTCACCCTTAAGCCGCGTCAACTCTACACCATTAAACTTAACCAAGCCATGATCGGGTCTAATCAGTTGCAGGATCGCTCGACCCGTTGTACTTTTGCCCGATCCACTTTCACCGATGATGCCAAAGGTTTCTCCCGAAAACACTTCTAGGTCAATGCCATCAACGGCTTTAACTAAACCTTGATGGGGATTGATCGCCCGACTTAAGAGATTGCCACCTGTACGGTAACGCTTCGAGAGATTACTGACCCGCAAGATCACCCTTGGTGATAGTTCAAAATTCTCAATACGTTCAACTGTACCGACGATCTGTTTCCAATCCTTCTGATTTTCTGTGATCATTTCTGAACTAGAGTTGGGATTTATTTCTAAATTGACCTCTAAATTACTTTCCAAATCAGAATCAGGCAGAGGCTTTTCGAGATTTAGCTCTGCAATATCTTCTTGATTTGTATCCAAATCACTATCCAAATTATCATCTGGCTGATCATCTACAGACTTTGCGGAATGGGATAGAACCTCTGGATGGAAATGGAGAACTGAAGACAGCAAATTTTGAGTATAAGGATGTTGGGGCGCACGGAAAATCTGTTCAACTGTGCCTGTCTCGACGATCGCACCGTTATACATCACGGCAATGCGATCGCAATATTCGGCAACCATTCCCAGATCATGGGTAACTAGGAGCAGTCCCATCTCACGATTTTGACGCAGTGCCGTTAACTCTTGGAGAATCTCCGAGGCGACGGTGACATCGAGGCTAGTGGTCGGCTCGTCCGCAATTAGCAAAACGGGATTAAGCAACAGTGATAAAGCGATCGCCACTCTTTGACGCATCCCACCACTAAATTCATGGGGATATTGCTTGGCGCGAGTGGGATCAATCCGCACTGCTTGCAGAGCTTCGGCAATTCTTTGTTTGGCAGATTTCTTAGTTATTTGTGGGTAGTGGGATGCTAGTACTTCTAATCCATGATCCTCAATGCTCATCAGAGGATCGAGCCTTGTCATCGGATCTTGAAAAATTAAGCCAACCTTTTCGCCCCGCCATCTACCGTCTTTTTGTCCATCTTTTGAATAGTCGATCGCTTCACCATCGACATAGATCGCGCCCTCTTGTTGTGCCGACTTAGGTAATAGCTTAATTAGCGATCGCCCAATTGTCGATTTCCCACAGCCGCTCTCACCAATCAAGCCAAGGGCTTCTCCCGCTTGTAAATGAAAGGTAACGCGATCGACCGCAGGCGTGGCACTGCCATAGCGCACAGTTAGGTTTTCGACTTCCAGTAGCATGTTTTCGGGGGCTTCCTAAGACTGGTTAACTTAATTTATCTAGAGTAGGACTGACGCAAAACCGTCTGAAAGCACTGATTTAGCGTAGGGGCAATTCATGAATTGCCCCTACGCTTGGCTGTTTTGCGTAAGTCCTATTATTTAATAGTATCTCCAGCTAAAATATCATGCTTGCCGATACCAAAACCAAACTACTGGTTGCTTTAGATCGATTGCACCGAACCATCGGGCATGACTGTTCCCAGTAGATTAGCTTCGGTGAGATTTACCCCATTCAAATTCGCCAGCCGTAAATTCGCTTTACCTAAATTTGTGCCAATCAAGAAAGCGGCATCTAGTTTCGCCGATACTAACTGCGCCCCCTTCAAAACTGCACCATTCAAATTAGCGTTACTCAAGACTGCATCACTTAAAATCGTATCTTCTAAGTTGCTATCACTCAGATCAGCGCTACTCAAAATCGCATTGCTTAATACCGCATCTTTCAAATTGGCATGACTGAGATTAGCATTGCTCAAATTGGCATTGCTCAGGATCGCATCCGCAAGATTGGCATAGCTGAAGTTAGCTTGATTGATCGTGGCATTGCTCAGATCACATTCTTGTAAATTCGCATTACTCAGATTCGCCGCACTTAGCCTTGCATCAGACAGATCCGTATTACTGAGATCCGCAAATTCCAAATTGGCATTAGTCAAGTCACTACGCCGCATATCCGCATTGGCAAGATTGGCATTGGTTAAAATCGCATGACTTAAGTTTGTTTCACTTAAAAAGGCTGAACTCAAATCACTCTCATTTAAGTCCGCACCACTCATGTTTGCGCTTTGAAAATAGGCGGAAGTAAGATCGGCTCCGTGCAGATTCGCTAAACTGAGATCACATTGCTGTAAGCAAGCTTCGCGTAGATGGGCATTGCTAAAATGTGCGCCACTAGCCTCCGCGTCTTTGAGATTGGCTTTGTATAAATCCGATTCTCGCAAATTGGCTTTAACTAAGTCAGAACCACTCAAATTTGCACCTAAGAGATTGGCATTACTCAGGTTAGCCCAGCGCAGATTGACTCCACTGAGATTCGCTTCCCGCAGATACATTCGCCGTAAATTTGTGGAGCTAAGATTGGGAATGATGTCAGGGTTATGAAATCGCCATTGATTCCAACTGGCAACCCCCTGTTTCAATATTGCTAGATGTTCTGAATTTCCCATATGTCTCTTCCTATAACCCCACATTCCTTTGAATGCCAGTGTTTCTTAATTGAACACTCTGATATTTCGTTTGTGAATAACTAAGATGGCTTATATTCCTACTAATGTTCACTTTGTAAAACAAGAAAAAGTCGGAAAATATTGTGAATTACTCAGCGAACTCCTCAATGAATTATTCAGCTAATTACTTGACAAATTCCTCAACAAATCAACTGACCCCGCAGCGTTCTTTCGCCTATCTCACGTCTCCTGCGATCGCTGCTATGCCTAACAAAGAAAATGTGGTGATCATTCAGCCGATGGGAGCGATCGAGCAACATGGCGCACATTTGCCCCTAGTGGTCGATGCCGCGATTAGTAATGGTGTATTGGCAAGGGCATTAGATAAACTTGATCCGAATATTCCTGCCTACGCGCTGCCGCCGCTCTACTATGGCAAATCCAATGAACATCGCAGCTTTGCAGGGACGATCGCTATTAGCGCCCAGACGATGATCGCCCTCCTAACCGACATTGCTGAAAGTATCTATCGCGCAGGATTTCGCAAATTAGCGCTGATGAATTCCCACGGAGGACAGCCACAGATTTTGGAAATTGTTGCCCGTGATCTCCGTGACCAGTATCCCGATTTTGTGATTTTTCCTTTATTTACTTGGCGAGTGCCGAATGCGGCGCAGCATTTGTTGACGGCGAAGGAATTAGAATTGGGAATTCATGGTGGCGATGCGGAGACTAGCTTGATGTTGGCACTGATGCCTGAATTGGTGGATATGGACAAAGCCGTGACCGAATATCCCCACGGACTGCCTGAAGGAAGTATGTTGAGTATGGAAGGCGCGAATCCCTTTGCATGGGTGACTAGGGACTTAACTAGGAGCGGTGTCCTTGGGGATGCGAAGGCGGCAACTAGGGAGAAGGGTGAACAGATCTTGACTTCTCTGGTTGATGGTTGGACAAAATTGATCGAAGATATGTATAAATTTGAGCAACCTCAAGCCCATGGCAATCATCTCCTCTAAACCTAATCCTAGTCCTGAAGGTGAACATCCTGAACAGGCGAAAGTTGCGGATCAGGGTCTTGCTCAAAATCTAGCGCCAAATAAAAGTACTTCTAGGGGTGCTAAAAATAAATCCAAATCTGCTAAATTTTCTCAAGATGCTCCCGAAGTACAGCAGGCTCTTGACCTGCTACAACCAGAAGCAACTACTGAAGAACAATTAGAGGATCAGTTCGCTCAAAATAATCAAGTCAGCAATCAAGTTAGCACTGAAGTCAACATTCGCCCAAAAAATCTGGCGGACTATATCGGACAGAAGGATCTCAAAGAATTACTGCATATTGCGATCGCCGCCGCCAAGTCGCGATCGTCAGCCCTAGATCATTTACTCCTCTATGGTCCTCCTGGATTGGGCAAAACTTCGCTAGCATTGATCATTGCCGAAGAAATGGGCGTGCAGTGCAAGATCACTTCTGCGCCTGCCCTTGAACGTCCCCGTGATGTGGCGGGTTTACTGGTGTCTTTGCAACAGGGGGACATCCTATTTATTGATGAAATCCACCGCTTGCCTAATGTCACCGAAGAAATTCTTTATCCTGCGATGGAGGACTATCGCCTTGATATCACCATCGGCAAAGGTCAGGGGGCAAGGATTCGCAGTGTGCAGCTTAATAAATTTACGCTGATCGGTGCGACGACGCGGATCGGCTCTCTATCTTCACCCCTGCGCGATCGCTTTGGATTTGTGCAGCATTTCCGCTTTTATGAAGCCGATGAGTTGGCGCAGATCGTGGCGCGAAGTGCCAAACTTTTGACCACAGATTTAGATGATGCAGGAGCCGAGGCGATCGCTTTGCGATCGCGCGGCACACCGAGAATCGCCAATCGTTTACTCAAGCGTGTCCGTGACTATGCCGAAGTTAGAGCCAAGGGCGAGACTATTTCAGGAGCGATCGCTGAGTCTGCCCTTGAACTCTTTAATGTCGATCCTAAAGGTTTGGACTGGATTGATCGCAAGCTCTTAACGGTTCTCATCGAAAACTTTAACGGCGGACCTGCGGGACTAGATACCCTTGCCGCCGCTACGGGCGAGGATGCCCATACTATCGAAGAGGTTTATGAGCCGTACCTATTACAGATTGGGTACATCAATCGCACCCCACGTGGCAGAGTCGCCACCGCCGCCGCATGGAAACATCTCGGCTATCCCGTCCAAACAGCGATCGGTGGTCTTTTCTAAGCACAAAAAAAGAGGCTTTGACTTCGCTCAGCCACCTTGCGCCGATGGCTGAGCGAAGTCGAAGCCTGAATCGACCACAGTTAAATAACCTGAGCAGGTTCCCTTGCTTCCGTCTTGTTACTGACCCTAATTCCTTCCATTTCCTCCAACACCTGCAAATACTTACCTGTGATTAGGCGTGCGCCACGACGATGGGTGAAGTAGTTCCATCCCCATTGGATCATCACGATCAGCTTGTTATCAAACTCGATCAGGTAGTAAATATGCACAAAAGTCCAGATAAACCAAGCGAGCCAACCACTCAAACGCAAGAACTTAAAGTCGGCAACCGCCTCATGGCGACCGATTACCGCCATGCTACCTAGATCTTGATATTGGAACTTGTCATAGTCCTTAGCGGCTAGTTTCGCCTCAATGCGATGAGCGATGTAATCACCCTGCTGCATGGCGACGGCGGCGGTTCCGGGAAGAGGTCGATCGCCTTGGTGAGCGTAGTTGGCTAGATCGCCTATGACAAATACATTCGGATGTCCTGCGATCGACATATCAGGTTGCACCACCACGCGACCAACCCGATCTAGTTCCGCATTAAAGCGATCGCCAACGACCTTACCCAAGGGCGAAGCCTTAACCCCTGCCGCCCAGAGAATGGTTTGAGCAGGAATTTGATTAACTTCTTCGCCACATTTGTAAGTAACTACATGATCGGAAATATTAGTCACCATCGCGCTAGTAATCACCTCAACCCCTAACTTCAGCAAAGATTCCTTTGCTGCTGCTGATAGATCAGCATGGTATGGAGGCAATACGCGATCGGTTCCTTCGATCAGAATGATCCTTGCCTGACGAGTATCAATGTTATTAAATTCTTCCTTAAGCGTACGATGGGCTAACTCGGCTAGAGTTCCCGCCAGTTCTACGCCCGTAGGACCACCACCAATCACCACAAAGTTCATCAGAGCATTTTTAAATTCGGGATCATGGGTCTTTTCCGCCGCTTCAAAGGCACTCAAAATCCGACGACGCATATTGATCGCATCTTCAATGGTCTTTAATCCCGGAGCTTGCTCCGACCATTGATCATTACCAAAATAGTGGTGACTTACGCCTGTCGCCACAATCAGCGAGTCGTAGGTGACATCGATATTATTTTTGAGATGAACTGTCTGAGTCTGTGCATCGATGTCTGTAACTTCGCCCATCAACACCGTGGTGTTTTTATTTTTGGCGAGGACTGCTCGCAAAGGTGAAGAGATATCGGCGGGAGAGAGGCTACCTGTCGCTACTTGATAAAGTAGGGGCTGAAATAGGTGGAAGTTACGCTTGTCGATCAAGGTAACTTTGATATCTGCTTTGCCTAGCTTTTGGGCGGCATACAGACCACCGAATCCTCCACCAATGATGACAACATGATGGGGGCGATCGCTTTGGTTACTCAGAGACATAGTAAATTTTTAAGTTGGGTGTGATGATTTTGCTGGTGGCATCTTTAAGAAATTATTATATATGTAAATAAAAATATCTTTTTGTGTCTTTTTGTTCTGGAATGCTAATGTTTAGATTGTTAACCCCAAAATATTCGTTATGAATGTGTCGGATAAACTGCGATCGCTAACCTATAGCTTAGATATCCAAATGATTGGGGTGTATTTTTGGTGTGGAAATTTTGTAATTCAGTTCGGTGGTACTGAGGTAGATGATGAGCCTTTTTACTATCCTTTTGTAGTTCCTACGTTTATTGGGTTTGGGTTTGTGCTTCCCAATTATTTTTCGTGGCATACTCCGTTTGATAAGTTTAAGCGCATCGAACAGAAGGTGAATAATGTAGCGGAAGGTTTTGAGACTCGTGCCGTTAAATGAACATCCTGCAATTATTGGCTTACCACCTTTTACGGTTAAATATCTACCTAAACAAGAATTTTTTGCTCTTCTTGAGAGTGCTGGCTACATTATGAGTGCAACTATGCCTTCAGGTAAACATAATTGCTTAAAGTATCTTTTTTCTCATAAAAAACATAATAGTGTGATGGCTGTCTATAATCCTGCGAATGATAGAATCGTTACTGCCTATCAGTTAGACTGAGATTTGCAACGTAAAGTACCAAAAAACTATGGTTACTGTGCTTTCTCAATACCATTTGCCAAAGCTCAAGAACGTGTAAATCTAGAGTGTCAGGCTAGACTTGAGGCTGAGGTATTATTACAAAAGTATCGCGATCGCTTCAGTGATATCTCTAAATAATCAAAAGGTGATTGCTGAGCAAGCAAAATTACTTTCGCGACAGGAGTATCAGGAAAAAGAAAAACTGGCTGCATACCTGCGATCACTTGGAATCAATCCTCACGCAATCTTAATATGTAGGGATTAGTTTTGGTATCGATATGATTGAACCTGTCCAAGCCAGTTTTTATAGGCTTTTAGTTCTTTTTCTTTTGATAGCATTCGTCTCGTATTAGAGACAAAAAGATATACCAGACAACCACCAAAAAATATTGAAAGTAAAACTGTGGGGACAGATACAATTGTCAGACCAACGAGACCCAAGACTTGAAATCTATTCAGTTTTGGATATTCTTTCTCAAGAAGTTGCTTCTTGCGTTTTACCAATAAATCCTCGTAGTCATATGCAATTTCGCTATACAACTTAGACTGATTCATTAGCAATGGTTCGCGTGAAATCTTTTGAAGAGTAATCTCAACAAATTTCACAAATTTTTCTTCTTCCTGCTTAAAATTAGCTTTATGAGCAAAATAGTCAATAAGCTTTGTTATCCAGCTATCCTCGCCAAGGAATAAATCACGAAGTGTAGTGAGTGCTGTTCCTATCCCTGTTGCTACAGCTTCTGCCAATCGCTGCACATTACCTATAATAATCTGTGCAGTAGACTTGAGAAGATCGATAGCAGCTTTTCTGCTTTTTTCAGCAGCAGCTAAATATTTTGCCTTAGCGTAAACTACTACACCATGAAGAAAATTAGCTAATCCTACGCCTAAATTAGATTTATCATGGGAACGCTCTACTGCATTAATAGATAATGTAACCATGTCTGGCATCAGAGAAATATTGTTTAGTCCTGTAAGAAACTTTAGTTGGTGACTGATTAATTCTCTTCTAGCTGGATCAAGAGCTTGAGAAACATCATTAAGATGACTAACAGCCCTATTTAAATCACTTTCATTTAGTTTGTTTTGCATACTATATATTTCTTTGATTTGAGAAGTGGAACATCAGTTAGTTGGAATACTTTTTTTGTGATTTCTAAACATAAATATATTTCGTTTTTTTTTTCGTGCTAGAGTTTTTTATATTAAATTAATATTTGAATCAATTTTTAGATCGCAGATCTTTTAGGGTGCGTTAATGAAATGTAACGCACACTTTTAATATCAATTAGACGAATCTTTTATAACCTTTGCCATGACAAATATTTGTGCGTTATGCTTCGCTAACACACTCTACCTAGATGGCTATTCATCCCAAAATTTTGGGGCTTTTCTGGAACTTCTGTGAATCCCCAATTGAGTGGATATTGTCTCTGTACGATGAAAATGATGAATGCTAGAAAACTTGCAATCTTTAGCTTTTGAACATAATCGTAATGTAGAGCATAATCTCGCTAATCTTTGATTAGATGCTCCTCAAAACGACACTGCCATAGATTCTTTTCTTGTCATTTTTGTAGTGACGGAGAAACTTCAGGCAAAGTCCACAAACAATAGAAATGATCAGGCAATAAGTAGCTCAGCAAGAATTTTATTTTACTATCACTAGAAAATGTTTGACGGAGTTCTATCTAATTCCTCCATAGATTGCAGTTTGCTTACCGCTAGTCCATGCCCATAATTGGTCACCATAGGAGAAATGCCACCATTCATTGGGATGTCTGACAAAGCCGCTATAGGTCATCACTTGATTTAATAATTGGCGATCGCGATGAAAAATTACAGCTTGAGCATTACAGAAAGTAGAGAAGTAATCGGGTAACGAGCGATCGCTAATTTCATCAATGGGAGACCCCATATTGATTTCTTGGATACCTTCCCTTTCTGCGATGGAATAGAATGTCACATCGATCGCTGCACCTGTACTATGGGGCGGTGGTGTCTTCGGATCATCGCTAGGAACTGCCCAAAACTTGTTCACTTCCGTCATTAGCGAATTTCTTTGTTCTTCCGTAAGATTATTGAGATCTAATCCTCGGCTTTGCGCTAACTGAGCAAAACTATAGTCCACCATAAATTTCTGCACTGGAATTGGACGATAGGCATCAAAAATCGCAATTTGATATTCGGGATGAATGGATTGCAGATAGTTTTGAGATTTTAGTAATCTTTCTGAAATACCCTGACGCACAAAAAAAGGAGAGCGATCGCCATAGGGCGCACCCAAGGACATATAGGGGTGGGGAGAAATTTGTAAAAGGTGATCAGGAATTGCAACCAATGGTTCGTGACATTCAGCGATCGCTATATTCTGATAGGGTTTCATAGACCAGTAAAAATCAATCAAAAATTAATTAATATTACAAGGGTAATTGTCTGAGTATCCAAAATCACTAAACTTGCTTGGTTGGCTTTGGTATCATTCCCTTGTAGATTAGATCTAGCTAGCAGATATCGTCCTATTAGTAATTTTTGCTGAACATGAGGAGTGACCCGCCCGTATTTGCTAATTCGGCAAATAATGACTACGACAGCAATCCCAATCAGAATCCCAATCAGAACCTAGATCAAAATTCAGAATTGAATATGGCGATCCTGACGTTATCGCCATTGCAGCAGCAGATCATTAATTGGGTTATGCGTCATCGTGGGGCAACATTAGAGCTAATTGCTAATGGTTTAGAGGATGATATCAGTAATATTTCAGTTCAGATCGAAGACTTAATCAATCAAGGTTTGCTCGAAACTAGACAGGAGCAGGGGCTGACCTATTACGAAATTGATTTCCGTCGCCAACAAGCTAGCGATCTGGAAATGATCGAGTCGATGGCATCGGCGGCTGTAGCCCTAAGACCTCTATCAATTATTCTTAATCCTTCGGGAACGGTCTCAGTCACTACAGGTGAAAGCTTTGAGCTATGTGTAACTGTTACCAACCAAGGCGATCGCAGTGCCGTTATTAGTGTGGCGATCGACCAAGATGCTAGTTCAATCTATTCTTGGTGTGCCTCCCCCTCAGAACGCCTCGCCCTCAATATCGGACAAAGCTGTGAAGTAGTTTTTGCGATCCAAGTACCACCCACCACACCTCCCGAAGAATATAACTACACGCTGATCATTGATGCGCCCCAGCATTACCCCGAAGATACGCCCGTCCAATATAAAGGCAAAGTGATCGTCTTGCCTTTGGTGCAAGAAGTAATTAGAGTCAATGATCCGACCTTCGCCACCTTACCGCGTACCTCCTCCAACAATCCCCATCCCATGCGGGCAGGGGAAATTTGGCAGATTATTATCTCAGTCAGCAATCGTTCAGAGCGGGTAGATCGATTTCGAGTTACAGTCCCTGATCTTGATCCGAAATGGATTTCTATTTATTATCCCGAAGGCTTGGCGCTCGTTGGCATTATCGAGGCATCGGAAGGTTTGGCGCTCAACCCTGGCATGATTGGACAGGTAACTCTAATCGTCAAGCCGCCAATCAATACTTGGGCGGGAGTTTATGCCCCGACGATTCGGGTGCATTCCGCCAATAATCCCGATCTTTCTCTGTTAGACATTGCCTACTTTGAGATTTTGCCGATCTATCAGATTGACATTCAGATTACTACTCTGCTCGGTCGCACAGATCGTCGATCATCTTTATATGAATTGCGATTAGTAAGTGCTAGTAATATCGCCCGCGAACTGCGTCTGAGTGCAGGTAGTCCTGAACAGGGAGATCTTCTAGGTTTTCAGTTAGATCCTCAAGATCTCACCCTTGCCCCTTACAGCAGAGCCAGAGTGTTGATCGAAGTTGAGCCTGACAAAAGATGTAAACCTAATTTTTTGAGCGATCGCTATCTCAATTTTATAGTTGAGGTTGAAGATAAACAGGATGTATTAATTCCGAATAATCGACACCTTGGCAGTATCGTGATTCCGTCCCGCCCTTGGTGGCAGTTTGTGCTGTTGCTTTTGGGGATCTTAGGCATCATTGGTCTGGTGATTTTCCTGATTTGGTGGTTTTTCTTCCGTCCGCCTGATGTACCGCAGGTTCTCGAATTTAGCTCAGAGTCGCCCACCTATCGCGAAGCTGCTAACGAGGCTGTACGTTTACGGTGGCGGGTGAATAATCCCCAACTGTTGCGGGAAATTACAGTGGAAGGACGTTCGGCGGACGACACTGTGATCAGCCAACCCGTAACCTACAAGTTCGATAATGGTATTCCTGCGGAACTCAAGGAATATTGTGTGATTGAGAGCGAGATGCTCTGTCAAAATGTGCCAACCGATGCCCGTAAGCCGAGCCAGTACATTTTCCACATGAACTTGACAACCAAAAATCGCAAGACTTCCAATTTAGCGACTTCTAAAACCACTAAAATTACAGTTGAGCCAATTCCACAGGGACAAATTCTGGAGTTTGCGGCGACTAAGCCCAGCTATACCGAAGCTCGCCCCATTTTACCTAGTGCTGCTCCTAGTGCTATTCCTAGTGCCGTAAATACCGCTAGCAATGATTCTAGTAATGCTAATACTGCCAGTGCAGCAACTCCGCCTGCTGCCACTCCGATCAATTCCCCTAGATTCTTTTTGGGTAAAGAATCGCTATTAGTAGCTCTAGGAATTAATATTAATGGATTTAGATCGGGTATTCCCGCTCCTAAACCTGATCTCGATCAGGAAGTCCGCCTAAATTGGAAGCTGAATAATATTAGCCAAGTTCGTGAAATCACCCTTGTGGGGCGATCGCCAAATGGCGAGATTAAAAGCCCACCGCTTACTTTTTTGCTAACGGAGGGAATGCCGCGATCGCTCAGCCCCTATTGCTTTGTCAGCGAAGATACGATGACTTGCAAAAGTGTGCCGACGGAAGCGATCGCTTCAGGCAGTTATGTATTTGAGCTGACACTTGCACCATTGCGCCCTCCAGCCGATCCCAAAGCCCTTCCCATTACTCAAAAAACTGAAGTAATTAAAATCGCTCCCTTCCCTGCCAAAATTCTGGAACTAAAGGTAAATGGACAGGACGCATTACCTCTATATTCTTTCAATCTCAATCCTGCAATTCCCACTACCCTCGCTCTCTCTTGGCGCATCGAAGCCTCGAAATCTGCCAAGATTGAACTTCTTCCTTCGCCAGGAGATATCACTCCCGTTGGGCAACTGAGTTTACCCCTCGCGCCCAAGTCTGCCGAAGTTACCTACACTCTCAAAGTAACTAATCCCGATGGACAAACGGTCATGCGATCGTTTGTGATTCAGACGATCGCTCCTCCCCTTGCCCCTGAGACTAAGGATGCGGAGGCGGAGGCAGTGCCACCGATCGCGTTGCCTCCTGAGATTCCTGAAGTTGACTCGCCCCTGATTCCCAATGTGCCGATCGCACCCGATCAACCATCGCGATCGGGCGGCTCCCTCTCACCATCGGAAGCTCCGCCTACACAAAAATAATCCATCGCTAAACTTTCTCAATTCCCTCAATTCTATGCAAACTGAATTTCCATTTCACTTACCCAAAGGCTTACAAATTAACGATCAACTCCATCAAGATGGCAAAATGAGACTCTTAACTGCTAAGGATGAGTTAATCGTTCAAGACTATGCCAGTAAGCATCCTGAAATTGATATAGTTTTCTTGATTATGGCTCAGGCGATCGCCCAATTTGGTCAGTTCAGCAGCATTAGCGTCGCGCAAATTGAGCAGTTGTTACTCCCTGATTTCTTCTATCTTCAAGAATTTTTTAGTCAAATTCAACCTCAAAACGTAAATCCATCGGGGGAGTTATTGGCTATCCTTTAGATCGGTTGTACGAAGAGATAGCCTATATTGCCTTCTATTTCCATTGGTCAAGAGAAGACATCCTCAACCTCACCCATACCGAGCGCTTGCGCTGGGTCAATGAAATTATGCGCTTACGTTAATCTCTTTCGCTACAGTCGCGATTGTTGGGCTTGCCATTGGGCATGATCGTGCGACAAAATTTGACTCCTTGAGTATTAGTATCTTTAAATAGAGCGGCATTAAGCTTTGCTCCACGCAGATCAGCACCCTTGAAGTTGACATTACCCAAGTCCGCATTCACAAAATTAACGCGACGCAAGTCCGCTCCCTCAAAGTTAGAGTCTCTCAGGTAAGCGCCTGTCAAATTCGCACCGACTAAGATTGCACGTTGTAAATTAGCCCATCGCATTTTGACAAGGCTCAGATTTGCACCATTTAGTCTTGCGCCTTCGAGATTGGCGTTATTCAATTCACATTCGGGACAAGCTCTGGTGTTTAGTAGCTGCTCCACAGGATTAGCGCTTACTGCATCGGCGATCGCTAGAGATGAAATTAGTAAAGGTGCAAGAGTTGCAAAAATGGCGATCGCCCCACATAAAGAATATTTCCGCAGCATGGTTTTAGATACTCCTTTTTTGTGTAGGTGTTACTCATGGGTAATGCTGTTAACTGGATTGGCAACCTTGAAGGTGAGAATGGATATTGCAAAAATAATTACAAACAAAAATACGCCGATCGCCGAAGCATAACCCATCTCTAGGCTGGTAAATCCCTTGTCATATAGATAATAGACCACGGTTTTAGTGCTATTAGCAGGACCTCCTTGGGACATGATATAGGTTTCTTCAAAAATTTTCATCGCGGAGATTGAAGAAATCACCGCTACCAAAATAATGTATGGCTGCATCAGAGGAATCGTGATGTCAAAATGCTTTTGCCAACCATCGGAGCCATCGATCGCCGCCGCCTCGTATAAATCCGCAGGAATCGCTTGCAACCCTGCCAAATAGATCACCATGTAATAGCCCACCCCTCTCCAGATCACCACCGCAATAATCGCAAAGATAGCTGTTTTCGGATCGGTGAGCCAAGGTATTTTAATGGATTGAAAGGTGATCAACGACAACAAGTAATTTAAGATTCCATTGGCGGCAAAGACCCATTTCCATGCGATGCCTGCCACCACTACCGACACCACTACTGGGAAGTAATAAATAGCTCGAAAAAATTTAATACTCCGCAACTTTTGATTCACCAAAATCGCGAGGGCAAGCGGTAAAACCACTAAGCTCGGTACGGCAAATACTAGATAAATAAAAGTGTTGCCGAGGGTTTTCCAAAAAGTGCGATCGCGCCAAAGATTGAGATAGTTTTGACCACCGATAAAGCTAGGGCTACCGATAAAATCATAGTTAGTAAAGCTCAAATAAATTGCCTGTAGAATTGGCAAAAAAGAGGTCAAGCCCAAAAAGACAATCGCGGGTAACAGGAATAAGTAGGGAGTCCAAGTAAATTTTTTACTTGTTTTTTGCCCTTGATTTAGATTTAGATTCATAAAATTACTACCAAACTACCCAGCGATCGCCCGCAACCTGTAAAAAACTAACTTAAAACTAACTTAAGTGCTTAACACTTTGTAATGAATTTGTAATAGCATAGGGGACAAAGCAAATAGCTGGATCTGTTAGCGCTATTCAAGCTTAATTACAACTTCTCTCAAAAAACATTCTAAACCTATGTTGGAACCTTCTACCATTGCCCAAAATACTGCGATCGCCCTCGACTTAGATACGTCGATGTCACCAGCCTTGCAGGTTCCAACCTCCACTTCCAATCACAAACAAGAGTCTGGTCAGGATTATTTAGAAGAGTGCCTGAGTAATGACCCGCTCTCCCCTAACGATAGCTTTGTCCGTCGTCACATTGGCGCGAGTAGCACCGAGATCCACCAAATGCTACAGGCGATCGGCTGTGACTCTATCGAAGAGATGATCGCCAAGACTGTCCCTGAAACCATCCGTATCCGTCAACCTTTGCAACTGGGAGCAGCCCGTGGCGAGCATGAGCTATTACAAGAATTAAAAGCGATCGCCTCCAAAAACCAAGTCTGGCGCTCCTATATCGGTGCGGGCTACTACAACTGCATCACGCCGCCGATCATTCAGCGCAATATTCTCGAAAATCCGGGGTGGTATACCCAGTACACCCCCTATCAAGCGGAAATTGCTCAGGGTCGCTTGGAGGCGCTGCTCAATTTTCAGACCATGGTGATTGACCTGACGGGCTTAGAAATCGCTAACGCCTCCCTCCTCGATGAAGGCACAGCCGCCGCCGAAGCGATGACAATGGCAGCAGGGCTAGCCAAAAACAAGGGTAATAAGTTCTTTGTCTCTAGTGATTGCCATCCGCAGACGATCGCCGTTGTTAAAACCCGCGCAATTCCCTTGGGGATTGAAGTCGTCGTCGCCAACCATGATCAATTCACCTTTGATCAGGAATACTTCGCGGCATTGTTTAACTATCCCGCTAGCGATGGTGCAATCTACGACTACAGCGATGCGATCGCCGCTATCCATAATCAAGGTGGCTTAGCGATCGTGGCGGCGGACTTGTTGGCGCTGACCTTGATCAAGTCCCCTGCGGAATTGGGAGCGGATATTGCGATCGGTTCCGCCCAGCGATTCGGCGTTCCCTTTGGCTATGGAGGACCTCACGCCGCATACATGGCAACCAAGGAAGCCTACAAACGCCAAATGCCGGGACGAATGATTGGTGTGTCTAAGGATGTGCATGGTCAACCTGCTCTCAGGCTAGCTCTACAAACTCGCGAACAACATATTCGCCGCGATAAAGCGACTAGCAATATCTGTACAGCTCAAGTTTTGCTAGCGATTATGGCGAGTATGTACGCGGTCTATCACGGTGCGACGGGGCTAAGAAAAATTGCTCAACGAGTTAACCTTTTAACGCGCACCCTTGCCGACACCCTGAGCAACCTTGGTCATCAAGTGATTCATCCCGATTATTTCGATACGATTCGAGTTAATCCCCAAGGTTTGACCATTGATGAGATTAAATCTAGGTCGGCAGCACAGCAGATCAATCTGCGCTACTTTGACGAAGCGATCGCGATTAGTCTCGATGAAACCGTGTCAAAGCAAGATCTCCTAGATCTAATCTCCGTATTCTCCGACCAATCCCCAATTCCCAATCCCCAATCCCCAATTCCCCAACCATCAATTCCCGATCGCCTTGTTCGCACCTCAGCATATCTTACCCATCCCGTTTTTAACTCCTACCATTCAGAATCAGAGCTACTGCGCTATATTTACCGTCTGCAATCGAAGGATCTATCGCTCACCACATCGATGATTCCCCTCGGTTCCTGCACGATGAAACTGAACGCCACTTCAGAAATGCTGCCCGTCACATGGTCAGAGTTTGCTAATATTCACCCCTTTGCACCTCTAGAGCAAACCCAAGGCTATCAAATCCTATTTCAGCAATTGGAAGCATGGCTGGCGGAAATTACAGGTTTTGCAGGGGTGTCTCTGCAACCGAATGCAGGCTCACAGGGAGAATATGCGGGTCTATTAACCATCCGCGCTTACCATCACCATCGCGGTCAAAACCATCGCCATATTTGCCTAATTCCCACCTCTGCCCACGGTACTAATCCCGCCAGTGCAGTCATGGCAGGGATGAAGGTCGTTACGGTCAATTGCGATCAGGAAGGAAATATTGATATTGCTGATCTCAAAGCCAAGGCGGAGAAACATCAGCATGAACTAGCGGCATTGATGGTGACTTATCCTTCTACTCACGGTGTATTTGAGGAAGGGATTAAGGATATCTGTGACATCATCCACTACTACGGCGGACAGGTGTATATGGATGGCGCAAATATGAATGCACAGGTAGGACTCTGTCGCCCCGGCGACTTTGGTGCTGATGTCTGCCACCTCAACCTTCACAAAACCTTCTGCATCCCCCACGGTGGCGGCGGTCCCGGTATGGGACCAATCTGTGTTGCGCCGCAGCTAGTTCCCTTTTTACCTGAGCATCCCCATGCAACCGAGGCAAATGCAATCTCGGCAGCACCTTGGGGCAGTGCTAGTATCCTGACTATTTCTTGGGTCTATATCGCTCTTATGGGAGCAAAGGGGCTGAAACTCGCGACTGAGGTTGCCATTCTTAACGCTAACTATATGGCACATCGCCTCGCGCCCCATTACCCCATTCTCTATACGGGTAAAAATGGCTTGGTTGCCCATGAATGTATTATCGACCTCCATGATTGCAAGGCGATCGCGGGTATTGAAGTTGACGATGTGGCAAAACGCCTGATGGATTACGGCTTCCACGCACCCACGATGTCTTGGCCCGTCGCTGGCACAATGATGATCGAGCCGACGGAAAGTGAATCGAAGGCGGAACTCGATCGCTTCTGTGATGCAATGATCGCTATTAAGCAAGAGGTCAACGCGATCGCCAGTGGTGACATGGATAAATTGGACAATCCGCTCAAAAATGCGCCCCACACTGCCGCCACCTTGCTCAGTGATGATTGGAATCATGCCTATAGCCGTCAACAGGCTGCCTATCCTGCACCTTGGCTCAAGGAGCATAAGTTCTGGACAGTGGTGGGACGGATTGATAATGCCTTTGGCGATCGCAATTTTGTTTGCTCTTGCCTACCAATCGAGGCATACGAATCTTAAGAAAATAAGTGGCGGCGCTTCGCACCGCCACTTGTCTTTTGGATTTTGAATTGCGCCTAGCTATCTATACAAATGTGTTTAAGAAGAAGAAATGCAGCGCTTTACGCTGCATTTCTTCTTTATATAAATGTGTAGGTAAAGATCGGAAAATCAGGGGAGTGAGATAATAGGCTCTAGCTTTAATTATTCTGAGCTATCTAGCGCAAAGTAAATTATGAAGCACCAGCCATTAGATTTATTGATTAAGTTGAATGACCATAGTTATCAAATTATTCAACAAAACTTTCAACGAATTGTTGAACAAGAAAAGGTAATCTTTGAAGATCGAGATCCTGAACCGTTGCATCAGATGCGAGTCGGGATGCGTCGTTTGAGAACAGCCATTCAAGTATTTGGCTCGGCGATCGTCTTGCCAAATACTGTAAGTAATCTATCCATCGGCAAAGTTGCTAAAAGTTTAGGCGAAACCCGCGATTTAGATGTACTTCAAGAATGTCTAATAAGTCGCTATCAGGGATTATTGGGCAGTAAAGAACTACCAAACTTTGAGCAAGTTTTACAGCGATTACAAAAAAAACGCGATCGCAGCATTATCAATTTGCAGAAGACCCTAAATAGCGATCGCTATCACCAATTAAAGCAGGGTATTCAAGCTTGGCTAGATCGTCCCAAATATACAACAATCGGCAATTTGTCAGTGCCAGAAATTTTACCTGACTTGCTATTACCATTAATCTGTCAACTTTTTCTCCATCAAGGATGGCTAGTAGGAACAACTACCAAATCAGGCACAGTCACTCTAATTTCTATTGAAAATTCTGAAGAGCTGCATCAACAACTAGAGAAATTAGTTAATACTCTCCATGACCTACGCAAACAAATCAAAGGTATTCGCTATCAAGCTGAATTCTTTTCGGGTTTCTATGGGGCTTCATATCTTGAGGCAATTGATGAATTTAAGGCGATTCAAGAAATATTAGGACAACTACACGATCGCGAAGTATTACATCAGGTTTTAGAGTCAACATTAAAAGCTAATTTGGCAAAGGTACTGCCCACAATCCACCAAATAATGCAGCAAGAACAAATCGCATTCTGGCAAAGTTGGCAGCCAATCCAGCAACGTTATCTCTCATCAGACTTTCGCCAGTCGATGCGATCGCTATTCTCAACTCCGATAGATATGGCACTCAAGGCATAAACTCATGCTAAGGAATGATATCTATATTGAGATTGCTTCAGTTAATATTTGATTTGATGAAACAAATTCCCAAAACTAGCTATGAGTCAAAGATTAAAGCGGTGGGAATCCCCACGCAGCGAAGGTAGAAATACCAAAGGTAAAGGCGGCTCTGCTCGCCAACGCCAAAAAAAGAAACAGTTCCAAATGCTCCGTAACAAACTTAAATCTCAATCAGATTCCGACAAAACCAACCCCAATAAAAAAGAGAAGCCCGCTAGTGGGCTTCTCTTTTTTATTGGGGTTTAAAAAAATTACTTATAAGTCCCTACAGAAACCTGTTGAGCTAGATCGGCATCCCCAACTTCATGAAAATCTGTTTCTCCAAATATGGCAGTTTCAAATTTGTAATGCTTGAACTCCAGAACATTACCAGAATGATCAGCTAGGAAAAAAGTACGATGCTCCAAAGGCGTATCGACAAAGCGAACCTTTGGCTTTTGATAAAACTTAAGTCGTTTATCATGAACCTTCTCAAGCAATGCCATCCAATTGTTCTCAGAATAGAAAACCAATCCAAAATGCCTTGGATAAATACCACGTTGATGCTCAACAGAATCATGAACAACATGAGCCACTAGCTGATGACCATACAAACTCATGATCAGCGAGTCATCGGACTCACGCCCTGCCAAACAACCTAACCCATCGATATAAAATGCCTTAGTGCTGGGAATATCCTTGACTGGAAATGCGAGATGAAAGAGAATCTTGCTCATGGTGCGGTATTTTCTAGCATAAGTTTGGTGCGCTTGATTTTATCAGGTACATCAATGGGATATTTTCCTGTAAAGCAAGCTGTGCAAAAATGCGTGGTATCAATCTGTGTCGCCCTCAACATCGCATCATGACTGAGGTACGCGAGCGTATCCACTTCAATCTGACGCGCGATCGCCTCTACCGAATTGTGGGAAGCAATCAAGTGGTCTTGCGAATCTGTATCAATACCATAAAAACAAGGATGAGTGACAGGCGGCGAAGAAATACGCATATGGACTTCGGTTGCTCCTGCTTCACGCAATGCTCTTACTATTTTACGACTCGTCGTTCCCCTTACGATCGAATCATCGATCACAATTACACGTTTATTTCGCAAAACATCTTTGAGTGTGTTTAGCTTCATGCGAATGCCCGACTCCCGCATCGCCTGAGTAGGTTGAATAAAGGTACGTCCGACGTAACGATTTTTAATCAAGCCTTCAGCGTAGGCAATCCCCGACTCACGGGAGAACCCGATCGCCGCAGGGATCCCAGAATCAGGCACACCAATCACAATATCCGCATCAACTAGGCTTTCCCTCGCTAATTCGCGCCCGATTCGCATTCTGTAGGTATATAGACTCTCATCGTGCATCACACTATCAGGACGCGCAAAATAGATCATTTCAAATACACAGAGTTTGGGCTTCGGCTCTTCCCATTGCACTGATTGAATGCCATTGGCGAGTGTGATGATCACCAATTCCCCAGGCATGACTTCGCGCACATACTCTGCGCCGATAATGTCAAGACCACAGGTCTCGGAAGACAGTACATAGGAACCATCTTCGGTCTTACCAATTACTAGAGGACGGATTCCATAGGCATCCCTTGCCCCGACGATCGCATTGGGCATTCCCATCACCAGACTAAATGCCCCTTGACAACGCCGCAAAGCCTGAATAATTGCGGCTTGCCAATCCTTACCTTCAGCGATCGCCTCACTGACAGCAAAGGCAATCCCCTCAGAGTCAGTTGTGGATTCCAGCGCATGCCCCTGAGCCGAGATTTCTGCCCGAAGCTCCGTGGCGTTAACCAAGTTACCATTGTGGGCTAGGGAGAAGTCTCCCAGTCTCGTCTTTACGACAATTGGCTGCGCGTTGCAAACCTTGCTAGAACCAGTAGTAGAGTAACGGTTATGTCCGATCCCTAGAGATCCCTTCATTCCCGCCAAAATATTTTCATTAAAAATTTGGGCAACCAGTCCCATCGCTTTGTGGGTATGGGTCGTAAAGCGATCATCGTAGACGGTAATCCCCGCCGACTCTTGTCCCCGATGCTGTAAGGCATAGAGACCAAAGTAAACGAGCTTAGCCACATCCCCCTGTGGTGCTAAGACTCCAAAAACGCCACAGGCTTCCTGTGGTTTGTCAGCAGCGTCGCTGTCTTCGTTGTCGTTAATTTCTAGAGCAGTTGGTAAAGCATCTCCAGCACAAATATCTTTAGCAAAAAGCTCATGAGGCATCTCATTAACAAAAACAGAATGGTCAGATTGGTCTGGCAACATAGCAGTTATACGCAGTACTTTTGGGTTGGGTAGAAGACAAGATCCCACTCCTAGATCGTATCAGTGTTAAGCATTTCTTAACCAAATTTAGAACAAGATCATCCCTATCTATGGTCGCATGATCCTTACTAGAGCAAATTAAAATCCAGAAAGTTACTTGCCAGTGATTTAGGACTGCGATGTCTTTGAAATACAGTTAAGCAAACTTAATGCAACTCATTTCAGCTTCTTATGGGTTTCGGGTCAATCTGACCTGTAAACTAAACTACAGAGTTGTGTAGTAAGACACAGCCAACTTTTAATTTAGTCTCTGTTTCTGAAAATATTCTGAGACATAGCAAAAACTTGATAGTTACAAAATAGTCACATAATTTAGACAAAAGAAGGATTTCTAAGCATGGATAATACAATTAGCCTTGAGATTATTGAGGTCGTTGAACAAGCAGCGATCGCATCTTCTCGCTTCATGGGCTTGGGCAAAAAAGACGAAGCCGACGAAGCCGCAGTAGAAGCAATGCGTGAACGCATGAACAAAATTCATATGCGTGGACGCATCGTCATCGGCGAAGGCGAACGCGACGAAGCTCCTATGCTATATATCGGTGAAGAAGTTGGTATCTGCACCCAGCCTAATGCGGCTGAGTTCTGCACCATCGACGAATTACAAGAAATCGACATCGCTGTTGACCCTTGCGAAGGTACTAACCTCGTTGCTTACGGTCAAAATGGTTCGATGGCAGTTTTGGCAATTTCTGAGCGTGGTGGACTATTCCAAGCTCCTGACTTTTATATGGACAAGCTTGCTGCACCTCCTGCGGCTAGAGGTCACGTCGATATCCGCAAGAGTCCTACTGAAAACCTAAAAATTCTTTCGGAATGTCTAGATCGCGCGATCGATGAGTTGGTCGTTGTCGTTATGGATCGCCCTCGTCACAAAAGTCTAATCTCCGAAATCAGAGCCGCAGGCGCTCGTGTACGTCTAATCAGCGATGGTGACGTATCCGCCGCTATTTGCTGTGGTTTCGCAGGAACCAACATCCATGCACTCATGGGTATTGGTGCAGCTCCTGAAGGTGTTATTTCTGCTGCCGCTATGCGTTGCTTGGGTGGACATTTCCAAGGTCGCTTGGTTTATGATCCTGCCGAAGTTAATACTCCTGAAAGCGAAAAGTGGACTCGTGAAGGTAATATTGCCCGTCTAACCGAAATGGGTATCACTGATCCAGATAAGGTCTACAACGCTGAAGATTTAGCCTGTGGCAAGAATGTGTTGTTTGCTGGTTGTGGCATCACCCCCGGCACTTTGATGGAAGGTGTCCGCTTCTTTGGTGGCGGTTGCCGTACTCAGTCTTTGGTTATTTCTAGCCAATCCAAAACTGCTCGTTTCGTCGATACCATTCACTTGACCAGCGATAGTCCTAAAGTCATTAACTTGCGTTAATTAGCGCTATCAGATAGGGGTGTAAATCACTATTTATCCAATAAAAAACAAGGGGCTGAAGCCCCTTGTTTTTTATTGGATCGCATTTAGAAAACTGCAATTGATTTGATTGTATAGGCAATTCAAATAAGAAAACTAGGGCTTCGACCCTTCGACAAGCTCAGTGCATCGCTTCGCTCAGCCAGCAATATACGATGGCTGAGCGAAGTCGAAGCCTCTTGAATTTATTTGGAATTACTATAGCGATCGCCTTTTTAATCTTTTAGCGTCGCTGATTGAGATATGAAACATTAGAATTTAAAAAATTATTTATTAGCTCAAATTAGGTTTCTACTCCCAATAAAAACTTTTATTTCATACTGTAATCAGCAACGCCATAGCAAATAATGTTTTGTAGAAGCGGTGATTTTGTGTATCTTGACAAAGGCGATCGCTAAGATATAGCTATAGTCATAATTGTTAGGACACAAAACCCAAGAAGTGAGTTGCGGCGCTCCGCGCCGCAACTCACTTCTTGGGTTTTAATTTGTCCCAATACAAGTGAATATAGCTATGATATTTAACTTTGACAAGTAATTTGATAAGTAAATTTGGAATTAGGGCAAAACCTCTAATTAAGTTTCCAAGATTCTCAAAAGGTGAGTTTTTTGTAAATGACTGCAAGCCTCATACAAAAACTCTTAACAAAATTTCAAGAAATACAGGTATTTATACTCTGTTTGTATAGTTTTGCCAGTCACCGTTCTATACTCAGATTGGAACGTTATTGAAGTTTATGTCAGCATCATTACGCAATCGCCAGCATCCACTTATTTGTCAGTTAGCAGACTGTATCGAAGAAGTGTGGCAGACCCATTTAGATTTATCTCCCTATGTGGTTCCCGAAGGTTTGGGCTATATCGAAGGGCATCTAGAGGGTGAAAAGCTAGTGATCGAAAATCTTTGCTTCCAAACGCCTCAATTTCGGAAGCTTCATTTGGAGCTGGCACAGGTGGGTAATGGTCTGGATATTCTCCATTGTGTGATGTTCCCTAATCCTGAATATGCGTTACCGATCTTCGGTGCAGATATCGTCGGTGGTAAGGGTGGGGCAGTCAGTGCGGCGATCGCCGATCTATCTCCTGCCAATACCGAGCGATCGCTACCCAGTACCTACGATCAAGCGTTATCAGCTTTACCTAAATTTAGTTTCTCTCAGCCTCGCGCCCTGCCAGAGTGGGCAGATATTTTTTCAGAATTTTGCCTATTTGTGCGTCCGATGGGCGAAGTGGAAGAAAAGGCTTTTTTGCAGAGGGTGCGTGACTTTTTGACGATTCATTGCCAAATTGCTAGTGCCGCCACACCAATGACCAGCGATCGCGATGTAGCTGGGGCGATCGCTGGTCAGCAATACTATTGCGAAAAGCAACAACAAAACGATAAAACCCGCCGCGTTTTGGAAAAGTCCTTTGGCGTAGAATGGGCAGATCGTTATATGACTACGATGCTATTTGATTTTGTGGCATAGGGCTTCGACTCCGCCCAGCCATCAATTCGCATAGACGATTCAAATAAAAATAGGGCTTCGACTTCGCTCAGCCACCATTCGACTTCGCTCAGCCACCATATGACGGTGGCTGAGCGAAGTCGAAGCCTTGTTCTTTTGGACAGTCTTTATGATTTCAAATAAATTTAAATTTATTTGAAATTTTTTAATTGCTTAATTAACTGATCAAAATAGGGATCTAACTCCTCTGATGGTTGATCGCTAATACGTTTGAGGCTAGCGACTTTAATGCCTATTAAACCCAAGACCATCGCATCAAGGGGAACTGCTAGTTCTTGGTACAGTTCATTCATTGACTGTAGACCCTCGGCACTGAGGTAATCCGATCGCTGTCCTGCGATCGCGTAGGTGATACAGCGCAAAAATTGCCAAAAGTCGCGCCAACAGGCATCCGCCCGCATCGGTGGATATAGTCCGCCGCCTTCTTTGGTGATATTGGGAAAGGCTTGTAAAACTTCAGCCCTTGCTTCATTAATGATTTCGCTAACCTGATCGCGCAGGAGCGTGACGATCTCAAAGTTCTTAGCGATCGCAGGATCTAGTGCTTGCAATTCCTGCAAATCCTGATCGGATAGGTACAGACTGCGATCATCAGCATTTTGGAAATAAGCAATGATTTCTGCACTATATTGATCTTGCCAAGTCGCAAAGCTGACAATTCTTGACTTTTTAATCAGTTCGCGGACTCTGTCACTGAGTTGAAATTGGGGCATGGGATCGCGATAAAATTACCACAGCTATCCTATCGGAATATCCTTACTCATGGATCTCTCCCAAATCGAAACTAACTTACAAAATCCCGACTTTCAATATCGGATTAAGGCGATCGCTGCCCTAAAGGACTATGAAACCGAGGTGGCGATTCCGATTTTGCTGAGGCATATCAAAGATCCTGAATTTTTGGTGCGGACATTTGTGGCACGGGAGCTAGGCAGGCAAAAAACATCGGAATCCTTCGCGGCGTTGTTGCAAATCATGCGTTATGACAACACCCCCAATGTCCGCGCTGAAGCCGCCAATTCTCTTTCACTTTTTAATCGCATTTCGGCTTCCCATCTAGTCCAAGCCTTTGTGCGTGATGATCATTGGCTAGTGCGTCGCAGCATTCTCGCCGCCCTTGTGGAAATGGAATTTTACCCAGAGGTGTTAGAAATTTGTGTTTTGGGAATAGAAGGGGAGGACGTTTCGGTGCAGGAAGCTTGTATTGATGGGCTAAGCGCTCTGTCTCAATCCGATCTCGCCGCCGCCGCCCTCGCCAAATTATTAGCTCTTAAGGATTCAGAGCATGAATACATCAGAACTAGGATCGCCTATGCCTTGATCCAGTTTGATGATCCCGCTGCCAAAGCCGCGATCGCTGAACTGAGACAGGATCAGGACTATCGAGTTGTCGGTGCAGCCCTCGAAAATCTCCTCCTTTAGATTGAGCAAGGCTCGAGAATATTCGCAAATCGTTGCATAAGCGAAATATCCCTAGCTTGAGGGCAATTTTTGTAGGCTGCCTAAGTATTTATACTTATGAAAATTTGGGGATTGGGTAGCAATATTTACAGAATTTAGACTTGGGATCGTCAAGATGGGGACAGCAATTTTGCGCTGAGGGTTGCTCATGGTTGATTATCCCCAGTGCAAAATTGCTACGAAGCTAATGATGACAACGCTTGAAATATTAGGAGGAGATTATGTCTAACATTCCCACTGGCGGTCAAATGATTTGGAAGTTGGAAGATGGCGATCGCATTCTACATTTACGCCACGATCCGTCCGAAGAATGGCGGCATTACGAAGAGTTTCCCGAATATGCTTTAGAAGATCCCGTTGGCTTCTCTAAAGGCATCGCTACATTCATGTCTCTCCTCAAAAAGGATTGGACTGCGATTAAGTCTTAAATTCACCCCCCTCAGTCCCCCCTTTCAAGGGGGAGTTAGAGGGGGGGGAATTACTCGTCCCAATCACGCCATTCGACATGATTGGCTTCTAGATAGGCATCAACAGCTTGTCCAATCGTGGGAAAAAATGCTTCTTTGCCAATCTTATTAAATAGTCCATAGCGTTTGAGGCGATCCTTTACAGGTCCTTTCATCTCCGCAAAGCAGAGTTCTATCCCCATTTGCTGCAAGTTTCTATCTAACTCCGTGATCGCATCGGCGGCGGTCAGGTCAACATCGGTCACAGGCTCCGCCGCCACTAACACCCAGTTTGTATCCGTCGGTGCAGTCACGACCGCCTGAGTCACTCTTTCGCAAAAGGTTTCGGCATTAGCAAAAAATAGCGGCGCATCCCATCGAAAAATTACTAAGCCGGGAATCCTTCGCGCTTCGGGATGACGGAAAACATCGTGATAGCCCTTGATGTTATCCACACGTCCTAACACCGCATAGTGGGGTCGCCATGCGCTCCACACAAACGCCAATAGAGATAAAATTACTGCTGCAAAAATTCCTTGGATTACGCCTAAGGTTGCTACTCCTGCAAAGCAAACTAAGGACAGCACAAACTCAAACCGCCTTAGTTTATATAACCGTAATGTCCCCTTAATTTCAAAAATGGCGATCGCCGCCGAGACAACCACCGCACTAAGAGCCGCTTGCGGCAAGCTCTGTAACAGATTCGGCGCAAAACATAACAAGATCGCAATACACAGCGCTCCCACAACTCCCGTAAATTGAGTTTTTGCCCCTGCCGCCTCCGCGACGGGTGTGCGGGAGGCGCTACTACTGACTGGAAATCCTTGAAATAAACCCGATGTGATATTGGCAACTCCAAGGGCAATTAACTCCTGATTGCGATCTACTTTGTAGCCACCACGCAGGGCAAAGGTTCGCGACAACACACTCAAGTCCGTAAATGATACTAAGGCGATCGCCAAAGCACTCGAAAATAGCGATTGAAATTTAATTGGATTCACCTCTGGCACTTGCAAAGATGGCAAACCTTGGGGCAATGTGCCGATGACCGTCAGCCTTGCGAGTTCAGGAAGATGCCAATAGGAACTAACTAGCGTTGCCACCACCACCGCCAATAACACGCCCGAAACTTTGGGGGCAAAGCGTTTGAGTAGCAAAATTGTCCCTAGGCAAGACATCGAAATTGCTAGAGCCGTGCCATTGGTTTTGCCATTGACAATACCCGTTCCAAAGTCCACTAAGCTATCCAAAATCGTGCCGCCTGTGACGGAGAATCCAAACATTTTTGGTAGTTGGGCAATGAGAATCGTGGTAGCAAGTCCATTCAGATAGCCGTAACGAATTGGCTTAGACAGTAGCTCGGTGACAAATCCAAACTTGAATATCCCTGCAATGATACAAAGTATCCCTGCAATAATTGACAACATCCCTGCGATCGCGATCGCCTTGAGAGGATTGCCATTTGCCAAAGGGATAACCGTGGAGGCAATCAGAGGAATCAAGGCTGAGTCAGGACCTAGTACTAAAATCCGACTAGGACCAAAAATCGCATAGGCAATCAGAGGTACGATCGTTGCGTACAGTCCATAGATGACGGGCAAACCTGCTGCCTCGGCATAGCCCATGCCTGCGGGGATCAGAATCGTGGTCAGTAATATTCCTGCGGTGATGTCTTGCCACAGCCAAGACAATCGATAATTTTGGAGGACGGGAATGATCGGTAGCCATTTGGCTAAACCGTGGGGACGCGCAGTCAGGGAAAAGTTTACAGGCGGGTTGCTCAACAATGTACCTCTAGAATTTATTTGACAATTGTAAGAAGTGCTGCTTTGCAGCACCTCTTACTTTTATGACTATCTCTATTTTTTAGTGTTTTCTGCTACAAATTCTTAAAGCTTCTACATATAGCAGTTTTAAATAAGTTTGAAGAGGCTTCGACTTCGCTCAGCCATCGGTATACCTTGGCTGAGCGAAGTCGAAGCCCTAGTCTTCTTATTTGAATTGTCTATAACATCAGTTATTCAGTAAGGTTATCAATTTTTTCGCGGATCGATAGCTGCACAAGGGCGCGAATCAGCGAGAGCGATGTAAAACCAGCGCAGACAAAACTCGCGATCGCCCAGCCGCCGTAGAGTCCATTGGTTGCCACCAATAAAACTGCCCCCGCCACAATCAAAAATCCTGTCAGACAGGCATAGATTAACGCCTTCACCGCAATGTTAATCCGTTTCAAGGTGCGATCGCTTTCCGTTGACTTGACCTGAATCATCAGTTCCCCCCTCTCGATCCGCTCCTCCAATCGTTCTAATAGAATTTCCATACGGCTAGGTTTATTCAGTTGATAAACCAAAAAATCCTTAGCCTGTTGCGCCAGAGCACCAAGGGTATTGCCCCGACCCCGCGTCAACACAATGCTTTTGACAAAGGGTTGCGCCGCCGTGGTGAAATTATATTCAGGATCAAGAATGCGGGCAATGCCATCGAGGGTGGTCAAGGACTTGAGCAGATAGGTCATTTGCGGAGGCAAACGGAAAGGTTGCTTCTCAAAAATGGCAACTACCTCCCCCTTGATCTGCTCAAATTCATAAATATTGACAGGACGCTCCGTAAAGCGATCTAATACAAATTTGAGCATTCGTTTCACAGGACTCATATCCGCGATCGGCTCAATGAAGCCCATACTCATCAAAGTGTCCACCACTTCATTAGTATCCTTACGCAATACGGCGAAGAAGGTCTTGACCATTTGATCCTTTGCCATGGTTTTGACCTCAGCCATCATTCCATAGTCATAAAAGATGAGGCTCCCATCGTGGCTCACCGCCAAATTTCCGGGATGGGGATCAGCATGAAAAAATCCATCCTGTAATAACTGCTTGAGGTAGCAACAGATGCCCAACTGGTTAATTTCTCTAGGGTCTAGACCACAGGCTTCAAGGGCTTGGCGATCATCGACCTTGATTCCTGGCACATACTCAAGGGTGAGAACAGTGGATGTGGAATATTCCCAATAAACCTTGGGTACAATGATGCGCGGATAACCTGCAAAGTTTTGACGAAAGCGATCGGCGTTGCTACCTTCGATGGTGTAATCAATTTCTTGGTAGAGGATGGTAAAAAATTCGTTATAAATCCCTTCCAAACTATAGCGAGATGTCCAAGGGAAATAGCGTTTTAATACTTTGAGCAGGTTGCCAACGGCTAACAAGTCGAGATCAAATAGTTGCCTTAATCCCGGTCTTTGGACTTTGACGACGACTTCTTCACCCGTATGTAAGGTGGCACGATGTACTTGCCCAAGACTAGCGGCGGCTAGGGGGATCTCATCGAAGTCTCGATAGATATTGTATAGAGATTTACCTAATTCGAGTTCAATAATATCCCTAGCTTCTCTCGCACTGAAGGCAGGAACTTTGTCTTGTAGTTGGGCGAGGGAGCTAATGTATTCGGGTGGAAGCAAATCGACTCGGGTAGACAGGGATTGTCCAATTTTGATAAAGGTTGGTCCTAACTCCAACATATTGCGGACGAGCCACTCTGATCGCCTAGTCCGCACTTTAGAGCTAGTATTTTGCCAAAATCTGTCCCACCAGATTAAAACCAGAAATGAAAAGGCAGCTAGAAAAACTTCACGCTGTCTTGCCAGTGAAGAGGGTTTTCGTTTTTGCCAGCGTAGCTTGGTAGTTGAGAATGAGGCGATCGCAGACATAGTTATAGTCAGTGATAGTCGATGACAATGCTAATTAGCCGCGTAGTCTTTATATTACCCAATTACCAGCCATACAGCAAAAATGACGAGACTTTGCTATGGTTATGTCTGTTGGCGAGTGATCAATTTTGTATAGATCCTCAGGGTACTATGTTGATAGCTCTTCAAACAGTATTGATAGTTTTCAGTGAGGTTGTCTAATGGGTGAAATCACCAGAGATGAGATCCGCGAACGTTTGGGCAATATTGATCAAATCCGCGATATCATTTTCGGCGCACATTTGCGCGAATATAACGGTCGGCTAGACAAGGCGGAGTCTGATATCGCGGCAATGCAACAAGATATGCGCGATCGCTTGAGTGAGTTAAAAACCACATTGGCGAGTGAGTTACGGGCAGCAGTTGAGTCCATCGACAAGAGACTCAAAACTATTAGCATATCCGCGCAGGAAGATGCGGCTGATCTGCGCCAACAGTTTGATCGGATCAATCGTAAGTTTACCAGTAGTATTGAAACTCTTGACGAGACAGTGGAAGCTCAAAGAGTTTCTCTCCGTGAAGAACTTTCACAAACTAGAGAAACTTTACAAAATGATAATCGCGACCTGCGAGCGCTAGTTTTGGAAGAGCTAGATCGTCATTTCTCGATTGTGCGCGGAGACAAGGTTTCTAAAGACGATATGGCAGAGCTTCTATTTGAGTTGGGAATGCGACTCAAGGGATCAGAGTTTGTACCTGCCCTGCGGGAAGCCGCAGATGATCGTACCGAAGAAAAGTACGAACCTGTGAACATAGAGCAAGCTCTGTTTGGCTCAAGTCCGTCCCCTAGCAGTACGGATTCAGGTTCGGGCAATTCTGCTAAGTCTAGTCGTTCTCGCTCTAAGTTATAGAGATCATGGGCGGTGCTTTGCGCCGCCCATGCTAGCCAATCGAAAACCATTCAGAAACCCATGCCTGATGACGCTCTCGGTGATGTCCAAAATCTGATCCTTTTACTGTCCGATCTGAAACTTGTTGCAGGTCAGAGTGATCAAATCGGGCAGTCGGGATTCACTGAGGCTGCGAAAGAAACGGCTCAGAATCCATTACAGCGATCGCCAGAAAAAACATTCCCAGAACGCAATTTAGAACGCAATATTGATCAAGTATCAAAGCGAGCTTCCATATCCTATCCATTTCCTAGTCTTCTGGATGAGTTACCTTTTCTCAAAGATGTGCAACCTGCGGCGGTCACTGTAGAAACTACTGATTATCTTGATCCTGCTTCTATTCCTTCTCAAAATAACCGCTATGTAACATCAACGCTTGAGGCAGATACAGTTCATTTATTGCAGGATCTTTTAATTTCCTCAGAGTTACCAAATATAGAGGAATTACTAGAGGAAAATCTTAGTAGTCACAGCGATTCTAAAGAACAGTTTAATCATTCTGCAAGCCCTATAGAAATTCCGATAAAAACAAATGCTGATATTGATGCACTGCATTTGCTGCAAGATATTTTAGTGTCGCCAGAGCTAGCGGACTTACGCAACTTTCAAGCTTCTGTCGAGGAGAAGCTAAAAGCCGTAGAAGCACAAATTACTAATCCACAGCTTTCTTTAGAAGTTGATGAATTAAGAAAGCGTTTAAAACTAGCAGAATCTCAAATTAGTGATCCTAAGATTTCTCTGGAAGTTGAGGCATTAACAAAGCGTCTCAAACTAGCAGAATCTCAAATTAGTAATTCTCAACTTTCTGAAGAAATTAGTGAATTAAAAGAACGCCTAAAACTAGCAGAGTCTCAAATTGGCAACTCTCATTTTTCTGGAGAAGATGGTGGATTATTAAAACGGCTCAAATTACTGGAGCATCGCATCTATCAACCCGATGCCCTCATCCAATTACTACTCCCCGTCATTTCTCAAATCATCAGTCTCAAATCGATGCAGTCACGGGATGAAATGTGTAGAGCAGTGATGCCAATTATTGCTGAAGTGATTTTTGAGCGATCGCAGTTAGATCGGATTGCTATGAGTCGCGCGATCGCCGATATTATTCCCAACGCGATTAGCGAACAAATTCATAACAATCCCGATGCGATCGCTAAGGCGATCGCCCCTGAGATCGGAGCTGCTATTCGTGAGCAAATTCGGATTGATCGTGATGCGATCGTTAATGCGATCGCCCCTGAGATGGGAGCCGCCATCAAACAACAAATCACCCTAGAGCGAGACTCGATGGTAGATGCCCTCTATCCCGTCATCGGCAGTACGATTAGCAAATATTTTGCTGAAGCGATCCGCTCGATCAATGAGAAGGTCGAACAAACCTTCAGCATGGAAGGCGTGCAACGTAAAATCCGCGCAAAAATGCGCGGTATTTCTGAAGCTGAATTAATCCTCCAAGAAGCAGTTCCCTTTGAAGTTCAAGCAATTTTTTTAATTCATAATCTATCGGGATTGGTGATGGTCGATATCCAAAAAAGTGATCTTGATGCTGACGTAGAACCCATTGATTCCGATATGTTGGCGGGGATGTTGACGGCAATCCGCAGCTTTGCTAATGAATGTATGTCTCGCTCCACCAGTGAAATCGATGAGATTAATTACAGTGGTTCTAAAATCTTGCTAGAGGTGGCGGGCTATTGCTATCTGGCGGTGATTATCCGTGGCGAGCCAAATCCTGTATTTGTCAAAAAAATTCGCCAGCTCTTTGCAAATTTGGTACAAGCCCACGGCGATCGCTTCAAAGAATTTGATGGCGATCCCACCACTATTCCTGATGCCGTTGCCCTCAGGCTCAAGACATTAGTCCAGAAAGAAGATGTTAGTAAACCGCATAAATCACCAAAAATCCTAAAATTAGTTTTTTTAAGCCTATTAGTCCTTATAGGAACGCCGCTAGCTATTTATAGATTTTCCAACCCACCCCAAGCAGCTCAACCCTATTTGCTTCCTAATGATCTACAAAATCCTGACTTTCAAACCGCGATCGCTACTTACCAAATTACGCAAACCCTCAATTTCACCCAAGGCATCAACATCAATGCCAAATTAATCGACGGACAGGTCACTATCACAGGAACCATTAACCAACCAAGGTTTCTGCCCCGCATCACCCAAGCCTATACCCAAATCAAGGGCATCAAATCCTTTGTCAACGCCACGACCCTGCAAATCCCGCTACTGACGACTCGCATCTATTTCGCTGTCGGTGATGCAACTTTGCAACCTACGGACTTTACGAAACTAGTCAAAATTAAAACTTTTTTAGACTTATATCCTGATTATGACATCCAGATCCTGATCAAAAATGATCTGAGTAGCAATCTATCGGTCAATGCCAATCTAGGAAGAAAACGCATTCAAGCGGTTAAAAATGTCCTAATTCAACAGGGAGCATCGCCTGATCGGTTACATATTTCTGGGATAATGGAGAAATATACAGCCTCTCCCAATGAAGCTAGTGAGAGATGGGTAGAATTTATGCCCATCCTAAGAACATCACCTAGATAGTTCGCCATAATTGGCTGCACAGGACAGGCTGCACAGAATAGTGATGAGTAATGCTACAAATAACACAGGCTCTAAACTTCCAGCAACCAGCCAACAATAACATCAACAATTTCCCAAGTTAATGCAACCTTCCACTAAAGTTATTTCGCAAAAAATGTGTTTGGTTGGAGACTTTGGCGTAGGGAAAACTAGCCTAATTCGTCAGTTTGTCGATAAACAATTTAGTGACAAATATCTGTCAACTGTTGGCGTAAAAATTTCGCGTAAATTGGTGTCAATCCATGATGATTTGCCAATTTCTAATGGTTTTGAAGGTTCTCAAGAAGGAGGTTTAGACTGTCAGCAAATACAGTTAGTAGTCTGGGATATCGAGGGAAGTACAAAATTTAAAGGGATTTCTACTAACTACTTACAAGGCTCTAAGGGGGCATTAATCGTCGGAGACGTAACTAGAAAATCTAGTCTGATCAACTTGACTAACCACATTCAACTATTTCAATCAGTTAATCCTAAATCTATAATAGTTGTTGCAATGAATAAGATTGACATGCTAGGAGCCGCAGAAAGAGACTATTTGTTCAAATTTATCTCCGCCGAGTTGCATAATATTCATGTATCCATAAAGATCACATCTGCAAAAACAGGAGAGGGGGTTGATGAAATCTTTCAGTCATTGGCAGGTCAAATGATTAAGATGAAATAATGGAAAGTCAATTCGTACCTCACCTATGAAACAGTCAAAACTTCTTAAAAAGCTACTCACCGCTTCATCAAGATCATTCATTATGATTGATCGCAATCTAAACATAACTGATACGTCATTTGGGGTGGAGAGATTTTCTGAATTTTCCCATGAGAATTTAATAAATAAAGATATTCGACAAGCTTTTCCTGAGACTATTGGTTTAGAAGATACGTTTAACTCAATCTGGACGCACCAAGTTACCAGCTTTGAACTTAAGGGGATCTGTCGTACACCTAATGCGTTATCTGGCAAGAAACCTACATACTTTGATTTTTATATTATTGGTACTAATGAATTAGAAGAAGACGATAAAAATATTATCATTTGTATCGAAGATGTGACGGAAATCATGATGATGTCACAGCAGCTTTTGCAGAGAGCAAATGAGTTGGAATTATTATCAAATGCTTTGTTTAAGTCAAAGGAATATATTGATAAAGTTGTTTCTTCAATGGCTGACGCGCTGATTGTTACTGATCATCAAGACATCATTAAGACTATTAATCCTGCTACAAGTATCTTGTTTGGATATACCAAAGAAGAATTAATTAATCACCATATTTCTTTTCTATTAAAAAATCATGACCACGTTCATTTATTACATCAAGAATTATCCCATAATCATCCCTTTGATCTTCAGTTAGCAACTTCAAAAAATCTAGAAGAACTAGAAAATCTAGAAAAGCTTGACAAGAGCGATCGCTCTTTTAAAAATATTGAAATACTCTGTTTATCAAAATCTCAGGATGAAATCCTTATTTCTTTTTCCTGTTCTAAAATCTTCGATTGGCAGCTAGATCACAGCTTTGGGGCAGACCTTCACCATGTTTATGTGGGGCGCAACGTTACGGAAATGCATCAAAAGCAACAAGAAATACTCACTGCTCGCCAAGTTGCAGAAAAGGCTGCCCAATCAAAAAGTATCTTCTTGGCAAACATGAGCCATGAGATCCGCACACCCTTGAATGGGGTCTTAGGAATGACGGAGCTATTACTCGGCACGTCCCTTGAGCTTCATCAACAGGATTTTGTAGAAAATATTCGGCTGAGTGGCAACTTACTCTTGAGCTTGATCAATCGTATTCTTGATCTATCAAAACTAGAGCAAGGAGCGCTAGAACTAGAAATACGTCCATGCAATCTGGATGAATGTATAGAGGAAGTTTTGGAAATCTGCGCTTTTCAGGCAAATCAAAATCAAGTGGAGTTAGTTGCCCGCTTTGAAGAAGGTCTGCCAACCCGATTATTAGCGGATACGGTGAGGCTGAGGCAAATTCTGATAAATCTAATCGGCAATGCGATTAAATTTACCCATGATGGTGAAGTGTTGGTTATAGTGGAACGCGATCGCGATGTTGAGTTAGATTCCACTTCATCCGTTCACCTTAAAATCTCGATAGTTGATACAGGAGTAGGGATTGCCCTTGAAGATCAGAATAAATTATTTAAACCTTTCTCACAGGTAGACTCATCGACGACTCGTTTATTTGGTGGGACGGGCTTGGGTCTGGCTATCTGTCGCCAATTAGTCGAGCTAATGGGTGGGACTATTAATGTTACTAGCCCTATTAAAGACGGTAAAGGAACTTGTTTTGCTGTGAACATCGCCCTTGGTTTGGCGCAATCGCCTTCCGAGCAACTTCCTTACTCCAATCATTCCGCTATGCGCCATAAAGTTGTTTTGGTGGTTGATCCCAATTTAGACGTTCATCGGGTGATCAGCTATCATCTTGCTCAGGTTGGTATGACTGTCTGGGGAGGTACGGATATCCAAGAGGCGATCGCCTATCTGCAAAAACAAAAAATTGACTTGATTCTCATTGATCAAAAACTAATTACAGACTCAGTAAGTCTCATTGAAAAAATTCATTCATGTCTAGAGCCAAATAATCATCAGTCTTCAGAACTAAAGCGGATTAATACTATCCCAATCCTAGTGATGATTAATTCTAGTCATCAAAGAGAAGTCACTCAAATTGTTGATCAAGGCTTTCAGGGATATATCACCAAGCCAATCAATGGCTTGAGAATGATCAAAGCCCTATCATCGTTACTCACAGTCGATACTCTTCCTAAAATCTCTACAGAAAATGTGAATGCGATCGAATTGCCCAATTTAAAAATTCTTTTGGCGGAAGATAATATTGTTAATCAAAAAGTGACCTTGACCTATCTATCGCAGTTACATTGTCATGCTGACCTCGCGGAAAACGGTGAGCAAGTTTTAGAAAAATATCACCAGAAAAATTATGACATTATCCTCATGGACTGTCAGATGCCGCTCATGGATGGCTATGAGACTACCCAAGCGATTCGTCAACTGGAGGCGGAGATGCGGCTTCGTAGTTCAGTCCCTAGTCATGTGGTGATTATCGCGATGACCGCTAATGCTTTTACGGAAGATCGCGATCGCTGTTTAGCGGTGGGAATGGATGACTACTTGAGCAAGCCCATTCGCCGTAAGCAACTCAAGGAAACCCTCGAATATTGGATGTCAAAGTTTCCAAGACAAAGCTAAGCTACCCTCTAGCGAATTACAAAGCTCCGAGTTGCACTTCTCTAGGGGTAACGTCAGCTCGACGAAAGCGCAAAACGGTAAAAAGCACAAAGCGCTTTTTACCGTTTTGCGCCATTTTATGACGCGCGAAGCGCGGCACAAATGGTTATAGACAATTCAAATAAGAAAAATAGGGCTTCGACTCCGCTCAGCCATCGTATACCGATGGCTGCTCACTTTTGGACTTTTGGGACTTTGTGGGAATTTTGTGACAAAATTTATAAGCACAATATCAAAAAATCTGTCTAGATAGCCATGCTCAAAGCTGGGATTGTCGGACTGCCCAATGTGGGAAAGTCTACGTTATTTAATGCCCTAGTTGCCAACGCCAAAGCCGAAGCAGCCAACTTTCCCTTTTGTACGATCGAACCCAACGTTGGCTCCGTGTCCGTGCCTGACGATCGCCTCAAAGTCCTTGCCGAAGTTGGCAAATCTGCCCAAATCATCCCCACTCGTGTCGAATTTGTGGATATTGCGGGATTAGTCAGAGGCGCAAGTAAGGGCGAAGGTTTAGGAAATCAGTTTTTAGGTAACATCCGTGTATGTGATGCGATCGTCCATGTGGTGCGCTGTTTTGAGAATGATGACATCATCCATGTGGAAGCATCGATCGATCCTGTGCGTGATATTGAAATTATTACCCTTGAGCTAGCGCTATCAGACTTAGCTCAAGTCGATCGCCGTATTGACCGCACCCGCAAAGCCGTCCGCAGCAATGACTCCGAAGCCAAGACTGAGCTAGTTGCGCTAGAAAAAGTTCGTGAAATCCTCGATGCAGGTAAACCTGCCCGTCTAGCCAACCTCAGCCCTGAAGAAAAAGAATCTCTGTCTGTTTTGCAACTGCTAACCCTCAAGCCGACCATTTACGCCGCCAATGTCTCGGAGGATGATCTGGCAACGGGTAACGCCTATGTGGATCGAGTTAAGGCGATCGCCGCCACAGAAAATGCTGAAGTAACGATCGTTTCGGCTCAAGTAGAAGCGGAACTATTGGAAATTTCTGAAGAAGAACGTCAAGACTTTCTAGAATCCCTCGGCGTTAAGGAAGGCGGTTTGAAGTCTCTAATTCGCGCCACCTATAATCTACTGGGATTGCGTACCTATTTCACCGTTGGACCGAAAGAAGCTCGCGCTTGGACAATTCATGCAGGCATGAAAGCTCCACAGGCGGCGGGAGTAATTCACTCCGATTTTGAGAAAGCCTTCATTCGTGCTGAGACAGTGGCATTTAATGATCTAGTGGAAATGGGGTCGATGACAGCAGCACGTTCTAAAGGCTTACTACGCAGTGAAGGTAAGGAATATGTAGTTCAAGAAGGAGATGTGATTCTCTTTCTTACCAGTGCCTAATCTGAAATACTACATATACCTAAACCCCAGAAGAGAGTTGCGGCGCGAAGCGCCGCAACTCTCTTCTGGGGTTGTGTGCTAACAAGACGTGAATTCGATATAGCCATTTGCGCCGCGCGAAGCGCGGCGCAAATGGCGAAAAACGGTAACAAGAATGGCTATGGCAATAAAACCAAAATGGGCTAGCAATTTGCTAGCCCATTTTGGTTTTATTGGTTTTGGTTATTTTGAGGATCTTTAGGTCACAGTCAACTGCTGGAAGGATCTCAGGTTGTCTAGTCGATTAACTTAGGCATCCTAGAGATAATTAACTATTAACCTTACAGAACAGCTCCAGCGCACAGCTCGGAAACCTGAAGACCCACACATTTACCGCTACTACTATCTGATTGCATGGGCATCACCTCCTGTTTTCTGAATGTTTATATTAGGTTTACTTTGATTGACACTTAAACCCACAATCTGCTAGCAGTAAGTGATTTAAGCTTTTGCTCAACCTTGAATACAATATAGCTGATCAATTTAGATTTGACAACAGTTGATTGCATTGTTACAGGCAATTCAAATAAGAAAAATAGGGCTTCGACTTCGCTCAGCCATCATGTATTGCTGGCTGAGCGAAGTCAAAGCCTCTTGAATTTCTCTGGAATTACTGTCTGGAATTACTGTCTGGAATTACTGTAAGTACTGCCAGATAATGTGTCTACTTGATTAAATTTAACGTCAGTTCGATATAGCCATTTGCACCGCGCTTTGCGCTTTCGTCGAACTCACGTTAAATTTAGAGGAGTAGCGCGTTAAAAATATAACCAATACTAATAATGCCGATAGTCATTAGCCCGACAAATACAGCTAAGAGCTTTGGCTTTAAAACCTTTTTGAGAATTACGATCTCAGGCAGAGATAGGGCGGTCACTGCCATCGTGAAGGCTAAGACCGTACCCATGGGCATTCCTTTATTAACTAAAGCCTCGGTAATTGGCATTACCCCCGCAATGTTGGCATAGAGGGGAACACCCATCACAACAGCAAGCGGTACAGCTAGAGGATTATTTGCACCAGCGTATTCAGTAATAAGTTCGGTCGGTACATATCCATGAATTCCTGCACCGATCGCTATGCCAAGTACAACGTAAAGCCAGACCGATCGCACAATTTCACTAGATTGAAATCGCCCTTGCTCAAATCGTTGATTCCAAGTCAGCGTCAAAGTTTCTAGGTTTTCTTTGTCGCAAACTATCCCTTGGCGCGATTGGCGCGATCGTTGCAATTCCCACACAAAGGGTTCGACCCATCTCTCTAATTTGAGTAGTCCGATGATATATCCAGAGGCGATCGCCAAGCCCACACCAAAGCCAATATAAATCAGTGTCACCTTCAGCCCAAATAGTCCCCATAGCAAAATTACCGCGACTTCATTGACCATTGGCGCAGCCATCAGATAGGAAAAAGTCACACCTAAAGGAACGCCTGCTTCCAAAAATCCGATAAATAAGGGAACTGCCGAGCAGGAGCAAAATGGAGTCACAATTCCTACGATCGCCGCCAAGACATTTCCCGCAAAGGTGCGCTTTCCCTCTAATAATGAACGCACTCGCTCTGGTTCTAGAAAGCTCTGAAATGTGCCAACGATAAAGCTAATCACAATCAGCAATGTCAAAACCTTCGGCACATCGTAAAGGAAGAAATGCAGACTTGATCCTAAATGTGAGGCGATTTCTAGTCCCAAAAGTTTGGTGACAATCTGAGTCGCTAACCAGTCGAAGGGATAAAAGGGATCGAACATGATTTTCTCCCTTTAACGTTGCAATAGTGGTTGAATTTGCTCTGTACTAATTACTTGACCTTTACAGACAACCTTGCCATTGATGGTCATAGCAGGGGTGGACATCACCCCACGCATGGCAATTTCCACGGGATCGGTAATATGCAAAACTTCCGCCGTGAGGTTTAGATTTGCCACAGCTTGTTTGGCATTTGCTTCTAACTGTTGGCACTTTTTACAGCCCGTACCCAAAATTTCAATTTTGACCGTATCCATGATTCTCTCCAAATTCTATGGCTTATCGATCTTGAAAACCTTGCCGACAAGCCCTGTATATTGATATGTGTCGATATATAAATTGTAGAAGCAAAGCTAGGCAATCTCGATTTTGTTATAGTTTCTACACATAATTTTCTAGCTCTTGTTGGCGAAAACAAACTTAGGCAAAATTCTTCTTCAAGGCGAGATAGCGCCATGGCTTCTCATGCAGCTAACTAGCGAACTAGGGCTAAAATATAGCTGTAGCCATTCTTGTTAGAACATAAAACCAGAAAGCGAGTTGCGGCACGAAGTGCCGCAACTCGCTTCTTGGGTTTTGATTTTGTCCTAATACAGGTGGCTACAGCCATAACATTTGAGAATCAATCAAAAAGCGATTAAAGGGCGTATGTCATCAGCAATCAGTGTGCAGAAGTTAATTTCCGACGCAAAAGAAACAGCTACTAAATTAGGAATTAAGAAATTTGATATCTATGGGGCGGTTGTTGATGAAACTAGCGCCGAGGTCGATAGCGGTGAGCCAAAGCAGGTGTCCGCATCCAATCGCGCCAGTATTAGTATTCGCGTGTGGAACGATGAAGGAACTTTAGGCATTACTTCGACTACGAATATCGATCGCACAGGATTAGAACTAGCGCTCCAAAGTGCCTATGAGGCGAGTTTCTTTGGCGCTAAGGAAAATATTCCTGATTTCAGTCCTGAAGCGATCGCCGCAATCACCGAACGACCTGATCAGACAGCACCATCCACGGGTATTGACCTCCTACTCAGTTCGCTACTAGATGCCGAGAAAGAACTTCTCGCCGCTCACCCTGCGATCGCGGGAGTGCCATACAATGGCTTATCGCAACGGGATGTGAGCCGCTTCTATCTGAATAGTGATGGCGCAATCCGTCATGAAAGCAACTCCTATAGCTCGATCTACCTCTACACCAAAACGGAAGTGGAGGGTGGAAAACCGCGCAGTGCGGGAGCCTATCGGGTTAGTCGTGATTTTGAGAGCCTAGATATCAAGGGTTGTGTCGCTGAAACCGCCGAAAAAACGATCAGTCACCTCAACTACGAAAAAATTAAAACTGGCAAATATTTAGTTGTTTTTTCGCCAGAAGCTTTTTTGAGTTTGATCAGCGCTTTTTCGAGCCTATTCAACGCCCAGAGCATTCTTGATAAAAACAGCTTGTCTACGCCTGAATCACTGGGCATGGCGATCGCTTCACCTTTGCTCAATATTAGCGATGATGAACTACATATTGGCAATATTGGCGCGTCAGCCTTTGATGGCGAAGGTACGCCCACCCGCCGCACGCCTTTGATTACCGAAGGGGTTTTGACCAATTTCTTGCATAGCTCAGTAACAGCTAAGCGGATGAATGCTAAGCCCACAGGCAACGGCAGCGTCGGCGCAAAGGTATCGGTCAGCCCCAACTTTTTCCACATTGAGCGTAGTTCAGCCGCCGCCTCAAAGGACATTAGTTACGACCTCGCTACCGCCGAAAATGTAATCTTGATCGATGATCTCCAAGCTCTCCATGCAGGGGTTCAGTCTTCACAGGGATCATTTTCGCTACCCTTTGATGGTTGGTTGATCAACAAAGGCGATCGCACTAGCATCGAGTCCGCCACCGTGGCAGGCGATATTTTGCAATTACTCAAGGCGATCGTCTATATCGAACCTGAAGTAAAAGTTACACCCTCAGGCGTTGCGCCCCAAATTTGGGTCGAAGGCTTATCGATTACAGGGGATGCCCCAGATTAGGAAAGAGGCTTCGACTCCGCTCAGCCATAGATATACGGTGGCTGAACGGAGTCGAAGCCTTGAATTGTACATAAGGTACTAAGCGAAGCCAAAGCCCTATTGTTTGAACTGTCTATGCTTTGGGCTTTAGGTTAGCGTTTCATCAAATTTGCCACTCATTTCTAATTCTGATGTGCAAAATTGCTAGATTTAATTAATAATTAAGAGAAGAGTGTAGTTAAAATTACCTTTTTCTGTTGTTTTTTAGATACTTATCAAATCAATCCCCCCGTAAATCATATGCCTAAAAAGTCCACAGTAATTTCTCCTTCGATTCTCTCTGCTGACTTTAGCCGTCTAGGTGACGACATTCGTGCAGTTGATGCGGCGGGTGCAGATTGGATTCACGTTGATGTCATGGATGGACGTTTTGTACCAAACATCACCATTGGACCTTTGGTGGTTTCGGCAATTCGTCCTGTTACTACCAAGATTCTGGATGTGCATTTGATGATCGCTGAGCCAGAGAGATATGTGGCGGACTTCGCTAAGGCTGGCGCAGACATCATCACCGTTCATGCTGAGCATACCGCTTGCCCTCACTTGCACCGCAACCTGTCTCAAATCAAAGAACTCGGCAAGATGGCTGGTGTTTCCCTCAATCCTTCCACCCCGTTGAGCTTTATCGAGTATGTTCTCGATCTCTGTGACTTGGTGCTAATCATGAGCGTTAACCCCGGTTTTGGTGGTCAGAGCTTTATTCCTAATGTCATCCCTAAGATTGCGAAGTTGCGCCAAATGTGTGACGATCGCGGGCTTGATCCTTGGATCGAAGTCGATGGCGGTCTTAAGGCAAATAACACTTGGCAAGTTCTCGAAGCTGGTGCTAATGCGATCGTCGCTGGTTCAGCCGTATTTAACGCGCCCGACTATGCTAAGGCGATCGCTGATATTCGCAACAGCAAGCGCCCTGAGCTAGTCACCGCTTAAATCTTTAAACTAAAAAATGCTGCGTTTTGCGTGGCATTTCTTAAACAAAAAAAGCATCGCTATGCGATGCTTTTTTTGTTTATTTAGGCGCGGCGAGGAATTGGTCCACGCCGACTGGCAAGGGTGGTGGAATCTTGTAAAAACTGTCGCAGATGCTGGACATGGGGATTGTCCGCAAAGGTAACTAGCTTTTCAAGAGCTTCGACAAGGGTGAAATCTTGATGATAAAGCAGGCGAAATGCCCCCTTGAGCAACTGTTGGGTCTGGCTATCAATCCCCGCTCGCTCAATACCGACACGGTTGAGCGTCCGCACCCGCGAAGGATTGCCTTCGACTAGGGTGTAAGGCGGTACATCCCGCTCAATGCGGCTCATACCACCCACCATCGAGAGACGACCAATCCATACAAACTGATGCACACCCAAAACTCCGCTGATTCTGGCATGGGATTCAATATGGACATGACCTGCTAGGGCAACACCATTGGCGATAATCACACGATCCTCGATTTCGCAGTTATGCCCGACATGGACATACGCCATCAGCAGATTGCCGTTGCCAATATAAGTAACTTCATCGGCTTCATTAGCGCGATTAATGGTCACATATTCACGGATACGGTTATCGTTGCCGATCTGCACTAGACTATTTGCCCCTGAGTATTTCAAGTCTTGGGAGTCTTGACCGATCGCTGCTCCTGGATAAATTTGGTTGCGATCGCCAATCTCGGTTCTTCCTTCGACAATGGCATGATGTCCGATGACAGTATGAGCGCCAATTTTCACCTGTTCGCCGATGATGGCATAGGCTCCGACCTTGACAGTCGGATGGAGTTGGGCGTCAGGATGCACTATGGCTGTCGGGTGAATAAATTCAGACACAGGCGCATGGGACACAGGCATAAAAGGTTCGGCTCGCTTGATACTAAAAATAGATCGCTGGGATAGATCGCTTGTTTTGCGATCGCTAGGATCGCTAGGCATAAAGTTTAAACTCGCAGATTTGCGAATTAGATTATCGAAAATTTAAATTTAGAGGCTAACTAATGAAAACATTAATTCGCCCTCACAGGCTATTTGCCCGTCAACTTCGGCACGCCCCAGCATTTTACCGAAGCGCTTGCGGGCTACTAATAGCTCGGTTGTGATCGTCAGGCGATCGCCAGGAACCACAGGGCGGCGAAAGCGCACCTTGTCGATACCAGCAAATAATGAAAGCTGATCTTCCATCCCCGGCAAGTGCCTTAGTACGATGCCACCAACCTGTGCCATTGCTTCTACGATTAACACTCCCGGCATAATCGCTTTTTCAGGAAAATGTCCTTGAAAAAATGGCTCATTGAAAGTGACGTTTTTAATGCCTGTCGCCGATTTGTTTGGTACAAAATCAATAATGCGGTCAACTAGCAAAAAAGGATAACGATGGGGTAAGAGTTTTTGGATATCCTCAATCATGAATATTTGACTGGGCGCTTGATTGGGCGCTTGATTGGGATTGCTACCTACGCCGTCAGATCCCTGATCGGAAGCGATTTCAGAATTATTAGTGGGATTTTCTTCGGTCAAAGTTGACATTTTGAGTTTATTTAATTATGGATCTGGCATGGTGAAAATGTAAACTTTGGCAAAATATCAGCTACTGCTGTTTTGCCAAGGCTAGGGCAAATTCGGCGTGCAGATTATGACTGGCTTTGTATGCCAAAATATGCGCCCTAGGTAAAAATCCTAGCAAGCTTAGGTCACCAATTAGATCTAAAAGTTTATGACGACATGGCTCATTATCAAAACGCAGGGGCGGATTAATCCAGCGATCGCCATCGCAAACAATCGCATTATCGAGGCTACCGCCTTTAATTAGACCTGCTGCCCGCATTTGATCAATGTAGGCGGAGAGCGTAAAAGTCCGAGCTGGCGCGACCTCTTGCTGAAATTGATCACTAAAATGATCAACATCGGGCGACCAGCTAAACCATTGCTCACCGATCGCCTGACTAGGAAACTCAATGCCGTAGGTAAAGCGTAAAGTATCGGCGGGAATTGCGGTGACAAAGCTATCCCCCTTACTGACCGTAATCGCTTGCGTCAAGGGCATCAGGCGATCGCCTTCGACCTGCGGGGTTACCCCTACCTTAGCGATCGCCTCCACCCAAGGCAGAGCCGAGCCGTCTAGAATCGGCATCTCAGGGCGATCGGTATGAATCCGCGCATTATGAACGCCCATGCCAAAGAGGGCAGCAAGTAAATGCTCAACGGTTCTTACCCCTGCACCCTGTTGCCGTAGCTCCGTCGATAGCTGCGAGGCTGACACCACGGTTGTATTCGCAGGAATCTGCGCGTCCCCCAAGACAAAGTAACGCCCTGAATCAATGGGGGCAGGTTGCACAGTTACAGAAACCTGTTCGCCACTATGCAGCCCCACTCCCGACAGCGAAAATGGCGCAGCGATCGTCTGTTGATAGAGCATGACTAGAATTTTTCTCCTAGTCCAAAGCTAAACTGTGTGCCGCCATTGGAAGCCAGACCGTAATCTACACGGATCGAACCCAAAGGTGATTGGACACGTACACCAATACCGTAACCTGCACCGCTACCAGGTTTATTTCTGGCTCCCGCAGGATTTCCGGGGACAGAGGAGCCTGTGCCCAAATCTGTACCATAGTCAAAGAAAAGGACTCCGCCCACGATGCTATAGACAGGGAAGCGATACTCCGCCGAAAAGATGCCAAAACTACGTCCAGTGCCGATCTTTCCTTCATCCCATCCCCGTACAGAGTTGCTACCCCCAATTTGGAAAGCCTCGTAGGGGGGTAATGTGCCGATCACAGTCCCCGCTTGCAGGTTAAAAGCTAGAGCCTGTGTACCCTCAGCAAAGCGCAAGAAGTTGACAGGAATGTAGTAGCTATAGCTAGCGCGGACACGGTTGAGAAATACGGAGCCTAAACCGATGGGGATCGATTGCTCAGTAGCCACTCGAAATACCGAGCCAGAGGAGGGCTTAACGGGATTGTCGCGTTGGTCAGTGGCATAGGCAAACTGAACTAGCAGCAAGTCATCTTGACCCGTGCCACTGGCGGTCAGAGGGTTGCCGAGGGAGTCGGTGGCAGCGATCGCATTGTTATTGCTATTGGCAACGCCAACACGTTCGTAGCGCACGCCCAATGAGGCAGTAGAAGTCGCACCCAGAGGACGGGAGAAGCTGAAACCTGCACCTAAACGATTAATCCGAGGGCTAACATTATCGGGACCAATACCAATGGGTTCATCAAAAATAAAACTGAACAAACTACGGTTGAAAATGTTAGCGGTGAAAGATGTGCGATTTGGATCACCCGCTAGCCAAGGATCAGTAAAGTTAAGGTCAAAGAGGAGTTCCCGTTCACCAACTTGGATATCCAAGCCTAGCTTTTGGTTGTTGCCACCAAGGTTTTGCTGTTGGAAGCTCACTGTCCCGAATAGACCCGTCGAAGAGCTAAGACCTGCACCTGCGGCGATCGAGCCTGTGTTACGTTCTTTGACATTGACGGTGACGATCGCTTTGCGGGGGTCGCTTCCGGGAGCCAAGCCAATATTTAGATCTTCAAACAACCCAAGGGCAAATACTTTTTGTAGATCACTTTGGATGGTGTTGCGGTTAAAGACATCCCCTTCCTTGATGGTCAACTCGCGGGTAATGATGAAATCGCGAGTGTTGCCTGTAATGGGCTTGCCCTCAGCGTCAACGGTTTTACCATCTTCATTAATGAAGGCAACCTTGATCGATTCGATTTCGCCTTCAGATACAACTAGATTAATTTCGCCATCGGGAGTAGCTTTGATATCAACGATCTGCGCTAGAACGAAGCCTTGATCTTGATAATACTTTTCTAGTTCTTTGACCCCTGCTTGAATGTCTTTGAGGTTGGTGATTTTGCCAATTTGTCCGCCAAAAATACGATCTACTACTGCTCGATCCAGTACTCGCGTACCTTCGGTATTAACGGATTTGAGTACGGGGTTAGGCAACACGAAGAAGGTAACTCTGACCCCAATGTCCGTATCCTCTGGCTCAGCTTGGACATTGGAGAAAAAGCCTGTGGCGAATACGGCATTGATATCCGATTGCAACTGCGATCGCGTGACGGTACGCCCCGGTTTGGTGGCGATCGCGTCGTAGATCACCTGCTCTAGTTCTGGCGAGACAGGTGGCTGTCCTTCAGGGGTTTTGATGGCGACTTCCCCTACCAATACTTGAGTCTCGTTTGCAGGTGGTGGGGTTGGTGTGTTAGAGGGAAGCCCCAAGGGAGGGGTTGTGTTGGGGCGATCGGGTGGTGTTTCCTGTGGGGACGTGGGGACAGGTGTTTCCGACGGTTGAGGAGTGGGCGCTTGGGCAACCTCTGGTTTTGCGGGATCCGCATTTGCCAGCCATGGGCTTGTCAGGAATGTGCTGGATGCGGCAATAGCCGTAAATACGAGCAAGTTTATACGCATAGAGTCTTCCAAACACCTACAGAATTTATGAACAGAAAAAATTAAGCTTGATTAACGCTTATGTGACGGTCAAATACGAAAAAAAGTTTCAGGGATAAAGTTTTGTAGCCCATTAACTAAGTTACTACAACTTTCAGAATTAATACTCATTGCGGTGAAACATCCTACAAAAACATCCAAAGAAAAAATGATGAAATGTTTCACTCGATGAAACATTTCATCATTTTTTCTTGATTGCTAGGCAGCCAGAACCCTACGCATCACCTCTTGGTAGGCTTCGGCAATGTTGCCGAGGTCTTGGCGAAAGCGATCTTTATCCATGATGCGGGCTTGGGGATCGGCGATCGCTTTGTCCCAGAGGCGACAGGTGTCGGGGCTAATCTCATCGGCGAGCAACATTCTACCTTGATGATCAATGCCAATTTCCACCTTGAAGTCCACAAGGATCAAGTTACATTTATCGAAGAAATTTTGCAGATGCTGATTAATGGCGATCGCCATTTGCTTGAGTTGGCTGACCTGCTCCGTAGTCGCTAGTTCCATCATCGCAATATGGTCATCGGTAATCAGGGGGTCACCGAGGTCGTCGTTTTTGTAAAAGAACTCAACGAGGGGTTGCTTGAGGGTTTTACCTTGCTCTAGCCCTAGGCGTTTACAAATGCTACCTGCGGCGATATTGCGGACAACGACTTCGATGGGGAGGATCTTCACGGCGGCGACTTGCATTTCGTGGGCGGATACCTGCTTGATGAAATGGGTGGCAATGCCTTGGGTTTCGAGGTATTGAAAAATATGGGAGGCGATCGCGCAGTTCATTTCACCTTTGTGGGCGATCGTCCCTTTTTTAAGCGCATTAAAGGCAGTTGCGTCATCTTTGTAGCGAGAGAGCAAGATATTGGGGTCATCGGTGGTAAATAGGATTTTTGCTTTACCTTCGTATAGCTTAGTGCCACTCATAGATCTGTCTTGCGTTATTAGGATTGAGATCATTATTGTATAGCGAGTGAACTCCCCATGCTCACCCCTAGCAATCATAGGGAAATATCGGCGGCGCAACGCGCCGCCGATATTCTGTTTAACGTCAGTTGGACGAAAGCTCAAAATGGTGAAAAGCGCTTTGCGCTTTTCACCATTTTGAGCTATTTGCGCCGCGCAAATAGCTCAATCGAACTCATGTTCTATTTAAGGTTTTTCAAGTATTAATCGACTTTGACTGTTTGGTGTGTAAGTGCTGATTTTTCGGCGGCGGCGGCAACGGCGATCGCTTGGATGACATTTTCAGGACTGTTATAGAGCGGCGTACCTGTCAGCAGATGGGAGATCACAATTTCCGCATCTTTTTTAAAAAGTCCTCTAGTGGAGCCTGCATCTAACTCCGCTTCGCCATCGGCGGTGACTAACTTACCGCGATCACCTGTAAATACAATTGCCCCATGACTACCTTGCACCTCCATCGTGCGCTCAGGCTGCCAAAGATTTTCGCCCTTGCCATAGCTAATATCCGCGATTACGCCATTTTTAAACAATAATTGGGCATTGCAAATACAGGAACTGAACTGGTGGGGCAGATTTGCGCCACTATAAACCAGTTGACAAGATACTGAATCCACCTTGCCGAAGAGAACAATGATCCGATTTAGGCGAGAAATGGCAGCAGTTAGGGGAAACCCAAATAGGTCGGGCTTATATGTCCATTTGTCAGGGGCAGGGTTTTGGGGGCTTTTGGTGGCATAACGTGCATAGAAAGGCTGTCCGACTTTGGCGAGGTTTGCTAGTACCAGTTGATGCACGCCCCCCAATAACTCAATATGTTCGACATGGAGCATCCGTTGCTGTTGCTCCGCTAAGGCAAATAACTCCTCTGCTTCAGACCGATCAAAAGCAAGGGGATACTCAACGACAACGTGCTTGCCCGATCGCAAAGCTTGTCTAACGACGGCAGCATGATCACGATTGACATTACAAACCACCACTAAGTCCAGATCATCGCGAACGACCAATTCTGACCAATATTGATGCACATGGGCAATTGCTAACTCTTGGGCGATCGCCTCAGCTTTGGTCAATGTCCCTGCGATCGCCGTGACCGTAGTACGCGGATCTTCAGTAAATATTTCGGCGCGTAACTTCGCCACAAAGCCTGAACCGACGATGCCAACCCGCAGAGGCTGATCGAGATTTGCGTATCTGGTCATAGGGAGAATACTCGGTAAATTAACAATTAAAAATCAAAACCTGTGGCGCACGCGCAGCGTGCGCCACAGGTTTCTAAGAAAATTACAACTCTATCCATGTCGTACCATCTTGGGCGATCGCCAGACATTTAGTAATACAACTAACATCAAGCTCTTGCCATGCCCCTTGCATCGCCGCCGCCACTGAGGCGATCGCCGACTGTGGCGCAAGGGATAACAGCGTGGGACCTGCACCACTGATCACCATCCCGTAAGCACCTGCGGCGATCGCGGCTTCTTGAACTTTGGGCATCCCCAAAATTAAATCTTGGCGATAGGGTTGATGTAAACGATCCTGCAAACCTGCCCTCAACCAGCTTGCCTTACCTGTTTGAATGCCATGAGTTAGTAGTGCCAAGTGGGAAGCATTAAAAATTGCATCCGCCATCACCACTTGCTTGGGTAGTACCTGCCTTGCCTTGGCGGTGGACAACTCAAAGGCGGGAATCGCTACGGCGATCGCTAGATCGTCATGCCATTGCAGATCGCAAAATTCCCAACCGCCGCTTTGATTAGATGCCATCAGTTGACAGCCGCCAAGTACCGCAGGGGCAACGTTATCGGGATGCCCTTCCATGGCGATCGCCAAGTCCAAAAGTTCTAATTTACTCAGAGGCGAACCCGCCAACAAATTTGCCCCCACAATCCCGCCGACGATCGCTGTCGCCGAACTGCCCAAGCCCCGCGATAGTGGGATTAGCGTCTCAATGTCTAAGGCGATCGCAGGAATCGGGCGATCGATATGCTGATACAACTTGGCGATCCCGCGATAGACCAGATTAGATTCGTCCCGCTCCACTTGATCTGCCCCTTCGCCTGTGGCGGTAATCTCTAGGCGATCGCTCAGGGCAAACCGAAACCGATTGTATAGAGACAATGCTGCACCGAGACAATCAAAGCCCGGTCCAAGATTACCAGTGGTTGCGGGTACAGAAACTTCAAAAGTGGTCATAGCGAGATGGGGGATAACTAAAAATACTCTAGAGATTCAGAATACCAAAACAAAAGAGGCATCGCTAAGCGATGCCTCTTTTGTTTAAGCGCAAAGCGCTGTATTACATCCGACCGCGCAGCATCTGCGCCATTTCATTGGGCTTAGGAGAGTTCTCGACCGCAGTTTCCTCAGTGATCCGTCCATCTTCATAGAGCTTATAGAGAGACTGGTTCATATTGACCATGCCCTCATAGGTACACTTAGGAATAATTGCCTCGATCTCATCCACATCACCACGTTTGATATAGTCACGGACGGCATCGGTGTTGATCATGATTTCATGGACAGCCGCCCGCTTACCATCGGTAGTACGGACTAGGGATTGGGCAATAACCCCCACCAGTGACTCCGCCACCTGTACGCGCATCGGTGCTTGTTGTTCAGGCTCAAAGAGATTGAGAATACGTTCGATGGTCTTAACGGCGCTGTTGGTGTGCAGGGTTCCAAATACTAAGTGACCTGTTTGGGCAGCTTTTAGCGCCGTATTTACCGTTTCCTTATCGCGCATTTCCCCAATTAGAATGATATCGGGATCTTCACGGAGAGCCGCTTTTAGAGCATTATCAAACTTGAGGGTATGAATGCCCACTTCTCTTTGCTTAATTAATGCCTTTTTACTTTGATGCACAAATTCAATGGGGTCTTCAATGGAAATTAAATGCTTTTGCATTTCCGTATTAATGAAGTCCACCATTGCCGCTAGGGTCGTCGATTTACCCGAACCCGTAGGACCTGTCACCAAGATCAGCCCCTTGTGGGTGTAGCACAACTCTCGAAACACCTCTGGCAGACCAAGTTGATCAATGCTCAAGATCTTGAGAGGAATTAGTCGTAAGACCATCGCCGATCCGCGTAACGAATCAAAAACATTGATCCGACAACGGGCAAATTCGTATTGAGTTGCACCATCAAACTCTAGGGTGTCGCGAAATTGCTGGATTTGCTTATCATCCATAATTTCTGTCAGCCAAGTATCAAAGGTCTGTTTGTCAGGGACAGGATACTGCTCCTGTGTGACCATCAAACCCCGACTACGGAAACGCACTGGTTCATTTACCCCCGCATGAATATCGGAACAACCTTGTTCGTGGGCATCCTTGACAATTTGAGCGAGGGTAGGCTGTCCTGAACTGCGCTGTAAGATTGCAGGTATACCTAGCCCTGGCAGATTTGGAGGTGGACCTGGACGGATCGGAGGACGGGGATTAGGTGGTGGTGGGACGCTGGTAAGCTGGGTGTCCGTCGGTACTGATAGTTGAGCTTGGCGGGACGCGGCGGCAGCACGAGCTTGCTGAGCTGCTGCCGCTTTTTGCATTTGCGCTTGCTGCAATTGCTGAGGAGTAGGTTGCCCCTGCTGGGCTTGTTGTTGGGCTGGGTTTGGCATAGCCCGCGCTTGCCCATTTGCGCCTTGGACGCTAGTTGGCATTTGGGCATTAGCTTGAGCGCTGGTGGCAGGGTTAGGGGCAGCACGCTGGGCGGTCGGAGGTGGAGCGGCGGGGTTACGCGGTTGTTGGGGTATACCGCCACCTCCAGATGAGGGCGGTGGTACAGGGGGCAGCCCAGATTGCGTCATAGTTAAACCTCTTTTTTAATCGGTTAGTTATTCCTAACAGAATCAATAGATCATAATCTAGGTTAGGCTTTCATCATCATCACTAATCATTACAATAGTAATCGCCACAGTTCATTCAAATATTAGATATATTAAATATAAATATTAATCTAGTGGATGCTCTGTTGAATTGCGCTAAGTATTTGGGCATCATTAAATCCTAGATCTCAAATCTATGACAAACGCTGGGCGATCGCTACAGGTTTTAGATCTTTCGTATTTAACTGCGCCTAGCTACTTAGGGGATTGCTGTAGTAGTTAAGTGAGTTGTGTTGAAGAGAAAGTTTCTGTTAAATTCTGTGATTTGACCCAAAAATAACCAATCCTGTTACTTCATAGGCTAAAAATATATTAGCTGTTGTAAATACTATCCTCAAATAATTAATGAATATTCTCAGTGCACTGCGATCAAAACCAAGTGCAGCTACTCCCAAAAAATCTCAAACTCCTAAGCAAACTAAGGGTATTGAAATCAAGTCACAACGAGAGTTGGACTATATGCGTGAATCTTCGCGGATCGTTGCGACCGTCCTCAAGGAGGTTTCGGAAATCATTGCCCCAGGAATGACTACGATGGATATCGATGCCTATGCTGAGAAGCGGATCAGAGAGATGGGCGCAGTGCCAAGCTTTAAGGGGTATTGCGGCTTTCCTGCCAGCATTTGCTCTAGCATCAATAATGAGGTCGTGCATGGTATCCCCAATGCCAAGAAGGTGATTAAGCTAGGAGATTTGGTCAAGATCGATACGGGTGCTTTTAAAAATGGCTTTCATGGCGATTCTTGCATTACGGTGGCAGTTGGCACTGTTAGCGAGAAGGCGGCTAAGTTGATGCGTGTGGCTGAGGAAGCTCTATACAAAGGGATTGAGCAAGTCAAGCCCGGCAATTGTATGTTGGATTTGGCGGGGGCGATCGAGGATCACGTAAAAGCCAATGGCTTTGCGATCGTCGAAGATTTTACAGGGCATGGTGTGGGGCGCAATCTTCATGAGGAGCCTTCAGTATTTAATTTCCGTACACACCAGTTACCCAATGTCCGCTTTCGTGCTGGTATGACTTTGGCGATCGAGCCGATTTTAAATGCGGGTTCTAAGCGAGTAAGGGTGCTAGCGGATAAGTGGACGGCGGTAACGGTGGATAACCAACTTTCGGCGCAGTTTGAGCATACGGTGTTGGTGACTGACACTGGTTATGAGATTTTTACCGATCGCACTAAAGTCTAGGTTATCGCTAAGTACCTCACAATAGTTTTAAGAAAAAGCGCAGTCTGTGTACGGACTACGCTTTTTTTGTTGGGTTAAAAGCTGATTAAAATTGCGATAAATTTTAATTTCTAAAAGGATCGAAAATAGGGGTAGCCCTTTGGCGTTCCTAGTTCTTTCTCTAGTTCAAAGTTAATGACACCCCAACGCGGTTGCTCAGATTCCTTGGGGCTGAACTCGACAATCAATCCGTAGAGGCGTTGACTAGGAGTATCCCTCGGTCTAGTGTCAAATCCTAAACTATTCATTTCTAGATAGGGACTGACTAGATCAATATAGCGATGGGCGATCGTTACCTTCAGCGCTCGATAGCCTTGGGTATAGAGCCGATCAATACTTTCATGGATCTCAAAGCGAATGCCGTCGGGGTGAGTATGTTGGCGATACCACTCACCATCCCACAAACGCCATTGGCGATCGGATTGTAGGTGGATCAAATCTCGGTTATTAGGGTGAACTTCAAATGCACCGTGGCGCGGACAGAGGTAGGTGTCAGTGAGAATCAAGGCAGGGATAATCTGGCGACAATGGGGACAGTTGATTTCTGATCCAAAAATTGGATATTGCTGCGATGGAACAATCCCCATACGGTTATGACCCCAAGACTGTTTGAGATTTCTTGTGGTTGATCTTAACATAGGCTCCCTACAGCAAAGATTTGCCAAGATGGTTCTTAATGACACACTCTAGGATGGAATAAGTCGATACAATTCTTAGGCAGTGGTCAAAAACATCAGAAAAGTACAGTCAAGATGGCGAAAGCCCAGCCAAAATTTCAATTAGGAGTAGTGGCAAACCGTGCTAACCAAGTAGAAAAGTATTTGCGTTGGTTTGTGGAGTTTTGTCCTGTGCCGATCGCTATGTTTGATGGCGATCTTAATTACATTTTGGTCAGTCAGCCTTGGGTAAAGCTATTGGGCATACCTCGGCTTAAGCTGATCGGTACAAATATTTATGACTCTTTGCCTGTGGCGATCGCCCATCAACAGGGGCTAGAGCGTTGCCTAAGTGGAGGGCAGATGCAATACGAGGCGGAGGTGGAAATCCGCGATCGCAGTGGCTCTGTAAGTAGCAGTCAGCTAGTGGTGCAACCTTGGTACAAAGACGATGGCACGGCGGGCGGGGTTATCGTAGCGGGGCAACCGATTTTAGAAAACCAAGTGCCAAGTCTTCAGAGACAGTTGGCGGAAGAAGTTGCAGAACGTAAATATTTAGAAGATGCCTTTAACAAAATTGGCACAGCGATCGAAAGTGCGAATGATGCCATTTGCATTACCGATGACTCAGGGCAGCCAATTTATATCAATTCAGCCTTTAGTGAGCTATTTTCCTACGATCTCTCCCAGCTAAAGACTCCCGATCAATTTCTCTCACTGTTTGCTAATCAGAAAGTTGCCCAAGCCATCCATAATGCGGTGATGCATGGTGGGACTTGGGCAAGCGAGTTGGCAATGCGCGATCGCCATCAGCAGGCGATTCCCATCTGCTTGAGGGCAAACCCTGTTAAGGATGTCTACGGCAAAGTGATCGGCACAACCTATGTCTGCACCAGTATTCGCGATCGCAAGGCTGCCGAAGCCGAAATTAATAAAAGCTTTGTCGCATTGAGCGCAACCCTAGAGGCAACCGCCGACGGTATTCTCGTACTGGATGCGATCGGCAATATCATTATCTGTAACCAAAAATTTGTCGATCTATGGCGCATTCCTGAGCATATATTCTGTTCTCGCGATGACTCGCAGCTTTTGAAATATGTAGCTAATAAAATTGTTATTTCTAAGCATTTACTCAACTTTGGTAAGGACTTAGGTAGCGATCAAAATAGCTTTGAAATTATTGAGGTCGATGATGGTCGCACCCTCGAATGCTACTCGCAACCCCAGCATATCCTTGATGACTTTGCGGGGAGAGTGTGGAGCTTGCGCGATATCACCGAGCGACTGGCGGCGGAGGCTCTGATCAAAGCTTCTGAAGAACAATACCGACTGCAAGCACAGGTGCTAGAGCAAGCGCTCAAGGATCTCAAAAGTACGCAGTCGCAACTCATTCAAGCGGAAAAGATGTCGGGCTTGGGGCAACTGGTGGCGGGTATCGCCCATGAAATTAACAATCCTGTGAACTTCATCTACGGTAATCTCACCTATGCCGCTAACTACACTAACGAATTGCTGAGCCTTGTCGAAACCTATCGCCAGCATTATCCTCAGCCTGTGCCAGAGGTGGAGAATAAGCTAGAGGAAATTGATATTGATTTTTTGGCGGAAGATTTTGTAAAGCTAATTGGTTCGATTCGGGTGGGGGCGGAGAGAATCCAAAAGATCGTGCAGTCGCTGAATAAGTTCTCCCGCAGTGATGAGTCGGGATGCAAACCCGTGGATATCCATGAAGGGATTGATAGCACTTTGATGATTTTACAAAGTCGTCTCCGCGCTAATCCTAATCGCCCAGAAATTCATGTGCAGAAGCTCTATGGTGACTTGCCTCCCGTCGAATGCTACGCGGGTCAGATCAATCAAGTGTTTATGAATTTACTCACTAATGCGATCGATACTTTGGAAGATGACGCTCAGACTAATGGTGGCTGGCAAGTTATTGGGGATAAGCCTCAATGGGTGCGACAAGATGGCAAGATCTCACAGATCACTATCCAAACGGAGGTGATCTGCGCTGAGCAAAATACCGAAAGCTCACTAGAGCCAACCCTAGGCAATCAATTAGAGAATAAAGGCGATCGCTTAAGAGTGACGATCACCGACAATGGGCAGGGTATCCCTGAAGATTCGCGCAATCGCCTATTTGATCTGTTCTTTACTACTAAACCTGTGGGTAAGGGAACGGGGTTAGGGCTGTCGATCGCCTACCAAATTGTCACCGAAAATCACGGTGGCAAGTTACATTTCAATTCTGAAGGTGGTAAAGGAACAGAATTTATTATTGAGATTCCCCTAAGTCAGCCACAGTAATCAAGCCTAAGCATTGAGTGGCAGCGCTTTGCGCTGCCACTCAATGCTTAGGCTTTAGTTTGTTAGTCAGTTTGCTATAAGATCACCAAGGCTAATCTATGTCTATAAAACTATGCGATCGCAATGGGAATGTCTATTACAAAATTTGGGTTGTTGGCAAGGATCTTTTACAAGAATTGACCCGCAGGGAGAGATTCTAGAAGATATTCCTAGTGAAACTATTTTGGAACTTAAGGAAGATCACCAAACAATGCGACAAACAGTGCGGCGCTTTGTGAATGGTCAACCCCAAGATTTAGTTTTGGAATATCGTCACCTCAACAAAAGTATTTTATTAATGGAAGATGGAGCGTTTTCCCAAGGCTCTATTCAATTTGCTCCCTTTACAGAATTTGGTGGAGAGCTAGGTTTAATCTGTAGCGATCGCCGTTTGCGTCTGGCAGTTCTCTACGATAAAAATAGCCAACTGGAGCGATTTACCCTGATCCGTGAGCATTTACCGCATAGTCAGACCCCAGAACGCCCACCCCTAGATCTTGCCGCCCTATTAGGTAAATGGGAAGGTGAATCAGTATCGATCAATGTGGATTGGGTTGAGCCAGAGGTGCTGTCTACGGTAACGGAATGGCAAAGGTTAGGCGATCGCGTCACCATGAATTTACAGATGCAGGACTCTCCGAAATTTTCTAAATCCCTGTGGCAAGCCCCAAAATTCACCTCAGTCGCCAAGATATCTTCCCAAAATAGCCAAATCCTTGAATTTACTCAAGATGATATGACTATTCAGACCCTGTTCCTGCCTGATGGTGCATCGATTACCTGTCCTGTGGCGATCGCCCCCCGCCAACCCTTCCGCATCTCGCTATCATGGTTGCTTGCTCCCGATTTACATCAGCGATTAATTCGTAGTTATGACAGTCAAGGCAGTTGGACAGGTATAACCCTCGTTACTGAGCGCAAAGTTGCTGATGGAGCGTAAACCTGAATGTTATAAAATACAGTCGCGAGTACCCAGAGAAACTATGTCATTACCACCGATTATTGAGCAGATGCTCAAGCCAGAGTTTTACGATCATCCCGTTACAGAGCCAATTCAGCTTTTGCAAACCCACATTTCCTTTGTGCTGCTCACGGGCGAATATGCGTACAAAGTGAAGAAGCCGATGAATTTTGGCTTTCTAGACTTTTCGACCCTAGAAAAACGTCAATTTTTTTGTGGAGAAGAACTACGGCTCAATCGTCGCCTTGCGCCCGAACTCTATCTATCGGTGTTGCCCATTGTCGAAGTAGATGGCAAATATCACTTTGATCGCAAGGGGGAAGGAACTCCTGTCGAGTATGCGATCGCCATGCCAGAGTTTTCGCAAGCGGATTTATTAATTGAGATGTTCAGTGCCGATCGCTTAACGGTTGATCACGTCAAACAAATTGGGGAACAGTTAGCTACATTCCATCAATCGGCGCTCACCAACGACCATATTAATAGTTTCGGCACAATGGAAGCGGTACAGGCGGTAGCGAATGATAATTACGCTTCCACTGAGAAATATATTGGCATCGCTCAAACCCAATCTCAGTTTGATCAAACCCGTGCCTATACTGATAAATTCTTTGCTGAAAATGCTGCCTTATTTAGCGATCGCATTGCTCAGGGTAAAGTTCGTGAATGTCATGGCGATGTCCATTTAAAAAATATTTGTCTCTATCAAGATCGGATTCAAATTTTTGATTGCATCGAGTTTAATGAACCATTCCGCAATAGTGATGTTCTCTACGATGCCGCCTTCCTATTAATGGATTTGCAGTTCCGTGGCAGACGAGATCTTGCAAATATCTTCCTGAATACCTATTTAGAACGGACGGGCGATTATGAGGGAGTCGTACTACTACCGCTCCATTGCAGTATGCGAGCCTATATTCGCGCCAAAGTAACTTCCTTTTTACTGGACGATCCGAATATCCCTGCCGAAGTGAAGGCTAATGCTCAAAAGGAAGCGGCGGCATATTATCAACTCGCTTGCGAATATACCCAACCGAAACAGGGCAAATTAATCATCATGTCTGGGGTTTCGGGTTCTGGAAAAAGCACAACTGCTAAGGCGATCGCGCTGCAACAGGATGCTATCTATCTTCGCTCGGATGCAATCCGCAAACAAATCGCTGGCATCGACCTAATGGAACGGGGTAGTGATGCTATCTACACACCAGAGATGACGCTCAAAACCTACACCCGTCTCGCCGAATTAGGTTCTCTGTTGGCAAGTAAAGGCTTCACTGTCATTCTCGATGCCAAGTACGATCGCCTTAGTTTGCGAAGTCAAGCGATCGCGGCGGCTCAAGCCCATAACCTGCCCGTAGAGATTATCTACTGCAATGCGCCCTTAGAGGTTCTGGAACAACGACTCCGCGATCGCGCTAAGGCAAACAATGACATTGCCGATGCCACTGTTGAGATGCTAGTCAGTCAGCAAGCTGCCTTTGAAGATTTTACCGATGAGGAAAAAGCTTTGCTCAAGCAAGGTTAGTTTACGCAGAACTTTAAGATAAGGCGCTTCTCCAGTTGCTTGTCATAAAGTTCTGCGAACTATAAACTTCGTCTATCTTTGAAAATGAGTCTAGTAAAACACTGCTACAACTCATTCTCACTTATTTAGGACTACCCAATCCCTAAAAGGGGTTTAGAGGTTTTGAAGCTTAACCAAGGGTTTTCACTGGACAGAGATAGGTGGCGTTGTTTCAATCCCTAAAAGGGGTTTAGAGGTTTTGAAGCTCATGCTCTGTGGCACTCAAGGGAGGGCAGGATTGTTTCAATCCCTAAAAGGGGTTTAGAGGTTTTGAAGCTGCTCCTCAATCCTACTCAGTTGGATATTACAACTGTTTCAATCCCTAAAAGGGGTTTAGAGGTTTTGAAGCCTGATAATCCGCTTGAATAAGCGAAGCTGAGAATTGTTTCAATCCCTAAAAGGGGTTTAGAGGTTTTGAAGCTCAAGGGCGCGATCGCCAAAGTAGCTGATAAAGCCAGTTTCAATCCCTAAAAGGGGTTTAGAGGTTTTGAAGCACTCAGAAATAGAGGCGCTAGAAGACTGGTATGAGTTTCAATCCCTAAAAGGGGTTTAGAGGTTTTGAAGCTCACCACCAGCGATCTTTTTGGCGATCGCTACTAGGTTTCAATCCCTAAAAGGGGTTTAGAGGTTTTGAAGCGATCGGGGTTAGCGCCTAAAAAAGCTCTAGCAACCAAAGTATGTACAGTTTCAATCCCTAAAAGGGGTTTAGAGGTTTTGAAGCTGAGAGGCGATCGCGTAGGTTTAGAAGCAATCTCGTTTTAATCCCTAAAAGGGGTTTAGAGGTTTTGAAGCGGCGGCGATTGATATCACCACCACAGGCAGTAATTCGTTTCAATCCCTAAAAGGGGTTTAGAGGTTTTGAAGCAGTAAGTATTTGTACTTATAGTATCAATACTCAGCGTTTCAATCCCTAAAAGGGGTTTAGAGGTTTTGAAGCGCAAGAAGTGTGTAAGGTAATCTGCTAATAGCTTTTGTTTCAATCCCTAAAAGGGGTTTAGAGGTTTTGAAGCATTATCGCGTTTACCACCCTTAGAGCTTTTCTCGTCTGTTTCAATCCCTAAAAGGGGTTTAGAGGTTTTGAAGCAAGATTGATCCTAACGCTGTCACTGGCGGCGGTTCTGGCGGTGTTTCAATCCCTAAAAGGGGTTTAGAGGTTTTGAAGCCTCTTGACCATCTTCCAAACTATTTGTTAGTACTGTTTCAATCCCTAGAAAGTATTTGTAAAAAAAGGATTAAGCAGAAAGACGATTGAGCATGAGAGGAATCATGGCAGAATGAACAACAGCCTCACTTACTTCGGGAAGACGTTCATAATCCTTACTTAACCGTCGGTGCTTACCCAGCCAAGCAAAAGTACGCTCTACAACCCAACGACGAGGTTCTAACTTAAAGCCCTGCTCTCTCTTTTCAGATAGAGTTAAATTAATACCCAAACTATCCATCAAAGACTGGAATTTGTGACCACGATACCCTAAATCGGCCCAAACTTGTGCCAGTTCGGGTTGATTTAGCTTACCTGCCATGACGACAGTTCGTGCCGCAACTACATCCGCAATATTGGCAGCTTGTACCAATACCACTAATACTAATCCCAGTGTGTCAACCAATAAATGTCGTCTGCGACCGTTGACTTTTTTATTGCCATCAAAACCTCGTTCCTCACCCCCGACATCTGTGGTTTTTGTTGATTGTGAATCAATCATGGCAGCAGTGACATTTTTTTGTTTTCCTGCTTTCTCTCTTACCTTATCCCGTAGCTTGTCATGAATTTCTTCAATGATTCCCTTCCGCTGCCATCGCCGAAAGTACATATACACTGTGTCTGATGCTGGGAAATCATGCGGGAGCATATCCCATGCACATCCACTTCTTGTCCAATACAAAATGGCATTGACTACTTCTCTTACATCAGTAGTACGTTTTCTCCCTTGTGCTACGTCAGATTTTGCCGCAGGAAACATATCTTTGATTATCTCCCACTGCTGATCTGTTAAATCTGTTGGGTATCTTTTCCTTGACATTGAGGCATTTTACTTTTTTTCTAGTTTCTCCTCTACATTTTATTTTGTTCTCTTCCTTAATATTTATTTTACAAATATCTTCTAAAAGGGGTTTAGAGGTTTTGAAGCACTGGTATTCGATTGTTATACCTACGGGTTGTTCTGTTTCAATCCCTAAAAGGGGTTTAGAGGTTTTGAAGCAGCCTAAAGTTAATCCAAATCCTACTACTACTGATCAAGTTTCAATCCCTAAAAGGGGTTTAGAGGTTTTGAAGCGCTTCCTGCGCTCCCCAAAGTGCAGGCATTTTGTTGTTTCAATCCCTAAAAGGGGTTTAGAGGTTTTGAAGCGCGATCATCCAATAATCTCGAAAGATACTGATCGAGTCATGGTTTCAATCCCTAAAAGGGGTTTAGAGGTTTTGAAGCCGTTATACGGGATTGTTTATCCATCGCAACTTGTCGAGTTTCAATCCCTAAAAGGGGTTTAGAGGTTTTGAAGCTAGCGCCGTACGCTAATACCGTTATGGGCTTATTCGTTTCAATCCCTAAAAGGGGTTTAGAGGTTTTGAAGCAGATGTTTTGTACTATATCCGCACATTAGATCCCGTTTCAATCCCTAAAAGGGGTTTAGAGGTTTTGAAGCGTTAAATATTAATTAGGAAAAAAATGGCAATCGTCAGTTTCAATCCCTAAAAGGGGTTTAGAGGTTTTGAAGCTTGGCTTTACTGTTGGCGATGCTTCGCCTTTCCAGTTTCAATCCCTAAAAGGGGTTTAGAGGTTTTGAAGCTTGTAGTGCCAATGTTTACGGCACCGATTGTTGGGTTTCAATCCCTAAAAGGGGTTTAGAGGTTTTGAAGCTTTAGATTCGCTCACAAACGATGTGGCGATCTATGTTTCAATCCCTAAAAGGGGTTTAGAGGTTTTGAAGCCCTTACACGCCGCCCGAAAAACCCAAAGATGACAGTTTCAATCCCTAAAAGGGGTTTAGAGGTTTTGAAGCATAGGCGATCGCCCCAATCCCTACCAGAACAAACTGTTTCAATCCCTAAAAGGGGTTTAGAGGTTTTGAAGCGAGTCGGGTCGTCGTAAGATTCTTGATGTTCATAGGTTTCAATCCCTAAAAGGGGTTTAGAGGTTTTGAAGCTGCAGTGCTGATAACACTCAAGGCGTGTCACAAAAGTTTCAATCCCTAAAAGGGGTTTAGAGGTTTTGAAGCCGTTTACCCTTGAGAATGTTCAGGCATACGCAAAAGTTTCAATCCCTAAAAGGGGTTTAGAGGTTTTGAAGCATATTATTTTATGGCTAGCTTGCAGGAGTATGAAAGTTTCAATCCCTAAAAGGGGTTTAGAGGTTTTGAAGCTTTTAGATATTGCGGTGATGCCTACACCTTCAAAGTTTCAATCCCTAAAAGGGGTTTAGAGGTTTTGAAGCGGCGATCGCGCTTCTTACCTTGGTACTATTACCGCGTTTCAATCCCTAAAAGGGGTTTAGAGGTTTTGAAGCATCCCGATCGCCATCTCAGTTTGTGTGTCCGACCATGTTTCAATCCCTAAAAGGGGTTTAGAGGTTTTGAAGCGGTTGCCGACCTTGCGATGTGATTGACGAATTGATGTTTCAATCCCTAAAAGGGGTTTAGAGGTTTTGAAGCTAACGCCGCCGCCACTGTGGTTAGGGGTAAGGGGCGGTTTCAATCCCTAAAAGGGGTTTAGAGGTTTTGAAGCTGTTCACGGTTTGCAGCCGCTTGGTGCGATCGCAGGTTTCAATCCCTAAAAGGGGTTTAGAGGTTTTGAAGCATCGCTTTGGTAGGGTAGCTTGGGGCAAAAACGGGTTTCAATCCCTAAAAGGGGTTTAGAGGTTTTGAAGCTCTGCTTCTCCTCAACTAAGACAGGCGATCGCTTATTTGTTTCAATCCCTAAAAGGGGTTTAGAGGTTTTGAAGCTTGGGGGCTATTCGGGATTGGTTTCCAGTTGATATCGTTTCAATCCCTAAAAGGGGTTTAGAGGTTTTGAAGCTACTGGTAACTTTGGGGCGATCGCCACTGGTAACAATGTTTCAATCCCTAAAAGGGGTTTAGAGGTTTTGAAGCCTTAGGCGCTCTATTCCGTGGGGTCACATTCCCTACCGGTTTCAATCCCTAAAAGGGGTTTAGAGGTTTTGAAGCGCGATTCTTTCCACTTCCAAGCATCTTCTTTGGACGTTTCAATCCCTAAAAGGGGTTTAGAGGTTTTGAAGCTATGAAAAGGACTGGCAAAAATTCCAAGGTCAGGGTTTCAATCCCTAAAAGGGGTTTAGAGGTTTTGAAGCTCGCACTCTTCCCATTTAGCTAATCTTTCTTCATCTGTTTCAATCCCTAAAAGGGGTTTAGAGGTTTTGAAGCTCAATATTGATTAGTGTCTATATACCATCATAAGGTTTCAATCCCTAAAAGGGGTTTAGAGGTTTTGAAGCCTATAGGTTCACCGCTCTGAGTTCTACCCCTTCTCGTTTCAATCCCTAAAAGGGGTTTAGAGGTTTTGAAGCCGTACCGCTTCTCAGTCTAAGCCTGATAGTCTCAAGCTGAGTTTCAATCCCTAAAAGGGGTTTAGAGGTTTTGAAGCTGTTTCTGCGTGAGAGCTAGCTTTTCTTGGCGCTCAGTTTCAATCCCTAAAAGGGGTTTAGAGGTTTTGAAGCTCCCACGGCTTCTTTAAAGCTTGAATAATGCTTAGTTTCAATCCCTAAAAGGGGTTTAGAGGTTTTGAAGCTATTCGTAAAGTATGGCGGCACGATCCGCGTACTCGTTTCAATCCCTAAAAGGGGTTTAGAGGTTTTGAAGCTGCCTAACCGATGGGGTAAGTTGGTCGGATACACAGTTTCAATCCCTAAAAGGGGTTTAGAGGTTTTGAAGCTTTAGCCGTGAGCAGACCTTGAGGAAAGATGTGTAGTTTCAATCCCTAAAAGGGGTTTAGAGGTTTTGAAGCTTTTGCAGATATCCCCTTAGCTAAGGATATCTATGGGTTTCAATCCCTAAAAGGGGTTTAGAGGTTTTGAAGCATGATGCGATTGCGAGTACAGTTAGCTGAAGCAGGTTTCAATCCCTAAAAGGGGTTTAGAGGTTTTGAAGCCATCGCGTCGTTGCGAGAGAGAGATAAAATTGTTGTGTTTCAATCCCTAAAAGGGGTTTAGAGGTTTTGAAGCGTTGGTAAGCCTTAAAGTAGCTACCGCCTGCGCCGTTTCAATCCCTAAAAGGGGTTTAGAGGTTTTGAAGCATTTATCGCTGCAAGGCTCAATCCTTAGCACAATGTTTCAATCCCTAAAAGGGGTTTAGAGGTTTTGAAGCCTGTTTTGGGTGAGCGTGGTAAGTCACTTAAAACTGGTTTCAATCCCTAAAAGGGGTTTAGAGGTTTTGAAGCCAGGTTGACATCTGGACTGATGAACTCATGACAAGTTTCAATCCCTAAAAGGGGTTTAGAGGTTTTGAAGCTCTCATCGTCCTCCATGCCCTTGCCGCCTAATCGAGTTTCAATCCCTAAAAGGGGTTTAGAGGTTTTGAAGCTATCGGCTAAGGTCGTGTATTGAAGAGCCATAGGATGTTTCAATCCCTAAAAGGGGTTTAGAGGTTTTGAAGCCCAGTGCAATTTGAGCTTGATACACTGCACATTTACCGATCGTTTCAATCCCTAAAAGGGGTTTAGAGGTTTTGAAGCCGCTAAATGAAGTGCTTACAGGTGCGATCGCGCCTGTTTCAATCCCTAAAAGGGGTTTAGAGGTTTTGAAGCTAGGGGTAAAGATCCGCCGTGAGTATCACCTAGATAGTTTCAATCCCTAAAAGGGGTTTAGAGGTTTTGAAGCCTGAGCCTGTAGCCAACAGTGTAGATACAATGATTAAAATTTTAGTTTCAATCCCTAAAAGGGGTTTAGAGGTTTTGAAGCTTTCCTGTGTTTTGGCTTTGCGTTTCAGCCATGAGGTTTCAATCCCTAAAAGGGGTTTAGAGGTTTTGAAGCGTACGATACCGCAGGAATTAAGCGATCAAGGCGAGGTTTCAATCCCTAAAAGGGGTTTAGAGGTTTTGAAGCCAAGGTAGGAAATTTATGTCAGAAGTATTTGTCAAATTAGCAGTTTCAATCCCTAAAAGGGGTTTAGAGGTTTTGAAGCGCCAGATCGATCCACCCTAGCTACTTCAGGGAAATGTTTCAATCCCTAAAAGGGGTTTAGAGGTTTTGAAGCAATCGGATTGCTACTTTAGGGTGTCCCCATGTACCTGTTTCAATCCCTAAAAGGGGTTTAGAGGTTTTGAAGCACGATAAAAAGTATCAGACAGCATTGCAAGCGGCTGTTTCAATCCCTAAAAGGGGTTTAGAGGTTTTGAAGCTGAGTGCGGTGTATTGGTGCGTCCTGCTTTGTTGCTGTTTCAATCCCTAAAAGGGGTTTAGAGGTTTTGAAGCCCTCCAACCCAAGCAGGATTGTTTTCTCTAGTCCAATTGTTTCAATCCCTAAAAGGGGTTTAGAGGTTTTGAAGCTAAGGCTTATCCATATATTCAATCGCGGACGACCATGTTTCAATCCCTAAAAGGGGTTTAGAGGTTTTGAAGCCCCTAGGAGTGCTAAAGGATGGGGCTGTCCCTACTGTTTCAATCCCTAAAAGGGGTTTAGAGGTTTTGAAGCCGGCGATCCTCTTGAAGAGTTCCTCAATTATCTTGATGCGTTTCAATCCCTAAAAGGGGTTTAGAGGTTTTGAAGCTATGAGTTCGATCCTGATGCTTCTACGGGTGGCATTACCCCCGTTTCAATCCCTAAAAGGGGTTTAGAGGTTTTGAAGCGATGAGGGATTTATCGGTCGATGGACTGATAGCGTGTTTCAATCCCTAAAAGGGGTTTAGAGGTTTTGAAGCATGATCATCACCTTTCACGACCGCAGGAGAGCTTGCGTTTCAATCCCTAAAAGGGGTTTAGAGGTTTTGAAGCGTGGTAAAAGGGCAGGTTGCTCTACCCCAGAAATGTTTCAATCCCTAAAAGGGGTTTAGAGGTTTTGAAGCAGCTACCCCCTTGATAGCAGCCGCGATTGCAGCCGTTTCAATCCCTAAAAGGGGTTTAGAGGTTTTGAAGCGATGCTTCTACCCAATAGCGGAACGGATGCTTATCGTTTCAATCCCTAAAAGGGGTTTAGAGGTTTTGAAGCCTACCATTGCGATCGCCAGATGAATAAATCAGGGAAGTTTCAATCCCTAAAAGGGGTTTAGAGGTTTTGAAGCATCGATTTTGTATTTAATACTTACTCAGGTAGTGCGTTTCAATCCCTAAAAGGGGTTTAGAGGTTTTGAAGCAGAGATAAAGCAAAAAGCCCTGCGATGGGCTTGAAGTTTCAATCCCTAAAAGGGGTTTAGAGGTTTTGAAGCTCAATGTGTAAGTTTTTCTGTCTGCTTTCATCAGCTGTTTCAATCCCTAAAAGGGGTTTAGAGGTTTTGAAGCCAATAAGCCAATTTATCGAAGGCGACTGGGAGACATCTGTTTCAATCCCTAAAAGGGGTTTAGAGGTTTTGAAGCCTTAAAGAGCGTAATTTTATCTGCAAGCGTAACCCGTTTCAATCCCTAAAAGGGGTTTAGAGGTTTTGAAGCTTCGTTCCTAGATCAGATTGGTGTGCAAGTATCGCCGTTTCAATCCCTAAAAGGGGTTTAGAGGTTTTGAAGCGAATTTTATTTAATGGCGCTCCTGCCGTAATTGCTGTTTCAATCCCTAAAAGGGGTTTAGAGGTTTTGAAGCAAGAATCCCAAGAGTTGATTTTTGAGCGATTCGCAGTTTCAATCCCTAAAAGGGGTTTAGAGGTTTTGAAGCAAACGCCAGTGCTACATACTCTTCCATTTGCGCCCCAAGAGTTTCAATCCCTAAAAGGGGTTTAGAGGTTTTGAAGCATCAGCATTATTGACGCTGAAAATATTAACTTTCGTTTCAATCCCTAAAAGGGGTTTAGAGGTTTTGAAGCTAATCCACCTTTGGAAGATGGCGAATTTGAGAGTGTTGTTTCAATCCCTAAAAGGGGTTTAGAGGTTTTGAAGCTTGGTCGCCTAGCCTTGATGCTCTCATTGAGTATCGTTTCAATCCCTAAAAGGGGTTTAGAGGTTTTGAAGCGTTTGAAACTGCGGACGGCGATCGTGGTGAGTTTATGTTTCAATCCCTAAAAGGGGTTTAGAGGTTTTGAAGCGTTTGAATCTGTCGAAGATTTTGTAAATAGTTAAAAAAGTTTCAATCCCTAAAAGGGGTTTAGAGGTTTTGAAGCGTCAGTTAGTCAGGCACGCGCCGCCACTATTGCGCGGTTTCAATCCCTAAAAGGGGTTTAGAGGTTTTGAAGCATCGCCGCCACTTGTTGAGCCGCCGCAATATCTTTGTTTCAATCCCTAAAAGGGGTTTAGAGGTTTTGAAGCAGCTGGGCTAGGTATTACCCCGTATAGATTTGCCAAGGAGTTTCAATCCCTAAAAGGGGTTTAGAGGTTTTGAAGCCTAAGTCAGTTTTCCCGATTAGCAAAGGAGTTGCCTGTTTCAATCCCTAAAAGGGGTTTAGAGGTTTTGAAGCTATCCGATCGCTGATGATTCCGCTAGCGATCGCCAGTGGACAGTTTCAATCCCTAAAAGGGGTTTAGAGGTTTTGAAGCAAGTCCTGTCGCTTGGCTGTGGATATCGCCTCCATGTTTCAATCCCTAAAAGGGGTTTAGAGGTTTTGAAGCACAGGGTTACATTGTTCGTAAAGGTTACGATTGCGTTTCAATCCCTAAAAGGGGTTTAGAGGTTTTGAAGCTCGCAAGCTACAACGAAGACTATCTAGTTGAGCTTTACGAGTTTCAATCCCTAAAAGGGGTTTAGAGGTTTTGAAGCAATAATGTACCTCCTAGCTACAAAGCGCATACACCTGTTTCAATCCCTAAAAGGGGTTTAGAGGTTTTGAAGCCTGGAGCCTATCTGACAAGGGTAAAGCCTTATATCCGATGTTTCAATCCCTAAAAGGGGTTTAGAGGTTTTGAAGCTCGCGTCACCCGATGTGCCAGAAGTTAGCAAAGATGCGTTTCAATCCCTAAAAGGGGTTTAGAGGTTTTGAAGCCCGTGCAATGCAGATACAAAGCCACGCCGTTTTCATTGACGTTTCAATCCCTAAAAGGGGTTTAGAGGTTTTGAAGCGATACCTTCAGCAATTACATCAATCTTGCCAGATGGTTTCAATCCCTAAAAGGGGTTTAGAGGTTTTGAAGCCTCGATGTTGGTCTTGATTGGCGATCGCTAACTCAAGTTTCAATCCCTAAAAGGGGTTTAGAGGTTTTGAAGCCTGCTAGCGCTTGCCTCGTATTCGCCGCATTATTGTTTCAATCCCTAAAAGGGGTTTAGAGGTTTTGAAGCTTCTACAGCCTTAAGGTTTTTACAAGCCATGTTGAAGTATGTTTCAATCCCTAAAAGGGGTTTAGAGGTTTTGAAGCATGATCTGCCCATTCTGCGATCGCCGCGCACATAAAGTTTCAATCCCTAAAAGGGGTTTAGAGGTTTTGAAGCTTCACCACCCGAAACAAAGCGCGATTGTAGTGAGTGTTTCAATCCCTAAAAGGGGTTTAGAGGTTTTGAAGCTAAATTGGCGATGAACTAACAGGAATCTACCTTTGTTTCAATCCCTAAAAGGGGTTTAGAGGTTTTGAAGCTTCGGTGTTATCTGTGTCGCAGATGTCGATCAAAAGGTTTCAATCCCTAAAAGGGGTTTAGAGGTTTTGAAGCAGTTTCTATGCTTCGATTAAATGTTTGTGCGACTTTGGTTTCAATCCCTAAAAGGGGTTTAGAGGTTTTGAAGCCTGAGCCTGTAGCCAACAGTGTAGATACAATGATTAAAATTTTAGTTTCAATCCCTAAAAGGGGTTTAGAGGTTTTGAAGCTTAAGATTAGCGTACACACTATCAAAGTTTTGCGAAGTTTCAATCCCTAAAAGGGGTTTAGAGGTTTTGAAGCCTTAGCGATCGCTACCGTTTTTAATGGCTTGATGCCTTGGGTTTCAATCCCTAAAAGGGGTTTAGAGGTTTTGAAGCCTTTGAGGCTTAATTATTATGGTTAGACTTGAAATTGTTTCAATCCCTAAAAGGGGTTTAGAGGTTTTGAAGCCCCAAGAGACACTATCAATCACTAATGCAGTATTAGCAGCGTTTCAATCCCTAAAAGGGGTTTAGAGGTTTTGAAGCACCAAAAAACTATGAAGAAATATTTTATACCTATGTTTCAATCCCTAAAAGGGGTTTAGAGGTTTTGAAGCAGCTAGGTGAAGAGTGGCAGGAGCAGAAGGGAACGTGTTTCAATCCCTAAAAGGGGTTTAGAGGTTTTGAAGCAATAGCCTATCAATGCTCCGCTTACAGCAAGCCGCTGTTTCAATCCCTAAAAGGGGTTTAGAGGTTTTGAAGCTTGCTCAATGGTGTAGTGATGATTTTGCTGTTCAGGTTGTTTCAATCCCTAAAAGGGGTTTAGAGGTTTTGAAGCGCGACTGCAAGTGTGGGTGGTTTAAATACGTCGCTGTTTCAATCCCTAAAAGGGGTTTAGAGGTTTTGAAGCAAGCTGATCTACGGGCGTTTCAATTCCAGAGCCGTCGTTTCAATCCCTAAAAGGGGTTTAGAGGTTTTGAAGCTACCATCGGTCTGCTGAGCGATCGCCACAATCTCATCGTTTCAATCCCTAAAAGGGGTTTAGAGGTTTTGAAGCTGATTGAATTAGCCACATTTAAGGCGATCAATGAAGCGTTTCAATCCCTAAAAGGGGTTTAGAGGTTTTGAAGCTTCGTCAGCGTTTGCAGATGGGTGGGACTGCTTCGTTTCAATCCCTAAAAGGGGTTTAGAGGTTTTGAAGCATGAGCGCACCACAGTTGATCAATACTTAAGCGTATCGGGGTTTCAATCCCTAAAAGGGGTTTAGAGGTTTTGAAGCTCGAGGGTGATTGGGAGACATCTGATAGCGACAGGTTTCAATCCCTAAAAGGGGTTTAGAGGTTTTGAAGCATTGCCATTAACATAATTAGGCATTACCCTAGTATGTAGAGTTTCAATCCCTAAAAGGGGTTTAGAGGTTTTGAAGCTCCTTCCATGTTCTCGAAATTCTCAATTACCCATGTTTCAATCCCTAAAAGGGGTTTAGAGGTTTTGAAGCTCCTGTTGTCCCGCTTGCTAAGGGTAACGTATTGCGTTTCAATCCCTAAAAGGGGTTTAGAGGTTTTGAAGCACCACAAGCGATCAACAAAGCTGTATCTTCTCTAGGTGTTTCAATCCCTAAAAGGGGTTTAGAGGTTTTGAAGCTTCAGTGATAGCCGCCGCTATTCTTGCCGCCGACAAGTTTCAATCCCTAAAAGGGGTTTAGAGGTTTTGAAGCCGGATTGAGGAATCGAGTCATCTCCAACATAGTGATCAGTTTCAATCCCTAAAAGGGGTTTAGAGGTTTTGAAGCAGCAAGAAACCTATGGCTATTTTAAAGAGCCTGAAGTTGTTTCAATCCCTAAAAGGGGTTTAGAGGTTTTGAAGCGGCATCAGGTGACAGTAACTTAGAAGCAGGGCATGGTTTCAATCCCTAAAAGGGGTTTAGAGGTTTTGAAGCTCGATGCTGCGCTTGCCGTCATGGTTGATGTAGCTGTTTCAATCCCTAAAAGGGGTTTAGAGGTTTTGAAGCGGCTTTTAGCAGCACTGAAGCAACGTTGACCCTAGCGTTTCAATCCCTAAAAGGGGTTTAGAGGTTTTGAAGCGCCCTATCTCCAAGTCCCTTTCATCGTCCCCCGTCTTGTTTCAATCCCTAAAAGGGGTTTAGAGGTTTTGAAGCAGTACGAGAAAGACTGGCAAAAATTCCAAGGGCAAGGTTTCAATCCCTAAAAGGGGTTTAGAGGTTTTGAAGCTCTCATGCACTTATTGTCATTAGTCCAGTAGCTGTGTTTCAATCCCTAAAAGGGGTTTAGAGGTTTTGAAGCACTAATCGGTAGGGGCGTGGGTTACTTGTAATCGTGTTTCAATCCCTAAAAGGGGTTTAGAGGTTTTGAAGCGTTCCCTAGAGCTAGGAATATTATTGAAAGCTCGCGTTTCAATCCCTAAAAGGGGTTTAGAGGTTTTGAAGCACTTTTCGGTTAGAGCGATCGCCACTTTGCTTTATGTTTCAATCCCTAAAAGGGGTTTAGAGGTTTTGAAGCTCAGTGAGATCTTCTCGGTTCGCAGCTCAGCAACAGTTTCAATCCCTAAAAGGGGTTTAGAGGTTTTGAAGCGCTCTTGACAGTTCTTGACAACCCAATTGCATATCACAGAATTTACGCGTTTCAATCCCTAAAAGGGGTTTAGAGGTTTTGAAGCCAAGTACCGCGCCCCATTCTCACGCACTATCGATCTTGTTTCAATCCCTAAAAGGGGTTTAGAGGTTTTGAAGCACGCTGGTTTTCCTTGTCACAAGACCGTGAATTATGTTTCAATCCCTAAAAGGGGTTTAGAGGTTTTGAAGCCGCCCGCGCTTCTGAAGCATATCATATTTAGTTTTCAAGGTGCTGATGCGCGAAGCACTCAAATTGTAGCAGATTTTGACTTTCTGAAGAGGTTTTACAACTTGTGATAAATAGCAAGAACCTATATTTATCAACGCATTCCAGACTTGCGCGAACCTAGCGTATCGCCCGATCGCATTCAAACACATAATAGCCAAGACTTGCAAAGCACCAAACTGCATAATATTCAAAAAACACCCACCAACTCGCGCAACCAATGAACTGAAAATCAAGCGAAAAAGATCGTGTCATCTCGCACTTGCTCACCACCAATACGTTCTATTTTAGGCTGACAGCAACCACATAGCGTATAAAAACGAATACTATCCTCATCAGGCTTGATGAGCTTACTCAAACGCGATCGCAACTTTGCATATTGAGCATCCGTAAGTTCGCACTCAAATACACTAAACTGCATCCATTGACCATAGGACTTGAGAATCTTATGGATTTTGGTACGGCGTTTATCTTCAGAGATATCGTAGGAGATGACTAGGAACATTTACTTTAAAACCAAAGGCGGATACTTCTCAATCTCACCCATTAAATATTTTGCTAACAACCTCGCCTGAAGCTCAAAAGCCTCTTGATAAGTACATTTACGCCCCATCACAGGATGCTTAAACTCAGATTGTTTTTTCTGCTCATAGAGCGTTAAAAAAACTTTCCTCGCCTCATTTGTTAGCGAAACTGCTTTACTAAGTGGCTCAGCAGTGAAATCTTTAGGCGCGATCGCTTTTCGATTAATTGCCGACAACACGATCGCATCGACAATCAAAGGACGAAACTCTTCCATTAGGTCAAGAGCAAGACTGGGACGACCATAGCGCTCGGTATGCAGATAGCCAAGATAAGGGTCGAAACCGACAATATTTAGAGCGCCCTGCACATCATGGCGTAATAGCGAATAGCCAAAACTTAACATTGCATTCACAGGATCGACAGGTGGGCGGCGATTGCGAGTTGTGAACGTAAAGCTATCAGCGCGAATTAACTTTGGAAAAGACCGCCAGTAGACAGCACTGCCATTTCCCTCCACACCGCGTAAACTGGTGATCGCATTGTGATTAATAATCGAAGCGATCGCAGTTTCGAGATCATCAATCCCGCGCTGCAAGTCATTATCAGGATAATCCCGCATATGTCGCATCAACGAAGTCCGATAATTTTTCAGCTTGCCGCGCACAAAAGCTTGGACAATATGAATTGCTTTGGGAGATTCGCCTGACGCATCCCATTGCGATCTCCGCACGAAAATATTTTTAGTTAGCTCAGGTTCCAAACGACCGAGAAAGCGCCCTGTGCCCGTCATGAATGACATCGGTATTTTTCGCTCTAGCAGTTCCATTACCGCCGCAGGTGAAATCGTGGCGCGACCGAGGATGACCAATCCATCAATTTTGATTAGTGGCACATCGAGGATTTGCTTTTTCTCAGCTTTCACCGTTAAACGTTCATCGGTCTTGCCAATAAACGAGTCATCTTGACTTACATAAACCGTTCCCATTGTTTTTAAGCTCCTTCCTTATATTTACTAACCTTTTCCTTCGCCATCGGTACACATTGACTAAATAAGCTGCAACCTTTGCAGCGATTGCCATAGATAGCAGGAGGTATTGTGCCAGTTTCCATCATTTGCGAAATTTCAGAAATTGCGGCGATCGCCTCATTCCGTAACTCATCAGTAATCTCAATCTCTTGTCTTTGGTGCGTTTGAGCATAATAAACATAGCCCTTAGTTATGCTTTTTCCTGTCATCTCTTCTAGACAGAGGGATTGAGCCACAACTTGCATCGCATCGTTATCCCATTCCCCTTTATGTCCACGTTTGTATTCAATTGGATAGAGATTACCATCAACTTCTTCAATCAAATCTGACTTGCCGATCAAGCCATACTTTTCAGATCTCAGCCAGATCGCCCGAATCTGCCATGTCTCTTCCCGTTGATTTTCACCAACTGTATGCACCCGTTGATGTAGATCAGTTCCTTCAATGGTGTAATGATTCTCGACAAATTCTCCTGCACAAAACATCCGCCAGCAACGATGAGGACAATAGGCATATTGGTTTAAAGCGGCGATGGGGATTGGTTCATTCATACTCGTCTCGCTATTCCCATTCCCATTGTGGTTTTGCGTCCAATTCCTGCAAACATTGCAAAGTCTGCTAGAGCATTAATTTGTTTGATTATCTCTGGCGAAGCATCACCAAGAATCCTGTAACCAATTTCACCGACACAACCGATAAAACTATGGGTGTCGTAGTTCTTGACAACTTCTGTCTTAATGTCAAATTTACTGGGAAAGATATATTCGATAATTTCGGGATTAATTGGGATTTCGCTGTAGGTGTTCCAGCGATCGCATAGGCTTTTAAACACATTATCGCGAGTGGGTAATGGCGAATCGTATTTACCCTGACGGAATGCGGTGGGTGTAGCGAGGTGAAAGGCGATCGTTTTTTCTGTATCTGAGGCGCGATCGTAGATTTGTTGGTAGGTGGCGAAGTTTGCCCAAGGTTGATTTGATTGGGGTGTGCCGAGAATACTGGTGATATAGAGGTCGGCGGAACCAAGATGAAAAGCGCGATCGGGGTTGAGATTGAGCCAGAGTCCAGTAAGTTTGCTAAATAAAACTTCATCTAATAGCGTGATGCGCCACCAGCAGGGAGTTGAGGTGGGAATTTCTTGATGATGCCAAGAGAGGCTTTTAGCTTTTAGCGGTTGGCGGTTGGCTTTTTTTAGATTGGGTTTGCTAAAGTTCTGGTCAGAGCTAACAGCTAATCGCCGATCACTAGTCGCCAATTGAATCGGACTCAACCCAAACCCTTTATTTGCTTTCTCACTATGAAGGCGATCGCCTAATTCTTGATCTACAGAGCTAACTAAGGTTAAAAAAAGTGCGTGAATATGCCGTCCTGTTAGGTATTCAGGATAAATCGGCGTTTTCGGTATGAAATTTACAACGAGGCTATGGGGCATATTTTATAACTCGACATCTTCATAAATACCTGAAAGGGCGATCGCTAGATCAATCGACTGCAACTGTAAGATTTCACCCACAATCAAGGATTGGACTAACCAACCTTCAGGATCACGACGATAAAGTTCTACTGTGATTTCAGTTTGAGAAACTATTACATATTCTTGCAAAGATTCCAATTTCTGATAGTTGAAAAGCTTTTCTCGCCGATCTAGCATGGCTGTAGAAGGTGATAGAACTTCGATTAACAGGCAAGGTTTCTGTTTGACATAGGGATCATTGTCTGTGCGATCGCATACCACCATCACATCAGGATAGTAAGTGGCGTTATTTGCCGAGGCGATCGTGAGTTTCATTGCTAAAGCTAATAACCGAGAGTCAGCACCGCGCAAATGTGGATGGATACAACCAACTAGATTGCCAACAATCAAATTATGATTTTCATCTTCCTCAGCCATTGCAAAAGCTTGTCCATTGACAAACTCATGCTTAGTGGGGCTAGTTTGTTCGTAGGCGAGATATTCTGAGTAGGTGAGGTCGGATTGTCGAGCAAGCATTTTGTCTTTTGCCATCTGTTAGTTAGCGATTATGCCAATCTTCATCGGCGATGTGGTTGACTCCTTGCAGATAGACAACTGGAGTCATTGGGATGCCTTCAATGGGTTCATGTTGATGATCGTTTGTGCCATGAGCGCCATAAAACCAGATTGTATTGACATTAAGCTGTATTTCTAATGGTTCGATTTGATTCACATCGTTAAATCCTCCTTCATAGCCTTTGACGACAACTGGTGTGTCGGGTGGAAATTGTGACAGGCGATCGCATAGTTCTTGAATAGTCATAACCTATACCTTAAAGTGATATTCCATACGAGCAGGGATTTTGAAGCCATCGACATCATAAAAATGTCCGTTTATACTGACATTACGAATCAAGCTAACGGGAGGCATATTTACAGTGTCATAGCTCAAGACTTGGTGAGTAAACATCACATCTAGAGGATTGAGGGGATAAGGAAATATAAAATCTCCATTCCCCTGCTTGACCTTCTCAAGTTTTTGTAGTGTCAACTTGGCTTTGCTCATCCATTTACCCAAACGAATCCATCTAGAAAGTTTAGGCAAAGGATTTTTAGACAAGATGAAAAATTCAAAGGCACTTTCAGGCGCGATTTCCTTAGCTCTGCCAAAACTAGGAATATTAGTCTTAGTCTTTTCCATCTCAACGTGATAGTTGTTATTGGCATATTTCCATGTATGCAATACAGAAGTATGTTGTAGCGATCGCGCAGGGGTGACATAGATTCCCACCTCATTGAGTTTGCTCAAATGCTCCTCATACATGGGAACCTGTTCACGGCAAAAGTAGCGATATTCATGTTCGGCTGATACTTGCGTACCATAGTGATCGCTATCCACTAACCCCAAGGCATAGCAAAGGGCATAGTTATGAACGATCGCTTCAGTCTCATACAAGCGCCCGATCTCACGAGTGGCAAAGTAAAGCGAATCGTGTAACTCCAATTCACAACGATAGATATGGGTCATGGTTACTTTGCCTTAGCAGGTTTCTTTTCCTTCTCATCAGCCTTTTTGGGCTTAGCAATATGCACTGCGGCATAGGCTTTTGCCTCATCATCAGCTTTTTGCAAAATCGCCTTAATACCCTCTTCGCTTGTGGTCAGCGCCTTGACTTCATTCAATAAAGCATCAAAATTTGTACCGATAAAATCATGATGCACAGTAAATTCATCAGCTAACAATTCGATAATTGCCTCTTTCGCATTTTCCAAAACCAAATCCTCACTCAATGGGTCAATTGATTGCAGAATGTCAGTGGGAATGCGATCGTAAATTGCCTGTGTCCATTGGAGATTGCTGGTAATTTCACCATCAGCAAAGACGACACCGATCAACTCATTACGCACGCGACCCGTCCTTGTAGTTTGCGCTCCATAATGACGAGTTCGCAAAATATTATTGAAAACATAGAGAAAGCCTACTTCGGTGGGATCTTTCAGGGTAACAATGCTAGGGAAAAACACTTGTGGACGAATATGATCTTGTTGATTGATCCGACTTGTGATTTTGCCAACTTCAGAGCCGACTTCGCCTTTTGATGCCATTGTGCCGTTTTCGTATGGAGCATTCAGCGTAAAGGTTTCGTGAGACTCGTCAAAGGGTGTAATCGAGAAAGCTGTGTCAACAACAACTTTGGATTTTTCCGAGCCAGAATCACCAATCGCAAATCCATAGATGATGCAATCAGGATTGTTCATCGCAAATTTGACATTGTATTCGCACTCTTCGGCAGTCATGAAACCGTAGTTACGTAACAATTCACGACCGACTAAACGTTCAGGTGTGGATTGCTTGCGTTTAAACATGGCAAGGCGACTGATGGGAGTGCGATCTTTAAGCCCTGCACTGACTCTAGCCTTATTCAATTCGCCATCGGTTTGAAAAAGTGGATAGGATTCCGTCACGCGCACAGTTAGGAAATGAACATATTTTCCCATTGGCTTGTAAGGGATATCAGAATGGAAAAATTTGGATTCGATGGATTTTAGAAAGTTCATGATTTTGGTAATTGGTAATTGGTGATTGGTTTTTAATTGGTGGTTACTGCTTGCATGAGAATACGCAAAACAGAATCAAACTGTTCAGGAATTTGATAACTTTCTAATCCCTGTTCAAGATGTTTTGTTTGGCGATCAAGTCTTGCAAACTGCCAGATTCTGCCAGTAGTGACAGCGCCTAAGATACTCGTTTGCGGGAAATCATCAAGCCACTGATCGAGCGCAATTAATTCCGCAACAAGTTGAGTCATCCCAAAATCAAGGTCTTCTTTTTTAGCTTCAACCACAATTACATAGTTAGGAGACTGTAATAGATAGTCAAACACTCCCTGTAATTGTTCTGTAACTTTCAGCTTATATTCAATCCTAATCTCGATCTTAGCGTAATGGATTAAGTCGTGCATGATTGGCGAAATCATGAATTCACGTCTTGCAGTTTCATTACCTAAGCTCACATAGGGCAGAATTTCCGTAATTCTTGATTGTGTTTCTTGAATGCGATCTAGTTCTCCCTGAAACTGCGGTAATTGCAGCCATTTGCGTTCTAGGGTATAGCCAAATTCTTGAGCTAGATCTTTAGCTTCGATCTTCAATTCAAAGAAATTACTAAATGTATAAGCTCGATTTAAGTCTAAATTTTTAGTCTTCATCATCTTCCTCCTGTTCAGGATCAATCGTTAGTTCACCTTTGGCTTTGCGTTCTTGATTTTCCTGATCCTGTGCAAGTCGATAGAGAAACTCACAGGTATCACGAATCAAGTTGATTTGCCGACCTGCGAGACGGGCGCGATCGCCTTTAAAAGTCTCAACAAATACATCCTTAACAAAATAATTGGCAAACTCCAGAATTTTCTGGCGCTCCTCTTCACGATCTTTGAGAATCCATCGACCTTCAGCAGTAGAAGCATGAACGCGATCAATTAGCTTACAAACTTCGGCGGCGACTACATGAACTAATGCTTCCCCTTCAAAACTAGGATCGGCTTTGAGGATTGTGCTAGAAGCGACATCAATTGGTTTCAGGACTGCATTAGCCTTGGGGTTATAAGACTTATTCGCTCGATAGAACTGGCGATAGAGTTCTGTGAGTTTTTGTGGATGATTCAAGGGTGATTGCTCCTGTATTTCTAGTTTAAGGGAATTTATCGAATTTGGAGAATGTTTTGCGTAAGCATCAAAACAGGGATAGAAGTTATAGGTATAAAGTTGGATTTTAGCGATGCCAAGAGCATCAACCTTGGCATTGCGAACCCATTTATTGAGATACGCAAATACATATAATGGGCTGGTTTCAAAGTCTTTCGCTAGTTCCGTTAATCGCCCCCAATTCGCATCATAACCTCCTTTGCTTTGTTTAGCATTAACATCAAGATGAATGGCATAAGCCGCCGTGAGCTTATTTAATGGAGCAGGATGCTCTCCACCAGTCGAATCCTTCCAACCGTCTAGGATGTAATCTAAACGGAAGCGATCGCCGCCAGTGAGGACTCGAAAGGCATGGGGAGCGCTATCGAGAAACACGGTTTCTTCAAACTCAGTTCCATCGATAAATGGTGGTACTGGGGATTCAGAAACAACAGTTTTAACATCAAGAATCATCGGGAAAGCTAAGGCTAACCAACTCGGCATCACCCATGATTCTGTATCGGTAGCATCTCGACTTGGTGGCATTGCCATGAAATAGAAGGTCATGGGCTGATCTTCGGGATATTTCATTTTGAAAGTGTGATCTTTGCGATCGCCTATTTCATCTAGCAAAAAAGTATCCGCACTTTGATAATTTGCAGAGCTAAAATCAGCCTGTAAATCTTTGGACACAAAATGATTGCGAAGACTGGTATCAAAACGGGTTTGGGCAATATTCATATAAGCCTTTTGCAGGAACTTATTCGTTTCAGGGGTGAAGTAATAAGTGGGATAAAAATAGAGATAGCGATATTTGCCATCTTCAAAGGACTTGCCAACTGCTTGCGTTTGATTCATCAAGATTTGCCGCAACATAATCTCGATGCCCGCAATGCTAGAGATATTGCGCTTGGCATTGGAGCCGCCCAGCATTTGTTTATTGGTATAAACTTGCGGCGTGAATAATACTGATGATTCCATTTGTTCCGTCACCGTGTAAGGTGAATGGGAAATCGAGCAGATCGCTTGTTTACCTCGTCCTGATTTTTTGGCTGCGTTGTAAAAATCTAGTTCTTTTAAGAAAATATCCACTTGATCAGTATTAGCTTCAACTTCTTGACTAGGCAACATCACCACGCGATCGCACCAGTCTTTTAAATCTTGCCAAGGATCAGGTAATTGATACTGTTCACGAATTGGCTTAGTTAGTTCGATGAAAAAATTAACCAGCTTATAGCCAATATCACGCACATCTAACGAGCCTAAACCTGCCTCCGATTCTAAGTATTTAGCGGCGATGTAGTACCACTCATAGGCAATACCACCAGTATTTTTGAGTTCCTGAAGCTCAACAACTTGCGATCGCCAATCTGTTAAACCCAAAAATTCAAGAGATGCAAGTGTGAGATTTAATTCACGTGGCGGTGGTAATTTCTTATCAAGCTTTCGCAAGTCTTTGACTTTGACTAGATAATCTTCCCAAAGTTGTTTAACAACTAACGCGCCAAGTTCCGCAAGATGATCAATGCGCGGATCTTCTTTGAAATCAAATTTCAGATCTTCTGATAGAAATCCTTTGCGCTGAAATGTGGCGAGATTACTGGCTTTGTCTGGTGCTTTGCTAGATTTAATCTTGTTAATGACCACATCAACAGAGAAACGCAAAAACTCTTCAAAATCAAAAAATAGATTGTAATAATCAGCGAACTTCATGCCCACATTGCCGCGACTAAAGCCAACTTGCCGATCGCGCAATTGGTCAGCACAAAGTTTTTTGATTTTCGCAACTACGCGATCGCTTAATCCTTTGACTTGGACTGGTGGAGCATCTCGTAAAGTGAGATAGATTACGCCTGTCGGTAAATATAGAAGCGGCTCATAGTATTGATTTTCTGAGGTATTGAGAGCAATATGAGCATCCATCAAAGCGTTATTAGCAACGTTAGTAAGTACGCCGCGATTCTCAGAAATACTGTGATAGGTGAATCTTAACTGTCCATCGCTAAGCTGGTGCATTAGCTCCTTGAACTTAGTTTTGATCGCATCTTGGGGATGTTTAACAATCGATGCGAGAGAATCCGCTAAACAGGTGAGATCGGTGAGACAGCGTAACGTGCGATCGTCTAGAGTGAGATTTTTTAAGCCAAAATCCGAGAAATTCCAGTTAGTATCCCATCGACATTGAGCGTTGTAAGCAATACAGAGTAAATCATCGATATATTCTTTCCATTGTTCAGAGCCATTACCAATAAATTGATCCAGCCCTAAAGCAATCACGAATATGGAAATGATGTCACGATGTTCATCTAAGGAGAGTTTCCGAATATCTTGCTTGGCTGACTTATATTTCTCTGGCATTTCAGGAAATAGTTCATAATTGAACTTTTCAAAGTCATGCAAAATAAATCCTGCAATTACCAGCCTGCGCTCAAATTCTCTAACTTTTCTTCTAACAGTTGTATTAAGTTTTTCTAGTCGTTGCTCAATCAAATTTGCAGGAAATAGACCATTTAATAAATGTGTACCGAGCGATTGATCGGCAGCATTATCACGCCTTACTTTTTCTTTCCCTAATGCCTCATTTTGGCGATCGAGTTCATCAAAAAACTTACCGCCTTTTGCAGTCACACCAACCACAACAGGCAAAAGCTTCGGCAATACATATTCTGCAAAGTCCACCATTACATGATCATCAGGATTTTGAGCAGCAATCGCCTCACGCATAAGTTTTAACGTCAGCAGTTCTTGCTTTGTCGCGATCGTGCGATCGCTTTTCTCATCAAAATCCTCATCTGTATCAATCTCATCCAAATCCATCTCTGGATAGTCTTCATCGTCTTGAGAATCATTCGATAAGTTAGTTGATTCTGAGATAGAAATACTATTAAAGATTGATAACTGATTCTCGTCTTCACTCAATTTTTTTTGTTTAGTCACAATTTTAATTTAATAAACCTAAATGATTGGAATCTGATATTGATATATGTTTTAGATTGACTCTTCAGGATTTTCATCTAGTGATTCAAGAAATGTTGAAACCTGTCTTGCATAAATTGGATATTTCTCTAGAATATCTACAATTTCTTCAAATACCTCTTCAGGCGAAATGTCATCATATCTGTGAGCTAGAGCATTGCGAGTATCTATTGATTGCTTGATTACTTCTGCTAATGATTCAGTAATAATGCCAAGATTGCCAATTTCCACAAAAGTTTTATAGCTTGATAATGAACTAGGATTTACTCCTTTTTTCTTGAGCAAATATCTGTTGATATCAATGGCTGCTTGGACGATGAGTTCCATGATTCTTTCTATTGTGAATTGCCTATACCGTTCAGACAAAAACTCTTCTAATGTAAGCATTTCAAAGCTTTTTAGATCATTGATATAATCTAAAATCTCACTAAGTTTACGCCGAACTACTTCGGGATTAATCTCTTTCATACACCTAATACCTGCAATTTACGTTCAAGGCTTTGACGCTGTTCCTGACGCATTTTTTTTGTCTGCTCATGACTCATCAAGCTTCTCTTAAGAAACTCGTCATATTCACCCAATCGCTTCTCATACAAAAGCTTGCCATCACAAGCAATCACATGAGCCAGTATCTCAGAGCATCGATTAAGATCGACAAGATCGACTGCTTCGTTAGGAAGTTCAAATATAGTCTCAAAGATTGAATATAGACTAAACCAAGAGCCTCCTTTTCTTTTCCAATCTTGATAAATCTCTCGGTCATAAATCAAAGCAAAGTCATAATCACTGTCCTCGTGATTTTGTCCTGTAGCTCTAGAACCAAACAGTATTAGAAGTTTCAAGAAAGGAATCTCTTGAACTAAATTTGGTACGAGTTGTTTTAATTCAGGCACAGAGCGATTAGGTATGTCCATGATTTCACTTAATAAATTTATCTCCTTGCCAGTAATGCGCGAATCTCATTCAGAAATTGCAATTAGCGTCACCATCTGAAGAATAGGGATTAACCATAAACTCAAGTTCTTGATTTCTGCTACAAACATCAACATAATCATTGACTACCCGATTAGTCGTGCTAATCAACAAACTAATTTGGCGCTCGCAATCTTGAAATTTTCTTTCAAATCTTTTCTCTAACTCTTGCAATCGATTTTCTAGTTGCTCAAATTTTGGATCAGACTGTCTTTGATCAGTTGTTAACAGGTCAAAAAGGCTTTCAACACCTTGCTGGCGGAGATCTTGGGACGTTTGCGAGTTGATCATTGTAAATAACCTTGTGCGCTGATGAGTACCAAGATAACACAAACCTTAAATACATATACTGTAACCAGAGAATTATTTTTTGCCTAAAATGATGTAATCTTGAGATGAGAGTCAAGCTAATTAAGCCCGAATTTCGGGATTGAAAAACAGTATATGTATTTATTATGACTCTTAATCCTACTTGGATTATTCTTGAAACCCTTTTAGGGCTTGTATCTAAGCGATCCATATTTCGCCTCCTTTTTTGTTTTTAAAGGTGTAAGCCAATGTGTCAAGCAGTAAAGCTGATTGAGCAAAAGCTACTGAATAAGGCACAGAATGATCAAGGAGGCTCGAATGATCGCTGATGCCGTATATCTGAAAATGCATTGGCAATAACAATCTCGCTTTTATTTCGGAAACTGAGCGATTTAAAACATAAGCAACGATTGCTTGCTTCCGCAATCGTTCATTAACCTTGTCAATCCATCGGTTATCTGGTTGCCAGATGCCAATCCCTGAAAGGATTTGAACCTTCCAACTATCAGCAACCTCTTTAAGATCGCCATTGTTATATGTAAACCGCCAATTTTGCCTTTCAGTAGAATAATTTTTTAATTTCATAAAGCTAATGCAGTGTTCAAATCTTCCTTTAGGGATTGGCTGACCTGTACGCTCAGATGTTTCCTTGAGCAGACGCATAAACGCCGCCTCAGTCATTGGCTCAATCTCTAAATTACTGAGAATGCCTGACAAGTCGTAAGTTTTAAAGCGATCGCCTTCATTTGGCTCCGTCATGTCATAAAGCCCACATTGCAACGGACTCGACCCACGAAAACTACTAGCATCTTCAGCGATCGGATTACCTTTATCTTTATTAAACTTCTCTTTCCACTCTTTTTCGCAATATCTAAATTTGCCCTCAACTTTACCTAAATTCACACCAAATACCTGTTCACAGTCTGTACGAAACTGCTCTTGGCTTCCTGCATATTGTTGAGCAATCGTTTTACTACTTAACTGTTTCAATAATTTTAAGGACTGCATCGCCCCCCAACGACTGTAATAATTTTTAAAGTCGTTGATTTTGCGATAGGTGGTGTAAATGTTCTCACTCAAAAAAGCGCGATCGTAAATTCCATTTGTCGTAAATGGCGAATCTGCTTTCTCAAATAAACGCTCGATCAAATAATTAGGTGCAAGAGTGTAGGCAACAAACTGAGTAAACTTTATTTCCTGTCCATCCGCATTCACATACCCCTGATGTCGTCCCAATCTTCCCAAACGCTGAATAAAACTACCCGAATCCGCAGACTCAAAAATCAAAAAATTAATCTTGAAGTCCACACCCACATCAATTGTGCTAGTTCCTAAAACTAAATCACAGGTAAGCGATCGCTCTTTAACGGTTTTGCTAGATAAACCCGTATTTTCGCCAACCGTTAACCCATGCTTTTGAAAGACTTCCGCAAACAAAGGCGTTAGCCTTTTTACCGAGGCGATCGAATTGAGAATAATCGCGCCTTTTGTCCCACGATGTTTTACAAAATGCTGCAAAATCTTGTCTAGATTCTCTTTGAGCCAAGTCTCAGAGGATTTGCTCACCGACTCCAACGGGACAAAATGCAAAGTAATTTCTCGCGTTACCAGTCGCCATTTATCCTGCTCAAGTTGTTGCGATCGCGCTTCAGTATCAGGGAATTGATACTTACCCGAAGCATTAGGATCGATTAATTTATATCGTAATTTTGCCTTTTCTAGTCTTTCAAGTAACTGCTGCTCAGGCGTTGCCGACAGAAATAAAAACTTCTTTCTGCGATTGGTGAGATGGATTAACAGCATTGTGTTCAAAACACTCGCAATTTGCGGAGCGCTAAACACATGGAACTCATCAAAAATGAACAGATTTAACCCCTTGTCAATTCTGCCCCAAAGCTTGTCAGGACTATCTTTAGGCATTAAATAAGCGCCACGATGTAAATAATGGAAGATATCAGGATTCGTAATTAAGATTTCGCGTTGACTGCCATGCGTAGCGATCGCTGCGGACTTTTTAATACCTTCATTCTCTGCATATAACTCCAGTTCCGCGCTATTTAATCTCGCAATTCGAGGCTCATTGTTCGGTTGAAAATTTTCCACATACTGCCGAATTTGATTTTCTTGATCTCTAGCCAGTTCATTAGTTGGATAGAGCGCGATCGCCTCTGTATTCCCTTGCAAGACTCCCAAATAAGCCGCTAAGCTTTTACCATCGCCAGTCATTGCCGTATTAAATACAACATCAATATCTGGATCTTGCAAAGCTTTAAAAGTCTCTAACTGATGCCAAGCCAATCGCCAACCATCAGGAATTTCGATCTCTTTTGGGGTTTCCACCGTCTCAGAATAAACAGGCTTGAGAACGATTTTGTATTCCGTCATAAACTCACATCCTCATAAATATCTGAAAGCGCGATCGCCAAATCAATCGATTGCAAATGTAAACTATCACCGACTCCCAAACTTTGCACCAACCAGCCCCTATCCTGATCTCTGCGATAGACCTCCACCTTAATCTCAGCCTGTGAAACTAAAATGTACTCTTGCAAGGACTCCAATCGCTGATAATTGAAACGCTTTTCTCGGCGATCCAGCATTGCAGTATATGGTGACATCACCTCCACCACCAAAGATGGATTTTGAATTACATAATTATTATCATCGCGATCGCCCACCACCATCACATCAGGATAATAGGTTGCGTTATTTGCCGAATTGATTGTCAGCTTCATATCCAAGGCAAACAGACGCGAGTTTAATCCACGCAATCGCTGATGAATAGTAGCAACCAGATTACAGACAATTAAATTATGGTTGGCATCCGTTCCTGCGATCGCAAAGACCTGATTATTCACAAAATCATGCTTAATCGAACTAACACACTCATGGTCAAGATATTCTGTATAGGTCAGTTCAGGCTGTTTAACAAACATTAGTCACCCTCCATAATTAAGACTGAGAAATCCCAGCATGATTTAAACTATCTGCCGCCGCCATGACCCTCAATGCAAATTGCTGATACAACTCTGGTGAACCCTTCATAAATAGAACAATCGTGTAGCGCAAGCTGTAAATAGCCATATATCTTTGTTTATTCAAAATTGACAGGACTATAGCTGCAATCCCAACCAACAAAAGAAAAAAAGCAAACATCGGCGAACTCCCATTCGACAAAGTGCTAATCCATCCGATCAGACCAATTAAAGCTAAACCGATCCCGATCGCTAACAGCAGATAGATCGGCGCAGTATGAATTTCCACACTATCGATATTCTGAATTCTCGTCCGCGAATCTTTCTTTTCTAATCCACTCTTAACCGTAGAATTCAAATTATTTCCATCAATCTTGACAGAAATAGTTCCATTGGTAGGGATAATTACCCCATTCCAAATCTGAGCGCAAGAGCCAGTAATTTCTGCTGATTTCAATCTACTTGTCATCTCAATTTGTGACCAAATATTTTAGTGGTTGATTCATAGATATTTTTGACGGGCTAAATTTATCAATAATATATATCTAAATTTATTAGGTATATGTAGTTAATTGATTTTTGTCCGTAAATATTTATATTGTCGATAATGACATTACTATAAGCAATTAATCAAGGAATATGCCAAAAAAGTGTACGGATACTTTTTTATGAATTAGATGGTTAATACTGAAGATATAGTTATAATAATCTAATAAATGACTTTTTTGAGAAATAGAAATAGGTTTTAGCAGGCTTTTCGCGATCGCCTCAAGCTTCAAGGGGTAAGATTTTTTGGGAATAACAATATGCGGCTTTTGGGGCAACTTGTTTGCCAGATTAGACATTAGTAACACTCAAGGCAGCCAAAAAGTGTTTAACAATATTCTTAGAGAAGGTTCTACTTTACTTGGTATCGTTTTTTAATTGAGAATGCCTTAAACCTGACTGAAATGACGGTCATGCAGCAAACATAGCGCGATCGCTAGAAACTTATAGACAGGATGGTAAGCATTTCCGAATTTTATTCGATAGTGGAATGAGCTTTTTAAAAAATATATTACCTTCAGTCTATGAAGTGAATAACTTGACCTATATTGTAGTCAGTCTTCAGCATAGTAATCGCTTATGATGAAACTAGCCAAATTCATTGTTTATTGGCATCTTTAGCAGAAAATCAGGAAATCCGTGTCCAGAAAAGGTGAATCGATCACACTATCCATCAAAGAACGCGATAAGGCTAACTTAGAAGCGATCGCGATCGAACTGGGTATGACTTGGGGCGATCGCCCGAATATCTCTAAGCTAGTGGAAGCGATCGCCCGTAAGCAAATCCAAATCTCTAAAAACAACGATTGGTCAAGCGATCGGATTGAATCCCTCGCTCAGACTTTTCGGCTTTTAGTTGACTATGGAGAGTTAGAAAAAGCTCAGGTAATTGCTAACTTATTACTAGAACGTAGCGAACTTGCATCACCGCTACGCCGCAATATCGAGCGTTGTCTCGATAAGCCCCCCGAAATTTGGCGACATACTATTGATCGCTATATCAAGCAGCAGCAACCCTTTAGCTTGAGATATCTCGATGCCGCCGATTATCCCCATGAGTTCGCCATCTACTATGCCAAAGTCGCTCCCCACGACAAGCGGTTATACCTCGATTGCTGGTGTAAAGATATCGCTAGATCCGATACCGTAACTGCTTTACAACATAATCGATGTCTCAGACTCGATCGCATTCCGCCCGAAGCTGCTATTACAACCATTGAAGGCAAATGGCGATCGCAACTGGATTCCATTTATGTCACTTTTAATCTATCGGGAAATCTTGCCCATGCTTATCAAGAGCGAGAGGAAGATGTCGATAATATTTGGCTAGATGTCAATCCTCCAGTCCGTCAGATCATCCGCAAAATCACCAATACATTTTGGTTCTATCGGGAAATCATGCCCTATGCCGAAGATTGTGAAATCATTGACCCTGAAGATGTGCGCGATAAGTTTAAAGAGAAGGTGCGATCGCTATATCTTAAGTACGCAAATGATTGATTTATAAATGTTGTCAATTATGAAAGATAATCCCTCAGAACAGCTTTTTTACTCTAGTTTGGTCACTGAACATATTGTCCCTAAGGGAAAAGATTTTGCTTTTAAAAAATGGCACAGTTATCTAGTGGAATGTTCCAAGAAACATGATGGATTCTTACGGTGCGATCTATGTCCACCGCTTAGATGCAAAGACCCCGTTGTCAAATGGTATTACATTACCCATTTCGACTCGCCTGAACATCTTCAGCAATGGATAGAGTCAAGCGATCGCCAGCAGTTACTAGAGTCTGGACAAGAGATATTTTCTGCCTATCGATTTAAGTCTTTTACGACTGGCTTAGAAGGTTGGTTCTCGATGCAGTCGGGAAATTCAGAATACAAGGGGCTAGGACCTCCGCGATGGAAACAGATTTTAGCAGTAGTTTTAGGGCTTTATCCTGTGGTGATGATACAGGCGATCGCTTTTTCCATGCTTAACCTGATGCAATCTTGGTCATTAGCATACTCTATGGTGGTAAACAATCTGATTACTTCCACAGTCTTGAGCTTCTTGGTGATGCCTTCTATTTCTCGAAGGTTAAGCTTTTGGTTGCAACCAGCATACATAAAGATGTCAAACAGGAAAAATGTAATCGGCACAATCATCGTCTTAGCTACTTTGGGATGTATGGTACTTGTATTTAATGGAGCTTTAGGATTTATCAAACAATAAAAAAGCCTCGCCCAGCGAGGCTTTTTTATGCAAGAGTTTATCAAGAAAGAACATCTAAACAGGGTTTTCTTGAGCGATAACCTCTTCGTCAAACTTAGGCAATAGCCAACTCAACAGAATTGCCGTTAAGCCACCTGTAGAGATTGCAGAACCAAATAGATTATTAAAAATTGCTGGCTTATTTGCAAAAATGTCAGGCACAAATACTACACCTAAGCCCAAGCCAAGAGATACCGCGACAATAATCATTGAGCGGCGATCTAGTCCTGCGGATACGACGATATTTAAACCAGCCACAGCGATCGAGCCAAACATCACTAGAGTTGCGCCGCCTAAAACAGGTTGGGGAAGAGCTTGGAATACGCCGCCAATGACGGGTAATAAGCCCAAGATTGCGAAGATACCTGCTACAAAGAATCCAACATAACGACTACCTACGCCTGTCATTTGGATTACACCATTGTTTTGACTAAAGGTCGTGTTGGGAAATGTATTGAGAACCGCAGCAATTAATGAGTTAATGCCATCTCCCAAAACGCCTCCCTTAATACGGCGAATATAGACTCCGCCTTTGACGGGTTCGCCAGATACCGCCGAAGTTGCGGTCAAGTCACCAACGGTTTCGATCGCAGTCAGAACGTAGAGCAGAATAAATGGTAGGAAGGCGGCAAAATCAAAACTGATTCCATAACGCAGGGGAATGGGAACTCTGAAGAATGGCAGTTGGCTGAGGGAGCTAAAGTTAACGATACCGAGGAACAGAGAGATGATAAAGCCAACTATCAACCCGATCGCGATCGCGCCCATTCTCAAAAAGCGATTTTTAGAAAGTGTGAGGATTACCACGATCAGAAGCACAGTGCCACCAAGGGCAAGATTTTGAAAGCTACCAAAGGAACCATCTTTTTTAGCTAAGGCAACAGCACCACCAGCTAAGCTGATCATCCCAGTTTTGATTAGCCCTAGACCAATGATCATAACTACGGTTCCTGAAACAACGGGGGTAATGATTTTGTCTAAGAGATGTAAAAATTGACTCAGGATGATTTCCACAAAAGAGCCAAATAGACAAACTCCAAAAATCAAAGCCAAAGCTTGTTCGGGAGAACTACCTTTTTGAAGGGCAACCGTCCCTACACCCAAAATAGGTCCGAGGAAAGCAAAACTGGTTCCTTGCAAACTCAGTAAACCAGAACCGATAGGACCAATCCTTTTACATTGAATATAAGTACAGATTCCCGAAGCAAAGAGCGACATACTAATTAAATAGCTAGTATTAGCGGCATCTAGCCCCAAACTGGTACAGATAATAATTGGTGGCGTAATAATGCCAACAAAGGCAGCAAGAACATGCTGGAAAGCTACAAAGATCGCTTCAATAATTGGGGGTTTATCATTTAGACCGTAGATGAGTTCCGATTTGCCGACTACTGAAGTCTCATCAACCTCGTTGACAATTTGATCATCTAGGGTGAGTTCCTTTTCTGCATCCATAATGTCTTGCTTAAGTGATTTGAAATATAAATTCTATACAATGTATACTGTATACATAAGATTTAAATAATTCCGCTAGAATCACTACAAAATAGGAATTGCTGCATTTCTTCTCAATTTTGGATCCTAACTAAAAGTCAGTTCGACGAAAGCTCAAAATGGTGAAAATCGCAAAGCGATTTTCACCATTTTGAGGCATTTGCGCCGCATAAAGCGCGGCGCAAATGCCTATATTGAACTCACGTTAACTAAGAAGAAGTGCGGCACAATGTGCCGCACTTCTTCTCGATCTATAAAAATCTTGAGCTAAGTCTCTGCACGATATGAATTGATTCATGCCAGAGATAGTTAGGAGTAATGCCAAAGACGACTTTTGCCACAATTAAGGCGATCGCCACAATTGCTAAGGGTACGAGCAGAAAGTTTGCAGCCTTTTCCAAAAATCGATATATGACCATTGCTACAATAATTGCTGCTACCAAAAGCAACCAATCATTAAAACGCCCTGCCATAATGCTATCCATCATTATTCCTCTATCTCAATAGCTTTCATTTTGGCATTAATTTTTTCGATGATCGATTCTGCGGATGGTGCTGAGGGAGACTTGTCCTTTGCCATTTTCATACCAGCCGTGATCTTCGCACCAATCTCTTCAGAACTAGGAATGAATAGCTGCTTATTTTTTAAGAACAGTTGCTTCTTCTGGGCAGGTGTGAGGGTCGCAAAGATATCTTTTTTAGGAATGGATTTGAATACCGTACTCAGTTTGCTTTTTTGGGCAGGTGTGAGAGTTACGGCTTTAAAAGCTTTGCGAAAGCTTGTCCCTGACGCGACTTTAGCGGCAAATTCGGCTTGCTGTTCTGGGGTTAACACACTCTCAATTTGTGGCAATATTTCCGTTTCTAATTGTTTGAGAAGATTAACTGCTTCACTGGTTGGTGGTGATGCCATAACTTCAGGGGCAGTAGCTGCTGAGGTATCCTCTGTTTCAGATGCTTCTACCGCCGCAATTAGTGTTACTGGCGAAGAGAGCATCCCTGCTTGGACTGGTCTACCTGTAAGTAATCCGATAACAATCAAAGCACCAACTACAAGAGATAGCAAACGGTTTTTCATGGAATTTTCCTTGGGAATTATAATACTTAAAAAATAAAGATTTTATCTTTAAACAATAGACTCGCGACCATGCTCAACATAGGCAGCGATCGCCAAAATCGAAATAATCACTAAGGGTAAAGACAAACTCCACCAAGACTCAGAGACTAAGATAAAGCAAGCCGCTAACATTCCGCCAAGGGCAAAACCTACAATCGTTGGTACAAATCTACCAATGCGTTCTAAGGATTCTTCAGCTTCAATTTGAGTAAGTTCGGTCTGGTTTTTTGCTAACTTGGCGCTAAAAAACTGCACGACATCAATGGTTAACTGGGTAGTATTTCCAGTCATAACTGTTGTGGGGATATAACTTTTAAATACTCCCTTAGCCTCCTTCATTAACGCATTCTGAATTGCCATAGCAATGACTCCAGAAATACCAATTGGGAGAATGAGATCTTCTTGAACATCAAATAGAAGTTCAGGCGAAAGTGTCATACCCAAGGATAAAAAAATCGCTAGCGCGATCGCTTCCGCAGTTAATAGAACGCCAAATACACACCATTTTTGACTACGGGCATAGCGAGCGAGGAGCGAGGTTAGTGCCACAGTTACGACAAATGTGGGCAACATCAACAAACGGGTAATCGTTGTCTCAGTGTCAGAGCTAACAAAGGAAGAACCCGCTAAGGCAATGTTTCCAGTGACATGGGCGGTGAAGAGTCCAAACAGGATAATGAATGCAGAGGTATCCACAAAACCTGCTACCCAACTCAATAGAAACCCTGCTGGTTTGTCACTAATTAAGTAAGCACTCAAGTTAAATTTGGATTGCGATCGCGGAACTGCTGAAGTCATTTTCTTGCCTTAAATTAGATCATTGATTACTTATCGGTGTGAGGTTTGCAAATGAGCAGATTATCATTTGCAAACCCAAGACAATCACCACCGCTATCACTAGGGAGTCGGTGCAGTTTCTACTGGCGCTTCGGCTGCTGGTTCTGAAGGTGCGGCTTCAGGAGATTCTTTCGATGTTTCTTCTTCAGTTACAGCGGCTTTTTCCGCTTCTTTAGCTTTTTTGGCTTCAAGTTTAGCGGCTTCCTTCGCTTTTTTCGCTTCGAGCTTGGCGGCTTTTTTAGCCGCTTTTTCCTTAGCTTTCACTTCTTCCGCTTCCGCTTCCGCAGCTTCCTTTAGCTTTTTGGCTTCGAGTTTGGCGGCAGCCTTTGCTTTTTTGGCTTCGAGTTTAGCGGCAGCCTTTGCTTCTGGAGTTTCTGGTGTAGCTTCAGGCTCTACGGCGGCATCTGCTAGTAACGAGGAAAACTTTGCACCATCAACAGGCGATCGCATCTCGGTCATAGAGCCATCAGAGTTGGATGGGATCACATTTGCCTGTGCGTTGATCGGGTTACCTAAAATAACTCCCAACATGATTACTAGGGCTAAGCCAAAGCTATTCAATTTAGTAAGCAACTTAGAACTAGGTAACTTAAACATACTACTTAATTTATTTCTACGCATACTTTTACAAATCTGGTTTTTGACTACCTAAGCTAGTCAGCAAATTTAATTCTAAATACAACAACTAATACTTTGCTTGAGGAATTTAACATTACGAAGAAGTACCATCGTAAGATCGGCAAAGATTAACTAGACTATTTGATTAGTATATTAAATTAACAGGCTAGCCTGATATACAAGCTTCATTACAACAGAGTTCGTATAAAGTAATGGTATTGTAAGTTACTTTTTTGTTGGGATAGTTTTAAATAATTTTTTGTCTGTGCTTGTCTAGAATTATTGTGCAAGCAGTTAGATAAAATTAAAATATAAATATAAAATTTATGCCGCGTAAGTATTGCAAGCCAAAGATCTTAAGGTTTTACACTTAACTTTTTTGACTACTTATTTGTTTTGTTATTAGGCAAATAACTTAGATGATCTTTATAAATTAGATTTAGAATAAATTGGCGATCGCTTGATTTTTACTTGTTTGGTTTTAATGAATTTTAAAATTGTATAGAAGCTATTATGAGGTTTTTGCCATCCGTTCTAGGATTATCTGCACAATATTTAACCCCGTGAGTAATTGCCAAGAGAAAATACCAAGAATTGCCGTGTTAATTGAAATATGTGAAATTCTTGCCCACTCCTTGCCTTGTTGCATTAATGGCGCAAGAGAAGCCGATATTGCTGCTAAAAATGCGAGTCCTAAACCTGCAAATAAATGCGCTCCGATCGCTAGTTTTCCACTGCTGTTGTAGGTGACTGCCATTCCACCGATCGCACCTCCGACCATTAGCACCAAAAAGATCGCCCCAATTTTGTAGTGCTGAAGGTTGTAACGCTTAGACATCATCGCTTTTTTAACTTCACCTTCAGCGTTACGCGCCTTACGATATTGCAGTCCTAGGTAAGCGGCATAGATAGAGACGATCAGGGTGACAGTCATCAGTACAGGATGGGCAAAGGTCACAATTGGTTGCCAAGGCTGCGGAATAGGAATAACCATAAGACTCTTGAGGCTCAACGCTCGATTGAATAGACTTCTGAAATTGTTGGCGCGTAGATATATGTATACAGTATACATATATCGATGATATGGCAATATCAACAGCAGAAATACATATAAAAATCGGCTTTTGTTAATTTTTTAAGATAAAAAAGCTCTTTTGAGGATACAAACCTATAAATCGAGTGGTAGTGGAGAGGATCACTACTCGATTTATAGGTTTTGATTTGTATTTTAATTCCAAACCAATTCAAGAGGCTTCGACTTCGCTCAGCCATCAAAATACGGTGGCTGAGCGAAGTCGAAGCCCAATTTGTTCTATTTGAGTTGTCTATACTAACTAACGTGAGTTTGATATAGCCATCTGCACCGCGCAAAGTGCGGCGCAAATGGTGAAATAACCAAATCTTACTTTGCTACAGAGCTTATCGTCGGCAAACCCTGAAAAAGCTAAAAATTTTGTACTGATATTTTGTAGCTAGAAATACAATAGTTAAAAATATTTTTGTATACTGTATACATTTTGTGTGAGATTGCCATCGTGTACGGTTTAAAAGCAATAATTATCGGTGCGGGTATAGGTGGTCTAACCGCAGGGATCGCCCTACGGCAGTCTGGCTATGAAGTAGAAATTTACGATCGCGTCAGGGATTTGCGTCCTACGGGTTCAGGAATTTCACTCTGGTCAAATGGAGTGAAAGTTCTCAATCGTCTTGGATTAGGCGAAAAGATGGCAGCGATCGGCGGACAGATGAATCGGATGGAATACCGCCATTTATCGGGAAATCTGCTAAACGAAATTTCCCTCCAACCTCTAATCGATGAAGTCGGTCAGCGTCCTTACCCTGTCGCAAGGAGGGATTTGCAAAATCTATTGCTATCATCCTTTGAGTCCCTAGGCGGCAAAATAACTCTGGGTACTAAATGTATTGATTGCGTAGAAAGCGATCGCGATGTTACCGCTATATTTGAGGATGGAAGCACAGCGACAGGCGATGTACTGATTGCTGCCGATGGTGTGCGTTCTCTGTTACGAAAATATGTTCTTAATGAAACAATTGAACCAACCTATCGGGGTTATGTAAATTGGAATGGATTAGTTCCGATTAGTAACGATCTCGCACCTGCGGATATGTGGTCGATTTATGTGGGAGAACACAAACGCGCCTCAATGATGCCCGTCGCTGGCGATCGCTTCTATTTCTTTTTTGATGTGCCACTCCCCAAAGGCACAACCAATGATCGCGCTCACTATCAAACTGAACTACAAGAATATTTTCAAGGTTGGGCAAAGCCCGTACAACTTTTAATCGATCGCCTCGATCCTGAGAATGTGGCAAGGGTAGAAATCCATGATGTTGGACCTATTGAAAAAATGGTCCAAGGTCGGGTGGCTCTATTGGGTGATGCGGCTCATGCCACTTGTCCAGATTTAGGACAGGGTGGATGTCAAGCTCTCGAAGATGGTTTTGTGATCGCTAATTATCTACTATCAACTAATGTCAGTGTTGCCGATGCCCTGATGCGTTACGAAAAGGAACGCAAAGTTCGCACTACTGAAATCGTGAATAAAGCGCGTAATCGTGCGGAAGCTATTCATGGCAAAGATCCCGCAGTTACTCAAAAGTGGTATGACCAACTCTCACAGGAAAGTCCCCTAGATGTCACTAGTGCGATCGCCAAAATTATTAGCGGAGGTCCTTTACATTGAGTTCTCCAGTTACCTATGCGATCGCCATGCTCAATCAAATGAGTCAAGCAGAATTTATCGAAGCGATCGGTTCAGTCTTTGAACACACACCCGAAATAGCCGCCGAAGCTTGGCGATCGCGTCCCTTTGTCGATGTCCAGAATTTACATCAGGTCATGGCAGCGATCGTGCTAAAAATGAGTGATGCTGAGCAATTAAAGCTCATCTGCGCTCACCCTGATCTGGGCAGTAAGTTCAAAATGGCAGAAGCTTCAGTTCAAGAGCAGTCCACCGTCGGGCTAGATCAACTCTCTGCCACAGAATACAATTACTTTCAAAGTCTTAATCAAGCCTATAAAAATAAGTTTACGTTCCCTTTTATTATCGCTGTTCGCAATCACACCAAAAATACTATTCTCAGCGCTTTTGAGCAAAGGCTCCAGAACGATCTAGAAGTAGAAAAAAAACAAGCGATCGCCGAAATCATCGAAATCGCCAGATGGCGTTTAGTTTTAGCTGTCACAAATTAGTAGGGTCAATTCATGAATTGACCCTACTAATTTTTAATTGAGTAGTAATTCTATCAATCCTCTAAAATTCCTATGACTTACCCCAGAGATATGATCGGCTACGGGAGATCGGTTCCCGATGCCAAATGGAAAGACAAGGCGCGTGTCGCAGTCCAGTTTGTGGTTAACTACGAGGAAGGCGGCGAAACCTGTATCCTTCACGGTGACAGTGCTTCCGAAACTTTCTTGTCAGAGATTGTGGGCGCTGTTCCCTTTAACGGATTGCGTCACATGAGTATGGAATCTTGTTATGAATATGGTAGTCGCGCAGGATTTTGGCGCTTATATCGGATGTTTTGCGATCGCCAGATTCCTGTAACTATCTATGGTATTGCCATGGCACTTGAGCGTAATCCAGAAGCCGTCGCCGCCATGTTGGAAGCGGATTGGGAAATTGCGAGTCATGGCTATCGTTGGATTGATTACAAATATTTCTCCCCTGAACAAGAGCGAGAACATTTGCAAAAGGCGATCGCTATTCATACAGAAATTACAGGAACGCGACCCCTCGGTTGGTATACGGGACGTACTAGCGAGCATACGCGGCGATTAGTTGTGGAAGAAGGCGGCTTTCTCTACGATTCCGATAGCTATGCCGATGACCTGCCCTACTGGAATTATGAATATGGCAAACCCCATCTGGTTATCCCCTACACCCTTGATAATAACGATATGCGGTTTGCCACACCTCAAGGCTTTAATTCGGGCGATCAGTTCTTTGCCTATCTGCGTGATGCCTTTGATGTTCTCTACGAGGAAGGTGACACATCACCCAAGATGATGAGCATCGGTCTGCATTGCCGCCTAGTGGGTAGAGCAGGGAGAGCGGCAGCTTTGGCGAGATTTTTGGACTATGTGCAGAGTCACGATCGCGTTTGGATTTGTCGCCGTATTGACATCGCTCACCATTGGCATAAGTACCATAAACCAGCATAACCATCGGCATATCTTTGCGCCGCCAATTACTACCCCCTTATCTCAAACCCCTATGAAAGTTGATGTATACAAGCTTCCTCAAAATAGTCCTGATGATCTTACGGCTTTAAAAGCGGCGATCGCATCAGGCAAAATTAATTCCCAGCAAATAGTGGCGATTATGGGCAAGACCGAAGGCAATGGCTGTGTGAATGACTTTACGCGAGGTTTTGCAGTGCAAACCTTGCAGAACTATCTAGCTAATTTTGTGGGACAGGAACAAGCGGCAGCGATCGTTTATGTGATGTCGGGCGGTACAGAAGGAGTCTTAAGCCCCCATTTAACAATTTTCACCAGTCAACCTTCAACGCCAGATACTCCGTCCCGCATGGCTTTGACCTTGGGAGTGATTCATACCCGTGATTTTACGGCGGCGGAAATTGGTTCGTTAATGATGGTCAAAGAAGTTGCCCTCGCTGTGAATCAAGCGATCGCTACCGCAGGCATCGCTAAAGATGATGTGCATTTTGTCCAGATTAAATGTCCACTCGTCACCAGTCGCGATCGCTTGCTAGACGCAGATCATGATCCGAAATCAGTTAGTAAATCTCTTCATAAAGCAGTAAGCAGCTATCAGTCTATGGGCTACTCGCGCGGAGCCTCAGCCCTAGGCGTAGCCGTGGCTTTAGGTGAGGTTCAACTAGAAGATCTTACAGAAGCAGATATTTGCCAAAATTATGATTTATATTCCACCGTTGCTTCCACATCCGCAGGGGTGGAGTTACGCAATTGTGAGATTTTAGTACTAGGAAATGCCCCCACATCCACTAGTAATTTTGTGATTGGTCATAGTGTGATGCAACATGCTCTCGATGCCCAAGCTGTAACTAAAGCGATCGCCTCCACTGGTCAAACTAGCGATCGGGTAATCAATATATTTGCTAAAGCCGAAGCTGATCCATCGGGAGAACTTTTGGGCAGAAGACACACGATGATGGATGACTCCGATATCAACCACACACGCATGGCAAGGGCTGTAGTGGGAGCCGTAGTAGCTTCTATTGTCCAAGACCCGATGGTCTATGTATCGGGAGGTGCGGAGCATCAAGGTCCCTCAGGTGGTGGAGCTATTGCAGCGATCGCGCGCATAGATTAAGAAAAAAGGTTCGCTTTGCGAACCTTTTTTCTTAATCTATGCGCTTTTATAAGCAGCCCATCCACCAAGATCAGAGATATCTTTCCAATTAAACTTCTCGATTAATTCTTGAGGATAGAGAAAAGCGGTTAAAACTTCTCCATCTTCTAAGTAAACATCCGCAGGATACATATTTGGCGGTTCATTACTGGCGAGATAATCAAATTCTTCAGCTTGCATCTCATAGACTTCCCCAGGGATGGAAATTCCGCCTGTCTCTACTTCATAAATTGCAGGATGCCATCCGTCGCCAGCAGAATGAAGTCGGTAGCGAGATTGGGTACGCGCAGGACGGATAAATTTTGCGCCTTGTAAATTTCCATGATCGGGCTGTCCCCGCAATGCGGAACCGCAGATAAATACTCGTCTTGTCCCGTTAGATGTCGTCATAAATAGTGATATTTAGATTATAGATTAAAGTATTGTATACAGTATGCAGCTACTAAATGCAATATCATAGCTGTAGCCGCCTGCATTAGCACAAAATCAAAACCCAAGAAGTGAGTTGCGCCGCAACTCGTCTTCTGATTTTGTATCCTAACAAAAATGGCTACAGCTATACCTAGAAATACCTAAAGCCTCCTAAGTTTGTCTAGTCTCCCGAATACAAGTGGCGGCACAAAGCGTCGCCACTTGTATTCGGGGTTTAGATCTTAAGCAAATCTTGCTTTATGCTGCATTAAAAAATCACAAAACCTGCTTATTAACCTATGACTGGAAAACTCTCAACCCATGTTCTTGACACAGTGAATGGAAGCCCTGCTAGAAATATGCAGATCGAATTATGGGTAATTGAAAATAACGACCAAAAGACCTTACTCAAAACGCTACATACCAATCAAGATGGTAGAACCGATCAGCCATTACTAACTGGTACAGAGATGCGGTCAGGCATTTACGAAATTTGGTTTAATGTGAGTGACTATTTTGCCAGTCTAGAAATATCCCAAACCCAGCCCCCTTTCCTAAGTCGCGTTCCCATCCGTTTCGGCATTTCTGATCTTAATGCTAACTACCATGTTCCCTTACTGGTATCACCTTGGGCTTATAGTACCTATCGCGGAAGTTAAAAAATAACCGCGCCAAGCGCGGTTATTTTCTAGACTGCGCTCAGCATTGCTGCTAGTTTGCGGCGCATCATCAATCCGGGGCGATCAGTCATCATGTGCTGCTCAAATTTGGCATCTAACGGCACATCATAATCAGTGGATTCCAAAATTGCCTTATCTTCTAGGGTAACTTGCCGATCAAAGGCGATCGCATCTATAGCTTTAGTTTGTTCTTCAGTGTCATTTCGCATACAGAACTGGACAATTTGCGAAGACTTATCGTCAATGGGCGTTGCCGTATTAACGACAATATGGACTAATCCATTGGGATAATTAATCCGTAATTTACAAGTGAAGGGCATAAACCAATCCATCTCTAGCTTGCGATGGGTAATGTAGCTATCCATTTTCAAATTCTTTTGCTGGGATTCAGGATTAACTACCCCAAGAGTTGCCGTAGCTCTGAGACCATAATCAGTTTCTGTAATTTCCAGTTCTTCAGGAATGGGATGCTCCGCACTACCGAAAGTAGTTGTATGCACAAAGGTGGGATGGGCAAGATCCATCTCGTTTTCCATAACCCTCAACCCTGCACAGTTCCATACTTCATAAAATTCTGGAATCAACCGAAAACTGGCATCGCTCGCTTCAGGAAGTTCTGGAATCTTGTTAATTGGATCTTCTAAACATACCCAAACATATCCATAACGCTCTTCGCAAGCATAGGTATTAATGCGATAGTTTTTTGGTATTGGCGCATCAGGTGGTATTTGAGGAACGCGCAAACAGCTACCACTGCCATCATATTGCCAGCCATGATAACCACATTCTAGTAATCCATCTGACACTTTACCGAGGGAGAGCTTAGCTGATCGATGACAACAGCGATCGGGTGCAGCCGCAGGTTTTCCCTCTGCTGCCAACCACACAACAATTTGTTGTCCAAGCAGTTGAAAGCTTTGGGGCTTATCTTCGGTAAGTAAAGACATTGGTATGACTGGATACCAAAAGCGCTTGAAAAGTGGTTGATTAGTGACTAGCATTTGTATACTGTATACACAACTATGCATATTTAAGTTGTTTAAAGCTAAACATTCTGTGTTTGTAAATACAGAAAGCGATCGCGATTCTCAAGTTTAATCATACAAATTTGGATACCGTATACAGTATCCAAATTGACGCAAAATCGATACAGACTTGGAATCTGTATCTTTATCGCTCATGTAGTTGGTTTGAGGAGTTATGTCAAAGGTTTTCCACAGTTCTCTTTCTTGTCTAGCGATGTTTGTTGCAGTGTCAGCTTTATCTACTTCGGTGGCAACATCTGCCAAAGCTGCACCTCAAGCGTCAGAATCCTTACCTAGAGATTTATCCACTAATCTCTCAACGGTAAATTTATCGAACAATCTACCGACTTCTGCATCGACTGGTACGCCATCAATCAGTAATTTAATTGATCGTCAAGAAGCTGCTGCTAGCCTTCAGCCTAATCTAACTCCAGACGCATCTACCAGCAGTCTCGCAGTAGATAAACTAACCGAAATCACCGATGTGGCTTCAGTGACATCGGTTTCCCAATTGTCTGATGTGCGCCCAACCGATTGGGCATTTACAGCATTGCAATCTCTAGTAGAAAGATATGGATGTATTGCAGGCTATCCCGACAGTACCTTTCAGGGTGGTAAGGCTTTAGCAAGATATGAATTTGCTGCGGGCTTAAATGCTTGCTTGGACAAAATCAATGAAATTATTTCCGCAGGATTAGCCGATAAGGTTTCTCAAGAAGACTTCGCTACTTTGCAGAAGCTACAGGAAGAATTTGCGGCTGAATTAACAGCTCTACGCGGTCGTGTAGATACCCTCGAAGCAAAGACAACCAAGCTCGAAGAACAACAGTTTTCTACAACCACAAAACTCAGTGGACTTGCCTTCTTTAACATTACTGGAGCGACAGCCTCTTCTCCTGTAAAAGCTGAGCGCAGTCTGGGTAACCCCGCTAGTGCTTTTGCAGCCCCTGGTCGTGTTGGTGGTGTTCCAACTACGGTTAATAGAGGCAATCCTAACCTTACATTTGGCTACTATCTGTTCTTAAACCTAACTACATCTTTCACAGGTAAAGATGCTTTGGTTACTCAGCTTGTAACAGGTAATGGGAACTCTCCAGCTAATAACTTTGTATCTGCTGGATTTACTAATTCTTGGGGAACACCGTTTCTTGATCAGACAGGTGTCCCAAGTGCCAACGTATTCAATATCCGTGAGTTGTTTTACAGTTTCCCAGTTGCTAGCAACGTCAACATCGCGATCGGTCCTCGTTTGAACTTCTATCGCTACTTTGATGGCAACCGCTTTACCAACTTCTTGACAGGAGCAACTAGTTTTAACTCCAATGGCAGTACATTATCCAATGCCGTCGATCGCGGATCGGGTGCAGTTGTAACTTGGACAATCAACCCTCAGTTTAGATTTGCAGCCGCCTATTTAGGAGAAAACACCGAGTTTCTCACTGCTCCTAACAACAATACTTCCAGCAATCCGCAACAGGGGCTTTTTGGTGGAACTAACACGCTAAGTGCTGAGTTAGTGTATTCGCCCAGCCGTGATGCGAACCTGCGCTTTTTATACACGCGCTCGAACATCAAAACCAATGGTGGTTTTGTAAACGGTGCGACGGCTGAGCCTCTGCCCTATGGGTTTGCAGATGACGGACAGGGTGGTGCAATTAATAACGCTACTGCCGACACATTTATCTTTAACTTTGATTGGTTGGTTACTAAGGGCTTGGGTCTCTTTGGTCGCTACTCATACGGTAGTACGAATATCTCGCCGATCAATCCTGCTGTAAAAGGCGGTAGCGTTAATGTTAATGCCTTCCAATTTGGGGTAGCTTTCCCTGATCTATTTAAGGAAGGTTCATTGGGTGTGCTTTCCTTTGTTATCCCTCACAGCTACAGTAGTGGACGTAATTTCTTACTCTCTGGCGGCGGTGATGGTGCGACTCAATACGATCTAGAGATTTCTTACTACTATCCAATTAGTAAGAATATTGCGATCGTTCCTGCATTCTACGCAATTTTCAATCCCAACAGCTTCTCAACTAACCCCACTGTATTTGTCGGTAATCTCCGCACTCAGTTTAGTTTTTAAGGAAGAAGACTTCGTTAACATGAGTTCGGGATAAATTGAAACCCTCACCCTATCCCAGAAAGGAGAAGGGGATGAGGGCTGTTGCTTAACCCAAACTAACGTTAACCGATATAAGGAAAAAGCCAAGGAGAGGAGTGACAGCGCATCGCGCTGTCACTCCTCTCCTTGGCTTTTAAGTTTTAACCCAACCTTGCTTTACTCTAGAAACTCAAACAGTATAGTAATTTCAAATAAATTTAAGAGGCTTCGACTTCACTCAGCCAGCAATATACGATGGCTGAGTGAAGTCGAAGCCCTATTTTTCTTATTTGGATTTTCTATAAAAGCCTATTAACGTGCGTTCGATATGGCAATTTGTCGAACTGGCGCTATTGAGGTTTTAAGCGGTACAGCAAGATTGTTAGGTCATCTCAGGACGCTGTAATGTCATCAAATGACAACTCTAGAATTATTTTGGAATAAATGTAGTTTATAATACAAATAGAAATTAAAATTTATGGGTTAAAACAAGGCTATGCAAACTCTCAGTAAAAATATCAAGCAACCTAAAGATAGAGATTATGACGATCGCCTAATATTTATAGAGGTAGATGATCTCCCAAAATTTGAAGAAAAATTTGAAAATCATGAACCAAAAGATCATCTCCACCCTAGCTATCGTCATTGGGCATGGTTGCCAAAACCTAAATAACAGCCAATAAAAAAGGCTCGCCTCGGCGAGCCTTTTTTATTGGCTGTTAGAAAACTATCTTGCCCAATAGATAACTTTCTTTTCGATGGCGACAAATAATGCGTATAGCATCACCCCTAGAACTGCCAACGCAATCAAGGCGGCAAAGGCAAGAGGTACATTAAAATCTGATGCTGCCTGTACGATCAGATAGCCTAAACCTGCGTTAGAGGCGATCGACTCGGCGATTACGGCTCCGATAAAGGAAAAAGAAACCGCAATTTTGAGAGAGGCAAATACATAGGGCAAAGTATGAGGCCAGCCAACTTTCTGAAATATTTCAAAATCAGATGCCCCCAAAGCGTGTAAAACATCTTTCATCTCAGGTTCAATGGTTTCTAAACCGAGGGCAACGTTAACTGCGATCGGAAAAAATGCTAGTAAAAAAGCAGTCACGATCGCAGGAATAGCATTAGCTCCAAACCAAACAGCCAGTAATGGCACTAATGCCGACTTTGGAATTGTATTAAAGGCAACCAGTAATGGATAGAAAGTCAGGTAGATAAATTTGGAGTAACCAATGAGAAACCCTAAAACTACACCGACTATACTTGCGATCATAAAACCCGCAAAGGTTGTCCAGATAGTTCTCAAAGAATTTTCGAGAAGCTGAGGTGCGAACTTGATAGTTGCTTCTAGAATTTTGGAAGGAGCAGGCAAATTAAAAGGCTGGATCTTCAATGCCCATACCGCAACTTCCCAGAGGATAAACAATACAACTGTGGCGATCGCTGGCAAAATGATCGTCGCAGATTTAGTATCCAGAAAAGCATTAAAATCAAACTTCTTAGGCGATCGCCTTGCATTCTCAATAGTTCCCTGCATATTTTCTCCTGATTATCGTTGTCACATAGCGTTTGACAGTCTAATGAGATCCAAAATTATCTCACGGCTAAAAAAGGTTTTAGCTTTAAGGTTTTAGCTTTTATGAATATGACGACGTAGTTCGGCGGCAAGATGAGCAAACTCATCGCTGAGACACATTTCTAATGTCCTTGGACGTGGCAAATCAATCTTTAGCTTGAAAGCAATTTCACTAGGACGAGGACTCATCACATAAACGGTATCTGACAAAAATACAGCTTCCCTCAAATCGTGGGTAATTAAAATGCCCACACACTTTGCTTCCATCCACAACTTTTGCAGCATTACCCACATTTCTTCACGGGTAAAAGCATCTAGCGCTCCAAAGGGTTCATCCAATAGTAAAATTTCTGGCTGGTGAATTAGGGAACGACAAAGAGAAGCTCGTTGACGCATACCGCCCGACAACTGCCAAGGGAACTGCTGTTGAAAATCCTTTAGACCCACCGCCTGTAATAACTTTTGTGCCATATCCACATAATGGGCATGATTAACTCTGAAATCTCGCTTATAGGGATGGACTACTTCTAAGGGCAGTAGTACATTATCAATGGTTCTTCGCCAAGGTAGCAATACAGGATTTTGAAAGGCAATACCCACATTCTTTAGCGGTTTAGTGACGGGTTGCCCATGACAGCGTAACTCCCCAATTTTGGTTGGACTTAATCCCGAAACCATCCGTAAAATTGAGGTTTTGCCACATCCACTGGGTCCAACGAAGGAGACAAATTCACCTGCTTGGATATCAAGCGAGATTTCTTGGATAATCCGACGTATCGAATCACCGAATGGATATTCCAAACCAATACGATCAAATTCTAGCAAAGGTCTAGAGTGATTAGCCGTTTCAGCAGAAGAGGAGGTTAGAGGCTGAACCATTGTAGCTGTACCGTTTGATTGAGTTATGACTTAAAAAGCAAACCCAGTAAGGGTTTGAAAAACACAAAATGGCGTTGCCATTTTGTGTTTTGGGGTTAGAGCAGTGGTTTGCGATCGCTAGCAGCAGGAACCATCCGTTGCTCCTTAGGAGGCAAAAACTTATCGGTAAACACATCCGCAGAAGTGGTGGGTTTTAGTTTAAAGCCTTCAACGGTTTGAGCAATGCTCTTATCCAGCCGTTGAATATTTGCGCCACCCAAGCCATCCGCCTCTAATTCTGGAGTTACATACATCCGTTCGAGGGCAAGTTTCAAACGTAGCTTCTCCGCATCCCGATCCATCAACTTACTCTGATCCGTAGATACAACTAAATCCAGAGCGGCACTGGGATCTTTGATGACTTCCTGCATTGCCCGAAAATAAGCCTTGAGGAAAGCTCTAATTGCTTCAGGATTTTTAGTCATAAAATCTTGTTTGACTAAAATTCCATTGCCATAGAAGTCTAAGCCATATTCATCATAGAAGAAGACTTGAATATCATCCATAGTCTTTCCACCTTTGATCAAGGATGGAATAACTGAAGTGTAGAAGCCACTGACTGCATCAACCTTACCTTGTAGCAAGAAGGTTTCACGCAATTTCGGTTCCATTGTGTCCCAAGTGACTGAATCTGGAGCAATCTTTACTTCCTTTGCAAAAAGTGGAAACAACTTCCGTGGTCCATCACCTGCGGGCGCACCAAGTTTTTTACCAACTAACTCGGCAGGAGTTTTAATTCCATTGGCTTTGAAAGTAACAATCGAGAAAGGAGCTTTATTTTGATAAAAAGCTACGGCAAGAATCTTGGCATTGGGATTCTTGTCATTAAACTCCATAGCGTTATAAACATCGCTAAAAGCAATATCATACTTGCCCGTGCCTAGTTTACTGATGGTGTCAGCGTTCCCAAAACCACGCTCATAGCTAACATTTAAACCTTCCTCCGCGAAATAACCTTTTTCGATCGCCCAGATTAAAGGTGCATCAAGACTTTGCTTTAGGAAGGGAAGCTGCACGCGAATATCTTGCTTAGCTTTTTGATCGGAACTCCCTGTTTTGGTCGCTGTTGCCGTTGTTGGAGGAGTATCGCTAGAGGTTGTACTTGCGTTTGGTGGCGCACTGTTACAAGCAGCAAGCACTGCTGTGGACACCGCAACGAAGAAAGCCCTGTGTAACTGTTTCTTGAAGGTATGAAGCATTACCGCTCTGCAAAATTAAAATGTATACTGTATACAAAACTACTTCGTATTTAAAGTTAGTAGAAAGAAAGTTTCTGTATACATCAATACAAAGGATATGGAGAGCTAATCCATGAATTAGCTCTCCATATCCTTTGGGAGTATCTGAGTAGCTAGGTATGAGAAACCATAAAACCCAAAAAGCTGTGACGCACGCGCAGCGTACGCCACAGCTTTTTGGGTTTTATGTCGCTATAAATTCAAGAGGCTTCGACTTCGCTCAGCCATCAATATTCGATGGCTGAGCGAAGTCGAAGCCCTATTTTTCTGTCTATAGCCATTTGTGACGCACTGACATTGAAAGCGCGAATCGTTGATATTGAACTCACATTACTACAACATCGCAAGTGATAATTTATTGGTCTGTTCAATTAGAATCGGTAAATCAACTGTAGTTAGTTTGCCTCGATCAACTACCATTTGACCATTGATAAAACTGTAATCCACATTTCCCACAGGACAGAAGATTAGAGCCGCCACCAAGTCTCGCTGTGCGCCTGCAAACTCTGGACGATCGACATTAATCGCAATAAAATCTGCCGCCATCTGAGGAGCGATCGCGCCAATGTCATCTCTTCCCAATACTCTCGCGCCGCCTAGGGTTGCGATTTCTAAAATATCCCTAGCGGTCATTGATTGAGCATCGCCACTACCGACCCTTGCCAAGAGAAAAGCAGTTCTCGCTTCTTGCATCAAGTTCCCAATGTCATTAGAAGCGGAACCATCAACTCCCAAACCCACAGGCACTCGATGATTCAGCATTTTGCGAATTGGGGCAATCCCACTTGCTAGACGCATATTGCTGCAAGGACAATGCGCCACACCTGTACCAGTGCGTCCAAACTTGGCGATCGCTCGATCGCTCAACTTCACACAATGGGCGTGCCAGACATCATCACCTAGCCATCCGACTGATTCCGCATAGTCTTCAGGAGTCATCCCAAACTTCTGCAAACTGTAGTCGATATCGGATTGGTTTTCCGCAAGATGGGTATGCAGTCTCACACTGGTATAGGATCGCGCCATCGCTGCCGACTCGCGCATGAGGTCAGGGGAAACGGAAAAAGGTGAGCAGGGAGCCAGAGTCATTCGTAGCATCGCATAGCGCGAAGGATCATGATACTGTTCGATCAGTCTTTGCGAGTCTTTAAGAATATCCGCTTCCTTCTCCACTAGACTATCGGGAGGTAAACCACCAAGGCTCTCGCCGACGCTCATACTGCCGCGACTAGCATGAAAGCGCATTCCGATCGCCTTCATCGCCGCAATTTCATCATCTAAGGTGCAGTCATTGGGATAGATATAGAGATGATCGCTCGCAGTGGTGCAGCCAGAGAGCATCAGTTCGGCGGCTGCCATTTGAGCGCTCACATAGACACCTTCAGCAGTGAGCTTTGACCAAATTGGATAGAGTGTTTTTAACCAATTGAATAGATCACAATTTTGAGCATCGGGAACTACTTTTGTAAGAGCTTGATAGAAATGATGGTGGGTATTCACTAACCCCGGCATGACGATATGTCGCCCTTGCAAATCAAGAACTTGATCGGCATCTTGAGGTAAATCTTCCGTCAGTCCAACCTGCTCGATCGCCTGATCACGGACAAAAATTGCCGCATTGTGAATCTCGCGGCGATCGCGATCCATTGTCACCAGAGTATGAATATTTTTGACGAGAACTGTACCCATTGAGATTTACCTAAGTTTGATAGTGAATAATTTTGGGTGCGCGGCTCCGCCGCGCACCCGAAATTATTCACTGGGAAAATTGATAACTAGGGATAGCAATTATCGATCGCCAAAAGTGTATGTAAGAGAACATTTGCCCCTTGAGCGCATTGTTCAGGAGAAGTATATTCATCTTGAGAATGGCTAAGCCCTTCACGACTTGGCACAAAAATCATCCCCATATCCGTAAACCGTCCCATCTCTTGAGCGTCATGCCCTGCCCGACTTGGTAAGTAACCATAACTAAGTTCGAGATCTTCGCAAACTTTGGCGATCGCCTCCATCAGTTCCGCTTTAGCTGGCGTGGGCAGAACATGGAGCTTCTGCTCAATCGTGATTTCTGTGCCTGTATCTGCGGCGATCGCCTGACATTCTTGTTCAATCTGATCAATTAGAAACCGTAAGTTATCTTCGGATAAGTCACGCAGATCGATACTCAAATCAACCCTTGCAGGTACAACATTCGTCGCATTTGGTGCAACCGTCAGATGTCCCACCGTAGCGACTTGATCGCCTTTCGTGGTTGTCCCTAATCGATTAATGGCGAGGACAAGCTGAGAAGCTGCCACCAGCGCATCTTTTCGCATATTCATTGGGGTTGTCCCTGCATGATTAGGACGACCGATAATTTGCACCATAAAGCGATATTGACCGACTATGCCTGTAACTACGCCGATCTGTTTATCTAACGCCTCCAATACTCCGCCCTGCTCGACGTGCAGTTCTATAAAAGCGTCAATGTCATGGCGATCGCGCTTTGCCGTTGCTAGAGCATCCCAATCACCACCAACTTTAGCTAAACAATCCTGAATTGATGTACCATCTTTGCGGCGATAGCGTTCGGGGTCGGTGGGGGCATTACCTGCGATCGCCTTACAACCAATCACACTATTTTCTTCATCGGAGAAAACAATTACTTCAAAAGGATGACGTAAGCGAAACTGGGTTTCTTGAAATACTCGCGCTACTTCAATACCTGCTAAGACACCCAGACAGCCATCATAGCGACCGCCCACAGGCACAGTATCAATGTGTGAGCCTGTCGCCAAAGCCGCCATCCCTGATTCTGTCCCCGCATAAGTGCCAATAATATTTCCTGCCGCATCACCGCGCACGGTCATTCCTGCTTCCTGCATCCAAGTTTTGATCAGTGATCGCGCCTGCACATCGGCATCGGAAAAAGCAAGTCTACATACGCCTCCATTGGGCAGTTTACCTATCTCTGCAAGTTCAGCAAGATGGCGATTAAGGCGATCGGCGTTTATCGATAAGCTAGGAGCTGATTGTCTTGAAAGTGTTAGGATCATGGCTCAGATTTCTTTATAGTAATTTCTGTTAGATCACAGATATTGAATACAATATACTGTATACACAACGATATTTCGTCTGGAGTTTTTTGACCAATGTTTTCTTCATCTGCCCCAATCCAACGCCCACAATCTTTGCGTGAACAAACCTACCAAGTATTGCGATCGGCAATTTTGTCAGGCGAGTTTGTGGCTGACTCACGTTTGGTGGAGACGCAAATTGCGGAAAAACTACAAGTTAGTCGAACTCCGATTCGTGAGGCAATCCAGCAATTACAAAAAGAACAGCTTATTGTTGCAGATGCACAGGGAAATTTACGGGTAATTAGCTTCTCCATTGAAGATGCTAGAAACCTCTATCGTTGTCGTTCAGTGCTAGAGCAGGAATCGGTATCGGAGGCTTGCAAATATGCCACACCTGCTCAACTAGAAAAGATTGAGTTAATTATTCAACAAGCTGAGAAAGCGATCGCTCAACACCCCAATGAACTTACCAGTTATCAACTACTTCACATCGACTATCAGTTTCATCGATCGCTTGTCGAATGTTCAGGCAATCCTTGGCTAGCGCTTTTGCTAGATCAGTTGTTTGACAAGATGGCACTGTTACGAATCCAAACGATTCAGCGCAATCTCCAAGTATTAGAAATTCGTTCTGAACATCGCCAAATATATGAAGCGATCGCCGAACGCAATATTGAAAAAGCTCTAGATGCCATTCGTGATCATCTTACGTCCAGCCAAAATCGGGTGATTGTGGAAATTGAACAATTACAAACCAAGGTGTAGAAAAAAGCCTAAAGAAACGTCAATCTAATCATTTGTACTGCGCTTTGCGCGGCACAAATGGCGCAAAATGATGAAAATCGCAGAGCGATTTTCATCATTTTGCGTTTTCGTCGAACTAACGTTAAAAGGAATAAATACGGCTATAGGGTTGCCATACATTCGCGATCGCGCTCCAAAAATTGCTTGCCACAATCCTTACAGAGATAGCGTTGCTTGTTGTGACGATGCCCATTTTTAGATAGTTGGGATGAATTACAGTATGGACATTTCATTACTTTCATTACTTGTGTGCTTGCTGACTCTAGATGAGGAGTGAGGTAAGCAACCACCAAAGCTTTTAGTTCCTCATAACGAGCCTGTCGCTTGTCCTCTTCGCCTCTCAAGGCTTGCAGGAGCAGAGCGTTGTAACAATGGTGAACAGTCTCCGCAAGACGCTCACTTTTTTCTGTCTCCAGTTCTGGATTCCACCGTTGCAAAAGAGCGCCATACTGCTGAATCAACTGCTGGTTAAAGGTTTCATTAAAAAGTACAAATATCTGAGGCGCGACAAAGTACTGAAGGTAGACGATACGGGGCATCGGATCTTGAAAATAAGTAACATGAGCCTCGACCATCCGATCCATAAATTCCGCAAAGGGGCGTTGCGGATCGGCAGACTGCAAAAGCGCTCCATTCATCGCCATGACCCGCTCCATGTGGCGAGCCTCCAAGGAATGAAATATGGCGAGCTTATCGGGGAAAAACTGGTATAGAGAGCCGATCGCTGTACCCGACCTTGCCGCAATCATATGCGTTGTGGCAGCTTCGTAACCAACATCATCGAACACTTCGGCGGCAGCTTTTAAGATCTGTTCAACCCTTTGTTGGCTACGTTTTTGCTGAGGCTTGCGGCGGAGTTGAGTTTTGAGTTGCGGTGATTCGGTCATAGGTTGTTAAAAAATATCCTTAAAAATATCCTCGAAACAGGTACTTGACAAACATGAAAAATCCGTCGTATTTTGAATATCAAACATGAATAATCAATCACATTTTAACCTATGTCACCGATCTTGCTTGGCGCACCTTGGTTGATTGCCCATCGCTCAATGTTGGGAATTAACAAACCTTATAAAATTTCTCTGCATGGTCAAGATTATGTTCTCTGGCAAAATCAACAGGGAGAAGTATTTGCGCTCAATAACATCTGTCCCCATATGCAGGCTCCTTTATCAAATGGATGGATTTGTGAAGGTCACCTTGTCTGTCCATTTCATGCCTTAGCCTTTGATGGTCAGGGACGGCTATTTCAATCTGGGAAAACATCTGCTCAGCCTCTCGCAACTCCTTTGCAACTGGAGATCAAGGGTGATTGCATCTGGACTTACGGAAATATGGAAGCGAAAATTCCTGTGCCTGATTTAATCGAAAATTTGAGCGATCGCATGACTTTTTTAGGTGCTGCGGGAGAATCGAGTATTCAAGGCGAATTTTTGCATAATTTGTTGATTAACTACGATTACAATCATCAGAATGGCACTCATCGCGAGTTGTTTGGGATTAAAGCCAATCGTATTCCATTGTTTGAGCATCATGAATACTGGGCTAAGGTTGTCCAAGAACTCGATCGCGCCGATGTCACTTTTGCTGATATTCGCCGTAATCCCGCAATTCTGCTTGCTCCCCAAACCTACACAGGGATTTTGGAGTATGCTTTCCCTTCTCTAACTACCTTTAGAACAGAGTTCCCTTGGGGTGAGCTTTTGCAAGTACACGTTCTTTATCCTGAAACTGCAACCCAGACAAAAACCTTTGTGCTGGTCTATGTGAAGTTCAAGAGCAAGATATATAAGCCGCTTTTACATCAATCAATTTTGAGTGCTGTGGCGATAATCGTGGAACAGGATTCAACAGCGATCGCTACTTCCTATCCACGTCAGACTGCCAAGATTCGCTTACCCAATGAAGAAATTATGCTTCACGCGAAGAAACTCTATCAGGAATGGTAAGAGATTTGCCACAAGTAGAATCAAAATCCTTACCGCCCGCTACGCGGGCGGTAAGGATTTTGGGGATTTTATATTTACAGTAATTCCCAATAAATTCAAGAGGCTTCGACTTCGCTCAGCCAGCGTATATTGCTGGCTGAGCGAAGCGATGCACTGAGCTTGTCGAAGGGTCGAAGCCCTATTTTTCTTATTTGAATTATCTATGATTGTGCCTAGCTACTTAACTGCATCTATTCCAGATTGTTGTCGAGGGATACTAGCAATTGTCGTAGCATCGCTACAAAAGTTTCTCTTTCTTCGAGATTCGCAAACTGACTGAGTAAATCTTGCTCACTTTTTAACAAAGTCGGAATCACTAAATCGGCTAATTGAACACCTTTAGATGTCAACTGCACGATCACACTGCGCCGATCGCTAGGATCGCGGAGGCGGATGACAATGCCATCCTGTTCTAAGCGATCGATGCGGTTAGTCGTTGCCCCTGATGAGAGCATCAGCAGGCTATACAAGTCTGTGGGCTTGAGTTGATAGGGATTGCCATGCCGCCTTAGCGTTGTGACCACATCAAATGACCAAACGCTCAACCCATATTCCGCCAAAACCATTTCGCGATGTTTTTCGAGCAGACGGGCGATCCTCAGCACTCGCCCCACTATGTCTAGGGGAGAAGTGTCTAGTTGCGGCGCTTCCTGTCGCCATTGCTCGCAGATATAGTCAATTTTGTCTTGTTCCATAGGGGCAATTATATCTTGATGTCGAGATAGTTGACATTTATTTTGACATCATTTATCTTGATATAGAGATAAATGATGTCAAAGTTGTTTTTAAATCGTTTTTAGTTATTAGCGATCGCAGTTTTAACGATCTTTAATCTATCTGTCAGTTTCTTAGAACAAGGCTTCTATCTATTACAATTCCACACTCACCCTTGTTTTGCCATGACATCCATTCCTTTGAAACACATACACTTGTTTGCTGCGCGATATCAAATCTATTTGTACTTGTTACTCGCGCTTTTAAGCGGTGTACTTTTACCAATTCAAGCTAGTTGCAATGCCCAATTAGCCCGATCGCTAAATTCCGTTCCCCTAGCGGCGGATATTTCTTATATTGTCGGCACATTGGTTTTAGTGGTACTGATCGCCACACAAAAATTCGGTCATCCTGATTGGTCAGCGATCGCTAAAGCTCCTAAATGGAGCCTAATCGGTGGGGTGCTTGGTACTTGGTATATCTGTTCTAGTACTTACTTTACTTCAGTTTTAGGTACAACTTTAACCTTGGGATTGGTAGTCGGTGGGCAATCTCTCGCAGGTATTATCGTTGATCATTATGGCTGGCTAGACTTGCCCCAACATCGCCTCACGCGCAATCGTCGCTTTGCGATCGGTTTGCTAATCGTTGCTATTTTCTTTCTGGCGCAACCTTAATAGATAGAAACAACAGCGCGAAGTACTGTTATTTCTATCGTTAAAAAAATAATTTAGGTGAATACTATGGATATGCTCATTGCTTTGATTGGTGCAAGTTCAGGAGGTAGCTTTTTAGCGATCGGTGCTGCGGCTAATACTCGATTACGGAAAACTTTACAGTCTGCAATTGGAGCGGCAACCATCAATTTTGCCGTTGGTTCACTAACGCTGACCCTCTTGATTTTGTTGGGTATTTTTGGTTCTCAAAATCTCGATCGGTTAACGCAAGTTCCTTGGTGGGCATTTTTGAGTGGCTTGCTCGGTGCGGTCTATGTAACCTTAAACACGATTATTATTCCCAAATTGGGACTGACGACAACGGCTCTCGCGGTGGTGTGTAGTCAGATGAGTGGTTCTCTATTGATTGATCAATTTGGCTGGTTTGGTATTACTCCTCATCCCATTAGTCCTGCGAGAATTGTGGCGATCGCGTTGTTATTAATTGCCGTAGCACTTACTCAATTCGATCGCCATGATCGAAGAAATCCATGATGATTTCTCCTAAAAGATCGCTGCCACTCTGGATTGGTGACGCGATTTCCTTTTATGCTTTTATTGCCATTGGTATCGCGGAAGCTGGTTTGGGAGTTTTACTTCCTTCTATTTTATTGGCATACAATCTTAATTCAGCAACGATCACACTTCTATTTGTCAGTCAAATTAGCGGTTATCTTCTCGCTGCCTTGACCAGTAGTGTGATCAATAGCCGTTTGGGATTGGGAAGAATGCTTTTCTTTGCTGCCAGTATGCTGACAATGGCGCTCATCATCTATGCACTATCGCCCACTTGGTGGCTGATGGTAGCGGCGGGAACGCTTTTTGGTTTGGGAATTGGATTGATTGATGCGGGTATTAATACCGCGATCGCACAGGATGATCGCAGTACAAATTTAATTGGATGGCTGCATGGCTTCTATGGCATTGGAGCGCTCTCAGGTGCGGCGATCGCCACAACTCTATTAGCGATCGGTATGAACTGGCGACAGGTCTATGGAATATTAGCAGTGATCGTCAGTTTATTGATGGTGAGTGTCTTGACAGCAATTATCTATCGCCATCCAGCTATGACTAGAAGTAGAGCTTTGGCTGATACTCCCGCATGGCAAAATCTAGGGCGATCGCTGCAAGTTCCCTTAGTGCTGCTCACAGGATTAATGCTGCTCATCTATGTCGGTTTAGAAGCATCAATTAGCAATTGGGCTTACATTGTCCAAGTTGGCGATCGCCAAATCCCGATAATGACCGCAGGATATAGCGTTAGCGCTTACTGGTTTGGCTTAACCGTCGGTCGGTTTATGCTCGGCTATTTTTTGCGATCGCTTGGAGCCGTGAGGACAATTAGTATGTCCCTTGTCCTGCTAATGATCGGACTTGTCGCTTGGTGGCAAATACCTGAGCAGTGGATTAGTTTACCGATGATCGGGTTTGCCCTTGCGCCGATCTTTCCTACCACGATCTGGCTGATTCCCAAACAGTTACCAGCAAGTTTAGTCCCTGCTGCCGTCAGCTTTGCTACCAGTGCTGCGAGTGTTGGTGCAGCGATGATTCCCTCTGGGGTGGGCTGGGTCGCCAGTTGGTCAGGATTGGGTGTTATTCCTTTGTTAATGCTGCCCCTAGCGATCGCCATGAGCGCTTTACATTTTAAAAGAGTTAACGAAATGAATTAGAGCGATGATAGGCATCATCAGAAGATTTGTAGGTAGAGTTGTATTGCTATTGAATGAATTAAACAACTGTGCTTTGAGAAAAGGAACTAGAATAAATAGACCATGCTATTGTCTTATCAAAGATCTAACAATAGAAGCAATATTTACTTGTATTAGGGCAAATTAAAACCCAAGAAGTGAGTTGCGGCGCTCCGCGCCGCAACTCTTATTCTGGTTTTGTGTCCTAACAATTATGACTACAGCTATAATTCCAAATAAATTCAAGAGGCTTCGACTTCGCTCAGTCAGCAGTATACTGCTGACTGAGCGAAGTCGAAGCCCTATTTTTCTTGTTTTAATTGTCAATAAGTTCTGCTATTCATACAGCATTCTAAAAACCGAAAAACTTCCCAACGATACTGGTAAGATTACCAACAAATTGGAAATTCCTTTCAACAGGAGTGAGTGCTTTTGCAGAGGCAACTGCTTGTCTCAGAAATACTCCTTGTCCAGAAAATTGATTATCAATTAACGAGACTTTGTTGCGAAAATAAGGCCAAAATGTTTCTGTGCGGATAGTTGAATAGCCTAATCGACTATCAAAACCTATCAGTAAATGACTCTCAATACTTGTTTTTGCTGGCGATGATTTCATAACATATATTCCTCCACTCCCTTCTAAGTAGAGCTTGCCAGTCCCATAAAAAATAATGTACCGATGTTGACCTGTCAACCAACTGTGAAAACTCCATACCCATTGAGTTCTTACCTGCATATCCCCAGAAATCCCCACAATACAAGCAGGACGGATCACAAGTCCATGATGTTGTTGCAATTCTATTTCAGTAATATAATTACTGACAGTTTTGGGGGATAACACAACATTCCCATCGTCAACGGTATTCCTAGTAGTAAATTCTGTTAGCTCAAATAATCCTGCTGCGTAACTGATAAACGGTGCAGACCATCTCCAAAATAATCTTGTTCGCTTAATCAAATTACGATCGTATTGATTCATGTAATCCATTCGTACATTTAAAGGATTATATGAATCAACCACAACACAGACAGTTTTTTCTGCTTCTTTATAGATAATATTTCCATTGGATATTGGATCAGTTAATTGAATGGGGGGAGACTTTTCTGCGAAAGGAGCGATTCCGTAAAACCACAAAATTTTCCATAGAGGAGAAGCAAACAAAACAAGAAAAATGATGTAAGAAATATATGTCCAATTCTTTTGAAAATTTACTGCTAATAATTTCCATACTCCACCCAGTTTTTGTTCTACATCTCTAAGTTGAAGCAGCTTTTGCCCCAAATTTTTTTTGAGATTTTCTATCTGCTTAATACGTTTGAAGTATTCTTCATCTAGGCGTTGAGAAAATGCCTGACTGTTCTTTAGGGCTTCACAGGCAGGTTTCTGTTGGTCTTTTAGTAAATGCTTGTCAAAGCGATAGAACTCGTACCACGGAACCTCCGTCTCACATTCTTCGATAATACGAAGCCTGAGATTTTCCTTTTCGCGATCAAGATCTAGTTTGATTTGTGGTGTTGTTACACGTTCAATCTCTCTAATATCAGCATTTAGTTTGTTGATATCATCATTTAGTCTATCGACAATTTCCTGTTGATCCTTTCCTAAAAGTTGTTCCCAAAGATTTTGACCTAGGGGGCTGAGCGTATCACTGGCAGTAAATAGGATTGTCAGTAGCGCAAAAAGAGAAAAAATGACGATGATTTTGTTGCTCAGCCATAAAACGACAGCAAATATCAGTTTCATGAAATGTTGTTGTCTCAATAATAGCTATCATACTAATATTTTTGAGTGGGTTTCAGCGTCGTTGAGTCGGGTGTGAATCAGGTGCGAATTATGGGACTATCAGAACTAATCATTCTGATCGCTGCAAAAATCTTCTTCAAAATATTCAGTAGCAATCCAACTAAAATCCATTCTTGTGACCTAGATAACGTTTAGAATGATCGCTAGTGTCCACAATAAGGATACCTGATGAACGAGTATTTGAAGATATGGCAACAAAGCAAGCAGCAATTTTGGTCTTAGCTGATGGTACTTGTTACCGAGGTTATGCGTTTGGCGCATCGGGAACGACGATTGGCGAAGTGGTATTTAATACGGGCATGACTGGCTATCAGGAGGTAATCACTGATCCTAGCTATCGTGGTCAGATTGTAACTTTTACTTGTCCTGAGCTTGGGAATACGGGCGTAACCCCAGAAGATGAAGAGTCCGATCGCCCACAGGTGCGTGGTGTGATTGCTCGTAATATCACGGCTGTACCTAGTAACTGGCGATCGCGTCAGTCCTTGCCCGACTACCTCAAGGCAAATAATGTGGTGGGGATCGCAGGGATCGATACTCGCGCTCTGACCCGTAAATTGCGATCGCTAGGGGCAATGAATGGTGGTATCTCTACCGAAATCCTTGATCCTGAAGTCTTGCTTGCTCAGATTAAGGCAGCACCATCCATGCAGGGATTAAATCTTGCTCAAGAAGTATCCACCGATCGCATCTATGAATGGACAGAGAAAACCCTGTCTGAGTGGGAGTTTGTGGAGCCAGCACAGTTGGCGGGTGAAGCGCTGACCGTTGTGGCGATCGACTTTGGGGTAAAGCGCAATATTTTGAGACGGTTGACTAGCTATGGTTGTCGTGTGATCGTTGTCCCTGCTGACACCCCCGCCGAAAAAATCCTCTCCTATAATCCCGATGGCATTTTTCTATCCAATGGACCAGGGGATCCCGCCGCCGTTACGCAGGGCATTGAAACCGCCAAGACATTGCTTAGTGCTGACAAACCGATGTTTGGTATTTGCCTAGGACATCAAATTTTAGGCTTATCCATGGGCGGTGACACCTTCAAACTTAAGTTTGGACATCGCGGACTTAATCAACCTGCTCAAAACCAAGCCGAAAATGCCGATCGCCGCGTCGAGATTACCAGTCAAAATCACGGTTTCGCGCTTACGGGTGAATCCTTTACAGAGTCTCCTGCAATGTTGACCCATATCAACCTCAATGATAAGACTGTGGCAGGACTAGAGCATAAAACTCTGCCTATTTTCTCAGTGCAGTATCACCCTGAAGCTAGCCCCGGTCCCCATGATGCTGATTATCTTTTTGAGCGCTTTGTAGCCTCCATGCGCGAACATAAACAGAACCTTACAGACTCTAAGCAAGTTGCTGCCTAGTCTGCACTTCCAATCCCTCTCCTACTGGAGAGGGTCTAGACATCCATTTACTAAAAAATTATGCCAACTCCAGTATCAACATTACCCACCGATTCCGAAGGACTTTTAAAACTTTTACGCCACAAAGAAGGAACTTGGGTGCAGTGGGGAATTGCTTGTCAAATGTTGCAAAAGATGGGAGAAAATTCCCTCGCAATTTTTGAGAATACTGGCTTTGAACCAATTCAACAAAACCAGATTGTAGTCGCTTCACAGGTCTATGCTAGCCTGCAAGCAGGTAATGCTGCGGATATTGTCATTGAGCATTTTGAGCAAAAGGGCAGTGACATTCTCAATGAGTTGCGCGTACTCAGTCAATCAGAACGGGTTGCGATGGCAACTTTTGCCCTTGAAAAAAATCTTGATGTTCTAGAGGCAAAGGATATCGTTAAGGCAGTGAAGGAAGCCTCCACTGTCGCAAATTTACCTGAAGGATTTACGCGCCATCCAGGAGATGCGGTGGTGTTGCAAATCCTCAAGGCGACGCAGGGCAAGATAGACCCACAGGAACGCACGAGGCTAATTGCGCGGGGCTTACGTTTTGCCCACAGTGAGAAAGCTCGTAAAGCGATCGAGCAACTGCTGATAGATATGACATCTCCAGCTAAGAAAAAGGCTCCTAATCTCCCTAATTTTCGTTACGATGGCGAAGATAGTATTCCGAGAATTTTGCCAGTGGCAGGAACTTTGCCCATATCAGTTGAGAAGTTTCAGGCTGTTGCCCAAGTTTCAGAAACCGCGCCCTTTGGACTTGTCCATGCAGCTAGCGCAGCGACATGGGCGACTCTTCCCGGTTGGTTTGTGGTGCATGGAGCGGAAGATGGCGTAATTATCGCTTGCAATACTGATACTTTGCAGGCAGCGATCGCTCAAACAGAAGTTGTTAGCACGATTCCCAATCGTCCTGAAGACATTCTAGTGCTAGTCGATCGCGCTCAATGCGAATGGAATGAAGGTAGTTACTTTGCGATCGCCGATGATGATGGCAATCTCAAATTTGCGTGGTTTGACACCCCGCCCAATGTGCCACTACTGGGCAAAGTTACCTTAACATTACGCCCTAAGCGCTTTTTTGATGAAGAGGCTTCTAAGGATCGTTGGCAGTTTGAGGAATAGGCGCGATCGCCACGGCACAGGCTTTTAGCTCTGGTTGCTTCGAGTCAGGACAGGCTTCAGGATGGGTGAGGGCATTGGCTTCGGCATTGTCTGCCCAGAGTGCGCCCCAGTGCATCGGCACGAATACAACGCCACGGGCGATCGCGGTTGTCACTAGAACAGGAAACCTAGAAGCCCCACGCCTTGATCTCACCTCTACAAGATCACCGTTATTAATTCCTAATTTGTCGGCATCTTGGGGATGGATCTCGATAAAAGGATGGGGGTACATCTGGCGAATCTTCTCGATCCGTCCTGTGCGGGTTTGGGTATGCCAATGTCCGTATAGTCTACCCGTGGTGAGAATGAATGGATATTCTTGATCAGGAACTTCAAAGACACCTTTGGAGTGGTAGGCGGCAAAGTTGGCTTTGCGATCGCTGGTATGAAATTGCAAATCTGTGTAGAGACGCTTATTGTAAACGCGATCAAGTTCGGGGGCGCTATCTTTGCAAGGATACTGAATCGAGCCTATTTCTGAGAGTTTGGCATGGGTAATGCCCGTAATTTCACAGGGGCGATCGCGGGTAATTTGGGCAAATTCGGCATAGACATCGGCGGAAGTTTGAAATGAAAATTGGGCGGCAAAACCAAGGCGACGACCCACCTCTGCAAAGACTTCCCAATCAGCGCGGGCTTCGCCGAGAGGAATCTGAAAACCTTGGCAGAGAGTAACACAGCGTTCAGAGTTGGTCATTGTGCCAGTTTTTTCGCTCCATTGCGTCGCAGGCAATAAGATATGGGCGAATTCGGAAGTCTCGGTGGGGAAATAGGCATCTTGATAAATGGTAAAAGGCGATCGCCGCAGGGCTGCCTTAGTTCTGACTAGATCAGGAAAACTCACCGCAGGATTAGTCGCCGCAATCCAAAGAAAATCAACATCTCCAGATTCTAGTCCGCGAATGATATCCCAAGCAGTACGCCCAACCTGTGGCGAAATGCTGCCCTTGGGCAACTTCCAGAATACTTCTAACTCCGCCCGATGCTCAGCATTAGTGACGGTACGATAGCCCGGCAATAGATGGGCTAAGCCTCCTGCCTCGCGTCCACCCATAGCATTGGGCTGACCTGTGAGGGAAAAAGCGCCTGCACCTTCTTTCCCAATCTGTCCTGTAAGCAAATGCAGATTGATGATTGACTGCACTTTAGCCGTGCCTTGGGTTGATTGATTGATCCCCATTGACCAAATGGAAAGAACTCGCGATGATTCTGCCCAGTACTTTGCCGCTAGTTCTAAATCTTCAATGCTAATGCCGCAGCGCCGCGCTACAAATTCAGGAGTGTACAGCTCCGTGAGTTCCTGAAATTCAGCAAAGCCATTGGTGTGATTTTCGATAAAGGCGCGATCGCATTTTTCCCATTTCAATAACAGATGGGCAATGCCATTCAATAGGTCAATATCTGTACCTGGTTGAATCGCTAAATATAAATCCGCAACTTCAGCAGTTTGAGTACGCCGTGGATCAACAACGATCAACTTCACATGGGGATTTTTTTTGTGGTGTCGTCGAAAACGATTAAAAATGATTGGATGACATTCGGCAGTATTTGTGCCGATCGCAAACAGACAATCAGTTAGCTCAAAATCTTCATAGCAGCAGGGTGGACCATCGGAGCCGAAGCTCTTGATGTATCCTGAAACCGCCGAAGACATACAGAGTCGCGAATTGGCATCAAAGTTATTTGTTCCCAAACAACCCTTGAATAACTTCTGGGCTACATAATAATCTTCGGTTTGAAACTGACCTGAGCCATACATACATAGAGCATCAGATCCCTTCTGATCAAGTACCCTTTGCATCCGATCAGCGATCGCTTTGAGAGCCTGATCCCAACTTACTCGTTGGAACTGATCACCCAAGCGATCGCGCATCATGGGATGCAGTAGTCTATCTTTTTGAATTGATTCGGCAACGGTTGCGCCCTTAACACAGACCATGCCATGACTCGAAGGATGGGCGCGATCGCCGCGTACTTTAAAGCGATCGGGAAACTTCAGCGTCGGCTCTTTGCCCGTTTCTACCACCTCTAACCCACAACCTACTCCACAGTAAGGGCAGAGAGTTTTGATGATTGCGGGGTTAGTAGACATGGTTAGTTGTAGAGATTGAAAACTGGGTATTAATTCGTAATTTATTAAGCTATAGCTTATATTTCAAGGCTATAAGTTACGAATTGTTGACAAACTAAGTTTACTGCCTAATAGCTACTTTGCGATTGGCAAACCCCTTCATAGGATCAAAATGAACAGGTTCAGTAAACTGGGAATAGGGCATGGAACGTAGGGCAGCGATTGGATCGTTGGCATCGAAGGTCGTACCATCCGCAAGGGCGATCGCTTCTTGCTCTGTGTCAGGAATGTCAATGTTCAACTCCCTCGCTGCCTGCTGATAGACATCAGTAGCTAAGAGGTTATAGATTACTTCTGCGTAGTTTTCAGGGAAATCAACTAGACCCCATCGCGCCATCTGGGCAAGTACCCAGAGATGCTCACTGCGAGAAGGCATATTGCCCACACCAAATTGACAGAAGTCTTTGTAGTATTTTGCTTCCATAGTATTGACCCGATAGGGACCCGCAAAGCCGGGACGGATGAAGACGGGTGAAAGATTGAGATACTCTGACTGCGACAGCATCAAGACTATCTGATCGCGATTTTCCGCAACTTCACAGAATTGGGAAGCTTCGAGTAGTGCCTTGACTAGAGCTAAATGACTATTAGGATATTGCTCTGCCCATTCTTTTTTCACGCCGAGAACTTTTTCGGGATGACCTTGCCAAATATCCAGATCTGTCGCCACCACAAATCCCACATTACTATTAACGGCGCGGACATTCCAAGGCTCACCCACACAGTAGCCGATGATGTTATTTGCCATGAGATTTGAGACCATCTGGGGAGGTGGAATCACGATCACATCCACATCCTTATCGGGTTGAATCCCGCCACTAGCGAGCCAATGCCTCAATAGCAAATTGTGCATGGAGGCGTGATGTACCATCCCCAGTGCAGGATTATAGGCATCTTGGAAACTGTCGATATAGGTCTTCAAAGAGGCTAAATCATGAACCCCTGCTTCTTGGAGCTTATTACTGAGGGTAATTGCATTACCATTGCGGCTGAGGGTAATGGACGTGACCACAGGTACAGGAATTTTGTTGCCCATACCCAAGGTGATCGCAAGGGGCATCCCTGTGACCATCTGGGCGGCATCAAGGCGACCTTCGCGAATACCATCGGCTAGATCATTCCAACTATTTTCCTTTGAGAGAGTGACATCTAGCCCATACTTCGCGAAGATGCCCTTTTCCTTAGCAACAACAAAGGGAGCGCAGTCGGTGAGCGCGATGTAACCAACGGTGAGATTTGTTTTCTCAATATTACCGATGCTGATGGCGGCGGTGTTTTTCATCTTCAATCGATCTAGCTTAATCTGCTTTTGGCGATCGAGGAAGTTGACAATTTCACCGCGTAGTCGGTAATAGTTGGGGTGATTGACGGTTTCGAGACGCTTGCGTGGATGGGGGAGATCAACGGTGAGGACTTGACCGATTTTGGCTTCAGGTCCATTGGTCATCATCACAATGCGATCGCTAAGTAGTAGCGCCTCATCAACATCATGGGTGATCATCACCGCCGAAATTTTATGCTCATCACAGATTTGCATTAACTTTTCTTGCAATCTGCCACGGGTCAAGGCATCCAAAGCGCCAAAGGGTTCATCTAGCAATAAAATCTTGGGCTTAATTGCCAAGGCACGGGCAATCCCCACCCGTTGCTTCATGCCGCCCGAAATTTCTCGCGGATACTTATCAGCAGCATGGCTCAGCCCAACTAAATCAATATTTTCCTGAATAATGCGATTTCTCTCTTCCTTCGGTAATTGACGCATTACCCGATTTACCGCTAAGCCGATATTTTGTCGTACCGTTAACCAAGGCAGGAGCGAATGGTTTTGAAATACCAACATCCGATCAGGACCAGGTTCCCGAACCTCACGACCTTCCAAAACAATCCCACCTTCACTTGCCCGATCTAGCCCCGATAAAATGTTTAATACCGTTGACTTACCACAGCCCGAATGTCCAATAATCGAGATAAACTCGCCTTCCTTCATCTCAAAATAGACATCTTTAACCGCGACAAAGGGTTGACCTTTATCATTTTTAAAAACACGACTGACGTGATCGATTTCTAGGAATGTTGTTGACATTTTTTTAATTGGTAATCGGTAATTGGGAATTGGCTTTTAGCTTTTTGCTGGTACGGTTGATTTTTTTAGAATAGATATCGTTGCTGACCTATGACCTTTAAAAAGCTAATCGCTAACAGCTAATCTCTAGTCAGCATCATCAGCAAGAGCGAAACGACTATAGAGAAATTCGAGAATGTAGTTGCGGAGTGAGTAGTAACGAGGATCATCGGCGATCGCCTTGCGATTTCGGGGACGGTCGAAGGGAACTTCAATAATTTCAGCGATATTGGCGGCAGGTCCATTGCTCATCATCACAATGCGATCGGCAAGGAATAGAGCTTCATCAATTTCATGGGTAATCATCAGGGCAGTGACTTTATTTTTGCGCCAGATGGACAGCAATTCTTCCTGCAATTCTTCACGGGTCATCACATCCAATGCACCAAAGGGTTCATCAAGAATCAACACTTCAGGACGAATCGACAAGGCACGGGCGATCGACACACGCTGACGCATCCCACCCGAAAGCTGTTTGGGCTTTTTGTGCATCGCCTCCGTCAAGCCCACCATTTCCAAGCTATCCTTGGCAATTTTGATTTTTTCTTCCTTTGATTTGTTACTGTAAACTTGCTTTACCGCTAAGAACACATTTTCAAAAGCCGTCATCCAAGGCAATAGCGAATAGTTTTGAAATACCACCATGCGATCGGGACCGGGACGCAAAATCGGCTTCGATTTTAAGCAGATTTCGCCACTGGTTGGACGATTGAAACCTGCCACCATATTTAAAAGCGTCGATTTACCGCAACCAGAGTGACCGATTACACAAATAAACTCACCCTCATATACGGTCAAGTTGACATCTTGGAGAACCGTGTAGGGACCTCTAGGTGTGGGATAGACTTTAGAAACGCTATCAATTACCAAAAATGGATCTTGATTTATAGGTTGTTGATTGTCTGTAAGGTCAAGAGTCTGCATAGGAAAATTGATGGTTAGAGTTTTGTATTGAGAGGGAATTAGTGATTGACTGTTGGCTTTGATTTGTTTATAGATTTACTCAACCGTAGCGAGTAAATCTATAAATTGAGTTGTAAGGTTTTTGGCAAATTCTATATAACCTCAGCAGCTAAGAGCTAATTAAGAATCCGACTGCACAGCAAACTTGCTGATGTAAAAAATTAACTTGTCGAGGAAAAAGCCAACTACACCGATGTAAAACAGAGCCAAAATCAATTCGCTGCTCTTTTGGCTGTTGTAGCTATCCCAGATAAAGAAGCCGATGCCAACGCCACCTGTAAGCATTTCTGCGGCAACGATCGCCAACCATGACAAGCCCACCGCAATCCGTAAGCCTGTAAAAATATAGGGTGCTGCCGAGGGCATGAGAATGGTGATGAAATAGTCAAATTTGCTCAAACGTAATACTCGCGATACGTTGCGATAGTCTTGGGGTACTTGCTGCACGCCCACTGCTGTATTCATCAGGATAGGCCAAATTGAAGTTACAAAAATCACGAATAGGGCGGCGGCTTCGGTGACATCTAAGCCAACGGATTTGAGCGATTCATTTACACCTTGGAAGGCGGACATGGCGATCGGTAGCCATGCTAGAGGGGGGATTGTGCGTAATACTTGGAAAATCGGATCAAAGGCGCGATACAAAAAGACGTTAGTGCCGATCGCAATGCCAAAGGCAATACCAATAATCGCGGAGGCAGTGTAACCAACGGCAACGCGGCGCAAACTGGTCATCGTTTTTATGCCTAGTCCCTGCTCAATGGTGAGCTTTTCTTTTAGGGCTTGACGAGATGGGCTGTCGATTTTATCGGCTGTGTTGACATCAAAACTAGCGCGATCGAAAAATGGATGCCAAATATATTCTTGAGTTTCTTTCCAAACTGTTGCTGGTGCTGGCAATGGTGGCTTCATACCAGAACAAAGAATTTGCCAAGTTCCTAACAAAAAGATTAAGGCAATTATAGGGGGAATAATGTTTTTGGCTTGTTGCTGAAACCATTCAGCAATTTTATTAGGGCTAAATCGGGAGCTTAAACTACTTGTCGCCATTATCGAATATCTCCTAAAACGTTAAAGATGAATAGTTGCAATGATGACAAGGGGCTTAAGCCCCTTGCTAACCGAATAATTTGTGCAGATTTGTGTAGATTTGTTTTTCTATCTACGTTTGCAAGGTTTAGATTCTCTCCAATCCCCCTTATAACAGGGGGAAGAATATCTTCTCTCTGTTATAAGGGGGGCTGGGGAGATCTTTGAAAACCTAAGCCTTCTTGATCTTCAATCCTTCTAAATAAGCCTTAGGATTCTCAGGATCGAACTTCACACCGTCAAAGAAAGTCTCAATGCCACGAGAAGTACTCTTAGGAATGTCGGCTTCCTTACCGATCGCCTTGGCAGCTTCCTTCCATAGGTCTTCACGGTTTACCTTGTCTACCATTGCCTTAGCATCGGTATTGGCATCAAAATAGCCCCAACGCATATCTTCAGTCACAAACCAAAGATCATGGCTCTTAAATGGATAGGAAGCGTTGTCTTTCCAGAACTTCATCGATAGATCGGTACTTTCAAGGGTACGACCATCGCCGTAGTCCACCTTGCCCATTTGTCTACCCAAAATTTCGGCGGCAGGAACCTTAAACCATTTATCAGCACCGACAATCTTGCACATTTCTTCTTTGTTAGCAGGATCTTCGCACCAGACTTGAGCTTCCAAAACAGCCTTCAATAGTGCCATTGTCGCCTTAGGATTCTTGTCTACCCAATCAGCACGAAGAGAAAATGCTTTTTCAGGGTGGTCTTTCCATAGCTCACCTGTAATCAAAGCACTGTAGCCCGATTGTTGGGCAATAAGACGCGCATTCCAAGGCTCACCTACACAGAAAGCCTGCATATTGCCTGCCTTCATATTGGCGACCATCTGTGCTGGTGGCACAACAATAGTGGCTACATCCTTATCAGGATCAACGCCGTTTGCTGCCAACCAATAGCGCATCCAAAGATCGTGAGTACCACCGGGGAAGGTGACAGCACATTTGAGATCTTTACCGCCTGCTTTGATTTTGGCGAAGGTTTCTTTCAAAACATCGCTCTTCAGTGTAATCTTGGCATCTTTAAAATCATTGGCAACTGAGATTCCCTGACCATTGGTGTTCAATCTTGCCAAGATATACATCGGCACTTTGTTACCATTAGTAACCTTACCTTCAGAGATCAAGTAGGGCATGGGGGTCAGGATGTGAGCGCCATCGATACCGCCAGCATCGGAACCAAGCACGATATTGTCGCGGGTCGTTCCCCAAGAAGCTTGTTTGAGAACTTCTACCTCGGTCATACCATATTTCTTGAAGTAGCCTTTTTCTAACGCAATGATTAGAGGTGAAGCATCAGTAAGGGCGATGAAACCTAGCTTGGCTTTGGTAACTTCAGGTGCATCGGCGGCATTGACGGGGGTGGCGGCAGTGGTGGCAGCCGCAGTAGTTGCGGCAGTGGTAGTGGTGGCGGTTGGGGTTTCGCTAGTACAGGAATTGAGGGCGATCGCGCCAACGGTCGAGAGTCCAGCAGTGGTCAAAAATTTACGGCGAGAGAACATACCCATGTTTTGATTTTCCTTAATTGATCTTGATTAATTTTGTGATTGAGTTGTTTGTAAGCGATAGAAATGGTGGTTAGCCAACAGCAATTAGTTCGGCTGAATTAGATAATGCTGTATTGCCCTGTTTGGGAACTGCACCAAAGCGATCGACAAGCAGTTTGCCGACTACTTCGTACAAGTCCTCACAGGGAACCTTTTCCATTACACAAGTACCAAGGTGAGCATCCTTCCCTACTGTGCCACCCATGTAAATGTCTACCCCATCGACGACTTTGCCATCTTTGCGAGTTTTGCAACCCGTAAAGCCAATATCGGCGACCTGCGGCTGGGCGCAGGAGTTAGGGCAACCACTCCAATGGATTCGCACCACTTGAGGTAAGTTGTAGGTTTCGCTCAGTTGTTGAGTTAGGGCAAGAGAACGATTTTTAGTTTCCACGATCGCCACAGGACAGAACTGATTTCCCGTACAGGAAACCAGACCGCGCAGGAGGTTATCGGGATTAGCAGGAAATTTCTCTAATAAGGGTTCTTGGAGTAGGACAGGTACAAACGCATCACTGACATTGGTAATGATTAGATTCTGTTCTACGGTCAGACGCATATCACCATTGCCATAGATGTCTGCTAGACGGGCAAATTCGTACATATCAGAGGCGTACATTCTGCCGACAGGAATTTGTAAGCCGACGTAGTTCAAACCTGCCTGTTTTTGAGGATGTACGCCAATATGGTCACGCTTTTCCCACTCGATTTCATCCTTAGCGGCGGCGATCGCCAGTGGTTTGCCCATTTGTTTCTCGACTTCGGCGCGAAACTTCTCAATACCCCATTCATCGATTAAGAACATTAAACGGGACTTGTCACGTTTGTCGCGAAGTCCATGATCGCGAAATACGATTAATAAAGCTTCGCAAAGCGCTACGACATCTTCAGGGGCAACCCAAACATTGAGTGGTACAGCCGCCGCAATTCTCTTTGCCGAAAAGAATCCACCAACAAGAACGTTAAAACCAAAAGTCTCTTTGCTCTCTTCTTTAAATGCTGGTATGAAGGCTAGATCATTAATTTCTGCATGGGTGGAATTATCACGACAACCTGCGATCGCGATGTTAAATTTGCGAGGTAAATTCGTAAAAGCGGGATTTCCTTCGCCATTATTAGTAAGTAAGTTCTGCACTTGAATCGCGAGTTCGCGGGTATCATAAAGCTCATTGGCATCGATCCCCGCCACAGGCGAACCTGTGATATTGCGAATGTTATCCATCGCAGACTGTACGCTAGTCAAGCCGACAGCACGAAACTTCTCAAACATTTCTGGCACATCCTCAATGGGGAAGCCGCGCATCTGGATGTTTTGGCGGGTGGTGATGTCAGCTACACCATGCTCACCACACTTCTCAACTACTGAGGCAAGTACCCGCATCTGAGCGCTATTTAGGAGTCCATTGGGAATCCGCATTCTCACCATAAAGCGTCCGGGGGTACTTTTGCGAAAGAACACGCCTAACCACTTCAAGCGATGTTGCAAATCATCATCAGCGATCGCTTCCCAACCAATCTGAGCAAAATGCTCAATCTCAGCTTTGATTGCTAGACCGTCTTTTTCAGCTTTGAGAGCTTCAATTTTGTTTGCCATGCTAATTATCCTTGGCTCGTACTTTTAAGTTTTAAATTTCAAAGTGTGAATTTGGAACTTAAAGGTACTATTTAAACTTTGTATGAGATTCACACTACTTAACGTTTCGATCCCAATAGGTATAAGAAACTACATATTCTTTAACTTTATTTAATAATTGCAATAACTTAATGCAAATACTGCATCGATTTCTACTAATGTCAAATTTAGTGCCGATCTATTCCTTGTTAGGCGGTTGGGATGATAACTGACTTGTTTTGATTTAGATATTGCCTAAGCGATCGCTATTCTGTTATGATGTCAAAGCATTAAATTTGCTGGTGTAGCTCAGTTGGTAGAGCAACTGATTTGTAATCAGTAGGTCACGAGTTCGAGTCTCGTCCCCAGCTTCTCTGTCTTGTTGTCAAAAAATTGCTCAAAGTCCTTGCACTGCAAGGACTTTTGGGTATAGTGAAATTTGTAATATTACCTAATCCTATTTAATTGATAGTGAAAAACTAAGCCGATTTTAGGCATGATCCAGAATGACGTTGACGGGCGCATTGCCCAAGTAAACGGCAGACTCGAATCGGGAATCGTTTTTTCACCTGAGCGATCGCCATTATCATTACAACTCTGCAAGGTCGCTCCTAGGCTTCAATAATGACGCGAGTATTGCCCCGTTTTTTATTAACACGACAGGCTGTCGTATCGCCATAGCGCTCAAACTCTAGATCAAGCAATGTTTGCCCAATCCGTAAATTTTGAATCGAGAGGCGATTAATTGAATTTAATAAGCAGGGATCGATAATGCGAAGCTGATTATTCTTAGCATCGGGAACAAAGTTAACCATGATCGAAATTAGTTGGAAGATCGTTCCCGTTGCCCATGCTTGGGGTGAACAGGCGACGGGATACTGCACAGGTGAAGTAAAGCCATCATGCTCGTAGCCACAAAATAGCTCAGGTGGTCGTTGATAGGGTTGCGAAATCGTCATGTCGATTAAGCCCTGAACAATGCGTAAGGATTGCTTGACGAGACTCTGCGATCGCATTCCTAATGCAATCAAACTATTGTCATGGGGCCAAACGGAGCCAATGTGATAACCCATTGGATTGTATGCGGGGGATTGGCTGCTCAGGGTTCTCACGCCCCAACCGTTGAACATATCAGGCTCATTGAGCCTTGCGGCGACACTGAGACTCTTTTCGTGATCAAAAATACCTAAATGCAAACAATGCCCGGGGTTAGAAGTAATACTATCGACGGGCTTGCCATCGCCATCTAATGCTAGAGCGCAAAAGTCTTGGTCGGGCATCCAAAAGTCTTGATTAAATCTAGTTTTCAAATCCTGCGCCTGCGATCGCCACATTTCCGCCAAATCAAATAAACTCTTGCGCTCCGCAATCTCACTCATCCTGATCTTGGCGGCATAGACATAGCCCTGCACCTCACACAAAGCGATCGCGCCCTGCGCCACCTTGCCATTACGATCCACAATGCAATTATCTGAATCTTTCCAACCCTGATTGAGCAAGCCCTTGGAAGAGGAACGCTGATAACTGAGGTAGCCCGTCTCTTTACAGTTGCGATCGATCCAAGCCATCGCCGACAAAGCATTTGCCCACAACTGATCGAGGGTTGTCTGATCGCCCGTCCATGCAAAATATTCGGCATAGAGCATCAGCCATAAAGGAGTCGCATCAACGGTTCCATAGTAAGGATTATGCGGCACTTCATGACATCGTGCCATCTCACCAAGTCTGATTTCATGGAGGATTTTACCCCTCTGTTCGTCGCGCCACTCGTTATCGGTTTTGCCCTGAAAATGCGCCAAAATTAACAACGTATCGCGGGCGATCGTCGGATCGAGAACCAAAGTTTGTGATGCGGAAATAATCGAATCTCTACCAAACAAAGTCGAAAACCAAGGCACACCCGCCGATAGAAAATTATTCTTTTCGGAAGTTTGTCGCAACAAATAAATATCCTGCACAGCGCGATCGATCACTTGATTCAGCGATTTATTATCAGTTTGGATACGGGTGATCTGCTCCATCCACAATTTCTCTTCGAGCAGTTCCGCATCTTTAGCTTGGGCAAATGCTTCAGGGACAGTGGTTACAGAAGTGGGATAATTATCCGTAAATAAATGAATGCGATACCCCAAAACTATCACCTCATGGGGTGCTAAGTTTAAACGCCACACTGCGGTATAGCCAATAATTTCATCGGGTTGACGGGCATTAAACTGCACTCGCGATTCCATTAATGCCCCATCTAATCCCTCATAGGCAAGGATGATTTCTTTAAATAGAACTTCTGCCGTGGTTGGCATAGCGTCGGGCACATAGTTTAATAAGATCCCTCTTTTTTCGCGCTTTGTCCCTCTAACTTCAAAGACATCGCGAAAGTCAGAGTCGAAGCTGAGACTGACCATAAAGCTAATTGGATGCGTATTGTAATTGGTGATCTGCATCTCCTCAAATAATCCACCCTTAATCACAATTTCCCGATGAATACCGATAGTTTCTGATTTGATTTGCTGACCACTCTGATCGTTAATCTCTGGGTTAGAACATAGCACCGACATCGCAAAGCCTTTATGCGCTGAGCTACTAAAAGAAGTCGGCGATCGCCCGTCAATTTGCAATTCTAAACGGCTCAAAAACCTTGTATCTCGACAAAATAAGCCCATACTGTCCTCAATACCACCGATACGGCAGCTTAAGTCTGAGATATTGCCCAAAGTATCAGTAATTAAAAACAAATCATCATCTTTTAAAGTCAGGGTCGAAATAGGATGCTCACCAATCAAGCAAACCCAAGGCGAGACCACGTTTTGATCAATTGGGATAAATGACCTGCCATTTACTTCAATAGTAATTGGTTCATTGATGGTTTGTTCATTCATATTGGGCATATTATTTATTATTAATTGGATAGACTGAAAACGACTATCTTAGTGATAACCATTGAGAGATAATCGGCAAGCAATACAAAGGCTTGGTGACACAGTAAGAAGAAGATATTTTTTGATTGTAAGAGTTGATCGCATCGGAATTAATGGGAGCAATATATTTCAAATTAGCCCTCACATAGCACTCTCCCAAATCATTAAAAGTTAGTGGTCTGACGGGATATGCTAGTTCTGCATTTGTGCCGATTAACCGTACCATTTGTCAACAGCATAAAAGCCACGATTTCCCTGCACGAATATGCTACTAAAGTCTCCATTCGCATTAGGTTTCGGCACATCAGCAGCTTGAGCGATCGCCTGATCTTCAAAAACAAGTAAAGAAGAGATAATCGCTACCAACAAAATCGGTGGTTTTTTCAAATCTAGTTTTATGCTTTTTGTATCCATATACATACGAACCAACAAAGTTACAACCAAGTTATTTGAAGTCTATATCAGACAAGGTGTCTGCTCCCCAAAGCTAACATTTCTGTGGTATGGGGAAATCTTGCCCGTTTGTTGGTGCTTATGTAGTAATTTCTAGGCGATTGCTTTAGGATGTTGCCATAGCTAGAGACTTTAGAGTTTCGTCATCTTGATTAATACTAACTCCATTCTTCCAGAGTTCATATTCGCTAACATCGACATCTTCATTCCAAACTAACCCATAACCACCCGACTCAATCTTAAAGTTTTTAAAAAAGCTAGGATTTCGTAGTGGAGCAAACATCTCTTTACTTAACAACTGAGAGACATCATACTTTTTAAATTCATTTTGGCTAAATTCAATCAACATCGTGTGATCGTCAATAACCTGAGCAGAGATAATTTTGGGTGCGTTCATAGAAAATCCAGTAGTTACTTTAAAGGTGGTAGTTTACAAAAATCTTGGCTATTCCACATATTTAGCAATTCGTTTTGGTATAGCGTAGCCCATTCTATTACTAGCTTTTCAGCCCGACTTGGTAAGTCCCCTTCAATGATTTCCAGAGATTCAATACTGACTAAAGCATTGAATTCGCCATAAATTGCATGAAAATGTGGTGGCGGATAATCTCCAAAGAAGACCTTAATTGTTATTCCGTAAAATCTTGTGACTTCTGGCATATAAACTCTTTGCTTTTTAATGTATTTTAGCCAAAATCGACTCATGTAAACTACTAAAAAGCCACTAACTTTTCTTGTTACATCAACAATCTATCTCTTAAGGGCGAGTGCTATTACCGATTTCTAGGCGATCGCTTACAAAATCAGCATAAGAAAGAAGATTGGGAATTGGCTAAATGAGAACTAGATCTGTAATGTATCGCATTGTCATTTAGCCCCGATTCTAAGCTGATATATTTATGTTTGGCATCTTGTAATTCCAAGCCTGTTCACGCATTAGCGATCGCGCTAGGACATGGCGATAGAGTTCACTCAATTGAATTGTCACTCCTGCCCAACTAAAGCGCTGGCTAACATTCGCAGAGGCTTGTTTACGCATCTTTCTAACCCATAGCTCATCGGCGAGAATGCGCCCGATCGCTTCCGCAAATGCCTGAACATTCCGTGGTTCTACTAATAGACCCGTTTCTTCAGGAATAATCGTGAATTTGAGACCACCGACATTCGATGCAACCACAGGCACACCACAGCCCATCGCCTCGATCGCCACTAATCCAAAGGGTTCATAATAGCTAGGAATCACGCAGACATCCGCCGCCGCATAGTACAGAGGTAGAGTGTCATGTCCGACCCGCCCGACAAAGGTGGTGACATCTTCTATCCCTAACTCCTGCACAATCTTTTCGATTCTGAGCCTTTCATCACCATCGGGCATATTTGCCGAGCTACCACCAACGATCAATAGTTTTAGAGGTAATAGTTGGCGTTGCTTCAGTAATGCAAAAGCCCTCACCAAAGTTTCAATTCCCTTCCGTTCATCAAAGCGACCCACATAGAGAATCACTTTTTCTTGGTTACTTAACTTCAGCTTAACTCGTGCATGAGATTTAGAAGCCAAGCGGAAATTATTCGTGTCAGTTCCACAGGGGATAATTTCAATCTGTCCACGAGTTGAAACTAGCGATCGCAAAGCATCTTGCTCTTGGGGACTGGTCGCCACCACACAGTTAGCCCTTTCCAAAATCTCCCGCTCCACTCGCATACGTGTACTGGCAACAGAGGGAATCTCGACGAGGGATTGATACTTAACGGCAGCGAGGGAGTGATAGGTATGCACTAGCTGGATTGCGCTAGTTTTTTGCAGTTCCATTCCCACCCAAGCGGATAACCAGTAATTAGTATGCACTAGGGGATAATTTAAACCCTGACTCCGTTGAAATGATTGGAAAGAATCCACAAATTCGGGCATATGTTCAAATAGGCGATCGCGCGGAATATAAGACTCTGCACCAGCCTTGAGGCGAATCGTACGGCAATAGGGTGAATGCTGCACGATCGCTTCATCCTCCGCATGGACTTTGCGCGTAAACATATCCACCTGCCAACCCAAGCTAGCAAGGGTTTCACCCACATGACGGACATATACATTCTGTCCACCTGCTTCCTCTGAGCCAATCTCTGCGGCGGGATCAGCATGATCAGAAATAAGCGCGATCGCCTGTCTATTCAAGCTCAACATAATATTTACCTCTTGGTTAGAAACTAAAGCTTTATCGCAAAGCAACTAATGGTTTCTCAATCTCAAAATGGCTATGCCATTTTGAGATTAGGAATGGTTGGTTTATTACTGGATTACCAAGTCCCGCTTCTGTCCATTGCGAGAATACTTAGTACCCAAGATTTTTTGATACACAGCCTCATAACCATCTGCCATCCGTTTTGCCGTGAAATTAAGCAGAACGTGTTCTCGACACATAAATCGATCCAAGTGAGCCGCAAGCGCGATCGCTCGAATACAATCATCAACGGTACGACAGAGAAATCCACTGACTCCGTGGGCAATCACTTCAGGGGCAGAGCCAAGACTCATCGCGATTACAGGCGTTCCTGTTACCATCGATTCAATCATCACTAGCCCAAAGGGTTCCTTCCATGTGATCGGAAATAGAGTAGCGATCGCGCCGCCCATCAATATATTTTTTTGCTGGTGATTCGCCTCACCCAAAAACTCAATCTGCACGCCATCGATATGGGGCAGAATCTGACTTTCAAAATATTCCATATCCACCGCATCGACCTTGCCAGCCATTTTTAGATGCCAGCCTGATCTTTTGGCAATCTCGATCGCCAAATGTGCTCCCTTTTCAGGAGAAATACGCCCTAAAAAGGCTAGATATGGGGGAAGATCTGGCTCAGGATAAAAGTTGTATGTGTTAGTGTCGATGCCGTTATAGATCGTGGAAACATAATTTAAGCCCAGATCTATATCCCTCTGCGAATGGGAAATACTGACAAAGGGTTGATTGCGTACATGACTAAATAGCTTGGCATTGTCGGGCGTAAAAATGCCATGAAGAGTATGTACCGTCGGCGTTGATACGAGGTTGGTATAGGGAAGCGCCACGCAACCAACATGGGAATGAATAATATCGAAGCGATCAGCATTCTCATAGACACGGCTCATGTTGAGCATATCGTAGATATTAGGATCGCGGACAGTTTTATCTAGACGCAAAGCTCTAGGATGAACAGCTTCTAACTTAGCTGAAGTCTGGGAGTCACCTGAGGCGAATAGGGTGACATCATGACCACGCTTAACCAATTCTTCGGTGAGCAGACTTACTACCAGTTCAGTACCGCCGTAGGCGGGAGGAGGGACTCTTTCCCATAGTGGAGCAACTTGAGCAATTCTCATGATCTCGATCTCCTGTCTGTAAATTTCTAGCGCAGGCGACTTAACGACGATGCCTAAAAATTGTGATGTAACTAATTGGTTCAGACTCTAACGGGTGAAGGGTTGAGATCATGTATATCAAGGTCGTTGTTTTGTATGATTTGTATTGAAACACCATTAAAGTTCATCCTTAAGGAGGAATCTAGGATAAAAACAGAATGTGAGCTGCGGCGCTCTGCGCCGCAGCTCACATTCTGTTTTTTAAGCAAAGCTTTTTTGCTACTAAATCAATTTTTAGATTGAGCAATGAAATAAATGCGATCGCTAAGTTGGCGCAAGAGTTGAGCAATATCGCCGTCAGTTGATTGTAATTGGGCTACTTTTTCACAGCTATACATAACGGTGGTGTGATCCTTGCCGCCCACAGCTTCACCAATTTTGGGCAGACTGAGATTAGTGTGTTGACGCATTAAGTACATTACATATTGACGCGCTTGACTAATTTCGCGGCGACGGGAATTACCGAGCAGATCCGCTAGATCAATATTTAACATCTCCGTGACTACGCTCAAAACCATTTCGGCTGAAACTTCCACAGGTTCTTTAGGCGGATTGAGGACAGGCGCGACATTTTCCACGGTCATCGGCAAGCCCGAAATCGAAATATAGGCAACGGTGCGAACTAAGGCTCCTTCTAGCTCCCGAATGTTGGATGTATAGCTAGCAGCGATGTAATGCAGGACATCGGTGGGGATTTTGAGATGATCGTATTCCGCTTTTTTCTGCAAAATTGCCATCCTAGTTTCTAGATCGGGAACTTGGATATCGGCAATCAAGCCCATCGAAAACCTTGAGCAGAGACGTTCTTGTAATCGGGGAATCTGAGCAGGTGGGCGATCGCTAGCGAGGACAATTTGCTTACCAGTTTCGTAGAGGGTATTAAAAGTATGGAAAAATTCCTCCTGCGTATATTCCTTACCTTCAATAAACTGAATGTCATCAATGATTAACATATCGATTTCGCGATATAGCTCGCGAAATCTTTGCATACTATCTTTGCGAATTGCGGATATTAAGTCATTGGTGAATTGCTCCGTTGATACATAGGCAATTCGCGCTTTCGGCTCAATTTCGAGACGGTAATGGGCGATCGCCTGCATCAAATGGGTTTTGCCCAAGCCCACGCCACCACAGAGAAATAAAGGATTAAATTCCCGTCCTGGAGATTCGGATACGGCAAGGGCAGCAGCGTGAGCCATACGGTTAGCGGAGCCGACCACAAACCGATTAAAGTTGTACTTAGGATTGAGGTTACTGGGGCGTGGGGCAGAGTTATTGGCTTCAGCAGGAAGATTATTTACATTATTGGCGATCGCATTGGGGATCGCCGCCGCCATCGCTTGTACTGCCTCCGCCGCGATCGCTGTTTCTAGCATTCCATCTTGGTTGGGCGGCATAGGCGCGTCATCAAAGCTTAGGTCTAGCTCAGGATGACCACTAGAAGGTTCGCCGCTCGGCGATGCTTCGATCAGGATTTCCACAGGATAGCCCAAAATTTCGGTAACAGCATCCGTAATATTCTGAAAATAATATTTGTGCAGCCAATTTTTGGCGAATACCGAAGGCGTGCGAATCGTTAAACGATCCGCCGTTAGCTGATCCGCCACAACTGTCTTGATCCATCCTTCGTAGGTCGGGCGGCTTAGTTGGCTTGCAAGTAGTTCAAGGACTTGATTCCAGAGAGTCTCTAAGGAGATATCAACAGACATTTTGGTGGTGACTTCAGAGGGATGGCTAATGGCGAATAACGATCTTATCGCGTGTCATAAAATTTTGGAGAATTACTTCACAGGTAATCAAAAATTCTCCCTAACAAAATCAGTCTTTAATGATTGAAGTAAGTATCATTCTGTAAATCGTCGTAATTAATGGCAAACTCTTTACCTGAAACCCTAACATTGAAACCGCGAATAGCTCTCACTATCGGGGATCCCGCAGGGATTGGCATAGAAATCATTCTCAAATCTCTGGCTAGTTCCCGATTACGCAACCTAGATGCTGAATTTACCGTATTTGGCGATCGCCGCTATTTGTCTGAAACCTATGACAATCTCAAGGATCGTTGTCAAGTAATTAATCCTGATCACCTAGATATTGTCGATATCCCCAACGATCGCCTTATTACCATTGGTATTGGCGATCGCGCTAGTGGCGAGGCGAGCTTTACCTATTTAGATACGGCGATCGCTCAGGCTCTAGAAGGCAAATTCCAAGCGATCGTGACAGCTCCCATTGCTAAGTCGGCTTGGAAGCAAGCAGGACATCATTATGCGGGACAGACTGAGCTATTGGCAGAGCGTAGTCAGGTCAGTGACTTTGGGATGCTATTTGTGGGTAGATCCCCCCATAGTGATTGGATACTCAGGGCATTACTAGCAACGGTGCATATTCCCCTTAGCCAAGTAACCGCAGCGCTGACCCCCCAATTAATTGAACAGAAATTAAATTTACTCTGCCGATCATTGCTTCAGGATTTTGGGATCACTCACCCCCGCATCGCGATCGCAGGGATTAATCCTCATAGTGGTGAGCAGGGGCAGCTAGGCAAGGAAGAACAGGAATGGCTACAACCTCTAATCGAACGTTATCGCCAACAACATCCCCATGTTCAGCTAAGCAATCCGATCCCCCCTGACACAATGTGGGTCAATCCTGCTAAAGCATGGCGCGATCGCCAACAGGTTAATCTTGGCTATGATGCTTACCTCGCCATGTATCACGATCAGGGTTTAATCCCTGTCAAGCTCTTGGCTTTTGACCGTGCCGTAAATACGACGGTGGGATTACCCTTTGTGCGGACTTCGCCCGATCACGGTACTGCCTTTGATATCGCAAGTCAGGGGATCGCCGATCCCGCCAGCATGATTGAGGCGATCGCCCTAGCGATTGATCTTGCTCATAGCAAAGCTTTAGCAATCCACAAAATGTCATTAAGAGATGATTGATTTCTAGCAGTTCTAAATAAGTCTAAAGAGGCTTCGACTTCGCTCAGCCACCGTATATCGATGACTGAGCGGAGTCGAAGCCCTAGTTTTCTTACTTGAATTGTCTATAGTTGTGTCGCCGCCTATGTCAGTATCAGGGCGGCGCAAGTAGCTATAGCAAAATCACACCTAGTTAATCTTTTTCATGTAATAAAGTGCTGCGTTCTGCACGGCACTTTATTACATGAAGTCTGACGACTGGCATGACCTCGTAAACTATGACTTCGTAAACTACGAAGCTACAGCAGTGGGGTAGCAAACATTTGTACCACCTAAACCACAATAGCCATTGGGATTCTTGGCAAGGTACTGCTGATGGTAGCCCTCAGCGTAGTAAAACTCTTCCGCATCACGGATCTCGGTGGTGATGCCCTGCTTCATCCCTGACGCTTTGAGAGCATCTTGGTACAACTCACGCGAATCCTCCGCAACTTTGCGTTGGGTCTCGTTGTAAACATAAATTCCTGAGCGGTATTGCGTTCCATGGTCATTGCCCTGACGCATACCTTGGGTAGGGTTATGGGATTCCCAGAAAACCTTAAGTAGATCGGTGTAGCTGATTACCTTGGGATCAAATACGACCAGCACAACCTCATTGTGTCCTGTCATTCCAGAGCAAACTTCTTCATAGGTAGGGTTCGGAGTCAATCCTGCGGCGTAGCCGACAGCGGTTACATATACTCCGTTCTGTTGCCAAAACTTGCGTTCAGCGCCCCAAAAGCATCCTAGACCGAATACCGCAGTTTCCATACCTTCAGGAAATGGTGGCTTCAGAGGATTACCATTGACGAAATGCTTTGCGGCTGTGGGAATTTCGGAAGACCTGCCGGGAAGAGCCTCTGCCATGGTTGGGAGTTTTAATTTCTTGCCAAGTCCAAATAACATATGCTCAGTGTTGTTTAAAGGTTAGTAAAAGTTGAGTAGAAAAATCAAACAGAAAAACTTGTTGTAAATTTGTCGATAATTTATCGATACATCTATCATTTCTAGCACAGCTTATATAAGGCTAGTTGCCACTATCAAGGCTGAAGTCACAGAAGGATGATGATTAAGCATTTATCTCATCAAAAACTAGGGAGTAAAGCCCCCCTAGTTTATTCGTCAATTTGGTAATTATTTGGCGATTATAGAGTCTGACCGCTAAATGCAGTAAAACGGTCAAGCTTAAAATCCAGTGAATCGTCATAGATGGTGAGTTGCTTAGGTTTGCAACGCTTCACCATGACGGCTAGACCTTTAGCCCCTTCAGATTCTAGATCTTCGATAAAACCAGACTTTGCTGCTTCTGCTTCAGAGGTACTGACAAAAGGACCAAAGTAGTATGTGCATTTGGGAAAGTCAGTGACAATTTCGACCCAAACAGCTAGACCAGCCCTTTGTAAAACTGAGGTAAAAATATTTTTGAACAAGTTACCACCCATAATTTTGGTTAACTACAGTGAATGGTTTAGGTGAAGTATTTAGATAAACCCTAAGCAGTTAGGTAATTAGACACGGACGAGTATTTTATTTATTTTTAATATAACCTAAAAATAAATAAAATACTGATCTGGGCTTAACTAACTATATGTTTATATAACTTAAAACATGACTTCAAGACAAATTGTTCAGGTTTAACGTATTCACCCAACGTTGTCTAAAAATCTCATACAGAGCCATTCCTGTGGCAACAGAGGCGTTGAGGCTGTCTACTTTTCCATCCAAAGGTATAGACACAAGAAAGTCACAATTTTTTTGGATAGAAAGACTTAAACCTTCACCTTCTGCACCAATGACTAGGGCGATCGCCCCTGAAAATTTGGTTTTGTGCAGGTGATCCCCAGAACCTGCGACGGTTCCGTAGACCCAAAATCCTGCTTCTTTGATCTGCTCAAGGGCGCGGTTGAGATTGACGACCCTAGCCACAGGTAGAATCTCTAATGTGCCTGCGGCAACCTTAGCAACGGTGGCAGTAATGCCTACGGCACGGCGTTGGGGAATTACCAATGCGTTTGCACCGAGGGCAGCAGCACTGCGAATGATTGCGCCTAGGTTGTGGGGATCGGTGATCCCGTCAGCGATGACGATCACGGGATTAGCGGATTTTTCTTTGGCTTTAGCGATTACGTCATCGAGATCGGCATATTCATAGGCGGAAACCTGTACGGCGATGCCTTGATGTCTGCCATTTTCAGTGATGCGATCTAGGCGAATAGAATCAACTTCATCAACTACTGCACCACTGGATTTAGCAGTATCGATTAGGGGCAAGAAATCAGCAGAATAGCGAAGTCGGGCAGTTACCCAGATTCGATTAATGCTGCGATCGCTGTTTAATACTGCTTCTACGGCATGGCGACCATAGATAATGTCGGGATTATCGGGATTGAGGTTAGGAGGAATGATGCTGAGTTCGTCATTCTCACCGCGCCCGATTGGTGGTAATGAGCGGCGCTCAAAGTTAGGGATCGCTAGGCGCTCGCCACGGTCGCTGCGCTCACCACGATCAAATTTCTTGTCGCCACGATCGCCAAATTTATCACGGGTATCACGATTCTCACGATCGCCGAACTTACCACCAAACTTGTCCCCAAATTTATCGCCAAACTTTTTACCAGTGGGCTTATCAAATTTGCGCTCAAATCTGCCGCCCGTGGATTGGTCAGCACGCTTTTCAAATTTCTTTTCTGGACGACGATCCCCATACTTGTCTGATGCTGAGCGATCGTTATAACGGTCAGGACGCTCTGAGCGATTGCCATACTGACTATCGCCGCCACGATAATCACTACGACTATCGCGTCCATCTGGACGACTGGGACGAACATCAGGACGACTTCCCTCAGAGCGGCTGTCACGACGCTCTGGGCGATCGGATCGCTTGTCAAAACGTTTATCAAAGCTACGTTCAGGACGATCGGAATTGCGATCGCTAGATTTGTATGGTTTATCGAAGGATTTATCAAAGGATTTATCGAAGGATCTATCAGGACGCTTCTCAAAATTCCGCTCAGAATTTTTTTGTGGGTCGCGATCGCTCGTGTCGGGCTTTCTTTTCTTGGACTTCAGTTTAGGTTGCGATGTCATGATGGCGCTGGGTTATCGATGTGGCTAAATAGCTGGATAAAAATTTGTTCAAGGCGATCGCGATCGGTCAGGTAAAGATAACCAATCAACGCCTCAAATCCTGTTGCTTGCTGATAGATTTTGGGATCGACTTTACGCGAGATTGATCCCGCCGCATTGCGTCCACGTCTTACTAGATCTAACTCAAGCTCAGTCAGTTCAAGTTTTTCAAGAAGTCTTGCCTGTTGTTCTGCTCTAACTTGATTGACGACAAGTTGGTGGTATAGCTTAGCGGTACGCGGTGGCGATAGAAAATGTAAACGTATATACATTTCATAGACAGCATCGCCGATGTAGGCTAGGGCAGAGACAGGGATCTCTGCAATATTATGAACTGATGAGCTGAGGGACATTACAAAATAATGCCATTAATACAAAGTGGCAACATTGTTGAGAAATTACAAAAATATGGAGATGACTTTGAAATTTAGAAATTTAGGAGGCTGAACTAGTTATTGGGCTAGCTGCTGATGCGTCTAATATCAATGTCTGCTCTATCATTTGCAGTTTAGACACTGATGGGCAAGCATAGCTTGCCCATCAATATATTAATAATACCCAAATTATTTGTTGATAAGTTTCATGTTACCAAAATCTCATAACCTACATCATAGGCTTACTCATAAGAATTTGACTATACAAATAGCAATTCTTATTATTTCAATCTACCTTCGTATTTTTGGGCTGACTCTAGGGTACTTAGGCTAGATTTATCTGCTAGCTAATGTTGTTTATGATTGTTGGGTTTGAAAATCCTATGAATATTTTGTTTGAGTTTTGGTGTTGAACTTTGATGTTGTAGCGATCGCGTAAGGTTTTTGATCGTTAATATGTCCCCCTTGCCACTTGCTTCCATGGCAACAGTAACCTGATATTTCCATAGCAGGATTTTATATTGGGCTAGCTAGAAGTCTGATTTAGCTTCGCCAATGCTTCATCAATTGATGTTTGCAGTGACAAGAACTGATCCAACCGCACTAACTTGACGGTTTGGGTAACTCTAGGATTAGTAATAATTTGCAATGTACCCTTTAGGTTTTGGGTTTTCTTTGCCATTTGTACCAAAACCCCTAAACCAGAACTATCGATAAAGTCGATAGTTGACAAATCCAAAATTACATTGATAGGTCCATCTTCAACGCACTTGCCAATTACTTTTTTAAAAGCTGGCTCAGAAAAGGCGTCAAGTAGACCTGTGAGGCGGATCAATTGATAGTTGTCCTTGACTTCGCGGCTGCCTCTTAAACTCACAGTCAGGGTTAGCGTTTCAGGAATAATGACCTCCAAGGGTTGCGAACGTACCTTAATTTGCGGATATATTGTATTTGCTTTATCCGCACTTGTCCAGAAAATCGTTAAATTCGCTAGAAGTTTTATATTACAGGTTCTATAAATCTATGAATATTGTACGCAGTCAAAAATGTTTTGCTCTTTGGTGAGGTCATAATTAAGACAGATAATACTGCACTAGATACATACGATCGCGCTGATCAAGTTTTTACCAAAGCCAGACTTTGGAAATGACTTGCAGTTAAATGTAGAAACTATTTTTAACTGGCTCAGTGAATGAACTCGCTAGATCGCTAGCATTAGCTGGTTTAGTTTTATAATTGGAATCCTGCCCAATAACCCATCAGATTGTTTATGTCATCGATCGCAAAAATTCGTCAAACCCTACTAAGTAAAGAGCGATCAGCAACTGAAATTGCTCAAGAATTTTTAGACCGTATTGATCGCTTAGAGCCAAAATTACATAGTTTTGTCACAGTTACACCTGAAGTGGCGATCGCCCAAGCAAAAGCAATCGACGCGGCGATCGCGGCGGGTGAAGATTTACCCGCCCTTGCAGGTATTCCCCTTGGCATGAAAGACAATATGTGTGTCAAGGGGATGCCCACCACCTGTGGCTCTAATATGTTGCGAAATTTTGTGCCACCCTATGAGGCGACGATTACCGCCAAATTGCGAGAGGCGGGAGCCGTAATGGTGGGCAAGACTAATCTCGATGAGTTTGCGATGGGTAGCTCGACCGAAAATTCAGCGATCGCTCAGACCACAAATCCTTGGAATACGGATTATGTTCCAGGGGGATCATCGGGCGGTTCGGCGGCGGCGGTTTCCAGTGGTGAATGTGTGATTGCCACAGGCTCGGATACGGGGGGATCAATCCGTCAACCTGCTTCCTATTGTGGAGTAGTGGGGCTAAAGCCCACCTACGGATTGGTATCTAGATTTGGACTTGTTGCCTTTGCTTCGTCGCTTGATCAGATTGGTCCTTTTGCGAATACGGTGAAGGATGCCGCGATATTCTTGGGGGCGATCGCAGGTTATGACCCAAAAGACTCCACCAGCATCAAAGCTGAAGTTCCTGATTATGCCGCTTTACTAACGCCTGATCTCACCCAATCGCTCAAGGGCAAAAAAGTCGGTGTGATCACCGAAACCTTCGGCGAAGGTCTAGATAGCGAAGTTGCCGCCACTGTCAGAAAAGCGATCGGGCATCTGGAGAGCATGGGAGCCGAAATTTATGAAATCTCCTGTCCAAGGTTCCGCTATGGCTTGCCCACCTATTACATCATTGCTCCATCTGAGGCTTCCGCGAACCTCGCCCGCTACGATGGCGTAAAGTATGGGCTGCGCGATGAAGATGCCAAAAATCTGCTCAGTATGTACGAAAATACTCGCGAGAATGGCTTTGGAGCCGAGGTCAAGCGGCGGATCATGATCGGAACCTATGTGCTTTCCGCAGGTTACTACGATGCCTACTACCTCAAAGCCCAAAAGGTGAGGACTCTGATCGTCCAAGACTTTCAAAAAGCCTTTGAGAAGGTGGATGTTTTGGTTTGTCCCACCGCGCCGACGACAGCTTTTAAAGCAGGTAGTAAGACGGAAGATCCGCTTGGAATGTATCTGTCCGATCTAATGACTATTCCTGTTAACCTTGCTGGACTGCCCGGAATTAGTATTCCTTGCGGGTTTGACTCTAAGGGAATGCCAATTGGGATTCAAATGATCTCTAACGTCTTGCGAGAGGATGTACTGCTCCAAGTTGCCTATGGCTACGAGCAGTCAACGGAATGGCATAAACAAAAGCCTTCTATATAAAAAATATAGACAATTCAAATAAGAAAAATAGGGCTTCGACTTTGCTCAGCCAGCAATATACGCTGACTGAGCAAAGTCGAAGCCTCTTGAATTTATTGGAAATTACTATAAAAGCCTTGCTTAGCAAGGCTTTTATTTTTTTATATAGGTTTTTAATCATCTGCGCCGCGCTTCGCGCGGCGCAAATGGCTATGTCAAATTCACGTTAAATAATGGTGTTATCAGGGATAACCGCATTTTTGACGACCACAACAATACCATTACAAATGCAATAGCCCGCCTCTTCGCGATTTACATCTTGAACGCGGTCTTTGTTGATGATTTGTACGTTTTTACCGATTCGGGCATTTTTATCGATAATTGCGTGACGGATGATCGTATTTTCGCCGATTCCCATTGGCACTTTGCCATTTTTTAAATCCTTGGCACGCTCATCTTGGGGTTGATAAAAGTCGCAACCCATCAGCAAGGTATCTTCAATCGTGCAGTTGGCATCGATGTGCATCCGAATGCCGACGACCGAGTTAGTAATTGTGGCTTGATTGAGTAAGCAACCTTCGCCAATGATCGAGTCTTTGACTCTAGAATCATGGACTTTGCTGGGAGGCAAATAACGAGCGCGGGTGTAGATTGGCTTTTTGGCTTCGTAGAAGTTAAAGGCGGTATCAGGATGACGGGTCAAGTCAAGATTGGCTTGATAGAAAGACTCAATGGTTCCGATGTCTTCCCAATAATCAGAGAAGAGGTGAGCTTGGACATTAGCATTGGCGATCGCACTGGGGATAATCTCTTTGCCAAAATCTGTAAAGTCAGGATTATCACTGAGCATCTTCATCATTGCCTGCTTATTGAAGACGTAGATACCCATAGAGGCAATAAAAGGCTTGAATTTCGCATCTTCAGCACTCAAGCCCAAACTGGTGGTATCTACACGCATTTCTTCGAGAGCTTCACCCTTTGGCTTTTCGAGGAATTTAACCACGCGACCTGTTTCATCGGTCTTGAGCAACCCAAAAGCAGTGGCTTTCTTTTGATCCACAGGCAACACTGAAAGAGTGATATCAGCATTAGTCTCACGGTGATGCTGGACAAACTTTTCATAATCCATGTTGTAGAGCTGATCGCCTGACAGGATCAGATACTCGGTCACATCCCAAGATTCTAAAAGCCAAGCGTAGCGGCGTACAGCATCGGCTGTACCTTGGAACCAATCGGGACTATCGGGAGTTTGCTGCGCTGCCAAAATTTCCACAAAGCCATCGGAGTATGAAGCGGGGCGATAGGCTTGGTTAACGTGACGGTTTAGAGATGCGGAGTTAAACTGCGTGAGAATATAAATTTTTTCGATGCCTGAGTTAATGCAATTACTTACAGGGATGTCGATCAAACGATATTTTCCTGCTACGGGAACGGCGGGTTTAGCGCGTGTTTTGGTGAGGGGGTATAGTCGGCTTCCCTGTCCACCGCCCAGAATAATAGCCAGTACGTTTTTCATATAGTCTTTGGGGTTAATCTTGGCTTTTTATGTTTATGCTTTTTCTGAATGCGAACATTGTCCATCTTTGCGGGGATCGTTGGCAAGTGATGTAGCAACAGGTTGGCGATTATTTCAAAACCCAAAACCAGAATGTCAGCGCAAAGCACTGGCATTCTGGTTTTGGGTTTTACAGTTGTATTGCTATATCAGGCGCAAAGTTTCGTAAACCCATAAAAAAGTTAGCTTTGTTGAGTACAGACACTTAATTACCCTCATCATGTCTATATTGAGGTGATGCGAGTATGGCAATTCAAGGTTAAATGTGTTTCAGTTAGTTCAAGGCAAATCTAGGATGACGGTAAAAATATGACTATAGGCAAAATCTTAGTTAGTTCATCTAGAAGTTCTTATAGGGTGAGTGCGATCGCTACTCTTGCATCAATCGTTCCCTTTATTGTTTCGCCCCAAATATTGCAAGCCCAAATATTGCAAATAGAGAATGGTAACAATTCTTCTTCTGTCTCTCCTAGTCTTGTTTCTGGCGATCTGGATGCGCTGATCAATCAAGCTACCACAGGCGATCGCCAGACATCGATACAGGCGATCGCCAAGTTACGCGGATTCCAACAAGTCGCCGTGGATCGATTTTGGGAGAAATATCAAACTGAGCTACCGAATAATCCCCAACTTCGGAATGTCCTTGATGCGATCTGTCAACAAAAAGACTGCGACACCTCCCGTTTATATTGGCATCGTGATCTAGAAGCGGCGAAATTAGCCTCTAGAGAGACAAATAAGCCGATTCTATCCTTACGCCTGTTGGGTAATCTCGACGATGAGCTTAGCTGCGCGAATAGTCGATTCTTTCGCACTGTCCTTTATCCCAATGCCACCGTCTCGCAGTTACTTCGCGATCGCTTTATTTTGCATTGGCAGTCTGAGCGCCCCGTCCCCAAGGTAACGATTGATTTTGGCGATGGACGTAAACTAGAACAAACCCTCACTGGTAATAGCATTCACTATGTACTTGATAGTAAGGGCGCTCCCATTGATGCTATTCCCGGACTATATAGCCCACAGGCTTTTGTGGCAAACTTGGAGAGCGCAGCTACGGTCTTTCAGTCCCTATCGCCATCCCTCTCACAAATTGATCGCCGCCAAATTTTGACTAAATATCATGGCGATCGCCTTGCGAAATTGACAACCAATTGGCGCAGTGACCTCATCCGTCTACGTCTGCCGCTACAGCCCTTACTCAACTCCACTCTGGCGACCGCCGATCCTAGTGCCATCCTTGCTAGTCGCCTGACTGTGGGCAAGGCGATCGTCGAATTACCGACCCTGAGACGTACTCCCAGTGAGCCACTGGTGGAAACGCCTACTCCTTCACCCTTTGATAAATTGAGCGATCGCGATTGGAGTCGTCTCGCAAGGCTGCATCAAACTCAGCCTGCCCTTGACCAAGGTAGCCTCAAGGTTATGCAGCGCAAACTATCCACCGATGCTCCGATGCAAACGGTGATCAATAATTTTGAAAATGCGATCGCTCAAGATTCAGTTCGCAATGAATATATATTTCATGCCCAAATCCACAATTGGTTTGCTAACGGTGAATTTCTCAGCCCTGATACTAATTCTCTAGCAGATCTAAACCGCCGCGTTTATGATCAGCTATTCCTCACCCCTGCTACCGATCCTTGGCTAGGCTTGGTCAATGCCAATATCTATACAGGCATTAACACCACGAACCAATAGAAGTGACGGCGCTTTGCACCGTCACTTCTATGACCTTGCATTAAAACAAAACCTAAAGTGAGTTGCGGCGCTCCGCGCCGCAACTCACTTTAGGTTTTGGGATCAAATAATAAACCCTGCGCTTTGTCCCTGAGCCGCTTGCCAACTACGTGCATCGTAATATAAATCCTCAAGGCAAATGCCGTAGAGCGACTCCTTAAACTTGCGATCCAGCCTTTGCCAGAGCGCAAAAGTAACCCAATCGGAAGCTAACTTGGCTTGAGGCTGGAGCCTCGGCAATGGGCTAGTATCTTCGCCAACTGCCGAGAGAATCTCCCCCAAAGAAATATCCCTTGGCGATCGCTTCAGGCGATAACCACCCTGCACACCACGGCTCGACTCCACCAAGTCCGCTTGGCGTAATGCGATTAAGATTTTTTCTAAATAGGGCGCGGGGATAGACTGGCGATCGCTGATCTCTCGAACTGAAGCAGGTTTACGCTTTGCCCAGACTACAAGATCTAACATTGCCTTAACGCTGTAATGTCCTTTTCTAGTTAATTTCATCGCGATTTGATAGACATTACTGGGCGATACTGGGCAATACTGAGGCGATCGCCCATACTAATTGGCGCTAGGGCATTACCCATCAAACTGTGAAATCGTCTTCATGATCAAAGAGATATCCACAGGCGCAGGCAACATCTCACCACCGCGCCAATCTAGCACCTGTACCAAAATCAAATACCCCAGCCCCAAAATCACGGCAATAACACCCGTCAAAATCGATATCCACTTGGAACTCTGCATAGATTAAATCTGAATAATAAATTCTGAATGATAAAGGCTGAACGTACTAACCGTAATGTATTCTTGTTAGAGCAAGCAAGGCTTATTCTAGTCGATTTCTCATCGATATAGTGACATTCCAAGCATCGCTAGATTTGATAGGAACAAAATTTTTCAATCCTGCGTCCTAATCCTTGAACATGGAGATCTAGATTCCTTAATCTACAATTCATCCATGCACAGACAAGTCCAGTAGGAGCGATTGATTAATGAGTTATAGCCTATCTTGGTCAACCAGCATCGGAGGATATATGTCCTCCAACCCCGTGTCCGTTGATAAGCTCCCCCTCGTTGAATTGGTACAAATGTGCCAAACCGAAACGCAAACCAGTAGGTCTGCGTTTGCAGAACTCATGCGCCGTAATCAATCCTATGTCGATCAGGTGCTATACAAGCTCGCTCCTGACTGGCAAGACCGTGCTGACCTCGCTCAAGAGGTGTGGCTACGGGTCTACCGCAACATTAAGCGCTTGCAGGAACCAGAAAAATTTCGTGGTTGGCTGAGCCGCATCGCCACAAACTTGTTTTATGACGAGTTGCGTAAGCGCAAACGGGTAGGTAATGCTGTTTCCCTTGATGCTACCTTTGCTTCTGGTGATGGTGACGAAATGTCTTGGGACTTACCAAGTGCTGATCCTAGTCCACTCGAAAATATGTCCACGCAGGAATTTTATGAACAACTGCGTGTTGCTATCCAAGATCTACCCGCTAGCTTCCGTGAGACGATTGTACTCAGGGAGATTCAAGGTTTATCTTACGAAGAGATTTCCGAGTTAACAGGTGTATCCCTTGGTACAGTCAAATCTCGTATTGCCAGAGCAAGATTAAAGCTACAAGCGCAGCTACAACCCTATTTGTCCAATATGTAACAGGGCTGTGAACAAGTCATGAGTGCTAACCAAATTTCAAATAAGTCTATGATCAGTCCAGAGGAACGCTTCGAGTTACTTAGTGCCTATATCGATTGTGAAGTAACTGAAGCTGAAGAACAACTTGTCGAGCAGTGGCTGTCCGAAGATGTAGAGTTTCGGCGCACCTATCAGCAGCAAATGCGCTTGAGGCAATTATTAATCGATTTGCCAGTTCCTATTGCAGCTAGCTCATCGATTAAAGCCGAAAATGATATGGTGATCAACCGCGTTATGGCTGAGATTGATCGGCAGACACAGCGTCGTAAATGGAAGCTTGCGGGTGTGGGGGTATCAGTAGCAGCAATCATCGGTATCTTCGGGTCTATGTTTACCTTTAACTCAAATCCGCAGTTTAGCCCTGTAGCTAATAGCATTAAGCCTGCGGCAGTAGTTAAGGAAGAGCCAATTCTGATTGCGATGGAAGAACCCCTTGTACCTTTACCCAAATCGATGAGTAGCAAGTAGTAGTTCAAGCAATCTAGTTAACGTGAGTCTGAGATAAGCTCACAAATCTAAGTAAATACATAATAAAAGCCACGCTTCGCGTGGCTTTTATTATGTATTTACTAGAAAAGTTCTAGGGCTTATGGACAATTCAAATAAGAAAAATAGGGCTTCGACTTCGCTCAGCCAGCAATATACGATGGCTGAGCGAAGTCGAAGCCTCTTCAAACTTATTTAGAACTGCTACAAAATCGAGAAAGCGAAGGTTAGTGAGAAACGTCGCCCCTCGCTTTCTCGGTTTGTGTCCTAAGCTAAGCTCTTTTTGCTATAAAATCTGCTATGAAACCAGAGAGAGAAAAAACGATAATCGTTTGATGACCAATGTTCGACGGTTTTCCGTCTAATAGTATGAATACAAATACTAAATGTTTTTTGTAGAATCTTAAGTATTATCGATCGCGGAAATAGCTATGAGAGACCCCAATAAAAAATCTCGTTACAAGCAATCTTTGATTTATGCTTCGATGCTGCTACTAGGAGTAATTTTAGGCGCTTGGGCAGTTGTATCTGGAGTGCGATCGCCCAATACGACGGCAATCACTCCCTTGCCACAGGTTGCTTCTCTGTCCCCTGTAGTGGCACAAGATATTAGTCAAACCAAATCGATCGCTGTTCCTCGTAATTATGTTGTTGAGGCAGTTAATCGCACAGGACCTGCGGTGGTCAGGATTAACGCTTCACGCACTGTTGCTAGCAATCCCCAAGTACCCGAAGCCTTTTTAGAAGATCCGATGTTTCGTCAATTCTTTGGCGATCAGTTGCGCCGTATGCCCAAGGAAAGGGTAGAACGGGGTACTGGCTCAGGATTTATCATCAATAAAGAGGGAGATATCATTACTAATGCCCACGTTGTCAGTGGTGCGGACAAAGTAACCGTTATCCTCAAAGATGGTCGCCAAATTGAAGGCAAAGTTTTGGGAAGCGATGAGTTGACTGACATCGCGGTGATCCAAGTGAAAGCAGACAATCTGCCAACCGTTAGCTTGGGTAGTTCCCAAAGTGTCCAGCCAGGAGACTGGGCGATCGCCATTGGCAATCCCCTTGGCTTAGACAACACTGTTACGGCGGGTATCATCAGTGCGATCGGGCGGAATAGTGGTCAGATTGGCGTTGACAAGCGCGTTAGCTTTATTCAGACCGATGCGGCGATTAATCCCGGAAATTCGGGTGGTCCCTTGCTCAATCAGAATGGTGAAGTGATTGGTGTCAATACAGCCATCATTCAAGGAGCGCAGGGTCTAGGATTCTCCATTCCCATTGAGACGGCTCAGCGCATTTCCCAGCAAATTATTAAAAATGGTAAGGTCAGCCGCGCCTATCTAGGTATTCAGATGGTGACGCTTGATCCTAATGTAAAGAGTCAAGTTAATCAGGATGCGGAACTAGGTATCCAGATCAACGATGAAAAGGGTGTACTAATTACCAGAGTCGTCGAAGACTCTCCTGCGGCTAAGGCTGGCGCTAGACGCGGCGATGTGATTGTCAAGTTTGATAATCGTGAAATCTCGTCTGCCGATCAGGTAACGCAAATGGTGGAAGATCGCACTGTCGGCGATCGCATCCAGATGGAGGTGAGACGTAGTGGTCAGCCCGTTACTTTGACCGTAGAAACAGCTCAATTCCCTCAAAAGTTTCCTAGCTAATTTTGACTAACTGAGTTATCTAATCAAGCAAAAGAAGCCTCGCATAGCGAGGCTTCTTTTGCTTTTAGCGTATACTGCCAAGCTAAGTGCTAGAGGTGAAGTAGATGAGTAAATTTATCGGTTGGCTATTGGCTTTGCTAGTGATCATCTTGGCGGGATTTGGTCTGACCCAATGGCTAAATTTACCCTTTGGCAACTTCATTGATTGGGCGATCGGGCTAAGTATTTTTGTATGGCTGATTATCATCGTGACCGTGCCTTGGAATGTTTACTTTCAATCGAAGTCGGTTTTAAATCAAGCCGAGATATCGCAAGAACGCGGGATAAATGTCGATGAAAATCAATTGCCCTATGTCCGATCGCTTGCCAAACGATCGCTAATTTTGGCGATTAGCTTACATGGTATTTCGGCGATCACTCTCTATATTTTTGCTTCTAGTGGCATCGGGACAATTGGCTATGTGGGGGCGATCGCCGCTTTGTTATTGACCATATTGCGCCCCGCGATCAGTGCCTATGAGTATGTAGCCCAGCGATTGAGCGCTATTTCTCGGCAAATTGATTATCCCCGCGAAGATGTGATGGAGTTACGTCAAAGGTTTAGCAATTTAGAAGAAACATTGCGGCAGATCAATGAACAACTCAACCCCGAAAGTGCCTACTCATGGGTATCTAAGCATGAACAGTTGGCTGACGAAACCCGCAAGGATTTAGCTCGACTAGGGGCAAATATCGAAGATCTGCGAGCTACTAATGACCGTGACCATGAGCGTTTATTGCGGGAGTCCCGACAGGCGATCGCGCAGCTTAGCGCCGATAGCCAATTTTTGGAACAAGTTCGCGAAATTATTCGCTTCTTTAAAAACGCCTAACCTTTTCTTGGGTGTAATCGCGCAGATATTATCTTCTAGTTCTGGTTTAAGCTAGGCTTTAAGTCTACATAAAAATGTTTGAATCTCCTGCCATGAATGATCAATCCATGAATGCACAAGACGCAACCATAGTTGAAGGTAATCAATTTGATCATTTTCTGGTTGTGCAAGATCCTGAGGGGCAGCAGAGAGTTTTACTCGATGGTCATAGCTATACATTAGGGCGATCGCCAGACAGCAATATCATTTTGCGATCGCAATCCGTATCGCGTGAACACGCTACCTTAGAGGCGATCAAAGTGCAGCCCCCATTGGTGCAAGTATTTCGTCTCAGTGATGGTACAGACAAAGGTAAAAGTACCAACGGCATTTCGATCAATGGCAAACTCCGTCATACTTGGATTTTGATGTCTGGCGATGAGATTGTGTTTAGTAGTAATGCCAAAGCCGAATATGTAGTTACCCCTGAACCTGCCTACGTCGGTAATATTGGCTATTTTCTGGACTGTTTAGAGGATTTAGCGAGTACCCATAGCAAGATGGGCAAATATCCAAAGGCGGAAGCCTACCTCCAGCAGATTTTGGAGCTAAATAAACAGATCTATGGAGAATCTCATCTAAATGTGGCAACCTGTCTGACCGACTTAGCAGCACTGTACTATTCTCAAAATCTCTTTGATAAAACTGAGGAGCTATTTTTAGAAGCGATCGCTTTAAAGCGATCGCTTTTGGGTGAAAATCATCCCGAAGTTGCTGTGACAATGTTGGAATTAGCGACAATTTATAACTCTCAAGCCCTATATGCCAAGGCTGAGCCTTTATTTTTACAAGCCCTAGAGATTAAGCGGCAAGTTTTGGGTACAGATCACCCTGAAGTTGCGGCGAGCCTGATCGATATTGCGTCTTTATACAATGCTCAAAAGCGTTATCTAGAGGTAAAGAACCTCTACGAGCAAGCTTTAAAAATCTACAGGCAAACCCTAGACTCTCAGCATCCCCATGTGATCTCTGTGCAAAGAAAGCTAACCAAAGTCAAAAGAAAATTACGTCCTAAGTGGCTATCTTGGAATGCTTTGATTATCGCTGCTTTTGTATTGTTATCTGGTGTGGTTGCCTACTCAATCTTTGCCCCAAGGTCAGATATTTCCTGCGTGAAATTACTACCCGATGGTACGCCCAGATTGATTTCTGGCGAAGAGTGCCGCAAAGTTGTCCGTTAGGTTTTTAGCAAGATTAAACAAGCCAAAATAATACTCAGCCATAGCAAAAAGCAAAGGCGTGTCAGGGTAAGAGCTTGCAAAATTTTAGCAGGTGCGATCGCCTCGGTCGCATCTCCGAGAAGGGGTTTATATTTGATCACGCCACGATATTGATTTGCCCCACCTAGTTGTACCCGCAGGATCGCCGCATATACGCATTCACTCCAGCCTGAGTTGGGACTAGGATCTTGATGGGCATCGCGTTGGCAAATTTGCCAAACAGCGATCGGTCTGCCCGAAATTATTGCCAAAGTTATCACCGATAGGCGACAGGGCAACCAAGTTAATAGATCATCGGTCTTCGCACTAAACCAACCTAGATCATGATAAGGAACTTCGCGATAGCCCACCATTGAGTCAAGGGTGCTAGCGGCTTTGTAAGCGATCGCCAGTACCACGCCGCCATAGTCAAAACATAGCGATCCGATGATCGCGTAAAACAAAGGAGAAGTCACGGCATCGATCGCATTTTCCGTAACCGTCTCCAATACTGCCCTTAGGATCTCTAGTTCGGAAAGATGATCGGTATCTCTGCCCACATAGCGACTGAGTTGTCGCCGCGCCATCACGATATCGCCCGTTTGCAAGACCTTTATCACATCCATCGCCGCATCTCTAAGGCTACGTCCCGCAAAACAAGCCGCCAGTAAAATACTAGCTAAAGCGATCGCCAAAATTTGGTTAATCCCTGCGGCAATCTGTAACCCCAGCCAACAAAGCCCGCCACTACCGATAATTAAGCTCAAACCTAACCCCATGCCCCAGAGCCTCATGACTAATGGTTGAAAACGGGGGACTCGCTTGGCGATCGCCATAGGATCGGTCAGAGAATCAGGCTTAGTGGTGAAATTAACCCATCGGCTGATATACCATCCCATAACTTGCACAGGATGCAGCCAGTTCACAGGATCACCAATTAAGCGATCGAGGCTAGCGGCAATGATTAAAATCAAAAAGTTAACGGGAAGGTCAGAAAAAAAATTAGCAAGCTCAATCACAGAAATTCATTCAAAAAAATTTGGCAAGCAGAACTTAGAAAATAATCCCATCAAGTGGGACTATATCCGCAAACCAAAAGAAGAGTGGCGGCGCTTCGCGCCGCCACTCTTCTTTTGGTTTGGTATCCTAACCAGACTAGCTACAGCTATACTTTCTAAAACTCTAGAACCTTGGGAGCATGGGCAAAGTGCGCTATAGGTTTTGGATCTGTTTTTTATAGGGCTATAAACAAAACTGGTTAGTCAGCAACTTGCGAAAAATCTATGAAAGCCATCTCTGTTTTAGGAACGTCATCTAATGCGGGTAAAAGCTGGATGGTCACGGCTTTGGGAGCATGGCTCAGGCGCAACGGCGTAAAAGTTGCCCCTTTTAAGGCGCAAAATATGTCCAACAACTCCTACGTCACCCTAGAGGGTGGTGAGATTGGCAGGGCGCAGGCAGTCCAAGCGATCGCCTGTGGTCTGCGTCCGATCGCTGAGATGAATCCCATCCTTTTAAAACCATCGGGCAATGGCACTTCGCAACTGGTGTTGCTGGGCGAAGCTAAGCAGCATATTGCGGCGGTGGACTATTACCAACATATTGAAACCCTCTGGCAGCAGGTCAGTGCCACCCTCGAATATTGGCGCGATCGCTGCGATGTCTTAATCCTCGAAGGCGCGGGCAGTCCCGTAGAGCTAAACCTGATGCACCGCGATCTGGTTAATCTCCGCCCGATTGTGCATTTACAAGGACGATGGCTCCTTGTTGGTGATATTGAAAAAGGTGGCGTATTTGCCCAAATCATCGGCACATATCAACTAATGCCCCAAAATGCTCAAGAGCTTGGACTAGGTTTTATTGTCAATAAATTTCGTGGTGATTTGCGCCTGTTTAGCGACGCTGATCAGCATTTTTATGCCCATATTCCCAAGCTGCCCTACCTCGGCGTGCTGCCCTATGCCAACCACCTACAACCAGAGAGCGAAGATAGTCTGTGCAGCGAAGCCGAAACTAAGGGGACAGGGGCGAAGATTGCTTGGATTCGGTTTCCCCATTTGTCCAATTCCCAAGATAGTCAACCTTGGCAAATTGATACGGGCATCGCGATCGCTTGGGCGCAGACCGCCGCCGAGTTAAACGATGCCAAAATAATTATTCTTCCGGGAAGCAAAAATACTTTAAGCGATCTGCAATGGCTCTGGGCAACGGGGCTAGCAGAAGCAATTTTGGCAGCGCATAGTCGCGGTGTGCCGATTGTGGGCATCTGTGGTGGCTACCAAATGTTAGGGGTTTCCCTAAGCGATCGCCAAGGTGTGGCAGGAAATTCTGGGGAATTTGCGGGGCTGGGGCTATTGCCGATCAAAACCGAGTTTCTGCCGACCAAACAGGTGCGCCAAGTGCAGGCAATCTGGCAAGATTCTACTCAACACCATGAACAATGGATGACCTACGAAATTCACATGGGCATCACGCAGCCTGTTGATCGACTGGATAAGCTAGATCAGCCATTGCCTCTGTTACAAACCTATGGCGATCGCGGTTTAGTCAATGAAGGCGTAAAAGGCGATCGGGTGTGGGGAACCTATTTGCATGGTTTATTTGAGTCGGCAATGGTACGCCAATCTCTCACGGAGCTAGCTCAAATAGATGGGCATCAAGTCGGATTGATGTCTTGGCAATCCTATCAGCAAAGTCTTTACGATCAAATGGCAGATTTATTAGAAGCACATTTAGATATGAGTCGGATTCGACAATATTTAGAAATCTAAAATCAAAAAGCCGCTCAACGAGCGGCTTTTTGATTTTTTAATGCGGATGGAGAGACTCGAACTCTCACATCAAAGATACTAGAACCTAAATCTAGCGCGTCTACCAATTCCGCCACATCCGCTAGGGGGTAAATCAAACTGCGTTTTTTTCACCGAATAGAATCATACAGCAATCTTGGTAAGTTGTGACAAATAAATTTGAAATTGTGGTGCTAAGTGCTTCGAGATCTGACTTGCTATACTATTTTGAATACTTGTATAGCTATAGTCATAATTGTTAGGACACAAAACCAGAATAAGAGTTGCGGCGCGGAGTGCCGCAACTCACTTCTTGGGTTTTAATTTGTCCTAATACAAGTGAATATAGCTATATCTCAAATAATTAACATAACTGTCGCTAGTCTTGTGAAGACTTAAAATCAGAAAGTGAGGGGCGGTTCTCCACGCTTCTTGGGTCTTAATACGTCCTTATCCAAGTGACCGCAGTTATAAATCTCCAGTTTTACTATGTTTTTCATTTTTTCATCTAGTACCTAATTTACTTAGATAGTTCCATCTAGTGCCTCTTCATAAACCGCAAAAAATTGATCAAGAGCAGATCTATCCCTGCCCCTGTCCACGTAAACGGGGCAAACTGAAGCCGATCGCTTTGACAGATGCCTTTGGCTGCGATCGCTGTTCTTTGATGTTTCAGCTAGAAAATGATGGCTATAGCCTGCTGCAATTGGGTGGGCTAGATGCCTATCGCCGCGCATGGCAATGGATTGGAAGATGGCAACCATGCAATGAATCGAGTCGATACACTGCCGCCTATCTTGAAAAAGCAGCATTCTACTCCCTCGCGATAGTTGTTCTGGCATTAATTATATTTTGGGCATTCAATATGAATTGGTCAGGGAGCTTTGCGATCGCGATTATGTTTTTTTCAATGTTGGGTTTGCTAATATGGCGATTGCTTGTGCTGCGGCATCGCGACTTTTAACGAATTTTACAATCCCAAATTTGTATTTCGGACTGTTCTAGATATCCATAACTAATTTACGCATATGTCACCAGAAGACCTGACAGGCTTCATTTACAAATCCCATGCCGCAGCCTTGCAGCTTGCCCAGATTTCGCCAAAGGAGCGTGATAGTCTGCTGCTGGATCTATCTGAGGCGATCAAGTACCACAAGAATAAAATCCTCGAAGCCAATACGCTTGATCTTGAAGCTAGTCGCGAAATGGCAGTGCCTGACTTGGTTCTGGAATGGCTAAAACTAACTCCCGAACGCATTAATCATGTAATCGAGTGTCTCAAACAGCTTTCACAATTGCCTGACCCCCTAACGCTTCATGTGGGAATTAATGGTTACCAACGAGTTCCCTTAGGCGTAGTCGCCTTTGTGTACGAAGGCTTTCCGCAGTTGGCTTTGATTGCGGCAGGGATGTGCCTCAAGGTGGGTAACACGATTATCCTGAAAGGTGGTAGTGAGGGGACAAATACACAGGAGGCGATCGCTGAGATTATCCGTAATGTATTAGGCACAAATAATTTTCCTGAAGCTTGTGTCTCGACTGTACCCACAGGCGTGATGCTAAAGGAGTTAATCGTCCAAGAGAAATATTTGCGTTTAGTAATTCCCTACGGTCGCCCTAGCTTTGTGCAGCAGATTAGCAAGCAAGCAACTATTTCCGCTCTGCCAACTTCTATGGGCAATTGCTATCTATATCTCTCGGCTTCAGCAGATTTGGAGTTTGCCAAATCAGTAATTCTCAACAGTCGTAAAGGTGATCCTGATGCTGTTAATGCGATCGAAAAGGTCGTGATCCACCATTCTTGGCTAGAGCGCGGATTAGGGTCATGGCTTCAGTATCTCCAAACTCAGGGGCTAATCGTACGGGGCTGTCCATCTACAACCGCATTTTTTCGGCAGTTTCTAGAATCAAGTGATCAGAATGGTGAGACTCAGTTAGCGCAGGCAGCAACTACATCCACAGAAACAATGGGTGAAGTAATTGATAATCAATGTATTGAGTCTGAGGATGTTTGGGGACAGGCATATTTAGACAATACGATCGCCATTAAGATTGTTAAGGATACGGAGGAGGCGATCGCTTGGGTTAATCAATATAGCAGTGGTCATGCTGATGTGATTTTGACAGATTCGTTATTTGAGCGCGATCGCTTTGTGAGTCGGATCAGCAGTAGTACTATTTTCGTGAATGCCCATAGTCGATTCAGTCGCTATGGCAAGTTTGGCGATAGCGGTAGTGTCAAGATCGCGTTGGGGATGTCGAGCCTCAAAACCAGAGGTGCATCGAGATATCCGGGGGTGATTGATATTTACGCCCTAACTACAACCAAGCAGATCGTCTCTAACTACTAACATAACAGCAACTAATGACGGCGCTTTATGCCGTCATTAGTTGCTACGATTCGCAATACCTCTGCAATAACGCTTCTAATTTCTCCACAGGCGATCGCGGTGGAAATCTCGGTAGCTCTTGTTCTTGCTGGCTAGCATTGAGCAAGCAGAGTACAGGTATTTCGTATTGATAGCGATCGAACCAGTCAGGATTGGTGGTGATATCTCTGATTTCTAGCTCAAATTTTAAATTTTTAACCTGTTGTAATTTTGTCAGCAATCCATCGCATAGACAGCATCCCTGCTTGCTATACAAAATTAATTTCATGGGTTTTGATATTTTTTTGTTGAATTAACTTTTACTATGTTATATTATTATTCCGTCAGAACGCATAGCTCAGTTGGTTAGAGCACCACGTTGACATCGTGGGGGTCGGTGGTTCGAGTCCACTTGTGTTCATTAGAGTAATTGACTAAAAGTTCACTGTGTACGATGCTCAACCTCAGCGCTCTAGAAAGCTCTCTATGGGAAGCGGCGGATAATCTCCGTGCTAACTCTAATCTCAATGCTGCTGAATATAGTATGCCTGTATTGGGGTTAATTTTTTTGCGTCATGCTACGAATCGCTTTGAGACGGTGAAGGCTGAGATTGAGCCAAATTTACCATCAAGAGGGGGAAAGAAACGGGCTTTAACAGGTAATGATTTTAGGGGGAAGGCAGCGATTTTTTTGCCAGAGAAGGCGCATTATGATTACCTTCTGAATTTACCGAAGGATCAGGATTTGAGTGAGGCGATCAATGGGGCAATGGAATTGATCGAAGAGCAGACGGAAATGCTTAAAGGCGTTTTGCCTAAAGATTATGCTGGTTTTGCCCATGATTTGTTGGCGGATTTGGTGCGGATTTTTGCGAGGGATGAGTTAAAGACGGCGACGGGGGATGTGTTTGGGCGGATTTATGAGTACTTCCTTAATAAGTTTGCGATGACGGGCGCTCAGGAAGGGGGCGAATTTTTTACACCACCATCTCTAGTCCGCACAATTGTTAATGTGATCGAGCCGACTCGCGGCGTTGTCTTCGATCCAGCTTGCGGTAGTTCGGGGATGTTTGTGCAGACTGGGCATTTTTTGGAGAATTTGGGCGCGAAGCCTTCGGAACGGATGACCTTTTATGGTCAGGAGAAGTCAGACAATAACATCCGTTTGGCGAAGATGAACTTGGCGGTACATGGCTTAGAGGGCAAGATTCGGCAGGGGAACACTTTTTATGACAGGTTTGATGAGTTGATCGGTAGTTGTGACTTTGTGATGTCCAATCCACCGTTTAATGTCGATAGTGTGAGTCCTAAGAAGGTGGAAACTGATCCACGCTTGTTTACGGAGAAGAAGATTCCAGGGATTAGTACTAAGACTAAGGCGGTGAGCAATGCTAATTATTTGTGGATTCAGTACTACCACAGTTATTTGAAGCCGACAGGACGGGCGGGTTTTGTGATGGCGAGTTCGGCTTCGGATGCGGGACATGGTGAGAAGGAAATTCGCGAAGAGATTATTGCTACGGGTGATGTGGATGTAATTATTTCGATTGGGACAAACTTTTTCTATACCCGATCGCTACCTTGTACGTTATGGTTTTTCGATCGCGGTAAGTCGCCCGATCGCCAAGATAAGGTGTTAATGATCGATGCACGGAGCATTTATCGTCCGATTAGTCGCAAGATCCATGATTTTAGTGATGAGCAGCTAAAGAACATTACGGCGATCGCATGGCTTTATCGTGGTGAACAGGGGCGTTATTTGGGATTGGTGCGGGAATATTTGACCCAGACGCATACTGAGGCTACTCAAATTCCTACGGCGATCGCGATGATGCAACCGCCTGTAATGGCGCTCACGCAGACGCTCAAAAGTTTTCAGCATGGGTTAGTTGCTTCTGAGGATGTGACGGCTGAGGATATTCAGGTATTTGAGTTGTTGTTAGCAGAACGGGATGAGGCGATCGCAATTTTTACGGAGGATTGGGCAACGCTTGCGATGGAGTTACAACCCGATGTTTTTATCAATCAGTCATGGGGTGATCTGTTGACTAATGATGCTCAAATCGAATGTGCGGAAAGTTTTGTAAGCTTGGCTTCTCGGATTAAGGCTTTGCAAAAACACATTAATGAGGTGCATAAGCTGACGTTACGGGTGATCGAGTTGGCGGAGAAAAAGTTGGAGGCGCGAAAGTCTGATGCTTGGAAAACTAAGGAAATCAGGCAGGAGCGCGATCGCTTGGATGTTGCCCATGATGACGCTATGAAGGCAATTAAGGCGACGCTGTATTTTAATCACCAGGTGCATTGGTTGCAGAGTCACTTTCCTGAAGCGGTGATGGTGGATGTGGCGGGGCTATGTAAAATCGTGACTCGTGCGGAAATTGCCCAGAGTGATAGCAGTTTAACGCCAGGGCGTTATGTGGGTGTAGGTGCTGCGGGTAATGAGGAGGACGATGAAGTTTTTGAGGAGCGTTTGCGCGAGATTCATTTGGAGTTGACTGAACTGAATGAGGCGGCGATCGAGTTGGCTGGGGCGATCGCTCAAAATTTTGAGGAGTTGGCAATATAAATTATAGACAATTCAAATAAGAAAAATAGGGCTTCGACGCTTTGACAAGCTCAGTGCATCGCTTCGCTCAGCCAGCAATATACGATGGCTGAGCGGAGTCGAAGCCTCTTGAATTTATTTGGAATTACTATAACTAATTTTTTTCATATCTAAGTAATACATCTCGATCTTAAGCCTATGATTTACCAAGTCACCAGTTCAGATCTTCGGAGCATTCGGTAATTGGGTTTGTTAGTCCCGATTGGATGGATTCTCGCATATTGGGAATGGACAGCAAGTAAAGTGTTTCCTGTATGCTGCGCCAGCCTTTTATGAGTCTGTAGAGTTTGGCTCTGGCTTCACTGACTGTAAAGGTTGACATTTTAATTTCGTTTATAGGTATGCTTGGACTATAAATGTACGTTATCTGGTACGTCAAGGATGTAAATCATGGGGTTTGAAATTGCGATCGCTACGTCAAAGTTTGAGGGGATGATATGAGCGATTTATTGCACTGGAAAAAAGTACGAGTTATTGATATTGTTGCTGCTAAAGGCACTCTTTGACTGGTGGCCCTTTTGGCTCAAATCTTGTATCTAATGATTACAGACCAGATGGCGTACCAGTAATTCGGGGAGTAAATCTCAGTACAGAATCTAAATTCTCATTTAAAAATTTTGTATTTGTTTCTGAAGCAAAAGCTGATCAACTTTTACCTAACAATGCTCATTCAGGGGATCTCATTTTTACTCAAAGAGGGACACTTGGACAAGTTGGGATAATTCCAAAAGAATCTGGATATGAACGCTTTGTTATTTCACAAAGTCAAATGAAGCTTACAGTTGATGAGACTAAAGCTAATGCTTCTTTGTTATTTTTGATTTTCGTTCACCTGAATGTTGTTAAATCTATTCAAAATCGGACAATAACTTCTGGTGTCCCGCATATTAATTTGGAGACTCTCAAAAATTTTTGAACTCTCATTACCTCCTCTCCCAAACTCAACAACGCATAGCTGACATTCTCTCTGCCTATGACGACCTCATCGACAACAACAACCGCAGAATCGCGCTGCTAGAAGAATCTATTCATTTGCTCTACAAGGAATGGTTTGTGAAATTGCGTTTTCCAAATTGCGATCGGGTAAAGGTTGTTGATGGTGTCCCTGAAGGGTGGAGTAAGCAAACACTTAATGATATTTCCGATGAAATTAGACAGTCTATCCATCCTTCTAAAACTGAACCAAATACACCTTATATTGGGCTTGAACATATCCCAAGAAGATCAATTGCTCTAACTGAATGGGGATATAGCAACGATGTAAGTAGCAATAAGTTTAAATTTATTTATAGGGATATTCTCTTTGGGAAAATTAGACCATATTTTCACAAGGTTGTTTTTGCTCCTTTTGAAGGCATTTGTTCATCAGATACAATTGTAATCCGCCCAATATCCAAAAGTTTTTAGCTTAGTTATTTGGTTACTTATATGTTTGATTCTACATTTTGTTTTTAAAACTGGAAAGCAAGGTTTAAAATGGCTGGCTAAATTGGAAGTTTTAAGGGTATTAAGTTTTAATATCTTCTCAACTTGATTTTAATAAGTTTTAAATGCTTAGATTTGTAGAAAATAAATTAGTTAAATTGAAAAATTAATTGTTATGAAATACTGAGGAAATATGCTATTACCTATTACCTCGTAAATGGTTAACTGGTTAGATCAGCCATTATTAATGTGGATTAGTACTTGTTTTTTTAACCAATCAACAAAACATATACTTCAAATCCGCAGCCAGTGCCAATTCCTTGGAAGAACTCGGCACCGTTATCAGATGATTTAATGGCGATATTTCTGTTAATGCTGATAAACCGCGAACCGTTATGACAATGGTACATTGGCGCAAAACGAAGATAAAACGTTGCCAGTTATGCTATGGAAGCGATCGAAGATTAATGACAGTGATCCCATACCGCCGACGATGATGAATCAGGTCATTGAAGACAACAAATCCTGAAACCTCTTCTCGAAATCAACCAGTAAAAAATAACCATCTGGCGATGGATCCTGAGTCAGCCATAAACCACAAAGGCGCAGCCGGAGAGTCATCACGAACCATTCATCGATACCGCCAGACCACTTCCGGAATTGGCGCAAAGTCCGGGATAAGGCCAGACAGCGTATTAAGAACGCCCCGACATCATCGGCTTTGTCGATGGCATTCCCTTATATTTATCGAACTGAAAAAAGGTGCGACGTCAGAGTCGCCTATGACACGAACTACACCGATGACCGCGAGATTTCCGCAACTATTTCACGATAACGTAATGGTCACGCTCAACATCGGCAGCGCGCCAAGGTTGGCACGTCACCAGTCCCTATAACTTCTTCCATGAATGGCGACGCTTAGCGGAAACCGAAAAAGGGAGAGTACATTTTGAAACCATGCTGCGCGGTATGTGTAACAAAGAGAACTTTCTCGATCTCATCCAAAACTTCATCCTCTTTGACGATAGCAGTGGCACTACATACAAAATCTTGGCACGCAATCACCAATACCTCGGCGTAAACAATGCTTTCACTGCCGTCCAAAATCGCGAAACTAACCTCTTTAAATTAGGAGTGTTTTGGCATACCCAAGGAAGCGGCAAATCATACTCCATGGCATTTCTCACCGAAAAAGTCCATCGCAAACTCGCAGGAAATTTTACCTTCCTAATCGTCACCGATCGCGTCGAACTAGATGATCAAATCGTCCAAACCTTCATAGGAGTAGGCGCAACCCGTGACGACAGCACCCAAGCCACCAACGGCGATCAATTAAAGGAACTGCTCAAACAAAATAACCGTTATGTCTTTACCCTAATCCACAAATTTAATCAAATAGGACATAAATATAGCGATCGCCACAACATCATCGTCATTTCCGACGAAGCCCACCGCACCCAATACGGCAAACTTGCCGAAAATATGCGACTCGGTTTACCCCAAGCCGCCTTTATTGGCTTTACAGGTACGCCCCTTTTTGAGTCAGCAGAAGATCAAAAAACCAAAGAAATCTTTGGCGATTACGTCTCCACCTATGACTTCCAACAGGCGATCGAAGAAGGCTCCACCGTCCCCCTCTATTACGACAATCGCGGTGAAAAACTGGTTTATACCAATCAAAATGGTGAACAAAAATCCATCGCCCTGCCCGAAGAACTCAGCGATCGCATTGCTACCGAAATCGCCAAACACGAACTCACTGAAGAAGAAGAAGCCCAAGTCATGCGCCGCATCAGTGGCGACTACCTCATTCTCACCGCCGACAAACGCCTTGATCGCATTGCCCAAGATCTCGTCGCCCACTACACAAAGCGCTGGCAAACAGGAAAAGCCATGCTCGTTTGTCTCGACAAACTAACCGCCGTCCGTATGCACAGCCTGATCGACCTCTACTGGAAACAAGCGATCGATCAACAACAAAAACGAGTCAAGCAAGCCACCGACGATCAAGCCCTAATCGAACAACAAAAATATTTAGATTGGCTCACCACAACAGAATATCTAGTCGTGATTAGCGAAGCTCAAAACGAAGTCAAAAACTTTAAAGAATGGGGCTACGATATCGAACCCCACCGCGCCATTATCAAAAGTCGCAACCTCGAAGAAGAATTTAAAAAGCCAAAACATCCTTTTCGCCTAGCGATCGTCTGTGCGATGTGGCTCACAGGCTTTGACGTACCGAGCCTCTCCACCCTCTACATGGACAAACCCATGAAAGGACATAATCTCATGCAAGCGATCGCCCGTGCCAATCGCGTCGATGAAGGCAAAAATAACGGCTTACTGATCGACTATAACGGTATCCTCAAATCCCTCAGAGCCGCCCTCGCCAAATATGCCAAAACTAAATCTAGTGGAGCCAGCGAAACCGAAAATGATGACGGTACACAACCCTATCAAGACCTAGAGAAACTACGAGACGATTACGCCGCCTCTGTGCAAGCCTGTATCAATCACCTCGCCGACCTTGGCTTCGATCTGCAAAACCTCATCGAAGCCAAAGGCTTTGACCAAATCGCACTGCTCGATCGCGAAAACACCGACTCCGCCGTTAACGCTGTCTGCACCTCTGACGAATCCCGCGCCCGTTTTGAAGTCCTAGCCAGAGAAATCTTCAAGAAAAAACTCGCCCTCATCGCCGACCTATATCTCACTGAGCCTTTCCTGTCTCGACACAATGCGATCGAGGCAATCTATAACCAACTTCACGAAAAACAAGAATTAGCAACTAATTTAAACGCCGTCTTGCGATCGCTGCATGGAGTCGTCAGCGAAGTTATTAGCGTCACCGAAGAACTCGAACTAGGCGAAGATTCGGGCAAGCTCTACGACATCAGCAAAATTAACTTTGACCTGCTCAAATCCGAGTTCGCCAAAACCAATACTAAAAACACCCAAATCCAAACCCTAAAAGAAGCGATCGAGCAGCAACTCAAGCGGATGTTGCACGTTAACCCCTTACGCATTGACTTCTATACGCAATACCAACAAGTCATGGATGAATACAACAAGGAAACCGATCGCGCCACTATCGAACAAACCTTCGAGAAACTCCTAGAAATCATAGCCAACCTCTCTGAAGAAGACAGCCGCGCCACCCGTGAAGGACTAACCGAAGAGTCACAAGCCATTTTCGATTTGCTTTGCCTTAACAAAAACGATCTCGCGCCCAAAACCCGCAATCAAATTAAGGCGATCGCTCAAGGTCTAATTGATGCCATCAAAGCAGAACTCAATAAACTCGACAACTGGGCAGAAAAGGAATCAACCCAAGCCCAAGTTGAAACCTTCATCCACGACTACCTTTACAGCGATACAACGGGCTTGCCAGATGATGCCTACAACATAGACGAAGAAGTAGAGCCAATCTCCAAGGTGATTTTCTTACACGTCTATACCCAATATTCGAGAAAAGATCAAAATCCATACGCCGAAGCCGCCTAAACTCTGCCACATTGACATCGTGGGGAGCGGTGGTTCGATTCCACTTCTGTTCATTACATATAAACCCAGTAATAGCGTTTCCTCGTCTAATGAAGTACGGGGATGTTTTCTCATCGAAAACGGAAAACTTCTTGAAAAGCGCCATGTATAGATAATTCAAACAAGAAAAACAGGGCTTCGACTTCGCTCAGTCAGCAATATACGATGGCTGAGCGAAGCCGAAGCCTCTTGAATTTATTTGGAATTACTATAGTTGTCTTAAACCATTTGCAGACTAAATAGTTTGTGGAAAATTACTCCTTTGGGGGTACACTCCCATAGACTATTTAGGATTGCTGTACTACTCCCAACGATTAAGATTTGCTGCGTATTGAATCTGCTATCTCTCAATCTCCCCAATGTAAATTCAGATTTTTTGTGGCTGGAAAATGTTCTTGCAGCACGTTTTTGTTGACCAATTATTGTTTTTAATTCTATTGACTTATTGAATGATGGTTAGGCTTTCAATAAATTGATTCTACAAAAAAATATTGTCAAGATTTATTTTCTTATGAAGCAATTCACTCAACTTATACATCCCTTAGACATGAGATCAAACAGATGCCTGTTAAGTTAAATCTTAATTCGTGAATCACACACAATTCAAGGCAAAAGAAATGACTTATCCCTCAAATAATGGCACTTTCAACTATTTCAACATCTCAGTCAAAACGATACTAAATACTATCGGGAAAGGATTCATTTTCTCTTTCGGTTTCGCGCTAGTTTTGATGTTGCAAGTGACCTTTTTTAGCTCTGGGGCGATCGCATCTCCCTTGGCGAGTTTTGGTAGTCAAGTTGACAAAGTAGTGCAAGAAGTAAAGACAAACATGGCGATCGACAAAGCCGCAGATACTACTAAAGAGATCGGTCGAGATCTCCGTGATGGCAGAGCTGACAGGTTAGTTGACAAACTTGCTAATACCTCTAAAGACTTGGCTAGAGATGCGGAAAGTGGTGCTAAGGAATTAGCCCAAAATGTCAAGGAAGGTACTAAGGAAACCATTGGCAAAGCCAAAGACCTTGCCAAAAATACCAAGGGCAAAATTGACGAAGGTGTAAATAAGACCAGTAAAATGGCAGGCGATCGCGCAGATGAAGTCAAGGCAAACGCCAAGAATTTGTCTGACCAAACTGGTAACAAGATTGAAGAAGCGATCGATTCTGTCAAAAACTTCCTAGGTCAGTAATCTCAATCACAGAATTATAGAACATCTCCAATAAAGAGCAATGAAGTGCTTACTTCTGTATAGCACTTCATTGCTTCAAAATTATTACTTTGAGAACAAGAAAAAATGACTAATAGAATTGTTGATAGAGACACAAACCCTGATGAAAGTGATGCCAATCTTGATCTCATCTCTGGAGAAGCAGGAGCGCATCCTTTAGGAACAGGGGTAGGAGCAGCAGGTGCTGGTACTGTCGCCACAGTTATCGGTGGTGCGGTTGGTGGACCATTTGGGGCTGTAGTCGGGGCTGTGATCGGCTCGGTTGTTGGTGGTTTGGCTGGCAAAGATGTGGCTGAACACGTTAATCCTACCTTTGAAGAAACCAACTGGCAGGAGACATACACTTCTAGTACCTATGTAGATTCAGATAGAATCTACGAAGACTATCAACCAGCCTATCGTACTGGCTACGAAGGCTACGAGCGCTATGGTCATAGTGGTCGGACTTACAGCGAAGTTGAAACAGATTTGCAACGTGACTATCAAGCAAATCAAACTGGAAGTTTAGCTTGGGAACAAGCTAAATATGCTGTAAAAGATGCTTGGGATCGTGCTGCTACAGCAATTCAGCGTTAAATTATGTCTAACCTAGTTAAAGAAAAAATTACAGCCAATCTTGACAAAGCAAAGCATCAAGGCAATCTTCGGGCTGAACATATTCGCGAAATTGTCAAAGAAGCGGTTGCTCAAACTGTCGCCGAACTGAGGCAAGGCTCTAGTGAGATTGGTTTAATTGTCAAAGATGCCATTTCTGCTGTAATTGATGATTTGCGAGGATCTGGTGGTGAGAAGCTAGAAAAAATCACTGCTTCGATTGAGGGTGCGATCGCAGGAAGCACCTATGAAAGGCAACAGGCGATCGCGGATCGTCGGGCAAGGCTAATGGCTATTCAAACTCAATTGGATAAACAACAGGAGGAGCTAGATCGAGAATCCAGTGAAATCATGATGAATATCAAGGCAGTGGAATTGCCAGATACTAATCCTCAAGAAATTAGTTTGGCGGTCAATACTTACCAAGAACGTCAAGAAATGGGGACTTTGCAACTGCAATACATCAACCTCAAAACTCAACTGGGCAGTCTAGATCAGAAATTAGCCAATCGCTACGGCGATCGCTACCAAGATATTAAGCAGCAGTGGGAAAATGCAAAAGCTTGGTACGACCAGAAAAAAGTTGAAGCAGAAGCTAGTGGAGTTATTCCTTTGCAACAAAAACAAGCTGATATCGAACATGATTTTGGTGAATTTGGTGCAGTGGTTGCCCGCAAGGAGGAACAACTTAAGCAGAACTTCAAAGCAATTTGGGAAGGTAAAAATTCTGCCCCTAAGGACTGATTTCCTGTATGTATAGCAATCCTAAATGATTCGTGCAAGGACAAGGGGCTTAAGCCCCTTGTCCTCAAAGATTCACATTTTATAAATGATTTAGGGCATCTATATTTCATTCAAAGATCAATCATTCAAGGATCAATCAATTAAAGGTCAATCAACTATGAAATTAATTCAAATCGTTCTAGCCATTGTCCTTCCCCCAGTCGGTGTTTTCTTTGCCTATGGGATTAGTTCCACTCTATTAATCAATATTGGACTCACGATTCTAGGATGGATTCCTGGGGTAATTCATGCTTTTTGGGCAATCTCCAAAAAATCAGATTAGGATTAGATTTTTGCTCGTTTACTGTCAACGTACTATTACTCTGGGTTCAAGAAAATGATCGGATACTTTTTTACTGTACTAGCTACCGCTTTGGGGCTTCTTGTTGTCGATCTAATTGTTCCGGGGGTGGACATTGCTAACTTTCCCTCAGCGCTATTAGCTGCGATCGTGATTGGACTTGTTAATGCCTTCATTAGACCAATTCTACAAGTTCTATCCCTACCCCTCACTTTTATCACATTAGGATTGTTTTCATTCATTCTTAATGGAATATTGTTATGGCTAGCTTCTATTCTTGTGTCAGGATTTACAATGAGCGGTTTATTAGCTTTCATTCTTGCACCGATTGTTCTATCTTTTTGCAGCACTTTTTTGAATAAGTACTTTGCTGAAAAAGGAACTAACTAGATGAATATTTTTCCTCACCCTCGAATTGCGACAATATAACTAAGCAAAGCTTGCTTAATACATAAACCGAGAAGATGATTGCTAGAGCAAAGCTCTAGCAATCATCTTCTCGGTTTTGTTTGGTTTACGAAAGTATCTCCCAAAGGGGTTCGCTTTCATAAAGCTTAAAATCTACAAATAATTTAGGACAGCTATGTATAGCAAGTAATTGTTCACTATTTTGAATAGGTTTATCGGTTTATCATAGATTTATCTTGGTTTAAAACTCAATTAAAGGCGACTATGCTGGATTTACAGAAGTTGATGGGACAGATGCAAGGGATGTCTGAACAATTGCAAAGGGAAGCTCAGCAATTAGCAGGCAAACTGGATCGTGCTGAATCCCTATTTCATCAAGCCAATGCTCATCAAGCAAAACTTTGTCAGCAGAGCCAGCAGTTTTACGATCGCTTTATGTTTAATTGTGCAGAACCTATAGAGCCGTTATCGCAAATTCGGGCGATCGCACCCATCACCACACCACATACAGTCCTAGCGACCGATGGTTCCCAAATCTCGCCCAGTCGTCACGAAGTCGCCTATTGCTATTTGATTAATATCGGTCGGGTGGCAATTTACTACAATTCAAGTATCTATCCATTACTCGATAATATTCCCGAAGTCTTTTATAAAACAGAAGATCTCTACAAAGCCCGTCAATGGGGCATCCAGACTGAACAATGGATGACGATGAAGCGGACAGTTGCGGAAAATGTTGCCTTAGCAAATTTGGCGATCGCGATACTTCCTAATTTACCACTACAGCCAATACTTGCTTTTAGTGATGGTGCTTTAATTCATTGGGAACTCGATGATGTTCCTGCTGAAGCGCGATCGCTGCTTCTATCTGACATTCTCACTGCATGGGATCAGCTTAAAGCCCAAAAAATCCCCCTCGCTGGATATATCAGCGCTCCTCGTGCTGCCGAGTCTACCAATTTTTTGCGATTAGAACTCTGTCCTTTTGAAAATACCGATTGCCATACAAACTGTTCTGCAAAAAACCTCGATTCTGCGCCTTGCAGCCAACTGCAACCACTGCGCGACGGTACATTATGGCAGCGCTTGCTTAAGGTGGGAGAATGCAGCCCTCTCTGGAAAAGTCAGGCAAGGATTTTGCAAGAATATGGCGAACATCAGATTTATTTTTGCTATCTCCATGTCGGCACAGAGATCGCCAGAATCGAGATGCCCGCATGGACTGCCCTTGATGAGAACTTGCGATCGCAAGCTTTACAAATTATTCTCGCGCAAGTCCAAAAAGGCTATGGCTATCCTGTGGCATTAGCGGAGGCTCATAATCAGGCAGTAGTTACCAGCAGCGATCGCCGCCGTTTCTTTTCAATTCTCGAACAGCAAATGGTAAAGTCAGGCTTACGCAATGTGACCACCTCCTATAAAGAATCTCGTAAACGGAGCAGCATCGCCTAATACTCTCAACAACAAATAGCGATCACCGAAGTAAACCTTGCTTCAGCACTATATTCCCTGCTGTATTTTTCTAAAATCTATGTGGTCAGACCGTTTTAAAGGACTTACGCTAACTTATTGTTGGGCGATTGCCGAAGTCTTCACTAGATTAGAGCTTTCATGCTAAATGTTTAGTATTATTAAGGTTCATGATGAGCAATCCAAGCGATCGCTTGCTTTCACCTTCGCATATTGATTAAGTAATGGACACTAGATACACCCCCCAGCAGATCGAACCCAAGTGGCAAAAAGTTTGGGCTGAGAAACAACTTGACAAGGTAAATAACGACAGCATTGGTGCAGACAAAAAGAAATTCTATGCGCTGTCAATGTTTCCCTACCCATCGGGGGATCTGCATATGGGTCATGTCCGTAATTACACGATCACCGATGTGATTGCTCGTTATAAAAGAATGCAGGGCTATCAAGTATTGCATCCGATGGGTTGGGATGCCTTCGGTTTACCTGCGGAAAATGCGGCGATCGATCGCAACACCCATCCCGCCAAATGGACTTATGCCAATATCGCCAATATGCGATCGCAGCTTCAGCAAGTGGGCTTGTCCTACGACTGGGATCGTGAATTGGCAACCTGTTCATCTGACTATTACAAATGGACGCAATGGATCTTTTTGCAATTTTTAGAAGCAGGTTTAGCTTATCAAAAGGAAGCTAAGGTAAATTGGGATCCGATCGATCAAACTGTAATTGCCAATGAACAGGTGGACGCGGAAGGACGATCTTGGCGATCGGGGGCATTGGTGGAGAAGCGTAAATTGCGCCAATGGTTCTTGAAAATCACCGACTATGCCGAGCAGCTTTTACAGGATTTAGACAAGCTCAAGGATTGGCCCTCTAGCGTTAAAATCATGCAAGCTAACTGGATCGGCAAGTCCACAGGCGCAGAGCTAAGTTTCCCCATTGTGGGCAGTGACGAAAAAATTACTGTTTTCACCACCCGTCCCGATACCGTTTACGGTGTGAGTTATGTGGTGCTTGCGCCTGAGCATCCTTTAGTCGAGACTTTGACCACTGCTGCTCAAAAAGAATCCGTCAGCAAATTTATCGAAGAAGTCAAAAATCTTAGCGAAATTGATCGCACTTCTGATGATCGCCCCAAACGTGGCGTAGCGATCGGCGCAAGTGTGGTTAATCCCTTCACAGGCAAAGAGGTTCCCATTTGGATTGCTGATTATGTTCTCTTTGAATATGGAACAGGCGCAGTCATGGGCGTTCCTGCCCACGATGTCCGCGACTTCGCCTTTGCGAAACAGTACAATCTTCCCATTCAAACCGTAATTACTTCCAACTCCCCTGTTCCTAAGGCAGAAGATGTCAAGGAATCCGCTTACACCGAAGCAGGAATCATGGTTAATTCGGGCGAGTTTGACGGTTTAGATTCCATAACTGCAAAAACTAAAATTGTGGAACTTGCAGAAAAGCAGGAATGGGGAACCGCTAAAATCACCTATCGCTTGCGTGATTGGTTGATTTCTCGCCAAAGATATTGGGGCTGTCCAATTCCCGTGATCCACTGTCCGAACTGTGGCATTGTCCCTGTTCCCCATGAGCATTTGCCTGTGCAGCTTCCAGAAGAAGTTGAACTCACGGGGAGAGGTGCTTCGCCCCTCAAGCAACTAGACTCTTGGGTAAATGTGGATTGCCCGAAATGTGGTACGCCTGCCAAGCGCGAAACCGATACGATGGATACTTTTATTGATTCCTCTTGGTATTTCTTGCGGTTTGCTGATGCTACAAATGCTCAAGAAATCGGCGATCGCGCAGCTATCAATAACTGGATGCCAATCGATCAATATGTTGGTGGCGTAGAACACGCAATTTTGCACCTGCTTTATTCTCGCTTTGTGACTAAGGTTTTGCGCGATCGCGGCTTACTTAATTTTGATGAACCCTTTACTCGCTTACTGACGCAGGGCATGGTACAGGGCTTAACCTACATGAATCCTAACAAAAGCGGTAAGGATAAATGGGTTCCCTCGGCTTTAGTCAATCCTCAAGATCCCAAAGATCCGAAAACGGGCGAACCTTTGCAAGCGCTATTTGCCACGATGTCCAAATCTAAGGGCAATGGTATTTCCCCTGTGGATGCGATCGCCAAGTATGGAGCCGACACTTTGCGAATGTTCACTCTTTTCAAGGCTCCTCCTGAAAAGGATTTGGAATGGGAAGATGCGGATGTAGAAGGTCAGCAGCGCTTTTTAAATCGGGTATGGCGTTTGGTGTCTAGTTTTGCCGAAACTAAGCAGAATGGGATTTCTGACAAAATCGATAAGAATCTCCGTAGAGCGATTCATATTGCGATTAAAGAAATTTCTGAAGATTTTGATGGCGGCTATCAATTGAATACCGCCATTTCAGAAATGATGAAGCTCAGTAATGCTTTACAGGATGCGGAAGACAAATCTTCTGCAACTTTCTTAGAAGGTATTAAAACTCTCTTAACTTTATTGGCTCCCTTTGCGCCGCATATTGCCGAGGATCTCTGGTCATTGATTGGGAATGAAGGTTCGATTCATTTGCAGTCTTGGCTTACCCATGATCCTGATGCGCTCATTGTTGATGAGATTACTCTAGTCATCCAAATCAATGGTAAGGTACGCGGCAGTCTGCAAGTGCCATCTAGCGCTGGCAATGACAAGCAAGCCTTAGAAGAATATGCGCGTAATTCTGAAGCAGCTAAGAAGTACTTAGAAGGCAAAGAGATTAAGAAAGCGATCGCAGTTCCTGGTAAGTTGGTGAATTTTGTAGTTGTCTAACTTAATTCACTGCGCTTTGCGCGATGCAAATGACGCAAAGCGGACTCAACATAGGGGTATTTCTCCACCTTCGGCACAGAAATACCCCTATGCCTGATGGAAAAGCGCTTTATAAAGATTTCTTGAAAGTGTTACCCAAAACAAAATTTTAAAAAGTAAGTCACTATAATGATCATGTAGATTAAAAAATAATAAATTCAAACTAAACACCATGAGTACAGAAAAAGAATCAGGCATTGGCGAATTTGTTGGCAACTTGCAGAAGAAAGCAGGTGAAGTCGCCGAAACGGTCAAGGACAAAGTTGAAGGTGTCGTTGGCGAAGAAAATATGACCAAAGCTAGCAACGTTTTAAATACTGACGTTGGCGCGATCGCCAAAGATGCTGCTGGTAAAGCAGTTGATGCCCTAGAAAATCTCACAGGTCGCGATATCGATGGCGATGGTAAAGTTGGCGACAAATAGTCGTTAAATAAAGACAAAAAAGCCGCGCGAAGCGCGGCTTTTTTAAGATAAAGGGGCGGCGCGATGCGCCACCCCTTTATCTTTTAGCGTTTAAATTGTCAAAGCAATTAGAACAAGCCTAGGGTCAAAGATTTGTCGATAGGCAAGGTCGAACCGATACCCAAGTAAAGGGTAAAAGCAGTACCAAATAGGAACACTGCCATTGCTACTGGACGACGGAAGGGGTTTTGGAACTTGTTAACATTCTCAATGAAGGGAATCAAGATCAAGCCAACGGGAATCAAGCTTTGTAGCAGTACACCCAAAAGCTTGTTAGGAACGATCCGCAAGATTTGGAATGCAGGGTACAAGAACCACTCTGGCAAAATTTCCAAAGGAGTTGCAAAGGGATTAGCAGGTTCGCCGATCAAGGTGGGGTCAAGCACTGCCAAACCAGTGATCAAAGCGATCGTGCCAGTGATTACCACAGGGAACATATACAGCAGGTCATTAGGCCAAGCTGGTTCGCCATAGTAGTTGTGACCCATGTTCTTTTCCAACTTTGCACGCAAAATTGGATCATTTAAATCGGGGAGCTTTTCAATTTTTGCCATGTTATTGCTCTATATTATTGCGTTTACGATTTTCTAAAATTATCTAACAGGAAAATCTGATCTGAGATTCTAAGATAAAAAACCTTACAAAGGACCAGAAATACCTTGCTTACGGATCATCAAGAAGTGAGCCAACATGAACACAGCAATCAACCAAGGCAAGACAAAGGTATGTAGGCTGTAGAAACGGGTAAGGGTTGCTTGACCAACGCTTTGACCGCCACGGAGTAGCTCAACTAGGGTTCCACCAACGACGGGAATTGCTTCGGGTACGCCCGATACAATCTTTACTGCCCAGTATCCAACTTGATCCCAAGGTAGGGAGTAGCCAGTTACACCAAAGGTAACGGTGATGACTGCCAAGATTACGCCAGTGATCCAAGTCAATTCGCGGGGCTTTTTGAAACCGCCAGTGAGGTAGACACGGAAAACGTGCAGGATCATCATCAACACCATCATGCTGGCTGACCAACGGTGAATCGAGCGGATCAACCAACCGAAGTTAACGTCAGTCATGATGTAACGTACGGAGTCAAAGGCTTCGGTAACTGATGGCTTGTAGTAAAAGGTCATCGCGAAACCTGTCGCGAATTGAATCAGGAAGCAGGTGAGGGTGATGCCGCCCAAACAGTAAAAAATATTGACATGGGGGGGAACGTACTTGCTAGTAACGTCCTCTGCGAGCGCCCCGACTTCAAGGCGATCATTAAACCAATCGTAAACTTTACTCATGTAATTGAAAAACCCAAGATTGCTGAACTAGTAACAATTTTTTGATAGCTGTAACTTATTTTAATACTTATGATAGGTGTAGGCAAACCTAAAGCGGTTTTTTTAATAAGTTTTACTAAATCTATAGCAGATTTTCTTAACTCCTGTTGACTTTCGCGATCGCTGATTAATCTCAAAAGCACTTCTATGTATTGTACTGCCGATCGCTTTTGCTTTTTTGCCTAGAGCGGTGTCGCAGCGCGAATTCTCTCTAGGCAATGATTGGAAATCAACCCTCACTCACGTTAATTTAAGAATGAAATCATTAGACATGGGTGTCATGGGCTTGAGTACTAAGCTATTGGGACTAGCGCTTGCCCATAGCTGTCATATGTTTAATCTAGCTCCTGCTTTTGCCCAGAGTTGTGACAATCGGGACTGGCAAAACCATATAGAGGAATATTCTCCGACACAGCGAGTGGGTTCTATATATCCAGGGCGTAGCGATCGCCTTTGGCAACTATCTCGGATGCTCCCGACTAACTTTATGGCGATTGACCCTTTTGTCGGCGAGGCATACCAACTAGCTCGACATGAGGGGATTGACTTCATTAATACTGACCAATCTATCAAACGAGTATCGGTGCGATCAGTTGCTAATGGCAGAGTCGTGTATGTTCGACGAGGTTGTCCCCAGTCGCCTTTGTTTAGCAGTAATTTAGTAAGGCGTGACTGTGGCGGAGATTGGGGTAATCATGTGGTGGTTAGACATAGCAATGGACTTTTTACACGCTATGCCCATCTAGCTCCTGATATCCCTGTTGAAGTTGGTCAAAGACTTGAAGCTGGACAAGAACTAGGCATAATGGGCAATTCGGGACGAAGTGATACTAGACATCTGCATTTTGAGTTGGGGGTAGCCATCGCGATCGATTCCTGTGCGCCCGCACAATCTTTTCACTATGTTTACGATCCAGTCATTTATTTACAATGGGAAATACCATAAGTCACGTTAGTTCGACTCTTGATACGGGTTATTACGTGATAACCAAATCCCATACAATCCCTAGGCTTGCCTACGTCCCCAAATTATGAATGATCTAACCAGTAAAGCTATTGAGAATGATCGTAGCGATCGCAATGATAATAGCGTCACCATTCGAGAAATGAACATTGATGATATTGCGCCTATTTTTCACTTAGGCGAACAGCTATTTACCAGCGATTTATATCCTTACCTCTATCGTACTTGGGACGAATGGGAGGTGATTGGAATGTATAACACCGATTCCGAGTATTGCTTAGTTGCGGAAATTGATGATCAGTTAGCAGGATTTGTCCTTGGCACGATCATTAATAAAGCTTCTTGGAAGTATGGCTACATTACTTGGTTGGGGGTAAATCCCAATTTTCAGCGCCGAGGTGTTGCCGATCGCCTTGTCGATAAAATCATCGAGCGCATGATAGAAGATAATGTGCGCCTGATGCTAGTCGATACCGATCCTGCGAATACGCCTGCGATTAATTTCTTTAACCGCAAAGGCTTCGGCAATGCCAGAGAACACGTATTTTTATCATTAAATCTCGCCAAACATGATTACTACGGCAGACTCATAAATTACGAACGTGATAAAGCCGAACGCAATCGTCCGCGATCGCGCCGCCGACCTTAGCTGTCAACAAAATGCGATCGCGCAGTTTGGCAATCGGTTTGAATTTGAGCTTTGAGAACCTCAAAGGAGGCAAACTTTTGTTCGGGACGCAGAAATTTGATGAGATTGACACTTAACTCCTGCCCATACAGATCGCCCTGCCAGTCCAACAAATGGACTTCCACAGTGCGGCGCAGAGCTTGATCTTTGAGGGTAGGACGTAGACCAATATTCATCACTCCATTAACGAGGTGGACAGAGTTTGCTTTGGGCTGGTTGACATGGACTTGGACAGCGTAGACCCCATCGCGGGGTAGACGCTTCTGACTGGGAATATCTAGATTAGCGGTAGGGAAGCCGATGGTACGCCCCAATTGATTGCCTTGTACTACCTGCCCCACCAAATTGTAGGGACGACCGAGTAGGGCATTAGCAAGCTCGATTTCGCCATTGGCAAGGGCGGTACGAATATTGGAACTGCTAATCCGAACGGGTGGTGATGAGGCGTTAATCTGCATCGTTTGTTCGGGAATAACAGTCAGGCGATCGCCCCAAATATGGGCAAGGTCATCGACATTACCTTGGCGCTGTCGCCCAAAATGAAAATCAAAGCCAACGCTAATTAGTTCTACTTGTAAAGAATCGATCAGGATTTTTTGGATAAATTCTGCCGCCGTTAGTTGGGCAAGTTGTTGATCAAAGGGCAAGAGTACTAACTGCTCGACACCTAAAGATTCGAGCAAGGCAACTTTTTCGTCAAAGGGGGCAAGGAGCGATCGCGGTTGTTGGCTAAAAAATTCTTGGGGGTGGGGGGTGAAGGAAACAACGGTACTGGTCAGGTTATGGCAGCAATTGGACAAACTGTTGCAGCGATCGCTTAAGACATCTGGCAGAATCGGCGCAATCACATGACGATGACCGATATGCACGCCATCAAAATTACCAAGGGCGATCGCGGTTGGGCGGGAAATTTGGGTTGGGTCAAAAATTACTCTCACGCTTAATATTTTGACACAATTCTGGGATGCGATTCTGATTAAAGGTGACTAAGTAGCTCAGCATCAGTAAATTTAGAACCAAGAAGCTTGTGCCGCCCGCGTAGCGGGCGGCACAAGCTCCAGTTTTTTGTTTAATATGCTGAGCTAATCAAACCTAAATTTTAGTTTTTGTGATGACATTCTGGTATGTTTGAGATCCGCCGTTAGCTGAATATCCATGACCGTTAGAGAAACATTTCGTCGCACAAAAATAGTAGCCACCATTGGTCCTGCGACCAGCAGCCCTGATATGATCCGCCAATTGATCGAAGCAGGTGCTACCACCTTTCGCCTGAATTTTTCCCATGGCACTCATGCAGATCATCACCGCAGCGTCTGCAATATTCGCCAAGTATCCAGTGAATTAAACCAACCCGTCGGCATATTACAAGATTTACAGGGACCGAAAATCCGCCTTGGGGTATTTAAAGACGGACCAATTACACTCAATAAAGGCGATAAATTTACCCTTACCAGTCGCCAAGTCCCCGGAACATCGGAAATTAGCTGTATTACCTATGAAACCTTAGCGGAAGAAGTACCCAAGGGTGCGGTAATTATGCTCGATGACGGCAAAGTGGAAATGGTTGTCGAAGATGTAAATGCAGAATTAGGGGATTTATATTGCCGGGTGGTTATTGGCGGCACACTCTCTAACAATAAGGGTGTAAATTTTCCTAATGTTCACCTTTCTGTCAGTGCGATGACTGATAAGGATCGCGAAGATTTACGATTTGGTTTATCAGAAGGTGTTGATTGGGTTGCCCTCAGTTTTGTCTGCACTCCCGAAGATGTACTAGAGGTCAAAGACTTAATTGCAGCTTCAGGACGTAATGCTAGCGTTATTGCCAAGATTGAAAAGCATGAGGCGATCTCCAATATGGAGGCGATCCTCTCGGTCTGTGATGGCGTAATGGTAGCAAGGGGCGACCTTGGCGTAGAAATTCCTGCTGAAGATGTACCGATCGCGCAGAAACAATTGATCAAAACCGCTAACCGTCTGGGTATTCCCGTAATCACGGCGACGCAAATGCTCGATAGCATGGTCAATAATCCCCGCGCCACCCGTGCCGAAATCTCAGACGTTGCCAATGCGATTATCGATGGAACCGATGCGGTGATGCTCTCCAATGAAACTGCCGTCGGTAAATATCCAATCCTAGCGGTGGAGACGATGGCAAGAATTGCCCGTCGTATCGAAAGGGAACAGGATCTCAAAATGCAGGCGATCGAGAGTATGGGACGTGCTGTGCCCAATGCGATCAGCCAAGCTGTGGGACAGATTGCGATCCAACTCAATGCCGCCGCGATCGTTACCCTCACCAAAACGGGTTCTACCGCCCGCAATGTCAGTAAGTTTCGTCCACCGATTCCGATCTTGGCGGTTACGCCCAACGTGCAGGTAGCTCGGCGCTTACAGATGGTTTGGGGAGTCCAACCGCTAGTCTTAATCTCTTTGCCATCGGCAAGACAAAACTTTGAAGCGGCGCTCAATCTGGCTCAAGAAATGAAACTGCTCACCGCAGGTGATCTCGTTGTTATGTCTGCGGGAATCTTGCAAGATGTGGCAGGTTCTACGGATTTAATTAAGGTCGAGTTTGTCTCCTCTGTAGTGGGCAAGGGCTTGAGTGTTGGCTCAGGCATTGTGCATGGTAGGGCGCGAGTGGCTTTCCATCATCTAGATGTGCGTGACTTCCATGATGGAGAAATCTTAGTAATCGATCATACTGATGCCGACTATGTTGATGTGATCCGTAAAGCTTCTGCTGTCATCACTGAGGAATCGAGTCTTGATTCGCACGCAGTGGTCATCGGCAGAAGATTGGGAATTCCAATTCTCATTGGAGTTAAAAATGCTACAGGTTTCATCCGTGATGGTGAACCCATCAGTATTAACTTCAGTAAGGGCATGATCTATTCTGGTTCGCGATCAGATGATTCTGCATTCTAATAAGTTGTAAGAGAATTGCGACGAAATCTCTTACAACTGTAGCTATTCTTGTCAGGATGCGAAACCCAAAAAAGGGAGTTGCGGCGTAAAGTGCTACAACTCCCTTTTTGCTTTTTGAATTGTGAAAGTCATGGCGATCGCACCTTTGAGCTTTATAGACAATTCAAACAAAAAATAGGGCTTCGACTTCGCTCAGCCAGCAATATATGATGGCTGAGCGAAGTCGAAGCCTCGTAAATTTATTTGGGATTACTATATCAATAATCTCTATGCAGGGGGAGGGCGATCGCTATGGTGCGACGCTAAGCACAACAGCTTTTTTGAAAGCACTATATATTGGATAAGGTGAGATTGACTCACTCTATCTAAACCTTTGTCAAACTAACCATGGAAAATTTCTCTTTCTACAATCCCGTTAAAATTCTATTTGGTAAGGGACAGATCGCTAATATTGGTGCAGAGATTCCCGCCGATGCCAAGATCTTAATCACCTATGGCGGCGGGAGCATCAAGACTAATGGTGTATATGAACAGGTGAAATCTGCCCTGACAGGTCGGGACTTTCTTGAGTTTGGAGGCATTGAAGCAAATCCCCATTTAGAAACTTTGCTGAAGGCAGTAGAACTAATCAAAGCCGAGAGCGTTGATTTTATACTTGCTGTGGGTGGTGGCTCGGTTGTTGATGGCACTAAGTTTATTGCTGCTGCTGTCAACTTTGAAGGTGATCCTTGGGATATCTTGGCAAAACAATCTCCCGTAAAATCAGCGATCGCCTTTGGCGCAGTGTTGACCCTTCCCGCCACAGGTTCAGAAATGAACACTAACTCCGTAGTTACGAAATGGGAAACCCAAGAAAAGCTCTTTTTCGCCAGTCCCCTAGTATTCCCTAAGTTCTCTGTACTTGATCCTGAGACGACTTTTTCCCTGCCACCTCGACAGGTAAGTAATGGAATTGTCGATGCTTACACCCATGTAATGGAACAATATCTGACCTATCCTGTAAACGCACCTCTACAGGATCGGATGGCGGAGTCCATTCTCAAAACCCTAATTGAAGAAGGTCCCAAAACCCTTGCCGATCTCCATGATTATGAATCGAGGGCAAATGTGATGTGGTGTGCAACCCTTGCCTTGAATGGATTAATTGGTGCAGGTGTACCACAGGATTGGGCGACGCACATGATTGGACATGAGTTGACAGCGCTGCATGGTCTCGATCATGCTCAGACCTTGGCAATTGTGTTGCCGAATACGCTCACCGTCAAGCGCGATCGCAAGCATCAAAAACTCTTGCAATACGCCGAGAGAGTTTGGGGTCTAGTGGAAGGTGATCCCGAATCACGCATCGACCAAGCGATCGCCAAAACCCGTGATTTCTTCGAGTCTGTCGGTGTGAAGACGAAACTATCGGATTATGGAGTTAACCTTGATGTGATTGCTCCAATCACCGAGCGCTTTGAACAACGGGGATTTGTGGCTCTTGGTGAAAATGCTGATGTCACCCCCAAGGTCGTCGCCCAAATCTTGACTCTTTGCGCTTAATCTCAAGCTAGACAAATCGGCACTTCTTTGAGAGTCTAACAGCATTGTAGGCACAGTTCATAAGCTGCTTCTACAATGCTGTTATAAATTGCTTTTACGATGTAATTTCGATGCCCTAAAGGTTGACTGTAAATATGCCTAAAAAATTATTATTTGTCTGTCTAGGAAATATTTGCCGATCGCCTGCGGCGGAAAATATTATGAATCATTTAATAGAGCAAGAAAGACTAGGCGATCGCCTAATATGCGATTCCGCAGGCACGGGAGGTTGGCATATAGGCGCACCTCCCGATCGCCGTATGCGAAATGCGGCTAAGGATCGTGGACTAGATTTTGTTGGTTCGGCGCGGCAATTTCAGGCAGTGGATTTTCGTGAATTTGATCTAATCTTGGCGATGGACAAAGAGAACTATCGCGACATTCTCTCCCTTGATCCGCAAGGAAAATATCGAGATAAGGTAAAGATGATGTGTGACTATTGCCAAACCCATAGCGATCGAGAAGTTCCTGATCCCTACTATGGTGGCGCAGATGGCTTTAACTATGTGATTGACCTCTTATTTGATGCCTGTAGTGGTTTACTAAAATCTCTTCAGGCTTCATAAAATCAGTAGAGAAGTATCTGCGATTTGTGCGGCAATTTGTCAAATTACAAATCCAAGAAGTGAGCGGCGATGCTTCCCGCCACAACTTACTTCTTCGGTTTGACGTTAGAAATAATGGTGCAAACCGCTATACACTAAAAGATGAACAATTTACTTAGCCGTTGACCACGATCAAACTGCGGCATCCCAAGGCATCACTGGTATATGAGAAATTTACTCAAGGGTTTACATAAATTTCAGTCCTCCTATTTTCCTGCTAATCAAGAAATTTTTGAACAGCTCGCTGACGGACAAAAGCCCCGCGTATTGTTCATCACCTGCTCTGACTCGCGGATTGTGCCACATCTAATCACACAGTCAGGAGTTGGCGATTTATTTATCATTCGCAATGCAGGTAACTTAGTCCCGCCCTTTGGATCGGCTAATGGCGGAGAAGGAGCGGCGATCGAGTATGCGATCCATGCTCTGGGCATCGAACAAGTGATTATCTGTGGTCACTCTAACTGCGGCGCAATGAAGGGCTTGTTGAAGTTGGAAAAACTGCGGACAGAAATGCCCCTAGTGTATGAATGGTTGCAACACGCGGAATCTACGCGCCGCCTCATCAGTGAAAACTACAGCGATCTTAAGGGTGCAGAGTTGTTATCGATTACGATGGCAGAAAACGTGGTCACTCAAATCGAGAATCTCAAAACCTATCCCGTAGTTCGTTCTAAACTCCATCAAAATAAGATGGCGATCTATGGTTGGGTTTTTGACATTGAGACAGGCGAAGTTTTGTCTTACAATCCTGTGACCGATGAGTTTGAAGTTCCCCAAACTCATCTATCTGATAACAACGTCGAGAATTATGTGAGTACCAGTGCGCCTCCTGTGGCTTCGCAGGGTGCAGTCCATAGGGACAAGCGCCGTAATTCTGGAGACTTACCTTCATGGCTACCCTACGACCAAGCCGAAAGAATCTATAAAGGCTCTACCCAAAAAACATTTCATTAAAAGTAATAACTAACCCAAGATATTAGTGGCGACACAATTTGACGCTAGTAATATCTTGGGTATTTGCGCCGCGCAATGCGCGACACAAATATAGTAATTCCACATAAATTTAAGAGGCTTTGACTTCGCTCAGCCAGCAATATACGATGGCTGAGCGAAGTCGAAGCCCTATTTTTCTTATTTGAATTGTCTATGGTTATATTGAATTCACGTTTAAGGTATATTTTCTAACCTACGCTTTGTAAGATCGCATCTAACAGATTAGGAAATCTAAGATCTAGATCTTCACGTCGCAGGGAATTGAAGTGGGTTGTTCCTTCTAAACGGGTATACATGATGCCTGTATCTCGTAAGACCTTGAAATGATGGGACTGAGTGGATTTACTCATGTCCAAGCAAAACTCGCCACAGGTTATTTCTTTTTTAGTGGACAACATCTTAGCAATTTGTAAACGTGTTGGATCGCTGAGTCCATAAAGAACTCCCGTCAAAGTAATATTTTCACGATCAGGGTGCTGGTATTGGCGCATGGGTTAATTATGCCACATTGTTGTCATTATTTCTATAGTTCGTATATAATCGAACTATAGAAATAATCAACTACGCTAAACCCACATCAAACCCATGAGTGATTCTCTCTTCTCACCCGTTAAGCTTGGTCGTTACACTTTGCCCAATCGGATTGTCTTGGCTCCTCTCACCCGCAATCGTGCAGGAGAAGGACTCGCACCGACTGCCCTCAACGCTCTCTACTACGAACAGAGATCTTCCGCAGGTCTAATCATTAGTGAAGCTTCGCAAATATCGCCCCAAGCTATGGGTTATCCCAATACCCCCGGTATTTATTCGCCAGAGCAAGTTTCAGGCTGGCGCTTAGTTACTGATGCTGTCCATGCAAAAGGCGGTAAAATATTTTTGCAACTTTGGCACGTTGGTCGGATCTCTCATCCCAGTTTGCAGCCTAATGGCGAAATACCCGTCGCACCTTCAGCGATCGCTCCCGAAGGAGAAGCAGCGACCTACACAGGAATGCAGCCCTTTGTTACCCCTCGCGCTTTGGAGCTAGCAGAGATTCCTCAAATCATTGAACAGTATCGCCTTGGCGCAAAGAATGCTCTGGAAGCAGGCTTTGATGGCGTGGAGATTCATAGCGCCAATGGCTATCTATTGGATCAATTTTTGCAAGACAATAGCAATCATCGTACAGATATTTATGGCGGCTCCGTCGAAAATCGTGCCCGTTTGTTAATGGAAGTAACTGAAGCCGTTACAGAGATTTGGGGTGGCGATCGCGTAGGGGTAAGACTCTCTCCTAGCGGCACATTTAACAGTATGTATGATTCCAACCGCACGGCAATCTTCAGCCATGTGGCAGCAGAACTAAATCGCTTTAACCTTGCCTATTTACACTTGGTTGCGCCGCGAGTAGAAGGATTTGGAACTGCGGAAGGTCAGCCTGAACTCGATGCGGCGTTCTTCCGTACCATTTATAACGGTACGATCATGACTGCGGGTGGCTATACTTTGGAAACAGGTAATACCGCGATCGCTTCGGGAGATGCTGACCTAGTTGCCTATGGTCGTATCTACATCGCTAATCCCGACCTAGTGGAACGCTTTGCCGCAAATGCCCCGCTTAATACTCCTGATCGCAACACTTTTTATGGTGGTGATGAGAAGGGTTATACCGATTATCCTTTTATGTAATATCAATTCCCATCAATCCTAGGCTAATTTGAATGGCATGATCCACTTGATCTATGAGCAAGTCAGATAGCCTGTCTATTCTCTTAACTAGGCATTGTTTGTCATTAAAACAAATCTAATTGAGAAGTACTACAGAAGTTGCGATTATTCTTCCTTCGGGATGACTGGTCGTGACTTCCCTTAGGTTGATGTAGTATTTCATGGCTTGATCAGTGAAATAAATGCGATCGCCTTTGGATGCAATGCGATTGAGTAGCTATAGTGTTTAGTTTTGTTGGCGAAGAATATAGGTGATTGCTATTATTGCTTTGTCATCTCATGGTTTAGTACATAGGCTCGCTAAATCTTGACCCACTATATTCATCGGCTATTCGATAGGATATAAGATGGTAAATGAAGCCTAATAAAACATTGTTATGAATGAACTTCTATCAGTTACTTTCGATGGGTCGGTGCTTACACCAGATAAGCCGCTTAAACTTGAGCGAAATAAGCGCTATTTAATTACGATTGTTCCTGAAGAAGTAGCTCCTGTTCAGAATGCTTGGGATTTATTAGAGAATTTGACGGGAACAGTTGAGGCTCCTGAAGATTGGTCTGCGGAACATGATCATTATTTGTATGGGACTCCTAAACGACAGGCTGAGAATGCGTCATGAGAGAGCGATTATTGCTAGACACGTCATTTATTCAAGCGTTGCTCAATTCTAAGGATCGGCATCATCAACGAGCAAAGGTTCTATTACCGAGGGTTTACAATGCGAGGGAAGTATGGGTAACTGAGGCGGTTTTAGTTGAGGTGGGAAATGCTTTTAGTGCGATGAATCGTGATTCTGCTTCTCAATTTATTCGACAGTGTTATCAAACTCCAAATATTAGGGTGGTTACGGTGGATATGGCGTTGTTGGGGCGTGCTTTGGAACTTTACGGGGCTAGACCAGATAAAGATTGGGGTTTGACGGATTGTATTTCTTTTACGGTGATGTCAGAGAATAGTTTGATTGATGCGGCTACGGCTGATTTTCATTTTGTGCAAGCAGGATATCGGGCTTTATTATTAGAAGTTGCTTAGAACTGAAAAATTGTTGGATGTTTTAGGTTGAATCGCCTTGTCATCTCATAGTTAAGAGCATAGGCGATTGCTAAAATCTATAGTTAAGGTATTCATTGAAAGGTTAAAGTTTTATAATAGTATTGAAAGCCGTAAGAGCAGGAAACCAGTTATGGCGATTTTATTTCGGTTTCATCCTCAAAAAGCTGTTGAAGCCGCAGCAATGTTTTTAAAGTTGCATGGTAAGCCTATGAAATATCTAGGTTTATTGAAGATGCTTTATATTGCTGATCGCATAGCTTTAGAACGTATAGAACAAACAATTACTGGAGATTGTTATTTCTCAATGGATTACGGTCCCGTTCTGAGTGGTGTGTATGATCTGATTAAAGGAAAGTCTGTTGATGGAGCTTTACCGCTTTGGAAGAAGTTTATTTCTGTCCGTGATGTCAATCACAATGTCTATCTGTTAGCCGATCCTAGCACTGACGATCTTTGTGAAGAAGAGGAGGAAATTATCCAAGAGGTTTATCAAACTTTTGGGCATCTTAATCCTTTTGATGTTGCCGAATGGACGCACGATCTACCTGAATGGAAAGATCCTGATGGTTCGCGTATTCCGATTGTGGTTGATGATGTACTGAGGTTTATGGGCAAGACTATTGAGGAAATTGCTGCGATAAGGCAAGAAGCGGCAAGAGAGGCTTATTTAGATGAGGTTCTGAGTGGGTAATGACAAGCATCAACGTTAATTTGGGTGATGCTTTGTTGTTGGAGACACCTCCGAATGATCAACATCTTTATATTGCGATCGCTAAAACCTCTGCCGAAAAATACTTATTTGTGAATGTGACTACGCGCAGAGCCAAATCCGATCTTAGTTGTGTTCTTCAACCCGATACAGAAGGTGTTCCCAATTTTGTGAAGCGTGAGTCGGTGATAAATTATCTGGATGCTCGTGAGATGAATGTTGAGCAATTGGCTAGGCTGATCTGTGTGGGTAGCCGTGTACCAAAGTGCCGTTTTTCTCCTGCTATTCTGTCGCAAATACAGCAGGGTGGGATAGTTTCCAAACGTTTACCAAAAGTATATAAAAATGCACTTAGGAAGTTTTTAGGTATTTTTTAGTATTTTGTCCGACTATAAGCACTATCTAATATTAGATTTTACTGTTTTGAAAGTAAGCGTTCTCTGCTATTTGAAACACACCATAAGTGGGGAAGCGTGCCTATCTAAAAAATCTAAACAATTTCACTCTCGCAAATGTTTTTAAAAACATTCTAGAAAATACTTGACAAAATTAACTTGTTTGTGAAAACATGATATCAATACACAAAAACAAGATGTTTGTTTTTTGCGTATTGCACACTCTAAATAATAGGATTAAAGAAAATATGGCTTTAGTAATTCCATGTGTAAAAGGTCGTCTAGGCAATACAGATTTCTTCCAAGCAACAATGAAAGCCCGTGATTTAGTTCAAGGAGTGCGCCCAGCCAGTGAACTTGATGAGTGGACAACAATGAGCATTGAAGATCGGCTACAGCGAGAACCAGACCTAAAAAGAGTTAAAGAGGAGATTGCTCCTTATATTGCTGAATCCAAAGATAGGTTTTTTGGTGCAATGATTGTGCTTGTCTATAAAGGAGAAGTCTACTTTGAGGGACTTAAAGACTGGATTTCTAATAAAGCGCCAAGAGCTTATCAGTCAGTTGCGGAACACATTGGTATTCTTACCATAGATGGTGGTTCGCTTATAATGCTGGATGGTCAACATCGTCTTTTAGCGCTTGAGAAAGTTATTAGAGGAGAAGTAACTGGGGAATATCGTGAGGACATTCCAAATGATGATGTTTGTGTAATTTTTATTCACCACGAAGGTAATGAAAAAACACGCCGAATCTTTAATAAGGTTAATCGTTATGCCAAACCAACTAGCAGAGGAGACAATATCATTACCAGTGAGGATGATCGTAGTGCTATCATTGCCCGTAGATTACTGAATGAAGGAGCGCCGCTAGGAATTAAGGCTCGTGGTAGTAGCGACGTAATTGTTGAGTGGAAAAGTAATTCTCTACCAGTTAGAAGTACTAAGTTGACAACAATTAGCGCAGTCTATGAAACAGTCAAGCTTATTCTTAGGAGCCATCGTATAACGCTAGACCAAAATACTCGCCCACAAGATGAGGAATTAAACGATTATTATGAAATCGTTGAAAAATTTTGGAATACTGTATTAGAAGGCTTGCAGCCATATAAAGAGGCTCTTAAAGATAGTAGTCAGATCCCTCTGATGAGAAAAGATGAGCAACCCTACTCATTGCTGTTCAAACCAATTGGTCAACTTGCTCTGTTTCGAGGCTTAACTGCTGCAACTCAGGATAATCGATTGAGTTTGAGTGAAGCAATAAAACGGGCTAACAAAATAGACTGGAGAATGGAAACTGAGATTTGGACACATATCTTAGTCGCCCCAAGTTGCTCAATGCTTAGAGGAGAACAGCCGCCAGTACAGGGAGGTAAGCTGATTCACTATTTGATTGCGTCCGACAAGATGACAAAAGAAGAGATTGCTAATTTTCAGCAAGAATATAATATTGCAAAAGCTTTGGATGTCGATGAACCACTACCTAAATCTATTCCAGAATCCTTTCTTTCTGCTGATGAAATATAGTTCTTCATGCTGAATTCAGAAGAGTATTAAATAAATTTAGTACTCTTCTACCCTTATTAACTTAGATTTGTTTTTATGAATGATGATGAATCACCCAATTATTCAATCTAAACAATTGGTGTTAAAGCTATGGCAAGAGCCTAGTCATTGCTCATTGCCTCAAATCTACATTTCATTTAGTGTACTGTCTGAATTGTTTGACTTAATCTCTATCCAACAATCTGAAATCTATTGGCTTAAAAATAGATGTCAGGATTTAGCATCAGAAAACCAAGAGCTAAAATTTAATTCAAATCCTTGGTCTGGAGAAGGAGAAGCAAATTGTAATTGGAACGATGATGTAGATTAAGTAAAGTAGAAAATTAATGAGACAGCTAAAATATTGTATAAATAAGGTATTTCCGATAATTCTGTATTCTTTTGCAATAGTGATCGCTGTTTGAATCGAAATTAGGAGCAATTTTGCTAGGGATTAATCCACGCATTACCGCAACCTGCATTGCCTTAGCTTTCCGTACCGAACCATGACGATAAACCTGCATTAACTCATTCAGCTTCTTAACTGCCTTTGCATATTGGGATGTGATGGCAGCAAGAATTTAAGTGGGAGCTATCTTTGCTTTTTACTGAGTATTGCGAAATACAAGATTAAACAGGAAAAGAGCTAATATATTTAGGTAAAGCAACTAAATTTCTTGAATTAAGAATTTATTTCCATGACTCTCCCCACTATGTTCCCTCAATGTCAAGATTTGCAAGCTCAAGTTGCCTCGATTTTGGAGCTTTTGCAACAGGAGCCAAATCTGCGATCGCAGCAGGATGGTAGCATCGTCCAAGCATCCCTCAGAAAAGCGATCGCGCCCACCTTTGAGATTGTCTTTGCAGGGGCATTTAGTGCAGGGAAGTCAATGTTGATCAATGCGCTCCTCGAACGCGAATTGCTCTACAGTGCTGAAGGTCACGCAACGGGGACAGAGTGTAAAATCGCCTTTGCCAAGGCGGGCGAGGAGCGCGTTGTTTTGACCTTCCTCAACGAAGTGGAAGTCAGAGAACAGGTACAAGCATTATGTCAATTAGTTGGTCAGGCTACGCCGACCAACATCAATCAGATTGAAGCGCTCAAGCAATTGCAAACTATTACCTTGGCAATTATTGAGCAAGAGGGCGGCAAGAGTAAGTCTAAGCGTGCCAAAGATGCTGATGCTTTGAATCTCTTGATCGAAGGTTTTATCAATAATCGCGATCGCATTAGTTCCGTTGCCAATGCCACCTATTCGATGGAACAGTTCGGCTTTGACAACCTCAAGAAGGCGGCGGACTATGCTCGACGAGGGGCAAACAGTGCCGTTCTCAAGCGAGTGGAATACTATTGTAATCATCCCTTGCTAGAGGATGGGAATGTAATTATCGACACTCCCGGAATTGATGCCCCTGTCAAAAAGGATGCTGCTCTGACCTTTGATAAGATTCAGCATCCTGATACATCTGCTGTAGTCTTCGTTCTCAAAACTGCGGCAACGGGTGAAATGACTTCCGAAGAAACGGAACTAAGTGAGAAGATGCAAGCCAATGCAGGGATTCGCGATCGCGTTTTTTATGTGTTTAACCGCATTGATGAAACTTGGACAAATGATCAACTGCGCGATCGCCTTAATCACACCATCTCTAGCCAATTTCGCAACAGTTCTAAAATCTATAAAACCAGTGGTCTATTGGGCTTTTATGGCAGCCAGATTAAAAATACTAGCAGTGGCGATCGCTTTGGTTTGGATTCGATTTTTGCCGAAAGTGTTAAATCGGTGGGTGGTGAAGAAGGTACACCCCAATTTATCAATGAGTTTAATAGCTATTGTCTTGTCTCAGGTAAGCTAGACATTACTAAATTCCCCATTCCCTACAGTGTCCTAGAAACCAATGTCAAGAATGAGAAGTATGTCCGATTATTGGGCAGTTTGGGCAAGGGTTTAATCGATCAATTGATTAAAGACAGTGGTATCGAAGAGTTTCGTAATGCCATCACTCGCTATCTCACCACTGAAAAGCGTCCTTTACTCTTTGCCGATCTTGCCGATGACTTGCAACCGATCTGTATTGCGCTGCGCCAATCCTATTTAGATAAATGGCATCAACTGGAGAGTCAACCTCGCGATATTGAGGCGATCAAATCGCAGGAGTTACAGAAACTCAGTCAAGATCTCAAACAAATTGGCGATCGCCTACGGGAGCATATTGAGACTGAAGTTAACGAAGCAGTGGCAAGCGATCGTAATGAATCACTGGAAGCGGACTATCTCAAGCTCAAGACTAAGATGGTTAAGCGTCTAGATGAATTAATCATCAGTTTCTCAGTGGCAGCAGTCCATCAACGCGCCCAAGCCAGTCACCGCCGTAACTCGGTCGTTCCTGTGATGGGTATTCTAACTGAAGGCTTCTATTTTCTAGCCAATGAGTTGGAAGATGTGTTAGTGGAATGTTCTCAAGAAATCATTCAAAACTTTTTCTTGAACTTGATTGAGAAGATTAAAAAAGCAGATTATTACCGTGAACTCTATCGCCTATTGGGTAACGATGGGGATACGGAAAGCTATCTACAATCGCTCATGATCAAAGCCTCGGAGGCATTAGTCAACGAAGCTAAAACTGAATGCGATCGCTATGTGCGTGAGCGTCCTAGTTTCTATGCAGATGGAACTACGGGGCTGTGGCAATTACAACAGACCCTACAATTGATCTGTCGTGGCTATGATTATCAAGGTATGATCGAGGCTGAGCCAGCGATTCGTCAATTACTGAAGCTCGACTTTGAGTACAAGGTCAAGGATACGGTGATTCGGACTTTTCGCCAGACCATTAATCAAACTCTCAACACTCACTTGCTAGGTGGCGCGGACAAGCAGGCTGATAAAATCTTGCAGCAATACGATCGCGCCCGTGCCTATCTCGCCCAAACTCTTGAGAAAGAAGCCCAGTCCAAAGTTGATAGCAACCGTCGTTTGCAAGGAGAAGTGGAACAAAGTATTGATGCCTATAATTCCGCAATTTCTAGTATTAATCAATGCTTAGAAGCAATGCAATTGACGCGCAAAAAGCTGCCGATCATTAGTGATGCCGATCTATCAGCAACCGTCGTTCCTTTGGATATACCTAATACTGTTGACTATATCGTTGATATTGTTGATGCCGAATCTACTGTCATTGAAACATTACAAGATGTATAGCAGTTCTAAATAAGTTTGAAGAGGCTTCGACTTCGCTCAGCCATCGGTATACGTTGACTGAGCGGAGTCGAAGCCCTAGTTTTCTTATTTGAATTGTCTATAGATTTGCAGGATTAATTTTCTAATAACAGAAGGCAGTAAAAATCGCATCGCGATTTTTACTGCCTTCTACTTTTGGTCAAACTAACGTTAAAGGATTTAGAAAACTAGACGGAAACAGTTTGCCATTCTAGATTTTCTAGGGTGTGAGAACGTTCTAGCGCTCTCTCGAAACTATCAAGTTTTGGTTCGATCAAGAAGGGTTCACCGACATAACCTTGGATTGCTTCTTGGGTTTTGAGACCATTGCCTGTGATGTAGACAACGGTGGTTTCTTCGGGATCGATTTTACCCGCTTCGACTAGCTTTTTGAGAACGGCAATAGTTGTGCCGCCAGCAGTTTCCGTAAAGATACCTTCGGTTTCGGCAAGTAGCTTCATCGCTTGGATGATTTCGTCATCGTTTACAGATTCGATATTGCCATTGGTCTTGTGGGCGATGTCGATCGCATAGATACCATCAGCAGGGTTGCCGATCGCTAAGCTCTTGGCAATGGTTTTGGGCTTAACAGGGGTGATGAAATCGCGACCTTCTTTGTAAGCGGAGGCGATCGGTGAGCAACCTTCTGCCTGTGCGCCACTGAAACGGACTGGCTTACCTTCCACTAAGCCCACCTTCACAAATTCATTAAAGCCTTTATAAATTTTGGTGAATAGTGAGCCAGAAGCCAAAGGCGCAACAATGTGATCGGGCAGCTTCCAACCGAGTTGTTCGATCACTTCGTAACCAAGGGTTTTAGAACCTTCAGAATAGTAAGGACGGAGATTAATATTCACGAAGCCCCAACCGTGGGTATTGGCAACTTCAGAGCAGAGGCGGTTTACTTGGTCGTAGTTACCGTGAACTGCAAAAACTTTGGGGTTATAGATGGTCGTACCGAGGACTTTACCTGCTTCGAGGTCAGAGGGGATGAAGACACAACACTCTAAGCCTGCATGGGCAGCGATCGCGGCGGTGGAGTTTGCCAAGTTGCCAGTACTAGCACAGGCTACGGTGGTGAAACCTAGCTCACGGGCGCGGCTGAGGGCAACGGATACGACGCGATCCTTGAAGCTCAAAGTGGGCATATTTACAGCATCATTTTTAATGTAGAGATTTTTGATGCCGAGACGCTTGGCAAGGCGGTTTGCCTTGATCAAGGGAGTCATGCCTGTGGACACGTCGATATAGTTGTCAGTCTTGACGGGAAGAAAATCACGGTAGCGCCAAATCGAAAGAGGACCTGCTTGAATCGTTTCGCGGCTGACCTTAGAAGCAATTACATCGTAGTTATAAGCAACTTCCAAAGGACCAAAGCACAATTCGCAAACGTGCATCGCCTTAGCTTCGTACTCTGCGCCGCACTCTTTGCACTTGAGATTACTAAATGTTTCCAAGCGATCGCTGGTGTAAGGAGAAACAATCGTTGCAGTCATGTTTTTAGTTGCCTCTTGGTTGCCTTCGGTTAGTTAAAAGGTTTTATAACTTGAATTAATTCAATTTAATTAACTGATAGAAACTTAACATAGCCACTCAAAGGTCGTCAAATATACCAGACTAAAATAGTCGGGTATTCTGTAAAAACAAAGAAAGTGCTGCACGCTCTGCGTGCAGCACTTTCTTTGTATAAACCTTAGAAGGTTTGATTTTTGATTTACAAAAGTGTGACTACACTTTTGTAAATTTGTAAGTTGGGATTACATTTGCTGGATATACTTCTCGCTGCCGATCGCTGCTAACTTCTCCTGTTTTTCGTTGACCATGTCCGCGAGAGATTGGCGGTAGGCAATCACTTCTTGCAATAGTTCTGGGTTATGACTTGCCAAAATCTGCACTGCTAGCAAACCCGCATTATCAGCATTGCCGATCGCCACTGTCGCCACAGGGATTCCCTTAGGCATCTGCACAATCGAATAAAGGGAATCGACCCCATTCAGTTGGCGCGTGGTCACAGGGACACCGATCACGGGCAAAGGCGAGAGCGCCGCCACCATCCCCGGTAGATGCGCCGCCCCACCTGCTCCTGCAATAATTACCTTGATGCCGCGAGTATGGGCAGTTTTGGCAAATTCCACCATGCGATCAGGGGTGCGATGGGCGGAGATAATCGCCACTTCGTGGGGGATGTTGAATTTTTGGCAAATGGCGATCGCCCCTTGCATAGTGGGCAAGTCGGAGTCACTGCCCATGATGATACTAACGTCAGGCTTATTCATGGAAAATACTTGTTAAATGTGAATCTTGATTTAAGTAAAGGATAGGGCTTCGACTCCGCTCAGCCACCAATCTTACGTTGGCTGAGAGAAGCCGAGGTCTTTTACAACTCATTTGGGTGAGTTAGATAAGCGGAGTAGTTTAGAGAAATTTTAAAATTTCCTGAGATGTAATCGCGGGTTGCTCTAGATGGGGGACATGACCACTGCGCTCGATCCACACTAGGCGATGGTTGGGGATCACTTTTTGGAATTTACCAGCATCCTTAGTACCGAGAATCCGATCGCGATCGCCCCAAAGAATTAGCGTCTCCTGTTGTAGATAGGGTAACTGCTTCGCAAAGGAGCCATAGCCGCCGCTTTTGGTAAAGGAAATGAGAGCCTCACTCCAACGCGGCATCGCTAGATGCAGTGAGGCGCAAACCTCAGCATCATTGGTCACAAAGCGGGGATCGGCGTAAGCTTTGAGGCTGACCTCACGGCGTACCTTGGGACTACGCAAAAAATCAGTGGCGAGTCGATCTAGAGGCGAGATCAAAAATTTTCCTGCCGATGTGCCTTTACGCATCCCCGCACTACCGATCAGAATTAATTTTTTAACCACTTGGGGATAGGTCAGGGCAAAGTCGATCGCGGCGGCTCCGCCCATCGATGCACCCACTAGGACAATCGGTTTGGCGATCGCCGTTTTCCAGAAATAGTAGAGATGTTCTTTGATTGCCTCTGGATTGATCTCTACATTAGCGAGGCGTTCCGTCAGCCCAAACCCAAATAAATCCATTGCCCAAGTGGGATGGGATGCCGCGAGTTTGGGCAGGAGACGACGAAATTCTAAAATAGAGCTATCAAAACCATGCAGTAACAGGATCGGATCTTGATCGAGATGCTGTTCACCGTCGCAAGCATAGCTAGTCAAAATCACCTCACTAGCGAAGGTTGTTGATACACAGCAAAACTGGATTTTATCGACAAGATCGATAGAAGTTGCTTCAGTCAGTTGCGATCGCAGGGGAGCCACTTCGGGTGGTAAATTCGACATTATTAGAGTTATAGGACAACTGATTGATGAATACGCATCTTAACGATGGTTGATGCTGTAATCGTGGCATAAAAGGGGGTAAATCCTAGGAAAAACCACAATATTCCTGCAAGACTAGCATTACCACGGAAGATTGCAGGAATGGAGATCGCCATGAAAATTACCAACACTAAATTCACGAAAATCCAGAGAAGCGATCGGCGTTTGGGGATTTTCGGTTGGCGATTACTGGTCAAAATCAACCATTGCAATACGCCTAGAAAAATACCCGCCAAAACTAGCCACAGCCCATTAACGATCAGTGTCGGCAACCGATCCATAATATTACTTTCGGCAAAAGAACCATCGGCGGTGATCACGAAGCCGAACTGCGTTGTATATGCCAAACTCGTCGCCGCAAAGCCAATCCAAGTCCAGCTAAAAATACTGGTAATGATCCACCAGATCGGCGATCGCAAAAAACGCCGCAATACCAAATACTGCATCAAGCCCACGAAGACGCTAACTAGTAACGATCCGCTCAAAACGCCGATCGCTAGAGGGCAATTCAGATTACCAAACCCTGCATAGCAAAGCCCAATCGCGGTAAAGCGATCGCTGAGATGGTAGACACCCGCGAGACAGGCGGCGATTCCGAAAATACTGCCAATCACCACGCCAACTATTGTTGCCAGTACCCATCGCCACCAGATTCCAACCGCAGATAAAGCACGTTGTTTTGGCATTGCATCCTGCATTACGCACCTAATTAGCTTTTAAATTAGCTCTTCTGTGATAATTCTACGCAAAATTTCACTCACCGCACTCGCCATTCTCGCATCAATTTCCAATGCTTCCCGATCTGGATTTTGGAGCTTGAGTGCAGATCGCAAAGTCATCGTTACCGATCGCAACTTGGGCGCAGGTTGCTCATGGGCTTTAGCGAATTTTGCGAGATGATCCACCCACTGCACATGGGCAGTGTAAGTTAGTTCCGTTTGTTGACGCTGGTCACTAAAGCCAAAACCCATTTTAGAGATGACGACGGGATCACCGATAAAATATTGCGTTCCCAAGGCGGCGATCGCCACATCCACATACCGTGCTGTATCCTGCGCCATTGCCTCGATCAAAGTCTTGAGGCTATGCCACTGCGCCGCAGGCAAGCGATTAGCGGGAGGAATATGTCGATGCCATGCTAATTGTGAAACCATACGGGTTAGATCGTAGGCGGAGATCAGATTTTCACCCTCATGCAAAGTACTTGTCCCACTGACAATCTCGCGTTTACTACCATCCCGTAAGGAAGGCTTCTTGATATAGGGCGGCACACCATAACGTCCTTGAAAAGTCAGCTTTTGATTGCCAGAGATCTTCTTGAGCCAATTTTCTAGATCTAAGGGAGTGGTAAATTGCTTAAACATTGCTGCCAAGCTATTGGATGTCATCGGCTCAATTTCGTCATAGCGACAGATGCGGGTTGCTAGCTCACTGAAGGGACGGGGGGCAACTTTATTGTCGGGATCAACCACAGTACAATTAGCGATCGCTAAATTAGCATCTTTTTGATTAGCGTTACAAATCGTGTAGAGGAGGGGCAGAATTTTGGTAGAACTCCAAAACTGAACATTGCGAAGGGGATTGCGTCCAATCCACCGCGTCAGCATTTGACCATTGACGACCGTACCAACACAAATGCAAGCCTCTTGAACGGTGGAATCGAGAAATTCTAAGCCGATATTTTCGATATTAGGAATTGTGCCGAGATTGGGATAGGGGCGAAACCTGACTCGTATTTGTGAACCCGCAAGCATTGCCACTTCGTCATAGGACACAACATTGGCGCGATCGGGTAATGTGCCAAGGCGATCAGCATAGACGGGAATATGGGTCAGCAATGGCGAAGGGGCAAAGTTACGACTGGGAAGTTTGGCAACTGATCCCGCGATCGCGCCATTAACGCCACGGTCAAGAAATCCTAGGTAGCTAGAATTTACCTGACCCATATTCACAAAGATGCGCTGAGCATTATTAAACTTTTGAAATAGGCGATCGCCGTTTGTCGTTTCTAGTAAATGCCAAACCACGGTGGGCATTTGCAACAAATTATTGGTAATTGAAAGTGAGTTTGCGTCCAGAATCGTATCGCTACTCAAGGCATTGGCAAATTGACCAAACGCCGCCTCTGTCAAACGTCCATAAATACCATCAACTTCACCGTCATAAAGACCCAACTGCTGCAAAAGGGTCTGCGCTAAGACCAAATCATCATTAGCAAACTTTGCTTCTATTGCCATCTATTTTTCCAATCCAATATCTCTAAATTTAAAAGCAAAGAATTGAGTGACGGCGCTTTGCGCCGTCACTCAATTCTTTGCTTTTGTGATCTAACCAGACTGGCGACAAGTACATGATTTTTGTATTTGAGCCTCGGAGCATCTATCCATCAGTTTATCGATAATTGGATCAATCTAGCGCGATCGCTATAAAAAGTACTCCACCCCCCTCAGTCCCCCCTTGAAAGGGGGGAAGAAGTTTGAATTCTCCACTTGGGAGAAAGTTTAAATTCTCCCCCTTTCAAGGGGGAGTTAGAGGGGGTGAGATTTCGTCTCTGATGATTAGGAACGAAATAATCGAGAATATTGGACTTCATGGTTTGTTGAAGCTAGACTTGCGCCCCAGCCGCACCATTCCAGATCTTGATCCAAGCGATCGCAAGCTAGTTGAGCATGATTGATTACTTGGCTGTGGAGACGAAAGATCACCTGTTGTCCAATGGTCTGACCAAAGGGAACTGACCTCACCGCCGCACTGACCAAGTTAGCAAGCCAACTATGGAGATAACCAAGCGCCGTATCACCAGCACTGATTTCCCAACTCGCCGCCACCAATCCAAAAGCGATCGCATAGTTGCACCCATTTCCTAATTCATTATCCTTAGCCATCGGCAAGAGATCGATAATTTGCTGAGGTGCGAGGGAAGTTGATTCTGAATTTAGATGTAAAGATTGATCGCAAGAAGAACTAGATAACTGCTGCCATAACTTGATCAATGACTGCCCCATTTGCCAACTCGAAAGGCGGATCTCTTCAGTCTCACGGCTTGCTGATAGCCAATTATTCCAATAGAGCAACCCTTGGCGATCGCCTATGAGCATCGCTTGATGGGCGCGTAAAGCGATCGCCGCCTCATTGGTAATAAATCCATACTTTAGTTCCCGTATTAACCAGTTATATAAATCAGCTTCCACTTGAATTGTCTGGTTATGACAAAGATATTCTATCCCCTCGGAATAACTGTATGCACCAATGGGAAGAGATGGACTGGTTAGTTGCAAGAGCCGACAAATTCCCATGTTTTCATTAGTGATCATGGTGGTGATAGGCTCCCCCTTCTGGTTGGAATGGCTGGATTTCTTTAACCATATTCAATCCCATTTTAGTGATCATATCTTCCAAAACTGGATCAGGCGACAAACGTAAATATTGTTCGGTAATCTCAAGGGAAATATGGCGATTACCTAAATGATAGGCGGCTGCTCGCCGACCTTCGGCCAGTGGGTGCTCTACGGCTTGCCGCTCGTCCCGGTGCTGTCAGCTGGCCATCGGGCTCTACTTCCTGCTGGTTCTGCGCCCGCGTGCAGATCAAGGCGCTCGACGTCGCCCGCGGAAGTGCGTCGCGCGGCCGAGAAGATCGGGCCGATGACCCGGCAGGAGTTGACATCACCGGCGCGGTGCTGGCGCTCGTCGTTCGTGCTCTGGATCACGGCCAGCGACTCGCTGGGCCTCGGCGGCCCGGTGATCCTCGGGCCTCGTATTGCTCAACGTGTTTCGGGTCCTTCCGTGGAAGGACATGGCCAGCCGTCCACTGGGAGGTGGTGCTGTTGTACGCCGGGGCGACGGCGATCGGAAGGGGCTCGCGGCGACCGGCGCGGCACTCTACATGGCCGACGGGTTCGTCAGCTCCTGCCGGAGTGGTTGCGGACCGGATCAGGACTGGCGATTGCGTCGAGTTTCCTGTCCGGCGTCACCACGAACTTCATGAGCGACGGCGCCACGGTCGCGGCAATTGGCCCCGGATGACCGTCCCGATGGCGAGCAGTGGCGCCCACCCCTGGATGATGGGCTCTGGCGACCGGTCCGCACCCTCGTCGTTCGCTCACATGCTGATCATCGGCACGCCGTCCAACGCACTCGCGTTCGCGATGGCCAAGGATCCGACCACGGGCGAACAGCTCGTCACGCTCGGCGACTTCTCCAAGCACGGGGTAGTCGTGCTGTTGCTCAGCTTTGTCGTACTGTGGTTCTGGTCCATTCTCGGCTACTGGATCTGGCTGGGATTCCCCGCGATCTGGAATTAGGCACAAGGAGCGCTCGCATGGAGCACGTCATCAAGCTGCTGATCGTCAGCGACAACAGCGGTGC
>CAVVRZ010000003.1:0-315080 GCA_963750795.1 uncultured cyanobacterium
ATTCAAGCGAGAGCAAAGAATTCAGAAAGAACCTTGAAAACTGCATAGTAAATAAGTAACAAAGAAGCAAGTAGTACCGAAGTAGAGATACAGAGGTCAAGCTACAAAGGGCTTACGGTGGATACCTAGGCACAAGAAGGCGATGAAGGACGTGGTTACCTACGATAAGCTGCGGGAGCTGGAAGCAAGCCCTGATTCGCAGGTTTCCGAATGGGGCAACCCTATATACTGCCCGTTGAATAAAATAGACGGGAAAGAGCGAACTCAGCGAATTGAAACATCTTAGTAGCTGAAGGAAGAGAAAATAAATAATGATTTCCTAAGTAGCGGCGAGCGAACGGGAACCAGCCTAAACCAATCGGCATGACTGATTGGGGTTATAGGACAGCAACACTGTACAGAATAGATTAAGTGAAGTGTTTGGAATGACACGCCAAAGAGAGTGAAAGCCTCGTAATTAAAAATCGAAACTGGCAAGCTGGATCCTGAGTAGCACGGTACACGAGAAATTCCGTGTGAATTCGCCGGGACCACCCGGTAAGGCTAAATACTCACTTGTGACCGATAGTGAACGAGTACCGCGAGGGAAAGGTGAAAAGAACCCCGAAAGGGGAGTGAAATAGAACATGAAACCGTAAGCTTACAAGCAGTGGGAGGACGATTTAACGTCTGACCGTGTGCCTGTTGAAGAATGAGCCGGCGACTTATAGGCAGTGGCAGGTTAAGGGGAAAATCCCGAAGCCAAAGCGAAAGCGAGTTTGATAAGAGCGATAGTCACTGTTTATAGACCCGAACCCGGGTGATCTAACCATGGGCAGGATGAAGCTTGGGTAACACCAAGTGGAGGTCCGAACCGACTGATGTTGAAAAATCAGCGGATGACCTGTGGTTAGGGGTGAAATGCCAATCGAACCCGGAGCTAGCTGGTTCTCCCCGAAATATGTTGAGGCATAGCGGTATTGATTATAGTCTGGGGGTAAAGCACTGAATCGGTGCGGGCTGGGAGACCGGTACCAAATCGAATCAAACTCTGAATACCAGATGCACACAATGCCAGTCAGACTGTGGGGGATAAGCTCCATGGTCAAGAGGGAAACAGCCCAGATCACCAGTTAAGGTCCCAAAGACATCGCTAAGTGATAAAGGAGGTGGGGATACAGAGACAACCAGGAGGTTTGCTTAGAAGCAGCCACCCTTGAAAGAGTGCGTAATAGCTCACTGGTCAAGTGTCCCTGCGCCGAAAATGAACGGGGCTAAGCGATGCACCGAAGCTGTGGGATTAATATATTAATCGGTAGGGGAGCGTTCTGTTGTAGGTAGAAGCATTAGCGTAAGCAGATGTGGACGAAGCAGAAGTGAGAATGTCGGCTTGAGTAGCGCAAATATATGTGAGAATCATATACCCCAAAAACCCAAGGTTTTCTACGCAAGGCTCGTCCACGTAGAGTTAGTCGGGACCTAAGGCGAGGTCGAAAGGCGTAGTCGATGGACACAGGGTCAATATTCCCTGACTATTATGTTGGAGTGCATACATGACGCATGAGAGATAGTCACACCCTAATTGGATTGGGAGGACTCTAAGGAGTCCGAGTGATGAATGGTAGTGCCAAGAAAAGCTGTATGTACGATGAAGGCATAGTACCCGTACCCCAAACCGACACAGGTGGGTAGGTTGAGTATACTAAGGGGCGCGAGATAACTCTCTCTAAGGAACTCGGCAAAATGGCCCCGTAACTTCGGGAGAAGGGGTGCCAGCGCGAGCTGGCCGCAGTGAAATGATCCAAGCGACTGTTTACCAAAAACACAGGTCTCTGCAAAGTCGAAAGACGACGTATAGGGGCTGACGCCTGCCCAGTGCCGGAAGGTTAAGGAAGTTGGTCAGCGAAAGTGAAGCTAACGACTGAAGCCCCGGTGAACGGCGGCCGTAACTATAACGGTCCTAAGGTAGCGAAATTCCTTGTCGGGTAAGTTCCGACCCGCACGAAAGGCGTAACGATTTGGATGCTGTCTCGGAGAGAGACTCGGCGAAATAGGATTGTCTGTGAAGATACGGACTACTTGCACCCGGACAGAAAGACCCTATGAAGCTTTACTATAACTTGGCATTGGGTTCGGGCTTCTCTTGCGCAGGATAGGTGGGAGACTATGATGATGTCCTTGTGGGGACATCGGAGTCAACGGTGAGATACCACTCTGGAGAGGCTAGAATTCTAACCTTGACCCGTAAGCCGGGCGAGGGACAGTTTCAGGCGGGTAGTTTGACTGGGGCGGTCGCCTCCTAAAAGGTAACGGAGGCGCGCAAAGGTTCCCTCAGGCTGGTCGGAAATCAGCCAAAGAGTGTAAAAGCATAAGGGAGCTTGACTGCAAGACCAACAAGTCAAGCAGGGACGAAAGTCGGCTTTAGTGATCCGACGGCACAGCGTGGAATGGCCGTCGCTCAACGGATAAAAGTTACTCTAGGGATAACAGGCTGATCTCCCCCAAGAGTTCACATCGACGGGGAGGTTTGGCACCTCGATGTCGGCTCATCGCAACCTGGTGCGGAAGTACGTGCCAAGGGTTGGGCTGTTCGCCCATTAAAGCGGTACGTGAGCTGGGTTCAGAACGTCGTGAGACAGTTCGGTCCATATCCGGTGCAAGCGCAAGAATATTGAGAGGACTCCTCCTTAGTACGAGAGGACCGGGAGGAACGCACCGCTGGTGTACCAGTTATCGTGCCAACGGTAAACGCTGGGTAGCTATGTGCGGAGTGGATAACCGCTGAAAGCATCTAAGTGGGAAGCCCACCTCAAGATGAGTATTCTCATGGGATAACCCAGTAAGGTCACAGGTAGATTACCTGTTTGATAGGTTTCAGGTGGAAGTTCAGCAATGGATGTAGCCGAGAAATACTAATAGACCGAGGGCTTGTCCTCAATAATTACTCTACTTCTTCTACTTCTATCTACGTTACTTATTTACTGTGCAGCTTTCAGGGTTCTTATCAAGTAAACCCTAATAAGTTTGCTTGGTGTCTATGGTGCGGTGGTACCACTCTGACCCATCCCGAACTCAGTTGTGAAACGCTGTCACGGTGAAGATACTTTAGGGGTAGCCCTACGGGAAAATAGCTCGATGCCAAGCTTAATATTTGAAAAAGGAAGAGGGAGAGTTGAACATTACGTTCATCTCTCCCTCTTCCTTTTTCCTTGCTTATAGCTATTCTCTTGAGCTTGTGTTAGTTACTTTGTTTGCTAAAAACCGCGATAAGATTTTATATACAGCAATTCACTTAAAAACTTTGATCGCATGATTTCCCCTGACTATTCTGAATTTGTCGAACTTGCTCAGCATGGCAACTTTGTTCCTTTATATATGGAGTTAGTTGCGGATCTGGATACACCCGTATCAGCATGGTATCGAGTTTGTCAGGGGCAGCCGTATAGTTTTTTGTTGGAGTCGGTAGAAGGCGGTGAGAGGTTAGGACGTTATAGCTTGTTGGGATGTGATCCACTCTGGGTTTTGGAAGCCAGGGGAGAGCAGACAACCCAGACATTTCGTGATGGTATGGTTAAGGAATTTGTTGGTAATCCATTCCAACATTTGAATGATTGTCTTTCCCAAATTCATCCTGTTCACCTGCCGCAATTACCACCGAGTCTAGGTGGATTATTTGGCTATTGGGGTTATGAATTAATTAATTGGATTGAGCCAAAAGTTCCTGTTTATACTTTTCAGGATGGAGATACGCCTGATGGTGTGTGGATGCAGGTGGATAGCTTGCTGGTTTTTGATCAGGTGAAACGGAAGATTTGGGCGATCGCCTATGCTGATTTAAGTAATGGAGAATCTCTGGAAGCAGCTTATAAATTTGCTTCTGAACGTTTGATGAAGTTAGTAGATAAGTTGAGATCGCCATTAGATCGTCAAAAGACAGCAATCAAGTGGACAAATCCTCGTTTGCAGCCGCCTGTTAGTTACAAAAGTAACATTACCCGTGAAAAGTTCTGTAAATCTGTAGAACTAGGTAAGGAGCATATTAAAGCTGGTGATGTTTTCCAAGTAGTGCTTTCTCAGCGCTTGACTACTGAATTTAAAGGGGAACCATTCAGCCTATATCGTTCTCTGCGTGTGGTTAATCCTTCTCCTTACATGGCATTTTTTAACTTTAAGGATTGGCAACTGATTGGTTCTAGTCCTGAAATTATGGTTAAAGCAGAAGTGATTGATGGTGTATCGCGTACTGTTTTGCGCCCGATCGCAGGGACGAGACCGCGTGGTGCAAATCCTCTAGAAGATGCGGAGCTAGCCAAAGATTTGCTGGCTGATCCTAAGGAAGTTGCTGAACACGTGATGCTGGTGGATTTGGGTAGAAATGATCTGGGGCGAGTGTGTAAAAGCGGAACGGTGAAAGTCGATGAGTTGATGTCGATTGAGCTTTATTCCCATGTGATGCACATTGTCAGTAATGTTGTGGGAGAGATTCGTCCAGATAAAACGGCTTGGGATTTGCTTCAGGCTTGTTTCCCTGCGGGGACGGTGAGCGGTGCGCCAAAGATTCGGGCAATGGATATTATTCATAACTTGGAAGGCGATCGCCGAGGAACCTATGCGGGAGCCTATGGCTATTATGATTTTGAAGGGCAGTTGAATACGGCAATCACTATTAGAACAATGGTGGTGAAAGATGGAACTGCTAGTGTGCAAGCGGGCGCTGGTGTGGTTGCCGATTCTGATCCTGAAAAGGAATATCAAGAGACCCTTAATAAGGCAAAAGGGATGTTGGAATCTTTAAGGTGTTTAGGGTAAATCCACACCAAAGAAGGGTAAAAATTGCTTTGCAATTTTTACCCTTCTTTGACGTAGGTTTCATTGCCTGAGCATATGGGCGCACCAGTCACTCCAACTCCCAGCATAGAGTTTCGTGTGATTGATATTAGCTAACTTGAGCGATAGTAGATTTACGCAGGCGGTAACGCCTGAGCCACAATAGACGATTATCTCTGCAATTTCAGGATTTTGTGTAACACTCTGCCAGCGATCGCCTTGATTAGAAACGAGAAAACCTTGTGCGTTTGTGACCTCCAGCCAAGGATAATTCACGGCTCCGTCGATATGTCCTGCAATGGGATCAATCGGTTCTCGTTCACCACGATAGCGATCGCCTTCTCGTGAATCTACTAATAGAACTTGGGCTGAGTCTTGATGGGCTTTGACATGGTTAATATCAACGATCCAGTGTGATTGTAAATTCGGAATAAACTGACCAGTGCGAGGCTGAGTAATTTCGCTGCTTATTGGATAAGATTGAGCTTGCCAATTTGCAAAGCCGCCGTCAAGTAAGGCAACTTTTTCATGTCCCATGTAACGCAATAGCCACCATAGTCTGGCGGCAAAGCCAAAACGTGAGTCATCATAGGCGATTACTGTTGTTTCCTTGGTAATGCCCATGCGCGATAGTTTTTCCGCTAATTGGGTGGGATCTGGGAGAGGATGCCTACCACCATATTTTTGGAAAGGACTGGAGAGGTCAAGATTGAGATCAAGATAGTAAGCTCCTTCAATATGGCTTTGCTGATATTGATTGCGTCCCAGATTGATATCCATTAACGAAAACCGACAATCAATCACTACTACATTGGGATCATCTAATTGATCGTTTAACCATGCTGCGGAGACTATGGGGGAAATTTTTTGCATGGAGACTATGGGGGAAATTTTTTGCATAAGGTATTTTAGTTATATCCAGCTATTCACATCAAATATTCTGCTTTAAGATCGCGTTCCATCAATCCTTCTACTGCTTGTTGTAAGTTTATTTCTCCTTTGAGTAGACGATAGACATAGCGAGAGACAGGGACATTAATTTTCTCTTGGTCACTAATTTCCATCAGCACATTGGCAGTATTAACGCCTTCGGCTGTACCACTGATATTGGCGATCGCTTCTTCTAGAGTCATACCTTGGGCGATCGCATAACCAACTTGATAATTACGACTAAGATGACTATTGCAAGTTGCTAGGAGATCTCCCAATCCTGATAGCCCCCAAAAAGTTTCGGGCTGCGCTCCAAAGTGGACACCGACGCGAATAATTTCAATGAGAGAGCGGGTAATCAATGCTGATTTCGCATTTGTACCTAAATTCAGTCCATCACAAGCACCGACAGCGATCGCGATCACATTTTTGAGAGTGCCGCCTAGCTCGACCCCGACGGGATCAGAATTTGTGTAAACTCGAAAATTGCGGGATGCGAAGATATTTTGAACAAACTGTGCCGCCTCAGCATCGTTACTCGCGACCACTGTTGCCGCAGGTTGTCCTACCATAATTTCTTTGGAGAGATTAGGACCTGAGAGAACCACGAGGGGATGATTGGGGACTAGGGATTGCCAAATTTGGGATGGTGTTTGTCTAGTGATCGGTTCTAGTCCTTTGGTGGCACTAACTAAAATCGCATGGGGTGAAAGATTAGCCGATTGGATCTGTTCGGCAACGGCACGCACGCCTTTGATCGACACTGCGGAAATGATTGCGTCACTGTCTTTTACTGCTTCCGCCAAGGAAAAATCACTGCGACGCGACCAAATTTTGACATGGTGATGATTAGTTTGAATCAGACTTGCTAATGCTGATCCCCATGCACCAGCACCGATAATCGTGATATTTTTTAAGTCTGAATTCATTAGTACCGAAAATAATTAAAAATATTTTGTTAGTAAATCTCTGGTGACTAATTTTAAGCGATCGCTATAACCTTATGACTATTCATTGAAATTGCGAGGGCATTAAATTATAGCTGCTGTAATTACACACAAGGCTAGAAGCCCAATTCCATAGTCAGGTAGTGATATAATCGTGAGCCAATAATGATGATTTACTTTCGCTCATTATCTTGAAAAGGCGGGCAACAATGATCGAAATGAAAGTGGCTGGGATCGCTATAGATGCTGTTAGCCGTAATCCTATCGTCTTACTAAGAGATACCTTAGAGCGCAGAGCATTGCCGATCTGGATTGGTGATGCTGAAGCCAGAGCTATTAGTAGCGCCCTAGATGGCAGACCGATAGAGCGCCCCTTGACTCACGATCTGATGATTAACTTTTTGGATGAGTGGGGAATTACTGTCGAGCGCGTTGTTATCCATGCTCTCAAGAATAGTACTTTTTATGCTGTGATTACCGTTGCTCAGGGGGAAATTAAGAAAGATATGGATGCTAGACCTAGTGATGCAATCGCGATCGCTGTACGTGCTAGGTGTCCCATATGGGTAATGGAAGAGGTAATTCTTGACGCATCTATTCCCGTTGATCAAGATGCTGATGAAGCTGAAAGACAAGCATTTCGAGAATTCTTATCTAAGGTGACTCCAGAGGATCTAGTCAAGCAAAAGCGGACTGAGGGTAATTGAGCAATATAGCAAGCGTAAATGAAATGATCTAGAACGGCGATACCAACCCACGAATTGCAATTAATCGGAGACTAAGGGTTTCTGTTGGCAGAGCTAAGGTCGATCAAACTACGCACACCATCATTACTGACATTAGTGTTGGTATTGTTGCTCGCCTGATTAACACCAAATAGCTTTTCGATTACTTCTCCCTCACTACCCAATAATTTCATGGGTTGGTTATTGTAGCTCAGAGCTACGGATGAGGCGTTACCTACCCGTATAGAAATTTGGCGATCGCCAGACCAGCTTAATTTTTTACCTTCATCGAGAACACCTTCAAATTCTGTCTGTCCATCGACGATGATCCGCAGCCATGACTGCCCCTTCATCACAATGCCCACATTGATCGGCTTGTTACCAACAAAAGTGAAGCTGTCATCACTAATATTTGTGCTGATATTTTGAGGGAAATTACTGGTGCTAACCCAACTGCCAATCATACTGCTAAATTGAGAGCCAGCAGATGCTAGGGGAGTTGAGGCTGATGTTTGCGATTGTGGCGGAGTGACTACGGCGGAGGGAGTGGGGCTTGCCGATACTGGTTGTGACATTGCTGTCACAGGACTAGTCGATACTACAGGAACTTCTACCTGTGGCTGCCGAAGAATACTTAGACCTCCAGATTTTGGCGTTAGTTCTGGATTAAGACTAAAAGCTTTGCCAGAAACTATTTGCGAAGCCTTGCCAAAATTAGTTTGACTGTCATTGATTTTGTTGGCATCGGGAGGCGCAAAAAAGTTGCTAGTAAACTAACCGCGCCTGCAATTACCCCAACGTAGAGGGCGTAGAGATGTAAAGGACGTAACTCGGCGGCGGCACTACCCGCCCACTTTTGTTCGGGGAGTACGGGATTAAGGGGAAATTCTTCTGAAAGGTCACCTAGCCCTAAAGCATCGCCATATTTACGGATAAAGCCACGCACATAAACTGGTTCAGGCAAGGATTCCATCTCACCATTCTCGATCGCCCTGAGGTAACGTTCAGAAATTAGTGTAGTCGCAGTGAGATGGGGAATTGACAATTCCTTGTCTTCGCGAATTTTCTTAAATTGCGCTCCGATTTCTGCTAGTTTTTCTGCTTGCTTCGAGGTTGTACTGTTCACGATACTCACAGAGCTTTAGTGTGGTAAATGGACTTATTGAGACTGTAACTTTATGAAACTTGAACAACCGCAAGCCCGCTAATTAGCCTCATTCAGATGGAAAGCAAACGACTGAAGAAAATGTACTATTACTTCTAATAATCATCCAATCTTGAGGCAGTTATCGGTCATGGATTTACCTTATTAAAAGCCTATAGCTCAATATAACATTTTGCAAAGTTTTATTGGCTAATATCCTAACCAATAAATTAATTAAATAAACAATTTTTTGACTTCTTGATCGCTTAATAGCCTGTATTTGCCTGATGGCAAATCATGCAAATTGATTGAGGCGATCGCGATACGGTGTAACGCTAGAACAGGATGCCCAAGAACATCTGCCACTCGCCGAATCTGGCGATTACGCCCTTCGTATAAAACAATTTCTAGTTGTGTTTTGGGGGCTTGTTTTTGGGAATGGATAGTATGCAAAATCTTGACCTTGGCAGGCATAGTGAGTTTGTCATCTAGCAGCACCCCGTCTTGCCAATGTTTCAGAGTTTCTAGACTAACTTGCCCCTTAACCCAGACTATATAAGTTTTGCTAACATGATGCTTTGGATGGGTCAGATGATTGGCAAAATCGCCATGATTGGTTAGTAGCAGTGCACCACTGCTGTTGTAGTCCAGCCTTCCTACTGGATAGAGATGCTGATACGATTCGGGCAAAATATCTAATACGGTAGTGCGACCCTGTGGATCGTCACAGGTACAAACTACTTGTGTGGGTTTATTGAGAAGTAAATAGACGAATTGTGGGGCGTTGATTTGCAGGGCTTTGCCGTCAACCTCAATGCGATCGCGATGGGGATCGGCTCTAGTGCCGAGTTCGGTAACTTTTTGTCCATTCACGCAAACTCGCCCTGATTGGATCATTCGCTCAGCTTCACGGCGGGAGGCGACCCCATATCTTGATAAAACTTTTTGAAGGCGATCGCTCATGGGATAGGTAAAGCAGGACAAATTATGACAATTTTAAAGACATTTCTAAAAACATTGTCCTATATTTGTATAGGCAAGATTTGTAAAACTCACTAAATCCTCTATCAATTCAGCATTAGGAACATGGCTAGGACAAGCGATCGCATTGACACCAGAAATCACTATCAGACATTGCGAATCAGCTATAGCGCTACGCCTGCTGACGTAAAGAAAGCCTATCGTGGGCTAGTTAAGGAATATCATCCTGACTGTAATCATCATTTGGATAACCATGATGCGATCGCCGCGATTAATCTTGCCTATGAAGTGCTGAGTAATATTCAGTCTCGCGCTCGTTATGACCGCACTCTGGGCATTAAGCATTCGTCCAATCGCTCACCTGATGCAGTTAAGCGATCGCCGACTAAGCGCGAGATCCATCTCAATGAAGATCAAAAAATTGATCTTTGGGTAAAGCGTGTCTATGAGCCGATCATGGAAATGCTGGAGGTAATTCTCGATAGTCTTGATGATCAGATTGATGATCTGGCAGATGATCCCTTTGATGATGGGCTGATCGAGGACTTTGAAGACTATATTGATGAGTGTCGTGGGTCTTACGCTAAGGCGCAGATCTTCTTCCGCGCCTTTCCCAACCCTCCATCGGCGGCGGGGATTGCTAGCTATCTTTACCATTGCCTCAATGCGATCGCCGATGGTATTGAGGAGCTAAATTATTTCACAATGAATTTTGATGATCGCCATTTACATACGGGGCAGGAGCTATGGCGTAGAGCCGATGAAATGCGTTACTACGCCCAGTCGGGTATGGAAATTTTGCAGAGTTAAAATTGTTCTTTACTGGCTCTATATCGCTTTGTGCCAACTTCATTTTGAGCTTTTGTACGGTAAACCCTACTGAATTAGGTAGAGTCCCCCTGATGTGCTAATCGAGAAAAGTAGTTAATCTTGTAGGAGATTAAAGATTAATAAAACTTAGGAGTTGGAAGCCTTATGGCTAAAGTAGTTGGAATCGACTTAGGTACGACAAACTCAGTCGTCGCCGTCATGGAAGGGGGCAAGCCAACGGTGATTGCAAACGCCGAAGGCTTCCGTACCACGCCATCGGTAGTGGCTTATGCAAAAAATGGCGATCGCTTAGTTGGACAAATTGCTAAGCGTCAAGCCGTAATGAACACCGACAACACTTTTTATTCAGTAAAGCGCTTTATCGGTCGTCGTTATGACGAAGTTAGCGGCGAATCGAAGCAAGTCGCTTACAAAGTAATGAAGGTTGGCGAAAACGTCAAAATTGATGCACCTGCTGTAACTAAGCAATTTGCCCCTGAAGAAATTTCGGCTCAAGTATTGCGTAAGTTAGTTGACGACGCTAGCAAATATCTGGGTGAGACTGTAACCCAAGCTGTAATCACCGTTCCCGCATACTTCAATGACTCGCAACGTCAAGCTACTAAAGATGCTGGCAAGATCGCTGGCGTAGAAGTTCTACGGATCATCAACGAGCCTACTGCTGCTGCCCTAGCTTACGGACTCGATAGCAAGACCAATGAAACTATTCTCGTATTTGACCTTGGTGGTGGTACGTTCGACGTATCGATCCTTGAAGTTGGGGATGGCGTATTTGAAGTAATGTCCACCAGTGGCGATACCCACCTCGGTGGTGATGACTTTGACAAGAAGATCGTTGATTTTCTTGCTAGCCAGTTCCAATCTGCTGAAGGTATTGACCTCCGCAAAGATAAGCAAGCATTGCAACGTTTGACGGAAGCTGCTGAAAAGGCAAAGATTGAACTTTCCAGTGTCACTCAAACTGAAATCAACCTTCCTTTCATTACCGCCACTCAAGATGGACCTAAGCACTTAGACACCACCTTGACCCGCGCTAAGTTTGAAGAGCTTTGCTCTGACCTGATCGATCGCTGCCGTATCCCCGTTGAGCAAGCAATCCGTGATGCCAAGATCGACAAGTCGAAGATCGATGAAGTTGTTCTTGTTGGTGGTTCGACCCGTATTCCTGCGGTGCAAGAAGTCGTCAAGAAGATTCTTGGCAAAGATCCTAACCAAAGCGTTAACCCTGACGAAGTTGTGGCGATCGGTGCAGCCGTCCAAGCTGGTGTATTGGCTGGTGAAGTCAAGGACATTCTCCTGCTTGACGTTACTCCTCTCTCCCTCGGTGTCGAAACCTTGGGCGGTGTGATGACTAAGATTATTCCTAGAAACACTACCGTTCCCACCAAGAAGTCCGAAGTCTTCTCGACTGCGGTTGATGGACAAAGCAATGTAGAAATTCACGTTCTTCAAGGTGAACGGGAAATGTCCAACGACAACAAGAGTTTGGGAACCTTCCGTCTCGATGGTATTCCCCCTGCTCCTCGTGGCGTACCTCAAATCGAAGTTATCTTCGACATTGATGCTAACGGTTTGCTATCCGTAACCGCTAAGGACAAGGGCACTGGCAAAGTCCAAACCATCTCAATCTCTGGTGCTTCTACCTTGCCTAAGGATGAAGTGGAGCGCATGGTTAACGAAGCAGAACGCAACTCTGCGGCTGACAAAGAAAAGCGCGATCGCATTGAAGCCAAGAACCAAGCTGACTCCCTTGCTTATCAAGCTGAGAAGCAAATCAAGGATCTCGGCGATAAGGTTCCTGAAGCTGACAAGACTAAGATTGAAGGACTTGTTAAGACTCTTCGTGAATCGATCGCCAAGGATGACCATGAAGCAATCACTGCTCAAGCTGAAGAACTGAAGCAAGCTCTCTATGCCCTCAGTGCCTCGGTTTATCAACAAGGTGGTGCGGAAGATGCGACAGGCGCAGCTCCTGAAGATGGAACTCGTGATGCCGCAAGTGGTGATGATGATGTTATTGATGCTGATTTTACTGAATCGAAGTAATAGGATCTAACCAATCTAATTAGGATCAATTCGGTTTGATTTCTAACCATTTCCCAAAAAGAGTTCGAGTTGAGAACTCTTTCCACAAAACCCAAAAAGCACAAGCCGCGCAAAGCGCGGCTTGTGCTTTTTGGGTTTTTGAGAATGGCTACAGCTATAGACAATTCAAATAAGAAAAATAGGGCTTCGACTTCGCTCAGCCGCCGTATATTGCTGGCTGAGCGAAGTCGAAGCCTCTTGAATTTATTTGGAATTACTATATATCGAACTCACGTTACATAAGGACTGCTGTACCAATAACCTTGGGCATCGTGATTGATAAACAACAATAGACGACGGCAAAGATTAATCACTTCAGGATTCAGAACATCATTGCCTTGAACTTCCGTCACATACTTTTGCAAAGCTTGGCGATCGCTTTGACTGATCGTTGAGAGGCGCATCTCTCGATCCATTTGTAATATCTGTTGCAGTGTTTCTTGTTGAATTGGTGGATTTTGCTGCTGTAAACAGCCATAGAGTAGGGAGATAAGATAGGGTAAATTCCCCTGACTAGCCAAACAGAGCTGATCTAATGTTTCTAAGTGATCAAAGGAATGGTGAAGATGTTCTAGAGAATGCTTATTACCGTTACTGCTTCCATGATGGGCTGGATGGTTTTCCATATTTAAGGGGGCAGAGATTCTTGTCAAAACAACTTGACGCAACAAATTCAGGCATTGTTCATTGATCTGTAGATCATCCTGACCTTGGCGATCGCGTAGCATCAGGTTAGGCAGTACTACTAAGGAATTGCCGAGATTAGCAAACTGATCAAGTGTATGGGAACTCGTCCCTAGATGCCCCTGTTCATCTTTAGCGATCGCCATCATTGGCAAGGTATAGATCATGTGACATTGAAATTGACGCAGGTACTTGCCACCTTCCCCAAAGATGATCTTCACTTGCTCACTGGACAGCCGATCAAGATTATCAATCAGGAGTACTAATCCTTTTTTACCCGATTGTTTCAGCCGTTCTACTTCGATCGCGGTTAACTCTTCCCCTGCCATTACTAAAGAATTTTTAAGTCTTGGCTCAAGCTGGTGATATTGTTTCCCCTGTCCCTGTAAAGATTGCAAGATAAGCTGTAACCGCACGATATAGGAGTAGCTATCGGTGGATAGGCGCAAACTCTTTTCTAATTCAGCGATCGTACTGGGTAAGTAACTAAGGGAAATATAATCCGATTGTTGCTCCAATCTTTGTAAGATCAGACAAAAAATCATCAACCACAATTCGAGCAATCCAAGGGTATGCAAAGGAGCATAATGATCGATCGCTCCATAGATGACAACAAAGCCCTGTTGTTCTAGCTCAAATTTGAGCCTTAATAATTCTGTCGTTTTACCACTGCCAATATGTCCCGTCAAAAATTGGACAGTAGGTTTATTGGAGGATAAAGCGATCGCCCGTCTGAGACGTTTTGTGACATCTTCGCCCCTAGCGATTCCCAAGTCCACGTAGTATTGCGACTGCTTTGTTAAGCAAAGGGTAAAGCTTGGATTGCAGGCATAAAACGACTCTAGATTTAACATCACCTATTCCCGATACTGATCTGAGCGCATTAACCATGAGATATTAACCATAAACCATTAATCATTAAACAGATAACTAATAGCGCAGACGCGACACATTTTCCATCGGGCAATCTCTCCCTCGTTGGCAGGGCGATCGCATTTGGGGCAGGGGGGCATCTGCTTTGTGCGTTGCTGCATCACCGACTGCCAGCGCTCAAAGGCTTCACTGGGATTTGCAGGAGGAGGGGCTATAGGGGCGGTTTGTTCTGGTTTGTGATTGCGTTTAGAAATGCCTGAAGTGGCGATCGCGGGTAAGTAACTGGGATGATCCGCATTAACAATCTTTTGTTGTTGAATTGTCTGTTGATGGGTTGACCATTTGGCGGTAGAAAAATGAATATCTGTAATCACTGGCTTGGGCATATTTGCCCACAAGCCATTAATTTTTTGCAAAATTCGCATCCGTTCAAAGGTCAAAGCCTGCGCCCAGACACCGCTCGACACGGCAACCTGCAAAGATTCTTGATAAATACCAATGGGACAAGTTTGCTTTGCTACAGATTCGCCAACAATATCCGACCACTTTTCTACAATTAACAAATACTGACCACGCTGCTGCCAACTGGTGCGTGACTGGATCTGATGCAAAATATTTGGTAAGCCTGTCAAGGACATATATGCACTCTTTATGGACTTTTTCTGGACTTTCTTTTGACTTGATAACTCTTGCACCACTAGGAAAAATGTGGTGGGCAAAATGTGATGGAAACGCAAAGCGTGGTACGTCTGAACTTGGGTTTTGATTAGATCATGCTAGCTTTGCTAATCATAATCCAATCAAGAGCCAATCGATTACCCAAGCGATCGCTATAATTAGTGAGTTAGTTAAGAGATATTTTTAGATATTTTTGTAGATGCAAGTTCGTCGCCGTACCGATGCTGGTAGTAAGGGATATGCGATCGCTGCTACCACCGATTACCCCCAAAACATCCTCGAAAAAATTGTTTGGCATAAGGAGCAGGAAGTCGCGCAAATGTACGCCGATACGCCTATTGAAGCAATTATTGCCGCCGTTGCAACTAGCGCTAATCCTCCCCGCAATTTTGAAGCGAGTCTGCGTCAAGCATCTTTAAAGCCTGCCCTAATCGCCGAAGTTAAAAAGGCATCTCCCAGTAAAGGTGTATTTCGAGCAGATTTTGATCCTGTGGCGATCGCTCAAGCCTATGAGCGTGGGGGCGCGAGTTGTCTATCGGTATTGACGGATGCAGAATTCTTTCAAGGTGGCTTTGAGAATTTGCAACTGGTGCGCCAAGCCGTAAGTTTACCGTTGCTCTGTAAAGAATTTATTATCGATCCCTATCAAATCTATCGGGGGCGATCGCACGGGGCGGATGCTGTATTGCTAATTGCGGCAATTCTCACCGATGATGATTTGATTGCCTTGCAATCGCTAATTCATCAATTGGGAATGGCGGCGCTAGTGGAAGTTCATACTCAAGCAGAACTAGATCGCGTATTGACAATTCCCAATGTGCGACTAATTGGCATTAATAATCGCAATTTAGAAAACTTTGTCGTGGAACTAAGCCAGACTCAAATCCTGATGGACAAGTTAGAGCCATCGATTAAAGAGAAGTATCTCTGGGTGAGCGAATCAGGAATTTATAGTCGTCAAGATCTCGACTTTGTGCAGAATTGTGGTGCTGCTGCCGTCCTCGTGGGCGAGTCACTGATTAAGCAACAGGATATTACTCAAGCCACTATTAGTTTGTTAAATGGCTAAAAACCGTGAAAACTGCAAAGCAGTTTTCACGGTTTTTAGATTTGTCGAACTGACGTTAGACTTAGAAGAAACTTTAAAAGCGTTGCTTAGCAACGCTTTTAAAGTTTCTTCAGTTAGTAACTGATGGCATGGAGATCGGCGGGAAACTGTCCTGTGGGCAGTCGATAGATTTTCGTTTCTATCGAGCCATCGTCATAGAGCTTTAAATGGCGAAATCCTGCGGATTGGGGATCGATCGCAAATGCGTCACTGTGGGGCTGAAATTGGATACAAGTGGAAGGAGTGACTAGACAACGTACGGAATGATGGGGCGTAGAATACACTTGATCAAAGGCTTGATGGGCATGACCATTTACCACTACCTGTACCTGTGGATAGCGATCGCAGATTTCCCAAAATTGTTCTTTATTTTCTAAGCTAATGCAGTCCATCCAACTGGTTCCGATCGCGATCGCAGGATGATGAAAAGCGATTAACGTGGGCTGATCGGGATGGGCTTGCAGATTCTTTTCTAAGTAATCTAATTCTTTATCGTCGAGATAGCCATGCACTGCCTCCACAACCACGGAGTTAAGCATGATAAGCCGCCAAGGATGCGCGTCACCAAAGTCTAGCGATCGCTCTAGATGTACTTTTTCACTAGCTAAATGGGACTGCATCAAAGGGATAATATCGTGATTGCCTGCGAGGGCATAGGCAGGTTTCCCAAACTCCTCAAGGCATTGCCTCATAAATAAATAAGATTCAGCGCTACAATCTTGGGACAAGTCCCCCGTCAACAGCAATAAATCAACATCAGGTAAAGTTTGTTGAATATGGGCTAATACCGCTTGAAAAGATTGCTGGGTGGGAATGCCTGTAAGTGTGCGATCGTGTTCGGCAAACAGGTGGGTGTCCGTGATTTGGGCAATAGAAACAAAATTACGATCATTATCAAGTTCATCCATGATCATCCACAAACTCTATGGTAATTGGCAAATCTCGAACCTATCATGACCCAATTCATGGCGCGATTACCCTTGATGGTAGCGATCGCACGGAATCTTTGCTGATCCAAATCATTGATACCCCAGAGTTTCAGCGTCTGCGGCGGATTCGACAACTGGATCTTGCCTATTTTACCTTCCACGGTGCAGAGGGTTCACGCTTTACGCATTCCCTTGGGGTGATGCAGTTAGCTCGCCGCGCTTTTAATGCGATCGCCGCCAAATATCCCTATCTAGAAACCCATCGCACGGTCACGCTGGTGGCGGCGTTAATCCATGACTTAGGACATGGAGCCTATAGCCACGCATCGGAGGAGGTTTTTGGTAGTAATCATGAAGTTTGGACGCTGCGGCTGCTCAAGTTTGGCAAAATTGCGGAAGTTCTCAATTCCTTTTCTCCTTCTCTAATTAGCGATCTCGAAAAAATCTTTACCAAAAAATACGCAGTTCCCTGTATTTACCAATTAGTTTCTAGTCAAATTGACTGCGATCGCCTTGACTATTTGCAACGGGACGGTTACTTCACTGGCGCAAAGTATGGACAGCTAGACATTGATCGGATTCTGCTAGCGCTGCGCTTTGACCCGATTTCTCAAAATTTGGTCGTCGGACGAAAAGGGATTGTGGCGATCGAGCATTATCTGATGGTGCGCTATTTCATGTACGTGCAGGTCTATAACCATGCCAAAAACTTAGCGGCGAGGTTCTTATTTAAAAGAATTTTGCGACGGGCAAAGGAATTGGTGAGGAATGAATTATCTAATCAAATCTTTGCCGATCGCTCGATGACGGCATGGCTGACCAAAGAACCTGATCATCTCACTTGTAGAGAATACTTAGATGCCGATGATGTCTGCTTCAACTACCACATTCAACGATGGCGTGATAGCGATGATCCCTTACTATCCGACCTCTGCCGCCGCTTTTTAGATCGAGATTTGCTGCATACTACCGATATCTCTGCGCTTGATGATATGCAACAACAGGAAAGGCTCGATCGATGGCAAGAGAAGTTAATCTCTCAAGGTCTAGATCCGCAGCATTGCCGATACTATTGCGGGATTAAAGTAGCAAAAACTAAAGGCTACAGTGTCTATAAGCAAGGGATTAATATTCAAACAGAACAAGGCTTACAGGACATTGCGAAGCTGTCACCCCTTGTTCAAGCGATCGTGCAGCCTATTCAAAAAGTCTGGCTTATCCATCCCTAAAGTTAACGTCAGTTCGATCTAGCCATTTGTGCCGCGCAAAGCACGGCATAAATGGCTAGAAATGGTAAAAACCCAAAAAGCAAAAGCCGCGCAAAGCGCGGCTTTTGCTTTTTGGGTTCCTAGAAATGGTTTGAAATTAATCCGAACTGACGTTAAAACTAAAAAGAGAGGCGATCGCCTCTCTTTTTAGTTCTTATTTCGCGACTTAGCGCTTTTTAATATCCTTTGCCATATTTAAGAAGATATCCATGCTGGAGTCTATGCGGCTATCGATTTTTTTCGGTTCAAAGGATGACTTTACTTCAGTTTCTGTAGGCTTGCTAGAGATTACCTCTGATTCAGAACCTTCTTTCTTTTCAGATGCAGAAACAACTTCGACAATCTCTGCGCCCTTGACTCCATTAACAGTGGGGAAGGTCTTTTTAACTGCCTTAGGTGTTTTCATGTAATCGATATCGCCAAAGGTTTTAGCAGAATCTTGATCAAGGAAGTACGAAGATTCTGATTTTTCAGCACCGTCACCCTTATCTTTTTTGCCAAATAAGCCAAAGAGAGCCATAGATTTTCCTGTTTATTTTTTATTTAGGTGAGTATTGAAATTAATGTTGAAAATATTTGAATATTGCTTTCTGTAACATTTTAGCAACACATTGTAATCATTCAGTATCACTAAATTCAAAAAACGCCTAAATTTGCATTTAAACCACTTAAACCACAGAAATCATGGGGCGATCGCCACAAATCCCTTAGAAATAAGCTTCCAGGATATAACAGTCTTGTTAGGACACAAAACCAAGAAGCGAGGGTTGGCGCTTTGCGCCAACCCTCGCTTCTTGGTTTTCTATTCTTTGGTGATATTGCCGACCCTAACCCAGCCTTCTTCTTTGGTCGATTCATTACGCACAAAAACCCACTCGCGATCGGGGGTTTCTCTAATAACTGCAACTTTGGTATTAAAGTCAGCTCCGCCGATATTGTTAGCACTTTGACTAGGATCAGAGCGAAATACGAGACCGATACTAGCGTTGACTCTGCCTTGATACTTAATCTCAGGAGCTTTGGCTTTGACCTTCGGTGATGGCATTACTGGTGGCTTGATCGCTACAACTGGCGAAGCAGGTGCAGGCGCAGCTTTAAAATCATTGGCAAAGGTAGGACGTTGGGGAATCTTTTGAAAGGGCATTATCACGTAATACCAACCCGTAGCAATAACTGCGAGGATTATTCCTAAGCTAAAAGCCAAACTTGTACCTGATTTTGCCGTCTCTGGAAATCTCATGCAATCACACCTACATCTATGTCCGCATCACTTACAAAATTGGTTAATCCTAACCTCTGGAGTTTTCATTTGCCGCGCAGAGCATGGCTGATCTCGATGTTTCTATCAATACCTAAAATTGATGATTGGTTGAATAGATTACCTTAACTTATCTAAATTGGATAGGGATTTTTGGGTATTAATAACATGAATCTAATTTTATAGTTGTAGCGATTCTTGTTAGGACACAAAACTAGAAAGTGAGTTGCGCCGCAACTCGCTTTCTGGGGTTTTAGTTTTGTCCTAGTAACATGAGTTTGATATAGCCATTTGTGCCGCGCGAAGCGCGGCACAAATGGCTAAAAATGGGAAAAATTGCAAAGCAATTTTTCCCATTTTGCGCTTTCGTCGAACTGACGTTAAATATAAAACCTGAGAACCTGTGACGCACGCTGCGTGTGCGCCATAGGTTCTCGGTCTGAGTTTTAATTACGTCTAGCTACTTAGAGCGCGATCGCTATTGTTAAACGATGATGCTTGCCAAAAATTTTGCTATAGACGAGTAGCTGCGAGGGTATCACATTGATTGATGTCGCCCGAACTAAGACCACGCTTAAACCAAGTTACTCTCTGCTGTGAAGTGCCGTGGGTAAAGGACTCAGGAGTAACGTGACCACTTTTAGACTGCTTTTGCAAATAGTCATCGCCGATCTGTGTCGCTGTATCGAGCGCTTTGGCAATATCTTGATCGCTAATCAAGCCACGCTGTTTGGTGAAATGTCCCCATACACCTGCGAGACAGTCCGCCTGTAGCTCGATCCTGACCGATAATTCGTTGGCTTTTGCCTTGCTAGCCTTAGCTTTAAGTTGGTACACCTTGCCCGACGTACCGCGCAGGGTTTGGATATGATGTCCGACCTCATGGGCGATCGCATAGGCTCGCGCAAAGTCTGCACCCTCGCCCGCCGTTGCCTCTAGGTATTTAAAGAAACCCATGTCCAAATAAACTTTGCGATCGGCAGGGCAGTAAAAAGGTCCCGATGTCGTCTCTGCCGCACCACAGGCAGATTTTACGGAACCATCAAATAAGACTAGTTTGGGTGCTTGGTAATTAGTTTTTAACTGTTGTTTAAAAATCCGATTCCATGTGTCCTCGGTGTCACCTAGAACCGATCGCACAAAAGCCGCTTCTCGATCCTGTGCAGGAGCTTTGGTTTTGACGAGACTTTCTGGTACAGGCGCAGAGGGATTGCCATTGAGATTGCCATTATTTAAAAAAGCCAAAATCTGTGATGGGTCAATCTTGAAAATTAATCCTGCAATTACGGCGATCGCAATGCCACCAGCACCCAACCCACCGAGCATTCCCATTGATGCGGTGCTAGGCGAAGATGATTCTGGGCGCGGCGCATCGGAGCCATCCCGTTCATCTTCCACATTGTCGCTTTCGCGCATTTCATCCCATTTCATAACCTAAGCTCCCATACCTGAATATTGCTTAATGCCTTTGCGCCATAACCAACGATTGGCGATCGCAAAAATAACCATCCACCCGAACATCACAGCGATGCCCTGCCCGAAATTTATATTACGCCCCACCAGCATCGCCGATGGGAAATAGACCATGTAGGGAAATGGAGTCCAGAGGACAATCTCCCGTGCGAGGGGTGGAAATACTTCTAAAGGGGCAATGATACCCGACAGGAAAATATATGCCAAGAACCAGATCTGTTCTAGCGCACTGGCTCGCTCTGTCCAAAAGGCAAGCATTGCAAAGGTATATTGAATCAAAAATCGCAAACAAAAGGCGATCGCCACAATCAACGTCGCGCCCAAAAAATCTGTCAGCGAAGGTATCCAAAAAGCCTGTGGATAGATTACAAAAAATAAAATCAACAAAATCCCCAACATCGGTAGTCTCGCCCCCCGTTCGGCAATATGCCCCCAAAAGTGATGCCAAACGGGATCAATTGGCTGCAATAGACGATGCGAAAGTTGTCCAGAGATTAACTCTCTTTCAAAGTCCCAGATTACCCAAACGATATTAAATTGGCGCACCACAAACACGGCAAAGAAGTAACGGATAAACTCTAAGGAAGTCATCCCAAATCCACCGCTTTCGGACGCTTTGACCCATGCACCCATCAAAATAAAGGGCAAAGAGTTAGATAGCAACCAGATAAATAACTCGGCTCGATATTCCAACATATAGGCGTAATATGTCGTAAACATGGCTTGAGTAATGCGGGTAAAACGTTGCAACTGCATATGCGCCACTGATTGCTTCCCCAATATTTTATATACATTCTATGCAGCTCACCCAATTACCACCGCCCATATCTCCATCACGATCTCCACAAAAAGTACGGGTAATCGCCCCTAGCGGAGCCTTGCGCGAGTGGGAGCGCTTCGAGCAGGGCATCCAAGTATGGAGCGATCGCGGCTATGAACTTTTCATGCCTGAAGATCTCAAGAATACCTATGGCTATCTAGCGGGGACAGATCAACAGCGTTGTCAGCAATTTATCGAGGCTTGGAATGATCCTGACTGTGTAGCGATCGCCTGTGCGCGGGGTGGATATGGCTGTACGCGAATGCTCGAGTATTTGGACTGGTCACAACTCAGCGATCGCCCCAAATGGTTAATCGGCTTTTCGGATATTACGGCTTTGCTATGGGGACTTGCGAAGCATAAAAACATCGGCGGACTCCATGCCCCAGTACTAAATACCCTTGGCAATGAGCCAGAGCGATCGCAAAATTATTTATTTGATTACCTTGAGGGCAAAATTAAGCAAATTACGCTTACAGGCGAAGGTTGGCAGAATGGTAAAGCCACGGGCATTCTCTTGCCTTCCAATCTCACCCTCGCCACCCACATGATCGGCACGGATCTCTGCCCCGATCTGGAAAATGTAATCTTGGCGATCGAAGATGTCTCCGAGCCGCCCTACCGCGTTGACCGAATGCTGACCCATTGGCGTTGGTCTGGTTATTTAAAAAAGCTTAAAGGCATTGCGATCGGGCGCTTTAGCCAATCGGAAGTATCTACGCCTAGCTTTACGATGGAGCAAGTCTGGCGCGATCGCTTTACAGATCTAGGCATTCCTGTCGTGATGAACTTACCCTTTGGACATGATGGCGAAAACTGTCCCTTAGCGGTGGGCTGTGTCGCCGAACTTGACGCAATGGCGGGGACACTTACTCAAATAGCTCCGCTACATGGATCAAATGTCAAATATTAATTTGTTTTAAGTTATCTCACAAACTCAGCATTGAATGTAAACCACTACGATAAACTTGGGTTTAAACATCCCGTACCTAATTTTTTATTTTAATTAGGTACATTATTGATTGGAGCAATAGCAATATGTCGCATGCAGTCAAAATTTATGACACCTGTATCGGCTGCACTCAATGCGTGCGTGCCTGCCCTTGTGATGTTTTGGAAATGGTTCCTTGGGATGGATGTAAAGCGAGTCAAATCGCTTCTTCTCCCCGTACCGAGGACTGCATTGGTTGCAAACGTTGCGAAACTGCTTGCCCCACTGACTTCCTAAGCATCCGCGTCTACTTGGGTGCTGAAACCTCTCGTAGCATGGGTCTTACCTACTAATATTAGTTGGTTAAAAACCTGTTTATTTTTCACTAAGTGCAATTATTTTTATCCTGCATTTAAATTAAGGAGCGCCAATTGGCGCTCCTTAATTGCTTTTAGTCCAAAAAAACAAGTTTTATAATTTATAGATAATTCAAATAAGACATAGGGCTTCGACTCCGCTCAGCCATCAATATACGGTGGCTGAGCGGAGTCGAAGCCTCTTTAAATTTATTTAGGACTACTATCATACCTGCGCCAAGTTTTGAACGGGAGCCGAATGAGGATAAGAACATGAGAGCAAATTTGCAAAAACTATTTCTTTTGCTGCTTGTGAGTGCGATTAGTTCTATTTTTGTAGGTGAGCATAAAGCGATCGCCCAAGTTGCTGATGTCCCGAATCCTGATAGTAATGGTGACTTTAAATCTGCTTTTCAGCGTGGCAATCGTGGTTTTTATCTCATTGGCAAATGGCTAGTCGTGCAGCCAACGGGATCTGCCATAGGTGACTATGATTTAAATTGTCGATATACACCCAATGGGAAAATTAGATCGCGCATTATAAGAGGTGCGATTATAACTGCGGTTTTTCAAGGGAAGCCGAATCTGCTTAGAGATAAGCCCCCTGATCCCGCTAATGATGCGATCGTTTTGGATAGTAACGGTTATCCTTGGCTACGAGTTAAAGGATTGCAGAATGAATTAGCCTACCCTGTTAAGCCTACGAGCTTCGCTCAATTGGGACAATGCTATGTCAGAGCTAACTTAAAATACATTGCTCCGATTAACCCCGATTCTCTAAGCTTCTTTGATAAAGAGTCTCAGGCATACTGCGATAAGCAGTCATTGTATTGCCGCACCTTACTCTTAACATGGCTATCCTTGGCGTAAAAATAGTTGACAATTAAAAAATAAGGCTTCGACTTCGCTCAGCCAACAGTATATGCTGGCTGAGCGAAGTCGAAGCCTCTTGAATTTATTCAGAATTACTATAGTTTGTAAAAATTAGCACTGGTCAGATAAATCGTGATCTACGTATTAGATTTGTCTTGATTTGACGTAGGTATTGATAATGAGAATTGCTGAATATTTTTAACAAAGTTTATGTATTCATCAGCATTGTATTTCAAGATATTAAACATAATTCTGTGGTGAAAATATGTGGCTCAAAATCCTTCCAGTTGTGAGTGCTTTGATTGCTGCTAGTGCTTTTAGTCTGCCAGTTTTTACTCAAGTTTCTTAAATCTCAAGATTAATTTTTTGAAAGGTAGCCCTAGGCTACCTTTCAAAAAATTAATCTTTATAATAAGAATTGCCGCTTTCAGTCTGTATTTTTCTTGAATTTTGCCATGCTTGATATTTGCGATCGCCTGCCCGATGGTTTATTAGATCTAGAATCCCATGAAATTTTTCAAGTGCTTCAGCACCCCACATTGATTCATCTTGAGGGCGATCGCCAACCACCATTATTTGTATCGATCCTGCTCCATGGCAATGAAACTACCAGTTGGTTAGCGATGCGAGAGCTACTTCGTAAGTATCGCAATCAAAAATTACCGCGATCGCTATCTTTATTTATCGGCAATATTCAGGGGGCAAGATATAGCCAAAGGCATTTAGACGATCAGCCCGACTACAATCGCATTTGGCAGATTGACAAAAACTCTGCGCCATTACCAGAGCAACTCATGGCGCAAAAGGTAATTATGGAAATGCGATCGCGAGGTGTATTTGCCAGTATTGACATCCACAACAACACGGGGCGTAATCCTCACTATGGATGTATTACACGCTTAGACCTAAATTCTCGTAAGCTGGCTCGGTTATTTAGCAAAATCGTCGTCCATTACACCAGTCCTAAAACTGTCCAATCCTATGCCTTTGGCGAATTTTGTCCCGCGATTGTTTTGGAATGTGGACAGCCCGACAAACCTGACGGCACTGCCCACGCACTGGAATATGTGGAAACTTGCTTGAATCTTGATAGTTTTGATAGTCTTCCCGATTCCTTAACCGATGATATTGATTTGTTTCACACGGTGGCGATCGTGAAAGTCCCTGAACAGAGTAACTTTAGCTTTACGGGCGATCCTGATGATGACATTACCTTTCCTGATCAGATGGATTGCCTAAATTTTCAAGAATTGGCGATCGGCTCAAAATTTGCTAAAGCCAAAACTGAGCAAGCCCGTCTAATTGCTGTTAGTGAAGATGGTGAGGAAAAATGCGATCGCTATTTCCAGATCCAAGATGGTGAAATCATTCTCAAAAAGTCGGTGATGCCTTCGATGATCACCCTCAACAGCGATATTATTCGTCAAGACTGCCTCTGCTATTTCATGGAGAGGCTGACACTTGAGTAAAGAAACTATTCAAATAAGAAAAATAGAGCTTTGACTCCGCTCAGCCATCGTTATACGGTCGCTGAGCGGAGTCGAAGTCTCTTCAAACTTATTTAAAACTGCTATAACTTCTCGCTTAACGCCCAAAGGGGAATTTAAAGGGTAAAGGTTTAATTAACGCCAACTCTGCAATCATTTGCCCATGCAAATGACCATTAGTTGCTAATAACCTGCCTGAATTGGGGATATGGTCGCTGCCATCGTAAGCTGTCACCATGCCACCCGCCTCACGCACAAGCACCACACCCGCCGCCAAGTCCCATAGCGACAAACCGCGTTCCCAATAGCCATCTAAGCGACCACAGGCGACATAAGCTAAGTCCATCGCCGCCGATCCACCACGCCGCACTCCTTGGGTCAAATGGGTGAAGTGACAAAATTCAGCATAATTATTATCTTCAATGGTCGTGCGATCGTAGGCAAATCCCGTCACCAATAGACTGCGACTGAGTTCTGTGGTTTTAGAAATATGGATTGGTAAACGATTACGGGTTGCTCCTAAACCTGTGGCAGCCCGAAAAATCTCATCGCGAAAGGGATCATAAACTGCGCCAACCGCAGGGATTCCGTCAATTAACAAAGCGATCGAAACTGAGGAGAAAGGATATTGATGGGCATAATTTGTCGTGCCATCGAGGGGATCGATCGCCCAAAGAAAGCGACTTTGTTGATTGCCCAAAACCCCTGATTCTTCCGCCAAGATTCCATGAGCGGGAAAGTGTCGCCGCAAGATGTTTAACACCATTGCTTCCGATTCTTTATCGGCGATCGTTACCAAGTCCCCGGGACGCTTTTCCTGTACTTCTTGGAGGTTGCCCCAATAGGATCGCAGGATTGCTCCTCCCGCACAGGCTGCTTCCGTAGCAATTTCTAAAAAAGTTTGCAGTTGCTCTGGGCTGACGGAATTGGGCAAGTTGGTCATAGATATTAGCTAAATAACTCTCAACATATAGTCTATAGCTAGATCAGTAACCTAAATCTAGCTATATTGCTGGGACAAATAATCGCTTCACTCTTTTGAGTTTTGGGATCGAAGATCACCAGATGGGATGGGTTATTAAATGCGCGATCGCTGGGAGAATATTTGGGCATTGCTTTTGTGAAGATTGATGAAGCTGTCTTGGAAATTTTTTTTATCCCTAAGCGCGATCGCGACTCTCGTCCCCCTACCCGCTTTTGCCACTGCCTCGTCTAACTCAGTCAATCCTGTTACTAAACCTGTAGCCAGTGATGCTGAGGAGCTTTGTGGTAAGCCCACCCTTGATAGCCTTGCCAAGCATCAAGTTAAGCAAGGTGAGACCCTTGAGGCGATCGCCAAGCAATACGACCTCAAAACCGCTACGATCATGGGCTTAAACCCAGATGTGCGCGGCGGTACAGTTCGAGCAGGTCAAATCCTTTCCATTCCTCCCCTTGACGGATTGAGCTACCGCTTTCAAGATGGCGAAAATTACACAACCGTCGCTAAAAAATATAAGATTCGTGCCGATGTCCTATTCGAGCGCAATGGTTGCCAACGCAGTCCCAAGGTTGTATTCATTCCTGGGGCAATCTGGAAGCCCGAGCCTGTTCCCGTAAATCCTAACTTGGCGATCGCCAGAGGTTCAGGTAACTCCAACGCCATCTTCCAGACAGGCGGATACCCTCTGCCCTACTCAGTCCCTGTCACCTCCAACTACGGCTGGCGGATGAACCCAGTCACCGCAATTTGGTCATTTCATGCAGGAATCGACCTTGGTGCATCCTTCGGCACACCCGTCCTCGCCGCCAAGTCAGGAGTGGTCGAATATGCGGGTTGGGGCGATGGCTATGGCAACCTGATCGAAATAAATCATGGTGCTACAGGCACACGCTATGCCCACCTCGAAGCTATTTATGTTTCCCAAGGACAGCAAGTTGTTCAGGGACAGCAAATCGGTCTAGTTGGTTCGACAGGACGATCCACAGGACCACATTTGCATTTTGAAGTCATGGTTCCTGGCGATGGTGGTTGGGTTGCCCTCGATCCTGCCCCCTACCTCAACCGCATTGCTTCTGCGATCAGCACCTTATTTCCTTGGCAAAATTCCTAGATTTCACATACAAACCGAAAATAGAGGGGTAGTGCTTTGCACTACCCCTCTATTTTCGGTTTTACAGCAAAAAATTTAAAAATCATCATGAACTTCTCTCCCCCTGCGATCGCCATGATTGTCTATGGATTATTCGCCATCATCGGCGGTGCAATTGGCTTTATCAAGAGCCAGAGCCAAGTCTCGCTTATTTCGGGCAGCATTAGCGGCTTAGGGCTAATCGGATCAGGAATCATCGCTGCTAATGGTCAAACTTGGGGCAGAAACTCTGGCATGGCGATCGCCTTACTGCTCACGATCATCTTCAGCATCCGTCTTAGCAAAACTAAAAAATTCACGCCCGCAGGTTTAATGATCATTGGTGGAGTGGCAACCCTAGTCATAGCAATATTTTCAAGATAATTTGAGGTTCTCTGATCCTGCCTTTCAACACTAATGCTAGGATAGGAAATGTTAAGAAGTGTGATGAAGAAAAGCTTGTGGACAACGCAATGCTTCAAAATGTTCTGGTAATCATTCCTTTGACAAAGAAATCCTCCATGTCAAAAGCAACCCCTCACCTTAGATTATGTTCGTAAGAATATAACTAGGCGATCGGAAGCTCTACATGGCAAGGCATCACATCAATCGTTTTTATTCACATTTTTGATTGGAGAAAAAGTAAATGAGCGTAGTCACGAAGTCTATCGTGAATGCAGATGCTGAAGCACGTTACCTCAGCCCTGGTGAATTAGATCGCATTAAGGGCTTTGTAAGCTCTGGCGAACGTCGTCTTCGCATTGCCCAAACCTTGACCGAATCCCGCGAGCGCATCGTTAAGCAAGCTGGCGATCAACTTTTCCAAAAGCGTCCTGACGTTGTTTCTCCTGGCGGCAACGCCTATGGCGAACAAATGACCGCAACCTGCTTGCGTGACCTCGACTACTACCTCCGCTTGGTAACCTACGGAGTAGTTTCTGGTGATGTCACCCCAATCGAAGAAATTGGCTTGGTTGGCGTTAAGGAAATGTACAACTCCCTAGGCACTCCTATTTCTGGCGTTGTTGAAGGTGTCCGTGGTTTGAAGAGTGCAGCAGCAGCTTTGTTGTCTGGTGAAGATGCAGCCGAAGCTGGCTACTACTTTGACTTCGTCATCGGCGCAATGCAGTAATCGAATTCTGGATTTGTTTTCATCTCTTCTAAAACATTTCGGAATTCTTGATTTCTAATCTTGATTTCTAAATACAAAAAACTAATTGCAAACCTAAAAAAAAATATATAAAAATGGCACAAGACGCAATTACCTCAGTTATTAACTCCGCTGACGTTCAAGGCAAGTACCTTGACGCATCTGCTCTCGAGAAGCTAAAGAACTACTTTGCAACTGGCGAACTCCGCGTTCGTGCATCGGCTGCGATCGCTGCTAACTCTGCAACCATCGTTAAGGAAGCTGTTGCTAAGTCCTTGTTGTACTCTGATGTCACTCGTCCCGGTGGCAACATGTACACCACTCGTCGTTACGCTGCTTGTATTCGTGACCTCGACTACTACCTCCGCTACGCTACCTACGCTATGTTGGCTGGCGATGCTTCGATCCTTGACGAGCGCGTACTCAATGGCTTGAAAGAAACCTACAACTCCCTCGGAGTACCTGTAGTTTCCACCATCCAAGCTATCCAAGCGATCAAGGAAGTTGCTGCAACCATCGTTGGTTCTGACGCTGGCAAGGAATTGGGTGTATATCTTGACTACATCAGCTCTGGCTTGAGCTAATTGCCAAAATAGCGATCGCTATTTTATCTATTAATTTTCTAATTAATATTTGCAAGGCGGCGGCAGTAGGTGACTAAAGCTCCTACGCCGCCGCTAGCACTTATAGCGTTTTTAGATTAACTAGATTAATTAGTGATTTGTTAAGTATCAATTTTTAACAACTGGCTCTAAAGGAGATCGCCGCTATGCGGACTTTTAAAATTACTGCTTGTGTACCTAGCCAAACGCGCATTCGTACACAACGAGAATTACAAAATACCTATTTCACTAAGTTAGTTGCCTACGACAACTGGTTTGCTGAGCAGCAGCGCATCATGAAGATGGGCGGCAAAATCATCAAGGTTGAATTAGCAACAGGTAAGCAAGGCACAAATACTGGCTTGCTTTAAACCAAAAGCATCGCGAAGCGATGCTTAAAAAAACAAAAGAGTGGCGGCGCATTGTGCCGCCACTCTTTTGTTTAGTGAGTTCGATATATAGAATTCTAAATAAATCCAAGAGACTTCAACTTCGCTCAGCCATCGTATATTGCTAGCTGAGCGAAGTTGAAGCCCTATTTTTCTTGTTTGAATTGTCTATATCCATTTGCGCCACGCTTCTCGCTTTCGCCGAACTGACAAAAATCAAAAACCAGAGGGAGAGCAGCGCGAAGCGCTGCTCTCCCTCTGGTTTTGTGTATTCATAGGGTGTCTATGGCTGTATTTAAAATTAGCCAATTAATGGTCTAAAGCCATGCTTGACGGAGACGGCTCCGATCTTCTCCATGTTTTCAATGGTGATTTGATTACGTCCCCAAGAAAAATTGGTATGCCAACCCTCAAATTCTAGGAGCATTGCCTCGGCAAAACAGGCAAAAAGCTGACGCGCTGGAGCCGTCATGTTCACGATTTTCATGATCTTCCAATCAATATCGAGACTATGCTCGACAATGCCACCATCAATTACATGAATACCTTCATCCTTAACTAGGGTATTCATATTTTTGGGATAGCCGCCATCGATGAGAATGCAGGGACGCTTGAGGGTTGCGGCATCGATCGCCATTCCCTTTGCCATACTTGCAACCCAGACGATGATGTCGGACTTAGGCAAAGATTCTTCGATGCTCATGATCTTGCCGCGCCCTAGCTCCGTCTGTAATTCTTGTAAGCGCTCTTGGTTACGGGCGACAAGTAATAGATCTTTAATATCTGTCCTCGCGTCCAGCCAGCGACATACGGCACTGCCAATATCTCCCGTTGCGCCACAGACAGTTACCGTTGCTTTGGCTAGATCGATACCAAACTTGCGGCTAGCTTCTTCGATTTGACGACAGATGATGTAGGCAGTATGGGTATTGCCCGTGGTGAAGCGTTCAAACTCTAACTGCACGTTCCGCACACTAGACATTTGACTAAGATTAAAGTTTTCAAAAATAATCGAAGAAAATCCACCGAGAGCGGTGATGTCAATATTGTGCTTTTGGGCGTGAGCCATAGCATTCAAAATTTTGCGAATGGCGGTTTTGATCTTGTTACCCGCGAGCATCTCAGGCAAAAAACAAGACTCTACGTATAGCCCCTCGATCTGTTGTCCTGTCGCGCTTGTAACTTTGATGCGATCGACGATTTGGGGTGGAGCGCTGCACCAAAACTCCAAACCTTGATCGGCATATTCGGGATAGCCTAATTCCCTTGCTACGGACTGAGCGTGTTCAAGACTTGTTAAATGCCCTATAAGACCAAACATCGATTGCGGTTACCAGTTTTTTTATTAGCGATTAGCTGTTGGCGGTTAGCGGTTAGCGATTGGCTTTTGGCTATTAGCTGCTAGCTATTTTATGGATAATTTTAAGAATTTTGAGGGTAAAATGCGATTAGCGCCTAGCTAAAAGCTAACAGCTAATCGCTAATTGCTTCTAAGCAGCTACTAATCCCATCGCTGACATTCTCATAATGTCACGGGTGTTGAAGCCGATTTTGCCCAAGCTTTCCCCATATTGGATCATGAAGTCTTCCACCAAAGCTTCTTTTTCCATGCCAAGAACCTTAGCATCGGTCTCGACTTGGTTGAGCATCTTCCAGACAATGGGTAGGTTTTGACGGTTAGCTTGCTCTAGAGTCGCTTTGGAGTCTTCAAAGTGGTTTTGCAACCATTCTTCGCCAAAGTTGAGATGCAAGTATTCGTCTTTGACTACGCCCTCGGTGATTTTGCGGGCAAAGGGATCGGCGACGGGTATGTAGATGTTGTAGGCGGCGATCGCAAAGCACTCGATGATCAGTGATTGGATCAACAGACAGGTGACGATATCCCCCGTTGCAAAGGCTTTTTGGAAATTGCCATGTAATTCTGAAAAGAATTTTTCGGCAAAGTCCATGTCTGGTGTGACGTTGAGGTTTTTACCACAGGCGGTAAAGCCTTTTTTGTGTTTGTCCTCCATTTTGGCTAGTTTTTTAAAATCTTCAGTGAAGTCGGGCAGTAGCTCCGCTAGTTGGAGATAATTGCTGTGTGCCTCAGCTTCGCCCTCAATGACGATCGCATTAATTCGACTGTAGGCATCGCGATAGGTTTCTGATTGATAATTAATCGCTACAGCTTCGAGTGTTTGCCCCATGTTTTGCCTCTTTCAGTATCCCTGCTCAATAAAAGTTAATCTCTAGCTATTTTATGCTAAGTAGCACAGTGCATTGAAAATTAAAACTAGATTAAAACCAGAAAGGTCTGGTTGTGCAAATTGCAAACCTATCTTTCTGGTTTTGTGTTAAGGCGAAGGCATGGTTAACCAGAATTATAGATGCCCCAGATAAGAACTAAGGCTTCGACTTCGCTCAGCCATCGGTGTGGGGTGGCTGAGCGAAGTCGAAGCCTCTTCTCGATATTCAAGATTGTCAAGATTGCTATAAATAGTCAAATTGTGTATTGCACTCCTAGGCGCTAAACTTGAGATTGTCCCTCAACTCGTGGTTATGGCAAGTTTTTTGTTAGAAGTTGGTACTGAAGAGTTACCTGCTAGTTTTATTGTTGATGCTTTGCGCCAGTGGCAAGAGCGCATTCCTAAACATTTAGATGAATATCAATTAACTACGAGCAAAATTAGTGTTTATGGTACGCCGCGCCGCTTGGCAGTACTGATTGAGGGATTGCCGACTCAACAAAGCGATCGCAGTTTAGAAATCAAAGGTCCTGCGTTGGGTTCTGCGTTTGTCAATGGTGATCCGCAAGGGGAGCCAACTAAGGCATTATTGGGCTTTGCCAAGTCTAAAGGAATTGACCTCAAGGATATTTTTGTTAAGGAAACGGACAAGGGCGCGTTTGTATTTGCGACTCAGCAGATCGTGGGGCGGGAGACTGCTGAGATTTTGCAGGAGCTATCTATCAACTGGGTGACGGGGTTAGATGGGAAGCGGTTGATGCGTTGGGGGCATGGCGATCTCAAGTTTCCGCGTCCGATCCGTTGGTTGGTGTCACTATTTGACTCCAAGATTTTACCGATCGCCTTAGAAAATGTGCAGAGCGATCGCGTTAGTCAGGGACATCGGGTGTTGCATCCCCGTCCCGTAATTATTGATACGGCAAATAATTATGTGGAAACCTTACGCGAAGCCTTTGTGTTGGTAGATGGCAAGGAACGCCAAAACCATATAATCATTCAGATTCAGAGCATTGTGGAGTTATTTGGTGGTAAAGCCGAAATCCCTGAAGATTTACTAGAAGAAGTCACTTATCTGGTGGAATTCCCGACAGCAGTGATTGGGGAGTTTGAGCGGGAATTTCTAGATTTGCCTCAGCCTGTGATCAAGACGGAAATGGTCAGCCATCAGCGCTATTTCCCTGTCTACTCTGCGGAAAATCCTGAGCAGTTATTACCCAAATTCATCACGATCTCCAATGGCAATCCTGATAAGTCGCGGTTGATTGCGGCGGGTAATGGTCGGGTGATTCGGGCGAGACTTTCCGATGGCAAGTTTTTCTATGACAGCGATCGCGCGGTTGCTTTAGAGACTTTCTTGCCGCTTCTCGATAAGGTGACTTTTCAAGCGCAGCTTGGCTCGGTCACCGATAAGGTGGATCGCATTAGGGCGATCGCCAAATTGGTTACTGGCGCGATCGCTAATCTAGAAATTACGGAATCTGACCATGCGCTGATTGAGCGCACTGCCCAACTAGCCAAGGCGGATCTGGTCACGCAGATGGTCAAGGAATTTCCTGAACTCCAAGGACAAATGGGCTACTACTATGCCCTCGCCAGTGGTGAACCTGTGGCAGTCGCAACGGGTATCCGTGAGCATTATCAGCCTAAGGGCGCAGGCGACTCGCTGCCCACATCCCTCACGGGTAAGATCATCTCCATTAGCGATCGCCTTGACACCCTTGTGGGCATCTTTGGCTTAGGGATTATTCCCACAGGCTCCTCCGATCCCTTTGCCCTGCGTCGTGCGGCGACGGGTATCGTCCAAATTGCTTGGGAGAATGGCTTTGCCCTCGATTTGCCAAAACTTTTGCAAGGGGCGATCGCTATTTATGCCGCCAAAAATTTATTAACTCAACCTGCGGAAACTATTTTAGAAAATCTCTACAAGTGGTTTAAGCAACGCTGTGAGACGATCTTGGCTGAGCAAGGGATTGAATACGATCTTGTCGATGCCGTGATTGGCAATGATGACCTTGGCTATACCCTGCAAGGTCTGAGCAATCTCACCCGCATTAAAGAACGCGCCCATTTCTTGCAAGCTTCGCGCCAGAGTGCCGCCCTTAGCGAAATTGCTGAGCCGATTATTCGCGCTTCTCGCCTTGCCGCGCAAGGAGATCTCGATTTGGTAACTGTAGATGTGCGGTCAGTGGTACAGGCAGATAGTCTCACTGAGGCTGCCGAGCAGAACTTGTATGAGGCGATCGCCACTTTGCCGAGTCAACCCAGTGATGAGCAGCTTATGGAAGGGATTAAAGCGATCGCGCCTGTACTAGCTAAGTTCTTTGATGATGTTCTGGTGATGGCTGAAGATCCACAGATTCGCCAAAATCGTCTAAATATGTTGGGGATCATCCGCAACTACAGCCGTCAATTAGCTGACTTTAGCGCTCTTCGTGGTTAATTAATTCTACAAATGCAGTAACGGCGCTATGTACCGTTACTGCATTTGTAGGTTGAAAGATTGCGATTTCATATTGAAGGCGGGTCTGTGATTAGATTCATGGATGAGATTAGTAAAAGTTATCAATAAAACGAGAATATAACTAAAAACTCATCGTTTTTAGGGCTTGTAAAAAGGCGTGAAAACCCCTCTGGAAGGCATAATTAGCTATTTGTGGCTATGGCTAAACAATTCATAACTAGCACCTATAACTAATGGTAGAAATAAAGCGCTAGTCGTTCGCGATGTTGCCAAGAGCGATATGATGCGTTTTAACACCATTTTTGAGTGTCCAAAATGAATATGAACTAGGCAGCTATCCCATCTGGGAGCGGATCTAAGCTCATGTTCAACTATTATATTGGTCGCAATCTTTAAGAGGTTTATTAGACAACATGGCTACAATTTACAAAGTCAAACTGATTGATGCTGAAGGTAAAGATGTAACTATCGATGTCCCTTCTGATGAGTACATTCTTGACGTTGCTGAAGCTCAAGGCATCGACCTTCCCTATTCCTGTCGCGCAGGTGCTTGTTCTTCTTGCGCTGGCAAAGTCCTCAAGGGCGAGATCGATCAAGGCGACCAGTCTTTCCTCGATGATGAACAAACCGAAGCTGGATACGCTCTGCTTTGTGTAACCTATCCTCAATCTGATTGTGAAATCTTGACCCACCAAGAAGAAGCTCTTTACTAATAGCTGACTTCTGAAGAAGAGAGTGGCGGCGCTTCGCGCCGCCACTCTCTTCTTTAGTTTTAGGACTGCTGTGGATAAATCTATAACTTTTTAACCGATAATGGAGCTTACGCTTTTGATTTTGTTATCGGATGAGGAGCGATCGCAGTAAAGCTTTATCTAATAAGGTTTCTAGAGCATTAAAAAAATATTATTGATATGAAAAGCGTCATAAGTAAGTGATTCTCTCTTGTTTCGGTTTCAGATATCACTTATGATTGGGGCTGCAATCTTGAACAGGTTTATTCTAAAAACATGGCTACTTACAAAGTAACTCTTATTGATAGTGAAGGCGCTGAAAAGGTAATCGATGTACCTGAGGACGAATTTATCCTTGATGTGGCAGAAGAAAAAGGTCTAGACCTTCCTTACTCTTGCCGTGCAGGTGCTTGCTCTTCCTGTGCAGGTCAAGTTGTTAGCGGCACTGTTAATCAAGAAGATCAATCTTTCCTTGATGATGATCAGATCGAAGCTGGATATGTATTGACCTGTGTTGCTAAGCCTACCTCTGATGTCACCATCAAGACTCACAAGGAAGAAGATCTGTACTAATTTACTAATCAGTAGATTTTCTGCATAAACTTCCTTAAATATCTTAAATAGTAAAAAGAGTCAAAAGCACCGATCGCTGGTTATTCATTTAGCAATCGGTGCTTTTTTAAGTTAATTGTTAAGAGGTGACACTAATTTTGTCTGGCAACGAATCTGGGAATCAACAACAACAGGCTGATCCGCAAACCCCTCCATCTCCTAAGCGATCGCTGTTAAATATCGCCACCATTGTGGCAGTTGCCACCCTACTGAGCAAAATATTTGGTTTATTAAGGCAAGTAGCGATCGCTGCTGCCTTTGGGAATGGCACAGCCTATGGCGCGTATAACTTTGCCTATGTGATTCCCGGTTTTTTACTAATTCTGTTGGGCGGCATTAATGGTCCCTTTCACAGCGCGATCGTCAGTGTTTTGGCTAAACGCGATCGCCGTCAAGTTGCCGCCATTATCGACAGCATCACCACGATCGTTACGGGTATCTTGCTTTTGGTAAGTATTGCCCTGATCATTTTTGCGGAACCGATGATGCACGTTGTTGCTCCTGGATTATTTGTACCAGAGGCGGATTTACTGGCTAGAGGAGTGAGTGCAGAAGCAATTCAAAACTTAAAGATCACCAAAGACATTGCCATTCAGCAATTTCAGATCATGGCTCCGATGGCAGTCCTAGCAGGTCTAGTCGGTATTGGCTTTGGCGCACTTAATGCGGCGGATACCTATTGGCTGCCCTCCGTTAGTCCTATTTTTTCCAGCCTGACCGTGTTAATTGGTATTGGCGGATTATTTTGGACAATGGGCAGCAAGATTTTATTACCCGAAAATGCCATGCTCGGCGGCGCAGTTTTGGCATGGTCAACCCTTGCAGGAGCGGTTTTGCAATGGCTAGTGCAGATCCCTGTGCAGTTAAAAGCAGGGATGGGTGGTTTTAAATTTCGCTTTGATTATCAACGTCCAGAGGTTAAAGAAGTCCTTAAAATCATGGTTCCCGCCACCTTCTCGTCGGGAATGTTGCAAATTAATGTTTGGACAGATTTATTTTTTGCTTCCTTTATCCCTAATGCGGCGGCGGCAGTTTCGGCGATGGGCTATGCAGGGCTGTTGGTGCAAACACCCTTGGGGATTTTGTCCAACGTTATTCTAGTGCCATTATTTCCCGTATTGTCAAAGCTCACTGATCCCGAAAATTGGGACGAACTGAAGCAACGCATTCGCCAAGGCTTGATGCTGACTGCGCTAACGATGTTGCCCCTCAGTGGTCTGATGGTTGCCCTTGCTCTGCCGATTTCGCAGGTGGTCTATGAGCGCTACGCCTTTGATACAGAAGCTTCTCAGTTGACAGCACTGGTATTGATGGCTTATTCGGTGGGGATGTTTGTGTATTTGGGGCGGGATGTGTTGGTGCGCGTTTTTTATGCCCTTGGTGATGGTGATACTCCTTTTAAAATTAGCATTGCCAATATTTTTATCAATGGCTTATTTGATTACCTGCTAGTTCAGCGCTTTGGGGCGGTCGGTTTGGTTTTGGCAACGGTGGGTGTAAATATTATCTCGATGGTGGTGATGATCTATATTCTCGATCGCCGTCTAAATAAAATGCCACTCAAAAATTGGAGTCTGACTATTTTGGGCTTAGGTATTGCTAGTGTGATTGCAGGTGCTGCCAGTTGGGGCTTTTATTATCTGGTTAGCCAAAGTTTTGAGAGCTTTGGGACATTTGCCAAATTTGGCGCGAAGTTAGCGGGCTTAGCGATCGCCAGTGGTATTGGTCTAAGTTTATTTGCAGCGATCGCTCTCCAAATGAAAATCCCTGAAATCGATACCCTAACCAATCAAATTAAGCGACGCTTTTCACGATAAAAACTTGCACAGTATAAAGAGAACGTCAGTTCGACGAAAGCGAAAAATGGTGAAAATTGCAAAGCGATTTTTCACCATTTTTAGTCATTTGCGCCTCACGAAGCGAGGCGCAAATGACTAAATTGAAATCACGTTACAGAGAAGGTCAGCGCTTTGCGCTGACCTTCTCTGTAAATTCTTTTAAAAAGAGAAATTCTTAAATTGCCGTAGCATCGGATATATAGCAAACTCCGCCAAACTTTGCTGTAATTGGTTTCAGCTTCTCAATCAGTAGTTCCGTTTTTTCAGATGCAAAGAAAGCGATCACATAATCATTTTCTAGCATGCTCATGTCGAGATCGCCTGAGTTAGTTCCTCTTACACCCTTCCCAACCACATTACGAATCACTGTGTAGTTAAGAACTCCCACCTTCTCCAAAACTTTAATAATCTTGATTGATTCCACAGAATCGGACACAATTTCGATTCTTTTTATTGATTGCTTGATTGATTGCATTGTTCTATTTCCATTTATTCATGTAATTGGTGGAGTGATCTACGTTATGCCGTTGTCCAGAACAAATTAATCACATATAGGTATAGAGGGATGCCAACAATAATATTGAAGGGGAACGTCACCGCCAATGCTGTAGAAACGTAGAGACTGGGATTGGCTTCAGGCACAGTCAGACGCATTGCCGCAGGTACAGCAATATAGGAAGCACTAGCGCATAAAACCGCGAATAGTAAGGCATCACCCTGTGACATCGAGATTAACTTAGCGATCGCAATGCCCACTCCTGAGTTTAAAATCGGCATCAAAATCGCAAACAAAATCAGAAATAGACCCGTCTTTTGCAAATCTTTAATTCGTTTGGCAGCGACCAGACCCATATCTAACAAGAAGAAGGTCAGTACACCGTAAAACAAATCCTGCGTAAACGGAGATAGGACGTGCCAACCTCTCTCACCCGTCAGGCAACCGATGATCAAGCTGCCCACCAATAAAAATACGGAACTATTGAGAAAGGCTTCGCGTAGGACTTCACCCCATGCAAACTCGTGGGATTCACCCTTAGTCGCTTTATCCGCCGCCGTAAAGAAACTTACAAGGATCAAACCGACAATGATTGCGGGAGATTCCATTAGGGCAAGGGCTGCCACCATATAACCATCAAACTCAATACCAAGCTGTCCCAAAAAAGAACTGGCGGTAATGAATGTAACGGCGCTAATCGATCCATAGGTGGCAGCGATCGCCGCCGCATTGTAAGAATCCAGCTTAATCTTGAGGATAAAAAATGAATAGACGGGGACGATGCAAGCCATCAAAATTGCCGCCACCATCGTCAAAATTACTTCTTGGCTGATCCCACTTTTGACTAGCTCCACACCACCTTTAAAGCCGATCGCCAATAGCAAATATAGTGAGAACAGTTTAGGAATCGGTGGAGGAATCTCTAAATCTGATTTAATCAACACCGCCAACATTCCTAGGAAAAAGAACAAAATCGGCGGATTGAGTATGTTAGAAATGATTAAGTCTAAATTCATTGGGCTTACCAGATTTAACTTATAGATATGACATCATCACACAAACGCCGCCGAGGTACAGCAATTGCTGAAACAGAGGCAGGTATCATTTTGGCAGAAGCCTCTTGTTATCTCACGCGCTAGCTTATACATACTCAATCGATTCTGGGATTATCGGTCAGAAAATACCGATTTGTTTAAGTTGTTGCAAAAATATTAATTAGGATTAATTTAGGATGAAAAAAACTTCCTGTGTTTCATCCTGTCGCGTTAATTTTTAGGAGACTCACTAATGACCGCGATCGCCTCTCCCCCTATCAAGCCACAGGCAAATGATCACCCCCAACTCCTCACCGATCAATGGGTCAAGGCAACTTGGGAAGAATTCATGCAGGTTCTCGAAAATCCTCTATATACCGACTCGCGCTGCTATTACGACCAAAATCAAATTCGGCAAATGAGGATCGAAACTATGCCTGTTGGGTCTGAACACGCCGATGACAATACGCTGATCATCTTTGCAATTAGCTTGTACTGTACCTTAAAAAATATTCCCGCCAGAGGCTTAACTAATTGTAGTTATGTCAAAACAGGGGTTCAAGGTTGTCAGCCAGATATTTCCTACTACATTGGCGAAATCGCTACCCAAGCGCCGCGCAGCAGTTCTATAGTTAGCCTTGATGAATCGCCTGTACCAAATTTGGTAATTGAAATAGCTAGCTCTACGATTAACGATGATCTAGGTAAAAAACGCCTTCTTTATGAAAAATTGGGCGTAAGTGAATATTGGGTCGTAGATGTCCAAGAGGTAAAAATTATTGCTTTAGAAATGCTAGAAAATGGCGGTAGTCGGCAGATCATCGCATCTAAACTGCTAGGCGGCTTAGCGATCGCCGATCTCGAAGAAGCATTAAAAATAAGTCATGAAAAATCACAGTCGGAAGTTGGGGCATGGCTCCTTCTAAAATATAGCCATAATCCATAAAAGTCTGTCCTGAAGGAACAGACTTTTATGATATTCAAAAGTTTAGCTGGGTATTTTAAAATCAAACGCTATACTATGGTTAGACATTAAGCTGCATACTATTTTCTGACTAATTGACTAAACCAATTTTTCAGCAAATATATTCCGCACTCTATAAACATTCATAGTTGGAAAAATGAGCGAACCAACTCCCTACAACAAATTAGGAGTCGATGATGATGCCTCCTTTGAAGAAGTACGCGATGCCCGCGATCGCTTGCTGCGCGAACATGAGGGGGATGAGTCTCAACAAGAAGCGATCGAAGTAGCCTACGATGCCATCCTCATGGATCGTCTACGCGCCCGCAAGGAAGGAAAAATTACTGTTCCCGATCGCATTCGCTACCCTGAACGTCTCACCAATGCCTTGCCTGCCGCAGCGCAGACCAATACCCAGCGACGTGCACCGTCATGGCTATCCAAGTTTATCGACGATCCTAGTCAAAAGGACGTTTTGATCTCCCTCGGAATTTTTGCAGGTCTTGGCATAATTAGTTTTTTAGTACCCGCCGCTCGGACGACTTGGTTGTCGTTTGGATTGATTGCCAGTGTGTATTGGCTGACGCGCAAAGAAAATCGGTTTGGACGCGCCCTTTTGATTTCCCTTTCAGGTATTACCCTTGGGGTGGCTCTGTCTACGGTGACCGATCAAATTTTGGGACTGTCTCGCCTTGTTGGTGATGGACTGTTTCCCAGTTCGATACAGATGGCAATTATTTTGCTGATTATGTGGCTACACGCCTGCTTCTTGCGCTAACTTCATGGGATTAGAAAAGGTTACTTTTGGCATTGCCCAGCTTAATCCTGTGATTGGTGATTTGTCTGGAAATAGCGATCGCCTTGTGGTTGCGGTGCAGAAATTAGCGGATCAGGGAGCGCAATTAATTTTGACTCCTGAGTTGTCAATTTGTGGCTATCCCCCTCGCGATCTATTGATGAATCATCAGTTTGTCCGCGATATCACCAGCGTGATCGCTGATTTAGCCCAAAAGTTACCGCCCAATGTTGCCGTACTAGTTGGTACAGTCGCCCCTAACCCTGAAGCAAGTCTAAGGGGGGGCAAGCCTTTATTTAACAGTGCGGCACTATTACAAGGGGGCGAGGTTAGGCAAATTTTTCATAAGCGGTTGCTGCCTACCTACGATGTATTTGACGAAGATCGCTACTTTGAAGAGGGTAAGGGCAGTCAATGTTTTACCCTTGAGCTAGATGGATGCCCTGCACTGAGAGTGGGCGTGACCATTTGCGAAGATATTTGGAATGATGCAAATTTTTGGGGTAAGCGTAACTATGCAGATGATCCCGTTGCGGAGCTAACCCAAAATCATCAACTCGATCTATTGCTAAATCTCTCCGCCTCTCCCTACGCCGTTGGCAAACAAAAACTGAGGGAGGCAATGCTGCGGCATAGCGCGATCAGTCATAGCTTGCCATTGATTTATGCTAATCAAGTCGGGGCAAATGATGACTTGATTTTTGATGGTTGCAGTATGGCGTTTAATCGTCATGGGGAAATGTGTTTGCGGGGCAAAGCTTTTGAGGAAGATCTCTTGGTGATTAGTGGCAAAGAACTAGCCAGTCATCAAGTATCTGCTCCTGCGATGATCTATGAGAGCGATGATGCTGAAATCTTTGCAGCTTTGGTATTGGGAGTGCGGGACTATGTGCAGAAATGTCGCTTCCGTCAGGTGGTGATTGGCTTGAGTGGGGGGATTGACTCGGCGCTAGTGGCGGCGATCGCCACTGAAGCGATCGGTAAGGAAAATGTCCTCGGTATTTTGATGCCATCGCCCTATAGTTCTGAGCATTCGATCACCGATGCGATCGCCCTTGCTCAAAATCTAGGAATTAGCACCCAGACGATTGCGATCGCGCCGATGATGTCTGCCTTTGATCAGAGCCTTGCACCAATGTTTGCTGATCGCCCCAGTGATGTCACTGAAGAAAATCTGCAATCGCGGATTCGCGGTAGTTTGCTGATGGCAATTTCCAATAAATTTGGACATCTCTTAATTTCGACAGGTAATAAATCTGAGGTTTCCGTTGGTTACTGTACTCTCTACGGTGATATGAATGGTGGACTAGCGGCGATCGCTGATGTGCCGAAGACTCGCGTTTTTTCGATTTGTGCGTGGCTCAATCGCACACAAACAACCCTTGCGATTAAGCAAAATGGGGCAGAGGTAATTCCCACAAACATCATCACCAAGCCTCCCAGCGCTGAACTTAAGCCCGATCAACTGGATCAAGATTCCCTACCTGCTTACGAGATTCTTGATGACATTTTGTATAAGTTGATTCATCAACACCTTTCCACCGCCGAGATTATCGAGACGGGACATGAGCCTGCCACGGTTGATCGTGTAGTGCGGCTAGTTAAAATTGCGGAATTTAAGCGTCGTCAATCTGCCCCAGGTTTAAAAATCACTGATCGCGCCTTTGGTTCAGGTTGGCGGATGCCGATTGCTAGCAAAGTCAATTTATAGAGCAATGCGTCGCGTCGCATTGCTCTATAAACGTGAGTTCGGGATAACTTGAAACCCTCACCCTAGACCTCTCCCGTTCTTTTTGGGGATTTATTGATATAGCCGCCAGACTTTGATCTTGCCATCAAGACCGCCGCTAATGATTAGCTGCTGATCATTACTAAACCGTACCGAAGCTACCCCCCGCTCATGACTGGCTAAAATCTGCGATCGCCGATCCTGCATAGACCAAACTCTAATCGTTTTATCAGCGCTGCCACTCACCAATAGGCGATCGCCTGTCCCAAAGGCGAGGGTATGCACTTCGTCCGTATGACCTCTCAAAGTCCCCTGAGGTTTTCCCGTCACTCCGTCCCATAGCCGAATGATCTGATCCTCTGAGCCACTGGCAATTAGCTTGTTGTCATTGCTATATACGATCGAACGCACAGGCTCGCCATTGGTTAGCAAGGTTCTGAGGCTTTTGCCTGTGGTCAGATCCCAAAGGCGAATTGAGCCATCTTTATTGGCACTGACGAGGCTTTTGCCATCTTGATTAAAGGAGACATCATAGACCCAAGATTTTTCGTTGAGAATACGGATTAGCTTGCCATCGTTAGCATCCCAGATCCGAATCGTGCGATCGGCGCTAGAGGTAGCAATCATTTTTCCGTCGGGGCTGAAGATAGCTGTATAAACTCGTTCTTGATGACCTTCAAGAAAATTGAGAATCTTGCCTGTGGATCGATCCCAAAGAATCACTTTGCGATCGTCGCCCGCACTGACTAGCCGATTGCCATCGGGACTAAAGTCGATATCATAGACTCTTCCTGTATGCCCTTTAAGAGTCTGTAATTTTTGTTTGGTTGGCAAGTCCCATAACTCAATACTTTGCTCAGAGCTTGCCCCCGCGATGATGCGATTATCGGGACTAATAGCAACGCTATAGACGGCATCCTTCGCCTCACTAATTGCAAACTCGCCGACTAGGGCAGCCGTAATATTTGGAGCGATCTGAATGCGCTCAGAATTAGTTGATAATATGGTCTCTGGCAATGCTGAAGGGCTGGATCGATCTGGACTAGGCTCAGGTTTGCTCGGTACTCCGAAGATCATAAAAACCGTCGTCATCGCGATCGCACCTAAGGTGACGATACCCAGACCCAGATGCCAAGGCTGGATATATTGCGTAATAGTCGGAATTTGCTCAAGGGCTGGGTCTGCCGAGGGATCAGGAGGAATCGCAGGGGCAATATCCGTGACCATAGGATCAGTTGGTACATTTCCTACGATCGCCGCTTGAGTATTAGCGATTGAGGTAGTGGGACTACCATTAAAATTATTGAAATTATTACCAGTTAAAACCGTGGGTAAACTGTGGTTAGTATTGCTCGGCGAAAAATTAGGCTGTTGCAGATAAACAGGATAGCGATCGCAAAATTCTTGAATTGCTCGACAGGCTTCGATGGCAGTAACATAGCGTTGGCGAAAGTCAAACCGTACCATCCTTGATAAAATCTCTGCAAATTCAGGGTAGACCTTCGGCGCATACTGTCGCCACACAATTTCTAAATTGTCATCTTTGGCGAGATGACTAGGCGGAATCCCTGTCAAAGCTTGGATGCCAATCATGCCCACAGCATAGATGTCACTGGCAAACTTGGGTTCACCATGAGCTTGTTCGCTAGGCATATATCCTGGAGTTCCCACCCCAACTGTATAACCTGTTTTTTCGAGACCCTCTGGCAATAATGTTGGCGTAGTAATCTGTTTGACCACACCAAAATCGATCAAAAAAATCAGTCCATCACGGCGCTGAATGATATTTTCAGGCTTGAGATCCCGATGAATAACTTTATTTTGATGGACAAAACTCAGAATACTCAGCAGACTTTTTAATAGTTCTGCCAAGGCAAACTGATCCCAAATCCTGCCCCGCAGTAGCGCATGGCTAAGGTCTTTGCCATCAATATATTCTTGAACTAGATAGAACTCGGCAAGTTCTTCAAAGTGGGCAAAAAGCTGCGGGATCTGGGGATGGGTTCCCAACCGATAGAGAACTTGTGCTTCGGTTTCAAATAGTCGTCGTGATAGCTGTAATACTTTGGCTTCTTGAATCTGGGGACATAGTCGCTTGATTACTCGCAGAGGGCGATCGGGCAAGTGCAAATCACGGGATAGATAGGTTTCGCCAAATCCCCCACCTCCTAACCGTTCTGTAACTTCATAATGTCCGCCTACTAACTGCCCTGCTGTAAGACTCATAGGTAATTTAATTTATTGAGGTGTTTGAGAAATTTACAGCGCTTGGCGCTCAAGTCTAAACTGAATAAATCTTTAAAAGCTGGACTTTGTAAAGGGTTACTTGTCCCAGTGTTGCGATCGCTACTGGATTAGTCAAGATTAATCTTGGCATATTGATCATGATCTTCATGTCTAATCTGAGAATAGCATTGTGATTTTTTAGATTGGGTACGGCAGTATCCACATCAAATCTAATCTTGCTATAGTTAGTAGATGTCAGCGATCCAGTCCTGTCGTCTTCTATAACTCTATGACTCCATTACCCAAATATCGACCCAAACAACTATCCCTAGGACCTTTGGAGTCAGAGCTACTCAATCTGATTTGGGATGCAACGAGGATTAGCGCCCCTGACATTCATGATCGCATTTTAGTTGATCCCGACCGTGAGCTAGCCTATGGCTCTGTGATGACAGTATTACGTCGCCTTGAGCAGAAAGGTTGGATCTATTGTGAAAAAGAAGCGCGAACTTTATATTGGCAAGCTAAGATTTCTCGCCAAGAAGCACAGGCATTGACTGCCTACCAACAACTACATCGATTTTTGGAGGTGGGAGATGCTGATATTGTTGCCGCCTTCGCTAGCGATCTCGATCATGCCAGTATGGATAAGCTAGAAGCGATCGCTGCCCGCCTCAAGCATATCCGTCAGGCTAAAGATGCTAATAAAAACCATATACAGCAAGAGTCATAGGAAGGTTTGCCATGCACTTTGTAATGATAATCGGATCGCTATGCCTTGCTTGGGGAATTCGCTATGGCTGGCAAAATCTTGCTGATTCTTGGCAATTGCGTTGGCAAAAGGCTTTATTTTGCTTTGTCTTGCCTCCGATGTTAGTCACGACTACGGCGATCGCCTTGCTGTGCATGGGGGCGGAAGGGCAAATGATTGGCATTGAGGCGGGGAGATTTAGCTATGCGATCGCCTTGATTTTTGTGGTTTATAGTATCTTTCGCTGTGGACAGTTGGCATGGAATGGTTGGTTAGCTTGGCAAAATCTACAACAACTAGTTGCTGATAGTAATGAGGTTTTGACTGAGCTTACTCCCGATAACGGTGAGTCGGGATCGGTTAAGCTCCTTGATATTGCGATGCCTTTTGCGGCTCAGATTGGATTTTGGCGATCGCATCTATTTATAAGTCAAGGCTTACTGGATCACCTTGATCGCTCCCATCTTCAGGCTGTGATCCTCCATGAACGCGCCCATGCCCATTATCGCGATACCTTTTGGTTTTTTGGACTGGGTTGTTTACGGCAGATTATGCCTTGGTTGCCCCACACTCAAGCGATCTGGGAGGAGTTATTGCTATTGCGAGAGATCCGAGCTGATCTCTGGGCAGCTCAATACGTTGATGGTTTACTACTAGCAGAGTCTTTGCTGGCGATGGTAAGTTACAACCTGCATGACGATAGTTCTAAAGCCGATGACAAACCCACTGAGCTAACCTTCATTGCTGCCTTTGGATCCAGTGGTACAAGTAGTATTGGCGATCGCCTTGAAGAACGGATTAACTTCTTACTAGAGCAGCCTGAGCCGTTACCCCAATTTTATTGGCGATCGCTATTTTGGCTAGGTCTGTGCCTATTGCCTCTATCTGTCCTGCCTTTACATTCCTAGTTGCCTTCTCCTGTAATCATTACCCAAGGCAGCATCGATCATGAATCCAAATTCTAGGCAGCAAGATTCTCAATTTATTCGGTTTGATCGTGGTATCAGCCAATTTAACCATGACTACTATGCGGCGTTAGGATTACCGATTATCACCAGTTCGGTCTACATTCGTCCTGTGTACTTGAGCATCGTGCGGATATTGCATCCCGATGTCTATGGACTGTCGCCCAAAGATAAACAGATCGCCACACAGTACCTCGCCAGACTGGTCAATCCCGCCTACAACATTCTCATGAAGGAGCAGGAACGGCAGGCTTATCAAGCCATTTTTAAGCTATTGGCGAAGCGGCTTGTCCAGAAGTCTCGCAATATTGAAATTTATTCTCAGGTTGCCTGTGAGTTAATGATCTCGCCCAATGATGGTCTCTATGAACGCTCTGTTTCGGCGATCGCTAAGGTGCAGTACCAATCCCTAGACAAAATCTTGGACTATACCGCCCAAATTAGTGAGCTAAATTTGGTCTATATCCTGTACAAAGAAGGCTATCAGTACGGCGCACCGAATATGCCACCTGTTCTTGTCCCGATGGCACAAAATAAGCTCCTGCCAACTAACACGACCTTTTCGTCTGGCTACAACTACAGTCCCGCAACTAATCAGACTTCCAATCCAAACCTCAATAACAACAAAGCTGTCCTCAGTAGCAATGACATCAAAAATATAAACAGCCGCCTCAAAATCTGTGAAATCTACTTGAGTCATCAAGACTGGAAAACAGCTCTCAAGGAATTGCGCGAGATTTTGTTAATTGATAAGGAAAATAGTAAATGCTTAGCAATGCTAGGAATTGTTTATAAAAATATCAACCAGCCGCAAATGGCGAAAGTCAGCTTTATGAGATCGCTACAAATTAATCCGCAAGAGCCACTAGCGCTTCAACATTTTCGAGGTCTCGGAACTATGGATACTGATATTACCGAGGCGACTAAAATTAACAAAGCTGCCAACAATACGGCTAAAACAGGTCAAAAGCATTTACCTGCTCCTCAAAAGCGCGGTTGGATTGCAAATTTGCTGGGATGGGCTTCCCCTAATGATCAAGGTAAGTGATCAACAAAAATAATTATGGATATAGTAATTCCGAATAAATTCAAGAGGCTGCGACTTCGCTCAGCCAGCAATAATACGATGGCTGAGCGAAGTCGCAGCCCTATTTTTCTTATTTGAATTGTCTAGTTGCTCAAAGCAAGAATGGCAGAGCTTCGTTTGGTATTAACGTGAATTCGATATAACTATTTGCACCGCGCGAAGCGTGGTGCAAATAGCGCAAGATGGCATTAGCTATTTTGAGAAGAAGGATTATGGAGTTTCGGTGAGAATCCACGGTAGGATAACAAACGCAGACTCAGAAAATCCTATGGTGCATCAACTGCCAACTGGCGCAAAAGATTTACTTCCCCTCGATGTCGCGCAAAAGCGCTGGATCGAAACTCGGATTCAACAAATTTTCCAGACATGGGGATATCAGCGCATTATCACCCCCACTGTCGAACATCTGCGATCGCTGACCGCAGGGGGAGCCGTTGATCCCGAATCTGTGATCCAGATATCCAGTGGTAGTACTGAAATCTTGGGTTTGCGTCCCGAATTTACCGCAGCGATCGCCCGTGCCTATGCCTCTCGATTAGGAAATATCTCCACCTGCCCCCAAAGAATTTATTACAATGCCAATGTATTTCGGCGCAAAGCTAGCCATAGCTCTGAAGAATCCTTTCAAGCGGGGGTAGAGCTGCTGGGCGCATCAGGCTTACTCGCCGATGGGGAAGTTTTAGTATTATTAGCCGAAAGCCTTGATGCTGTTGAGTTGCAGGATTGGCAGATTATCCTTGGTGATGCCCGACTGACTACGGCGTTACTAGATCTTTTGCCTGAGCAATATCGGTCTAAAGTGCGGCAATGTCTAGCCAGTTTAGACCGCATTGCTTTACTAGAGATGGATTTGCCCGAAGATGTCAAAGGCTACAGCTTGGAGCTAATCGATTTGCGGGGCAAGCCTCAGGACGTGTTAAGCCGCTTAGTAACAAGCTCTTGGGCATCCGCCCTAACTGGTGAGATTAATTATCTCAAGTCCTTGATTGAATTATGGGAAAGTACCACATCGCTCTTAGGGGTGAGCGATCGCCTGATTCTTGATCTTAGCTTCATGCAGACTTTTGACTATTACACAGGCATTGTGTTTGAAGTGGCTTGTAATAACTATGTCGTTGCCCAAGGAGGACGTTACGATCGCTTGCTGGGAGTCTATCACCCTCAAGGTTTGAGCTATCCCAGTATTGGCTTCTGCCTCAATCTTGAGGATTTGCAACAGGCATTGCAATCCCACTTACCCCAGACTCTACCGACGACAAATTGCCTCGTCGTTGCCCAGTCTCCTGCCGCGATGCAGTTTGCCTTTGCCCATGCTGCTAAGCTTCGCCAGCAACCTGATACCCATGCCGTTGAGCTAGAGTTAGAATTTCGCTCTGAGGCGGCTACCCGTGACCATGCGCGATCGCGTGGTATTCCGCAGATTGCATGGGTGAATGCAAAGGGAGAGATTGATTTGGAGCCGATATAACTGCTCAAAAGCAAGTATCGAAATAAAACTAAATCAACCGTTGATAGCGCATCCCCGCACAGGAAGCGATCGCCCCCATTAGTTCTAGACAGGTTAAATCTCCCATCACTTCATGGGATTGCAACTTTGTCTGCTCTACGATCCAGTCTAATCCCATAGCTTCGCCAAAGCCGATCGCTTGGAGAATGCTTTGCTGCGATGGCGTTAGATCATTAATGGCGATCGCAGGGACAGGAGTATCTAAGTTCGGCAACATTCCCAAAGCTTCGAGCAACTCATCCACACCGAGGATCGGTTGAGCGCCCTTACCCAAAAGTTTCAAGCAACCCATAGACTCTTTTACTTCAAGGGAATTAGGCAGAGCGTAGACATCGCGCCCATAGTCATTGGCTTGATAGGCAGTAATCAAAGCTCCCGATCGCTCTGGTGCTTCCATAACGAGGGTGACGCGGCTTAGTCCTGCGATGATGCGATTACGGGCAGGGAAGTGGGTCTTGTCGGGAGGTGTGCCTTGGGGATATTCGCTAACTACTAGACCTGATCCGAGGATCTGACCATACAGATCCTTGTGTTTATGGGGATAGATGCGATCCACGCCCGTACCCACCACCGCGATCGTTTGTCCACCCGCCTCTAGACAAGCTTTGTGCGCTTCGCCATCAATGCCCTCCGCCATGCCAGAGATAATTGTAAAACCCTGATTAGTGAGCGCTGTGACTAACTTCTTTGTCCAGCGTCTGCCGTAGGGAGTGGCATTGCGTGTACCAACGATCGCCACGGTATTACGTTCATTCCATTGAGTCAGATGTCCGCGATAGTAAAGAATTGGTGGCGCATCGGGAATTTCCCAAAGCAATTGCGGATATTCGCGATCGCTAGGAGTCCAAAAGTTCAAATTATCATGTTCATGGACAGCCAGTAGTGAAAGCGGTTCTACTTCTCTTTGTGCTTGCTTAATCGCTTCGAGGGTCTGACCACCGATCCCTTCCACCATTTGCAAATCCTTAGATTCAGCAGTCCAAGCGGCGGACATCGAGCCGAAGTTCTGATAGATCCGCTTAATTAAAACGGAACCAACACCGCGCACCTGTGACCATGCTAGCCAGTAAGCTCTCTCTGTCATTTGCTTAGTTTGTGTATTTGGAATAAGTAAATGCCGCGCATTGCGCGGCATTTACTTTGAGAAGGCATCTAAAAGATAACTTAACTATCCAGCAATTTGCTTAAAGAAAGCGATCGTGTCTTTGAGCGCGGCGACAAAAGTGTCGATCTCGGCTTTGGTGTTGTAGAAGTAGACACTGGCTCTAGCCGTGCCATTGATGCCCAAGAAACGGTGCAGAGGCTGAGTACAATGATGTCCTGAACGGATGGCGATACCTTCTTGATCCAGCATTTCCGCAATGTCGTTGGCATGGATACCATGAGCAATCGTGAAGGCGGCAAGCCCTGCGCGATCGCGGCGAGGACCATAGACCTTGATATCAGGAATTTGCTCTAGTGCATCCATTAGATAATTAATCAATTCCTGTTCATAATCGTGGATCTTATCCATCCCAATTGCCATGAGATAATCCACCGCCGCACCAAGGGCGATCGCTTCTCCAATTGCAGGTGTTCCTGCTTCAAACTTATGGGGGAGGTCAGCATAGGTGGAGCGATCGAGAAAGACATCGGCGATCATCTCACCACCACCCATAAAGGGAGGCATTTCTAATAGCAAATCGCGTTTGCCATAGAGGAATCCAATCCCCGTTGGCGCACACATTTTATGTCCCGAAGCCACTAGCCAATCACAGTCTAACGCCTGCACATCAATCGGCATATGGGGAACACTCTGACAGGCATCAAGTAAGACCTTTGCGCCTTGCTGATGGGCGAGTTCGATGATTTCTGCTACAGGATTAACGCAGCCAAGGGTATTGGAAACATGGACGATGGAAACTAATTTAGTTTGGGAAGTGAGAAGCGATCGGAACTGCTCAAGGCTCAAAACTCCATCGGCATTAGGTTCTAAAAACTTGAGAACTGCGCCTGTGCGCTGAGCAATTAACTGCCAAGGCACAATATTGCTATGGTGTTCCATTACCGAGAGAATTACTTCATCTCCTGCCTTGAGATTTGCCCAGCCCCAAGTGTAAGCCACTAGGTTAATCGCTTCGCTAGCATTGCGAGTATAGATAATTTCCTGCGAAGACTTGGCATTGATAAACTTAGCGACCTTTTCCCTTGCACCTTCGTAGGCATCGGTTGCCCTGCCACTGAGGGTATGTGCGCCGCGATGCACATTGGCATTATCATGCTCGTAATAGTATTTCCAAGCCGCAATTACAGATTTCGGCTTTTGGGAACTAGCGGCATTATCAAAATAGATTAGAGGCTTGCCATTAACCTCTTGATCGAGAATTTCAAAATCGGCTCTGACCCGATCAGCAAGGGTCTTTTCGTAGGTTAGGGTCATGGAATCTGCGTCACTGCGGTCATAGGTGCTATCTGCATCTTATAGCATTTCCTAGTTTGATGAGGTATGGATCAAGACAAGGGACTTATAGCAGTTCTAAATGAGTCAGAAGAGGCTTCAATACTTCGACAAGCTCAGTGCGTCGCTCCGCTCAGCAAGCGATATAGGTTGGCTGAGCGGAGTCGAAGCCCTAGGAGTCGAAGCCCTATTTGTTATTTGAATTGGTTATTATTTGAGGCTATGCCAAAAACTTCTCCACACAACGGGCAAAAATCTCCACACCCGTACCTAAAACGCTTTCATCAAAATTAAACCTTGGATGATGGTGGGGATACCCTAGTCCCTTGTCAGGATTGGCAGAACCAAGAAAGAAATAGCAACCAGCCACAGCTTCTAAAAAGAAGGACATATCTTCGCCGCCCATCGTCTGGCATTCGGGGACAATCCCTGCGGGAGTCTCAATTACATTTTCGGCAACGGAACGCACTAACTCCGAGATCGCCCGATCATTAATTACAGGCGGATAGAGCTTGGTGTAGTCTAGCTCGTAGGATGCACCGTGAGCCGCACATACCCCCGCGATCACTTCTTCTAATCTGGCGGCTAGTTTGACTCCGACTTCGGGCGTAAAATAACGCACCGTGCCACTAATTTTTGCAGAATCGGCAATGATATTCGTCGCAGAACCCGCATGAAATTCACCAATACTAATCACCGCCGACTCTAGAGGACTAACATTGCGCGACACAATACTATGAATGGTATTCACCACCTGCGCCGCCACTAAGATCGAGTCAATCGTCTGGTGTGGCAATGCGCCATGACCACCGCGTCCCGTGATTTTGCAATGGAAGAACTCGGTGGCTGCCATCAATGCACCCGCCCTTACGCCCACTGTCCCTAGGGGTAAGTTGTTCCAAATATGTAAGCCAATCATCGCATCAACCTTGGGATTTTCTAAAACCCCTGCCTCAATCATCGGCTTTGCGCCCCCCGGTCCTTCTTCGGCAGGTTGGAAAATAATTTTGACAATGCCGCTAAAATCTTGGCGATGTTCCCATAGATATTTGGCAGTACCAAGGGCGATCGCTGTATGTCCATCATGACCGCAAGCGTGCATCAGTCCATCGATCTGGGATTTGTAACTAATAATATTTTCTTCCTGAATCGGCAACGCATCCATATCCGCCCGAATCGCCAGTACCTTAGGTTGTTTTGTTTGTGTCGATGCTTTTTTACCTGCGATCGTTGCTACTATGCCAGTCGTGGCAACTTCTGTTTGATGAGGAATTCCCCATGCCGTTAACTTTTCAGCGATCGCTGTTGATGTCCGTTTTTCTTGAAATCCTAGTTCAGGGAATCGATGAAAATCACGCCGCCACTGCACAAGGCTAGGCTGTAATTCTTGAATATTTGGGCGTATGTGGAAATTAGTATGGGTAGGTGAGGCAGTAGTAGCAAAGGTCATCGGCTTGTAATTTGGCTAGTTAAAATCTATCTCCAATATAACAACACCCATCTTGCTCAACCCAGAGATAATCCCTGCGATCGCAAGGAATTATCTCTGAGAAATTATTAATCTAAAAATCACAAATTGTTTTTTGAGAACAAATAAACATCATCTCTTTGATACTCAAGTTTGAAGCTAGATATTTTTTTTGCTTGTTCAACTAGGCTGAGGGCATAGTTGCGATCGCTTTGATAGCCGGGATGTCTTGTGTTTAGCAGAATATAATCAAACTCTTCAAGACTAGGATTGAGATTAGAAAAAGCCATCTTAATCTGTTGTCGATGGGTGACATGAGGAGCAATTTCATGGGTAGTTAGGATGTTACCCTGCGTATTTTTTACTAACGCGATCGCCTCATTATTTGCCTGCCAAGTATCTAAAGATTGTAAATATTCACCCATAAATAGATTTAGTCTTGACATTGTTATAAATGTTAGTACTATCCAAAATATTATAAATTTATCCCCCCATTTTTTGTCTGTAGTAAAATCATCAATACTATAGATTGCTATTAATATTAAAGATGGTAATATTGGCAAGGGGTAGTGATTAGCTAAATATCTCTGTTGAGGATCTGATGACAAAATATTCATAGCAACAGTTGGCAGTGTGACTATTAGACAACTCAGATTATGATTTTTACCCGTAAAGCACCAAACAAATGGGGCGAATAGTAAAATCAAATAAGATAAGCTATCGGTTGAGAATAATTTGCCAAATAATAAATTTGGCTTTGCAAATATGTTTAGTATTATTTCTGAATATGAATTGCCTAATGAATCATAGCGAAACAAAAAACGTGCTGTACCAGCACCAACCATAGGCATTACTATTTGGGTTGCAAATATAAACCAAAATACTCCCATCAATATAGAAACTAAACCAATTAGTTTTCTTTGTTTAAATAAAATTAGCCATAGTCCTAAGAAAATTGCTGTCAGTGAAAAAACTGACTTACAGATAAGCAGTATAAATATAGTTAAGCAAAAAGGTAATAATTTATTCTCTTCTGCCCATAAAAAAGACCAAAGTAAACATGGAACTATAAATATGTCAGGATGGAAATCATATGTTGAATTTGCATTGAATATTATTGGTGAAAAGATATATATTAATACCAATAAATAGCTATTTCTGTTTGATAATCCCTTCTGTTGAGACAGCTTTAATATTGGAATAATGCCAACACTAATAGCGATTGCTTGGACAAGAAAAAGCCAGTGAATATCTGGATAAATTTGATAGAAAATACCTAGAAAATAAAGTATAAAGGCTACATGATCTCCCATCATGTGTATATCAATAATAGATGATCTAGGATATATCCCTTGACTGATTAAATATATTCCTTGGTCAAAGAAACCTAAATCTAATGCACCAGATTGGAATAGAAAATGTCTAAGACTACAAAAAAATAGTAAAACTAAAGTGCTTAATACTATTATTACAAAAATTAAACTATTGGAAAGTCGATCAGCTTTTTGAGTGAAATTCATCTCTATAAAAACATCTGTATAAGTTGCCTAGGCATAAAAAAGCACCCCATAGGGTGCTTTTTTAAATGGATTTTTACTTAAGCTTTCCAGTTAGCCCAGTCTTGAGGCTTCAAGAAGGTTTCATGCAAATCGGCTTCAGGGGTATTAGGTTCAGGATGATAGTCGTAGTCCCAACGTACTAATGGAGGTAGAGACATCAAAATTGACTCTGTGCGTCCGTTGGTTTGTAGACCGAAGATTGTACCGCGATCGTAGACAAGGTTAAACTCGACATAGCGTCCACGACGATAGAGTTGCCATTGCTTTTCGCGATCGCCATATTCCATATTGCGACGACGCTCGGCGATCGGAGTATAGGCAGGTAAGAACGCATTACCGCACTCTTGCACAAAGGCAAAAATTTCTTCCCAAGTGCGTGGTACATCACCCACTTCATCACTCATAACTTGAGCGGTGGTTGAGTCATTACTATTCTTGTAAAGCCCATCTTCGCCATTTTGGTAATCGAAGAAAATACCACCAACACCACGAGTCTCACCGCGATGCTTGAGGAAGAAATAATCATCACACCATTGCTTGAATACAGGATAGTAATGGGGATTATGGCGATCGCAAGCTTCTTTGAGGGTAGTATGCAGATGCTTCGCGTCTTCGCTAAAGCCGTAGTAAGGGGTTAGGTCAAGACCACCGCCAAACCACCAAACTTTACCTGCTTCAAAATAACGGTAGTTAAGGTGAACTGTGGGTGCGTAAGGATTCTTGGGATGCAACACCATCGAAGTACCCGTTGCATAGAAGGTTTCGCCTGCAACTTCTGGGTGATGGCGTAAAATTGCTGGGGGCAACTGAGAGCCATAGACCTCAGAAAAATTTACGCCACCCTTATCAAAATAATCACCGTCGGTAATTACACGCGATCGCCCGCCGCCACCTTCAGGACGTTCCCACTGATCCTGTTTAAACTGAGCTTTGCCGTCTAGTTCTTCCAAACCTTGGCAAATGTTGTCTTGCAAATTTTGCATGAACTGTTTCACGCGAGTCTTCGAGTCAACAGGAACTTTGGGTAAAACCTTACTAGGTGCGACAGGGGCGATAGTCATAATCGTTTCGTATTAGTTTTCAGAATTTGAACTTAGAAATTGTTAAAAAGCATTTATCACTGTTAAATACTCTACATTCAGTCTGTGATCCCTAGGTGAAATGTAAAGCATTGTGTAGTAATTTATCGCGATCGCCAACCTATAGCTAGCTATAGACTTGAGGACGTTAAAAGCATTAATAACTCTAAAATATTAACTTTCTAAAATCTAAACCATGCTGGATTTACCAGAACAATTTCTGACGTTACAAACCCCTCGCCTCATTTTGCGTAAGTTGGAAGTTACTGATGCCGAAGCTATCTTTGCCTATGCAAGCGATCCCCAAGTAGCTACTTACACCCTGTGGGAAGCCCATCGATCCATCGATGACACCTATGACTATTTGCATAATCAAGTCTTTGAGCTATATCGCTCTGGTCAAGGCATGGACTGGGGAATTATCGACAAAGCAAGTAATAAATTAATTGGAACCTGTGGCTTGTATACTACGCCAATCCATCGACGGGCAGAGCTAGGATATGCTCTGTCAAAAGCTTATTGGGGTCAGGGATTGATGACGGAGGCGGCTAAATCGGCGATCACTTTTGGCTTTCATGTAATGCAGTTGCTCAGAGTTCAAGCCTTTTGCGCTGTAGAAAATATTGGTTCCGCAAAGGTTTTAGAGAAAGCAGGAATGCAGTTTGAAGGGGTTTTGCATAATTATATTTTCACAAAAAAACGCCCTTGGGATGTGAAGATGTATGCGATCGCGCGATCGCCTGACTACTTAATGTGAGTTTGTAGTTGCTGAAGTCATAGCAAGCAATCTCAGTAATACTAAAAATCATTTTAAAAACTATTGAAAGTTAGTCGTATTTTTTAGCCAACTAAGGCTACACTATTGGACTAAATTAGCTTTTTTACAAACTACCTAGAGTTGCAGCATTGGTATGTCGCTATCATTGCCACCTAGAAACAGGTCACTCCCACCGCAGCCAGATGTAGATAACACATCGGTCATGGTGATGAAAGACCTCAAAGATCTGCTCAGACGCATGAGTCAGGATCAAAATAAAATCCATGAGCTGCTTAGCTTTTTGGGTTACGCTCTCCGCAGCTTTAGTAATCTCAATCAATTTTTAGAACTGATCCCTCTCGTTGCCAGTCGCGTGACTGACTCCGATGGTGGCGCATTGATTTTATTTAAAGCCAGTGGGCAGATGCGCCTAGAGTCTTTACATTGCCCTGAGCGCAATCAAGGCGGCATGAAGGCGCAGCAGGTGCGAACGGCGATCGAACGCGCCATTCAACAAGTCCTCACAGGTAGTCCCACCGCCCTCGATGAGATGGTGAGCCGCTATCTCGGGGCGGATGTGCATCTATTCGGCACATCGGTTTTAGTCAAAAATTCTGTACGCGGTCGGCTCTACATCTTTAGCCGCAAGCCCGATTATGTCTGGACTGATAACAAGCGTACTTTGATGCGTCTAGTGGCTGACCAAACCTCTGTCGGTCTAGAAAATCATGAACTGACTACCGAATTAATCAAAAAAGAGCGCCAAGATCGGGAGATGGAGATCGGCGCAGAGATTCAACGTAAGCTTTTACCACGTCACTGTCCCAAGATCCAAGGGATCGAGATTGCGGCGCGTTGTTCGACTGCTAGCCGTGTTGGTGGCGATTACTATGATTTCATCCCTATGCACAAGGGCGATCGCTGGAGTTTTGTGGTGGGCGATGTCATGGGTAAAGGGGTTCCCGCAGGGTTAATCATGACCATGACCCGTGGAATGTTGCGGGCTGAGGTGTTAAACAATCATTCACCCAGCAAAATTCTGGAACATCTCAACGAAGTGATGTACGAGGATCTAGAAAAATCCCATCGCTTTGTGACCATGTTCTACTCTGAATATGACCCAAAAACCCAAATTCTCTCCTTTAGTAATGCTGCCCACACTCCCGCTCTCCATTGGCGCTCGAAAACTCGTTCCGTCCATGCTCTTGATACCCTTGGCGCTCTGATCGGTCTAGAATCTGGTTCCAAATATGAAGAGAGCAGCACTCGCCTAGAGTCGGGCGATGTGGTCATTTACTATACTGATGGCTTTACGGAGGCTGCTAGTCCCGAGGGCGATCGCTTTGATGAGGAAAATCTCCGCAAGGCATTAGACTGGGCTTGTCAGCATTGTTTCCCTCTATCCGATGATGTCACGCGCCCACAGATGATCCTTGACTATATCTTCCAAGAAGTGCAAAACTTTATCGGCGAAGGGCATACCCATGCTGATGATATGACCTTAGTGGTGCTGCATATTCAAGATCCGCAGTCCCAAAATCTATCTTCAGCACAGGAACTCCAAAAGTCAGCCTAGTAATCTAAGATTAACTCAGCACCAACTCAAAGTTAATCACATCCCCATCGAAGAGACAAAAAGAATATGTTTGATCTAGCTCACAACTTCTTAATTCACACCGATTTGTCAACTTTGCATCCCTCTACGCTTCATCTCAACCTTAGCGATCCTGATTCTAGTTTTGCTTTTCTTAATTCCATAAACATGGATTTGATCGCTCAGCAAACTAAAGAATTTAACCAAGATGTTGTAGGCGATATGGGCAAGGGGTGGAATACATTTGTTAAGTCTGGGCAAATTTGGGCGTTAATAATTGGTGTCGCTGTCGGATATATGTTCAGAAGTATTACCAATTCATAAGAATAAAAAAAGACTCGCAACGCGAGTCTTTTTTTATTTCATTTAGCAATGGCGGGGGACGGATTTGAACCATCGACCTTCGGGTTATGAGCCCGACGAGCTACCAGGCTGCTCTACCCCGCGTCGTTTGTTTTATTAATATAGCACAGTTAGATTTAATTGCAAGCTTTTTAGTTAACTAAATATGTTTGGCGAATGCTGAATAGCTTACAAGCTTGTAAATATGCTCATTAATACATGATTGATCACCCCTCCGCAACGCCGTCTTACCTCAGTTGTTTGACCCGGTAAAACCAGGTGGAGCCGAGGCGCTCCGCCTAACTTAAAGTTCCCAGAAGCAAGTCTGGTATACTGCGGCGAAGACTGCGGAGACTCCTTAAAAACGATTATCGATCAAGACACATTATCGGTAGTCACGCACGCCACAGAGGAGCTTGAGTAAAGTATACATCAATCGTTCTTATGAACACATAAGCCCAAAAGGAGAGATGACGCAAAGCATCATCTCTCCTTTTGGGCTAGTCAATCAAGTCAAGGCATCTGCTAGCCAATGGACTAATGGGGCGATCGCTAGGGCTGGCAAAAAGGACGCAACTCGGACTTTAGCAATCTCCAAAAGATTTAAGCCCAGTCCTAAAAGCATTAATCCACCTACTCCCGTAATGATCAATACAGGCTGAGCATTGGCGGGATCAGGTAAGCTCTGCGCTAGGCTACCTGCGAGGAGAGACATGACTCCTTGATATAGTCCAACGGGCAGCAGCGAAAAGCCCACGCCGATGCCATAGGTGCTAGCAAACACGATTGAGATAAACCCATCTAGGGCAGATTTGAGCGCTAGCAAGCCATTGTCACCCGTCAAGCCATTGTTGAGACTACCAATAATCGCCATTGGTCCAATGCAAAACAGTAAACTCGCTGCCACAAAGCCTTCCGTAAATTTGCCCTGTCCCCTAAATTTCGCCTTGAGCCAATCGCCGAGCATTTCTAGACGTTTTTCGATCTGCCATAGCTCTCCTAAGATACCCCCAGCGATCAGTGCAACTAGCGATAAAATGATGCCGTCAAGTAGTCCTGCCTTAACGCGCAACAGGCTACTTGCCATGTTCAAGCTCACAAATACCGTAATTAGCCCGATCGCCTGCTTGAGAATTGGCAGGACTTGGGATAGAAATTTACCTCGTAAAATTAAGCCTAAACCTGTACCGAAGGCGATCGCCAAGATATTAATCCATGTGCCGCTAGTTCTTGTCCAAAAATCTAACATTTAGTTATAACAGCCTCAATTGTCTCCATAACATGACATTTACATCTTAAGAATGGTGTCAACTTCTAAATTCTCCTGTAAACCTTTGCAACTTTTTAAAGCCGATTTTAGGATTAATACCTATAGTGAAAGGGAATAACTTTGTTAATGCTGGTTAATCATGCTGATTCACTCTAGCTAATAACTTTAGCTAACTAACTTTATCAGTTGCTTCATTAGTCATCTCCGCGATCGCCTAAGTTTTAGACACTCAATAGGGTATGCCCCGCTAAAACTTGGAGAAAGCTTGATGAATAGTTTTAAAAACAAAGATTTATCCCAGTAGGAGAGCAAAACATGGCTCTAGAGCCTTGCACCGACATCCCTGTCCAGAAAAATAGTGAGATCCCCATCCTTAAGGAAAGAGGACAAAGAGAGGTATTTTGCGGTTTAACGGGGATTGTTTGGTTACACCGTAAGATGCAGGACGCATTTTTTCTGGTCGTCGGTTCGCGTACCTGCGCCCACTTGATCCAGTCAGCCGCAGGGGTGATGATCTTTGCTGAGCCAAGGTTCGGCACGGCGATCTTAGGAGAGCGAGATCTCGCAGGACTCGCCGATGCTAACGATGAACTCGATCGCATTGTCGATCAACTATTAGCCCGTCGTCCTGACATTGGCACATTATTTTTGGTGGGATCATGTCCTTCCGAGGTGATCAAGCTGGACTTAGCCAAAGCTGCCGAACGCCTCAGCCACAGATTTTTTAATAAGGTACGCATTCTCAATTATTCAGGCAGTGGCATTGAGACCACCTTTACCCAAGGTGAAGATGCTTGCTTGGGATCGATGGTTCCTGTACTGCCCCATAGCCAAGATGAGCCGAACCTGATGGTGGTGGGCAGTCTCGCGGATGTGGTCGAAGATCAGTTTCAAAGAATCTTTGACAAGCTAGGCATTCCCGTAAGCTTCTTTCCCCCACGTCGTGCCGCCAACTTGCCACCGATTGGCAAAGGGACAAAATTACTACTGGCGCAACCCTTTCTAAGTGAAACCGTACGATCGCTAATTGCTAGAGGGGCGACACTCTTGCCCTCCACCTATCCCCTCGGCATCGAAGGCACAACCACATGGCTAAAAACTGCCGCCGATGCGTGGAATGTCGATCCCCAAGTTTTTGAACAGGCGATCGCCCCTGCCGTTAGTCGTTCCCAAATTGCCCTTGAGCGCTATCGCCAAGTCCTCGCAGGGCGATCGGCTTTCCTCTTCCCTGACTCACAGCTAGAGATTCCCCTTGCAAGGTTTCTCTCCCGTGAGTGCGGTATGGATCTGGTGGAAGTGGGAACCCCTTACATCGACCGCCTGCTCATGGATCAAGAAATCAGCCTCCTGCCCGAAGGCACGGCGCTATCGGAGGGTCAGGATGTGGAGAAACAACTGGATCGCTGCCGTGAAGCTCGTCCCGATATCACCGTCTGCGGTCTAGGTTTAGCCAATCCCCTTGAAGCTGAAGGCATGGCAACTAAATGGTCAATCGAGTTAGTCTTTTCGCCAATTCAAGGCTATGACCAAGCCGCCGACCTTGCCGAACTATTCGCCCGTCCTCTAGAAAGACGCAGAAGACTCACCGTTTAAATTCCCCAAAATGAATTGTGGCACTACGCACCGCTATTCATTTCCGTAAACCTAACCCCAAATCAATCTAAAAACAATCTATGGAATTAACCCTCTGGACTTACGAAGGACCTCCCCATGTGGGCGCAATGAGAATCGCCACCAGCATGGAAGGCGTGCATTATGTACTCCATGCGCCGCAGGGAGACACTTACGCCGACTTGCTCTTTACGATGATCGAAAGACGCGATCGCCGTCCTCCTGTGACCTATACGACCTTCCAAGCCCGTGATCTTGGCGGCGACACAGCGGAAATGGTGAAAACCTCAGTGCGTGACGCTTACGAAAGATTTAAGCCTCAAGTGATGTTAGTCGGTGAAAGCTGCACGGCGGAGCTAATTCAGGATCAACCGGGATCGCTTGCCAAGGGCATGAATATGCCAATTCCCATTGTGAGCTTGGAGTTGCCCGCCTATTCTAAAAAGGAAAACTGGGGCGCTAGTGAAACGCTGTACCATTTGGTGCGGACTTTGCTATTACCAGTTGTCCCTAAACCACTGCCCGCCAAGGTTAAGCGTGAATCTCACATTCGTCCCAAGGCAAATATCATCGGTGCGACTGCCCTTGGCTTCCGTTGTCGCGATGACATTCGTGAGGTGATGAAGTTGCTAGCGGAAATTGGGGTAGATGTGAATGTGGTTGCGCCGATGGGTGCGGATGCAGAGGATCTGAAGCGGATTCCCGATGCTGATTTTAATATCTGCCTCTATCCTGAAATTGCCCTCACTACTTGTAATTGGCTTCAGCGCAGCTTTGGACAGCCGATCGTTAAAACTGTACCGATTGGGGTTGGCGCAACCCGCGATTTTATTACGGAGATTGGCAAGGTTGCCGAGATTGATGTTAGTGCTGCCCTAGAGCGATCGCAAGCCGATACCTTGGGCAATTGGGATTCCTCCCGCCTATCCTCCTCCGCCAGTGCCAATGCTTCCCGTTTACCTTGGTATTCGCGATCGGTTGACTCCACTTACCTCACGGGTAAGCGCGTGTTTATCTTTGGGGACGCTACCCATGCCCTCGCCGCCGCCCGTATTGCTACAGAGGAGTTAGGTTTCACGCTGGTGGGACTGGGAACCTATAGCCGTGAGTTTGCGCGGGAAGTGCGCGAAGTCGCCAAACAACATGGACTCGAAGCTGTGATTAGCGATGACTATCTAGCCGTCGAAGCCAAGGTTGCCGAAGCTGCACCTGAACTAGTTTTGGGTACGCAAATGGAACGCCACATTGCCAAGCGCTTGGGCATTCCCTGCGCCGTAATTTCTTCGCCAATCCACGTTCAGGATGTTCCCGCCCGCTATTCACCACAAATGGGCTGGGAAGGTGCAAATGTGATCTTTGATAGCTGGGTGCATCCTTTGATGATGGGTCTGGAAGAGCATTTGATCGGGATGTTCCGCGAAGACTTTGAGTTTGCCGAAGGTCACATGAGCCATCTGCATAAGGCATCCCATCCTGATAGTCGCGAAACTCAGGAATCGCCAAGAGGTAATATTCCTAGCTCTGTCAAGGCGATCGCCAATGATTCGGTAGAAGCACTGCTCACTGCCCTTGATCCCAATCTAGAGGCATTGTCCACCAATCTGATTTGGAGTGCTGATGGTGAAGCGGAACTGAAGAAGATCCCCTTCTTTGTACGCGGCAAGATCAAGCGCAATACTGAAAAATTTGCCAGCGATCGCGGCATCAGCACTATCACCGTAGAGACGCTCTACGATGCCAAAGCACAGATTGGCAAGTAATTGGCAAGTAGTTTCAGGCTAGTTCAAAAATTTTTATATAACGATAAATAAGGAGTCTCATTTTGGTAGTTCTAAACGCTCATCCCCCCTCAGTAACTAAGTGTGAAGATGGTGAAGGTAGCTTGCAGGTGCATCAAGATCCCTCGATGAATATTGAAGGAGCCTTGGTGATTGCTGTCTATGGCAAGGGCGGCATCGGCAAGTCAACCACCTCTTCTAATCTATCGGCAGCTTTTTCCCATTTGGGCAAGCGCGTTTTGCAGATTGGCTGTGATCCTAAGCATGACAGCACTTTCACCCTTACTAAGCGCATGGTTCCCACGGTGATCGATATTCTCGAAACCGTAGACTTCCATTCTGAAGAACTGAAGACGGAAGACTTCATGTTTGAGGGGTATAACGGCGTGATGTGTATCGAAGCGGGAGGTCCTCCTGCGGGTACTGGTTGTGGCGGCTATGTCACAGGTCAAACCGTAAAACTGCTAAAAGAGCATCATCTAATCGAAGATACCGATGTGGTGATTTTTGATGTGTTGGGAGATGTGGTCTGTGGTGGTTTTGCGGCTCCTTTACAACACGCCCATTACTGTTTGATTGTCACTGCCAATGACTTTGATTCGATCTTTGCGATGAATCGCATTGTGGCGGCGATCCAGTCCAAGGCAAAAAATTATAAAGTGCGCCTTGGCGGAATCATCGCTAATCGTAGCGAAGGTACAGACCAAATTGATAAATTTAATAATCGGGTTGGGCTGAAAACCCTCGCCCATTTCCGCACGGTTGATGCTATTCGCCGCAGTCGTTTGAAGAAATGTACGGTATTTGAAATGGATCCTGATCCTGAAGTCCTAGCGGTACAGCAGGAATATCTCAAGTTGGCGAAAACCATGCTCGAAGATGCGGAACCCCTATACGCTGAATCCTTGAAGGATCGTGAAATTTTTGACCTCTTAGGTTTTGACTAAATTTTTCGCTCAGGGCTTCGACTTCGCTCAGGGCTTCGACTTCGCTCAGCCATCGTATATCGGTGGCTGAGCGAAGTCGAAGCCCTATTTTTTCACCTAAGTTTTTTCCAAAAGAGTAGCGGCGCAAAGCGCCGCTACTCTTTTGGTTTGGCTACAATTCGGAAAACCGTCTAGATCTAATTTCTTGCTGACAACCTATACGCCGTAAACTATCCTAATAAGTTGACCGTAAATTAAATAATTTTTGAGCGAATGCAAATCACTTCAAAAGTTGTTGAACTATAGATTCAGGTATGGCGCGAGGTTATTAGTATGGTGTTTAACTGGTTTCGGCGAAAATTTGATGACGATAAGGATGCTAAGGATCAACAGGAGCAGCCTGTAGAGCAAGTCGTCACTGAATCTCCTGCGCCCGAATCTGTTCCAGAAACCACTGCCTCACCTGCATCCCAAGATTTACTAAACTGGGCAAAGGCTGCCTATGCCAATGTCCAGCAACAAGCAGAAGTTGCTGAGGAAAAAATATCTGAGCCAGAACTTGCTACGCCAGAGGCAAAGGTTACTGAACCTGAAATTATTGAAGCGACTCCAGCGATCGCTGTTCCTGAAGTAGAAATTGTTCCAGAAATTCCAGAAATTACTGAAGCTAATCTTGATGAGCCAGAAGTTTCCGAAGTTGTTCCAGCACCTGTAGAAATTCCTGAACCTGTTGTCACAGAAATCGCTACAGAAATCGCCTTTGAGCCACCTGTAGAAACGCCCGTAGAAACTGCCCCCGAACCTGAATCTGTACCTTTCTGGATGCAATCGGAAAGCGATCGCCTCGCTCGTATTGCCGCCCTCGAAGCCACAGCGATCGTGGAGCCTGAGCCAGAAGTTAAACCCGCTCCTCGCCGCAAAGCGACGATCAAATTTGATGATGATTTCATCTGGTCAGCCGAAGTCCTCGCCTCCCAAGGTCGCCGCCCCGAAGAGATATCTGTTGAAGAAATCACATGGCTCAATCGCCTCCGCCAAGGTTTAGATAAAACTCGCCTCTCGCTGGTTAATCAACTGAAGTCAATCGTTGGGCAGGGGCCGCTTAGTGCCGATGCTGTCGATGATATTGAGGCTTTGCTATTGCAAGCCGATGTTGGTGTTAAGGCAACCGATCAGATTATTTCTAAATTGCAAGACAAGCTACGGGCGGAAGTGTTACCTCCTGAAGAGGCGATCGCCTATCTCAAACAGATTTTGCGCGAGATGCTCGATGTGTCCGCTCAAAAGGGTGGTGAGCCGATCCCGATGTTAATTCCCGAAAAGAATCAACTGAATATTTGGTTGATTACGGGCGTAAATGGTGCGGGTAAAACTACGACCATCGGCAAACTGTCTCACCTTAGTGTCAAGTCTGGCTATAAGACTCTGATTGCGGCGGCTGACACCTTCCGTGCGGCGGCAGTTGAGCAAGTTAAGAGTTGGGGATTGCGTTCCAATGTCGATGTTATTGCTAATCCTGCCCAAAATGCCGACCCTGCGGCGGTGGTCTTTGATGCGATTTCGGCAGCTCAGGCTAGGGGAACGGAATTACTGCTAGTCGATACGGCAGGTCGATTGCAAAACAAGAAAAATCTGATGGAAGAACTCAGCAAGATCCGTCGCATTGTCGATAAAAAATCCGCCGATGCCAAGATTGAATCTTTGCTAGTTCTCGATTCGACCCTCGGACAAAATGGACTAAAACAAGCGGAAGTGTTTGCCCAATCCGCAGGGATTACAGGGGTAATCTTGACGAAGCTCGATGGTACGGCTAAAGGTGGTGTGGCGATCGCTGTAGTCCAACAACTCGGCTTACCGATTAGATTTATCGGTGCTGGTGAAGGCATTGAGGATTTGCGTCCATTCTCCAGCTATGAGTTTGTGGAAGCTTTATTAAGCAATTAAAAAACAAGGGAGGGTGTTCATAACCTCCCTTGTTTTTTAATGCAGAAATTCAAACAGAAAGATTAGTCTCCACGATGCCTAAAATTTTAGACATCGTGGCAGCATCTCTAGCAAGAGACACAAATTGTTCTCCACTATCTACCAGAGGCTTTTGGTTTCAGTCAAATGCGTCTATTTGTGTAGCAAAAGTTAAAACTCTTCGATTTCTAATTGACCAACGATAAAGGCGACAAATCCGAAAGCGCAGGTAATCGGTAATGGGTTCTTGAATATAAAACAGAAGATTGCGGCTAGGCAAGAAATACCAATAGCTGCCAATGTCCAGAACTTTTCATCGTCGCTCATACCTTTATCAATCTTGATGGCGCGAAGGGTATCGTTGGGAATGGGCAGAGGCATTACTGAGCTTGGAGGGAATGCCCAATAATTGCAGCAACGCTCGACAAATAGGTCAGTCCAACCATTTTCCTGACACCATTCATCAATCCATTCATCCCGAAAACGCTTCATATGCAACAGTTATCAATATTTCAAACAAAACTTTAGACAAAATAAACATGGGCAAGACAACTAATCTTAGTGATGCTCATGTTTATTTTATTTAGATTAACAGTGGCTATTAGCGATCGGGTTATAAGTTACAAAAACTTATTGATTCCCCAGTTAATTGTCTATCGAACGTTAGTTCGACAAAAGCTCAAAATGCTGGAACGCGCTCTGCACTTTTCACCATTTTGAGCCATTTGTGACGTGCTTTGCACGTCACAAATGGCTATATCTAACTCACGTTATTGATTACCACCCACATTAATAAATGAGTTGTCGCAAATGGTAAAAGACACTGCCTTTCCAGATTCAACAGAAGAGGGTGTCACGGATCGGCTAGAGTTTCTGCCGTTGTTGCTCCGTTGGTTAATTCGTAGATTAGAGATTTTTCTTTTAGTGTTGTTTCTCGCGGTATAGACTAGACAACTTGAGTCTGATGTAGAACGTTGGACTGTAACAGGAAGATAAATCGTGGCGGCGCGAGCCTGAGCAATGAGTTGGGGTTGAATAATAGGGGTGTTGAGGGTGGTGGTGAGGATTAGATCAAACATATTTAGAGTTTTTACAACCTGTTTATTAGTTGTTTGTTAGCTATTTTTATTTCAAAATTAATAATAAACTAACTTATAAGTAAAAAACATGATTTGTTTATATTTTTTATCTATAGCCAAAAAAGCCAAAAAAGTTGGTTAGTACAAACTAAAACCCCAGAAGATGAGTAGTGGCGCAAAACGCCACTACTCATCTTCTGGGGTTATTCTTACTTTTTTGCCAGAATTTACGGTTTTGTGACGGCGTGGGCTTCGGCGATCGCGGGTTTTGACTTATCCGTAGAGTTATTTACACCGCGAATGGTGTCGAAAGTTCCTTTGATAAAACCAGCGATCGGTACAGCTACTAACAGTCCCAAAACTCCATTGAGTTTAAAACCAATATCCAGTGAAACTAGCATCCATACAGGATTAAGCCCAGTCAACTCGCCGACAATGCGAGGACCTAAGACATTTTCGACAATTTGAATGATTGCGACAGCGACTAGCAGCACCTTTACCCCCAACCAAAAGTTTTGGAGAGCAATCAACAGACTCACTGTAAGAATCGTGCTAGATCCACCGAGGGGGATCAAACTGGCAATCCCGATTCCAAAGCCAAATAGTTGAGCTAGGGGAACTCCTAAAATTAACATTGCTGTAGTTTGGCAGACTCCTAAAATTGTGGCTAGAGTCACCTGTCCAACGATAAAGCGCTCAAAATTGCGAGGTAAGAGGTTGCGAACTTGGTCATTCCATTTTTGTGGTAGCCAACTCAGCAAACCATTCCAGAGTGACTCGCCACGCAACACCAAAAAGATGGAAAATATCAGAGTTAAGAAGATATTTACCAAGCTGCCGATCGCACCAAATACAATGCCAAACAATTGACTGGTGAGCGATCGCAAAACTCCCGTTAACCTTTCAATCAGTTGATTAAACGTACCGCTAAAGTCAATTGGTAATTGCTGGGCGAGCGCCCAAGTTTCTAAGGTTTGCAGTTGTTGCTGACCTGATTTGATCCAATCAGGTAGACGTACTAGCAATTCGTTCGCCTGAGCCAAAATTAGCGGCACAAGGAAAATTGCCAAGGTTCCCAATAACATAAAAAAGATGAGGATAACTAGCCCTGCGGCGATACCTCGCTTTACCTTCAGCTTGATCAGAAAGCGAATAGGATAATCTAGCAAAAATGAAATAACTGTTGCCGTAATCAGAATGCTGACCAATGGTTGCAGTTCGCGACAGAGTAGTAGCAACAACCAACCGTTGAGAAAAATCAACGGGAAGGTCAGTCCCAACGAAAACCAACGAGGCAGCTTATTGAGGGTCTCAATCATACGAAACAATAGGGTGCGCTAGGTATCTATCTATAAAGTGTAAGTTAAAACACAACTTTTCATAATTACGCCCCACAAGATCATGGCTGCTAACTTTGCTGTGCTTCGCGCGGCGCAATTAGCTATAAGTCCGCGTTAGCCTAAATAAGCCTGACGCACGCGCTCATCAACTAACAGGTCTGAGGCTTTGCCCTCAATCGTAATTACTCCTGACTCCATCACATAACCACGATTAGCATTTTGCAAAGCTAAGGTTGCATTTTGTTCAACCAATAAAATAGTCACGCCATCTTGGTTGAGTGCAACGATCGTCTTAAAGATTTCCCTTACAATTTGTGGGGCAAGTCCTAGGCTTGGCTCATCGAGTAATAGTAACTTTGGGCGACTCATCACGGCGCGAGCGATCGCTAACATTTGTTGTTCTCCGCCACTTAAAGTTCCTGCTAACTGATGCCGCCGTTCTCCAAGGCGAGGAAAGATTTGAAATTGTTTTTCAATGTCAGCTTTGATCCCCCAGCGATCGCTTCGCAAAAAAGCCCCCAGTTCTAGATTATCTAATATCGTCTGTCTAGCTAAAACTCTGCGTCCTTCAGGACTGTGGGCAATCCCGATTTGGACAACTTGGTCGGGTCTGAGATTATTAATATTTTTGCCGTTGTAGCTAATCTGTCCCGATCGCATGGCAACTAGCCGCGAGATAGTCCGTAAAGTGGTGGTTTTACCTGCTCCATTTGCACCGATCAGAGTTACGATTTCACCTTCATCAACATTTAAGCTCACATCCTGCAAAGCTTGAATGCCGCCATAGTTAACACTAAGGTTATTGATCACCAACACTAATTCCGATCTCCTAATGCAAAAGTTAATCCTAGAGCTAGATTAATCCTAAACTCCGTCTACGCCAATGGCAATCTAGTTTATAGCAGTTCTAAATAAGTTTGAAGAGGCTTCGACTCCGCTCAGCCACCGTATACCGATGGCTGAGCGGAGTCGAAGCCCTATTTCTCTTACTCGAATTGTCTATGATGTAGCAAATCAAGGTTTGCTACATCATAGACAATTCGCTTTCGTTGCACTGACGTTAAACTGATGTGGATGGAAAAGTAAAATGGAACCGAGTTCCCAGAGTGTCGGAAATATCAAGCTTGGCTCTGAGTTGCTGCGATAGAATGCGTACTAAACGTAATCCTAGGGAAGCGGTTGAGTTAAAATCAACGGACTTAGGAATACCCACTCCATCATCACTAATAATTAGATGTAAGCATTGGTCAGGCTCCGAGCGATATAAGATCACTTCCAACAAGCCAATTTGATGATCAGGAAAAGCGTGCTTAAAGGCATTTGTCAGTAGCTCATTAACAATCAAGCCCATAGAAATAGTCGTGTCAATGCTCAAAAAAGTTGGCGCAAGGTCTAAATGAAGTTGTACTTGGTTGGTGTCAAAGCTAGCAGAACTATAGAGATTACTGACTAGACGCTGTAGATATTCGCGAAAGTCTACATGGTCAACATCATGGGATTGATGTAACTGTTCATGGATTAATGCCATTGTGTGAATGCGTCTTTGGCTGTCGGAGAGAGATTTTAAAGCTTCAGGATCAGTGACATAGCGAGCCTGCATTGATAGTAAGCTGTCGATCATGCCTAGATTATTTTTAACTCGATGATGGACTTCTCTTAATAGAACTTCCTTCTCAATCAAAGAGGATTGCAAACGATTTTCCACTTCCTTTAAGTCAGTAATATCTGATGCCGCGCCAATAGTCTGCTTGACTTTGCCTTCGGCATTACATAAAAATACTGACTCGCGAATGTATAGCCACTTCCATTTACCGTAGATATCGCGCATTCGGTACTCAATTACATACAAGTCCTCTAATCTATGGTTGCGAATGTGGTCGTAATGCTTGTGTAATCTACCTATATCTTCGGTATGGACGAGATTAGTCAAGAGGCGATCGCCCATGAGATGAATTTGTGATGGTGTGTAGCCAAGGGTATGAATGACCGCTTGATTACAATAAATATTACATTTTTCCTCAAGATCGTAGATGTAGAGAATATCGGGAGTTGTATCGGCAATGCGTTGAATGAATTGCTGACTTTCTCGAAGTGCTTGTTCCGCTTGTTTGCGGGTGATGGCGATCGCAATATAGGTGATGAGAGTTCGCATGAGTTGAACTTCTTCTTCGTTAAACTGCCTTGGCTCATCGAAGTAAGTAAAAATATCGCCCAGATGCCGATGCTCGTACTCTAGGGGAAATACCGCCCAAGCGCCAATCTGTTCGCGCTGACAAATCTCCTGTAAGTTGCGATCGCTCGGCATAATTGCACAGTGGGGAAAGCTTCGCACTGTTGTATCTGTATCCGTATCTGCATCTGTATCCATTTCCGTATTAAAGGCGCTGGCAAAGAATGCTTCTACATTCGCTTGATAGGTTTCACCAATGCCCACGGACTCTTGATGTTTGAGGGCTGTACCATCCGTGAGCGTGATTGAGGCACGGGTAGTTCTGAGGGCAGGACAGATGCCTCTCAGCGCAATTTGATGAATTTCTGAGACTGTTTGGGCGGCGTTAAGAGCAGACACAAAGTCATACATCAACTTCAGCCTTGTGAGCTGCAAATTTAAGCGATCTTCAGTTATTTGTTGATCGGCGATCGTTTGCAATAGCTGAAAATTGACTTCCTTAAGTTGCGATCGCATATCATCGTCATCATCAGACATCAGCATCTCCTCCCACGATCGCATTTCCAATTCGTAAACTTGGTGAGCCACAGCCTACGGCTAATCCACTCTGTCCACCTTTGCCACAACCGCCCGACTCATCCCATGCAAAGTCATCGGCGATCGCCTCGATATCCGCCAGAGTTTCAAAGACATTTCCTGAAATGGTTACATCCTTAACAGGCTCAGCGACTTGACCATCACGAATCATCCAAGCTTCACCTGCGGTAAAAGTAAACATCTCGCCATTGGTCATTCCCCCTTGCCAATTTTTAGCATAGACCCCCTCTTTAATGTCATTAAATAGGGAATTAACAGGGGTCTGACCTCGACCAATCCAAGTATTGGTCATTCTGACAATGGGCGGATAGTGGTAGTCCAAACAACGCGCATTGCCAGTGGGCTGCTCTTGGAGATTACCTGCGGTTTCACGGGAATGTAAGCGCCCTACTAAAACTCCATCTTGGATTAATTGAGTTGTCTTTGCTGGTACGCCTTCGTCATCATAGAGATAGCTACCCCGATGTCCCATCACCGCCGCCCCATCAAAGATCTGTAAGTCCTCAGAACCAAATTTTCTGCCAAGGCTCATGGTTTCTAGCATATCGGGGTTTTCGTAAAGCATATCGGCTTCGGAGAGATGCCCAAAGGCTTCATGGACAAATAGTCCTGCCAAGATCGGATCAATTACGATCGTGTAACTTCCCCCCACCACATTTGGCAAATCTAATCCTGTAACTGCTCGTTGGGCAGCACCCATAACTTGTTGTTCTAAATTTAATAAATCGCCATAGGCACGCCGCGAACCAAAAGTTTCTCGTCCTGTCTGCACGATTTCACCATTTCGCGCCGTTGCCGAACAACGCATTTCCCAGTCTGCCCATTCTTGCTCAATGATCGTTCCTTCAGAATTGACGAAGAGAATCTGTTGAGTGCAGTCTCCATAGCGGACGGCTGTGCTAACTACCCGATCCGAAACCGATCGCAGTACTTCGGTGTAGTTGCTGCATAGGTTCTTTTTATCGATTAATGAAACTTTTTGAGGATGATCTTCGATCAGCGATACGCGATCTTGGACAGGTTCTACCATTGCCAACTTAGTCACATCATTGCCTACCCATTTAGCGGCGGCGATCGCTTCTTCGATCTTAGCTTTGAGACTTTGGAGATTATTAAAGCTCGCAAATCCCCATCCCCCACGGTGACAAGCTCTAACCTGTCCACCGATAGATATTCCCGCGCTCATAGTTTCGACTTTGCCACTACGGAGGAGGATGTCTGTACCATGCGATCGCTCCATCCGTATAGTCAAAAAGTCAACCTGAGATTTGTATTGGCTAACCAAACCTAAAACTTGATCCTTAACTTGCCATATATCCATAGTCAAGTCTCTTTATAACTATCTTGATTTATCTAGAATTATTCTGACCTGTTTTGACCTTTATGATGCTTGATATAAACGTAAACAAACAAATATTTTTCCAGTTATGGTGAATATGGCCATATTCATATCACTATTTACAGAAATACAAAGGGAGTGTCTCGCTGACTTTGCGGGAGTGTTAAGTGGGGACGCGATCGCGTTATATCCTTAACCGCATTAATTGCGATCGTGCAATTAGAGAGATTCACAATAAAAAAGCCTCTCCGCAAGGAGAGGCTTTTTTATTTCGAGATAACTAGGTCAAGGTATTAACCATTGATAGAAGGAGCAGACATAGCAACAGGAGCAACGTCAACAGCAGCTAGGTCAAGAGGGAAATTGTGAGCGTTGCGCTCGTGCATTACTTCCATACCCAAGTTAGCGCGGTTGATTACATCAGCCCAGCTAGGTACTACACGTCCTTGGCTGTCAGCAATCGACTGGTTGAAGTTGAAGCCGTTCAAGTTGAATGCCATGGTGCTTACGCCCAAGCTGGTGAACCAGATGCCCACTACTGGCCATAGTGCCAAGAAGAAGTGCAAGCTGCGGCTGTTGTTGAAGCTGGCGTATTGGAAGATCAAACGTCCGAAGTAGCCGTGGGCTGCAACGATGTTGTAAGTCTCTTCTTCTTGTCCGAACTTGTAGCCAGCGTTTTGGCTTTCGTTTTCGGTGGTCTCACGAATCAAGCTGGAGGTTACGAGTGAACCGTGCATTGCACTGAACAATGAACCGCCAAATACACCTGCTACTCCCAACATGTGGAAAGGATGCATCAAGATGTTGTGTTCTGCTTGGAATACGATCATGAAGTTGAAGGTACCAGAGATTCCCAAAGGCATACCGTCAGAGAAGGATCCTTGTCCGATTGGGTAGATCAAGAATACTGCGGTTGCGGCTGCTACAGGAGCAGAGTATGCTACTGCGATCCAAGGACGCATACCGAGGCGGTAGGACAATTCCCATTCACGTCCCATGTAGCAGAAAATGCCGATCAAGAAGTGGAATACTACCAATTGGTAAGGTCCACCGTTGTATAGCCATTCGTCGAGGCTGTCTGCTTCCCAAATGGGGTAAAAGTGCAGGCCAATCGCGTTGGAGGATGGTACGACTGCGCCAGAAATCATGTTGTTGCCGAATAGCAAGGAACCAGCTACTGGTTCGCGGATGCCGTCGATGTCTACGGGAGGGGCTGCTACGAAGGCGATTACGAAGCAAATGGTGGCTGCCAAGAGGCAGGGGATCATGATTACGCCGAACCAACCTACGTATAGGCGGTTGTTGGTGCTTGTAATCCAGTTGCAAAACTGATCCCAGATCGAGGCGCTTTCGCGTCTTTGTACTGCTGTTGTCATTGGTTTATGATTGCGGTTGAATTAAAAATTTATAATTAGCTCTCGCTATGTGAGTAATATAACTTTACATATGAACTAATGTAAAGCGTTTGTAACACTAATCTATCTTTAGGTCGATCGCCATGTCTGGATCCCCGCACCCCAAAACTGCATCAACTGATGACCCAGCAAAGCACGATCGCTATATGCACCAATGTATTCAATTAGCGACGCTAGCAAGGGGGCAAACCTCACCAAATCCCATGGTGGGCAGTGTGATTGTCAAAAATGGACAGGTAATCGGAAAAGGCTTTCATCCTCAGACGGGGCAACCCCATGCCGAAGTATTTGCGATTCGTGAGGCGATGCAATCTGGCGGAGATTTAAGTGATGCAACTTTATATGTAAATTTAGAACCTTGTAATCATCATGGACGCACGCCTCCCTGCTCTGAGGCAATTATTCAGGCGGGCATCGGTAATGTGGTGGTGGGAGCGATCGACAGCGATCCGCGTGTTGCTGGTACTGGGTGCGATCGCCTTCGCAATCACGGTATTAATGTAACCACAGGAGTCCTAGAGTCCCAGTGTTTAGAACTCAATGAAGCATTTTTTCATCGCGTTAAAACTGGTCTGCCGTTTGGCATCTTCAAGTATGCGATGACCCTTGACGGCAAAATTGCTACAACTTCGGGGCATAGCTATTGGATCACAGGTAAAGAGTCGCGGGCAGTAGTTCACGATCTGCGAGTTGGTTGTGATGCAATTATTACGGGTGGGAATACGGTTAGGCTAGATAACCCTAATTTGAATACCCACGGGTTAAGTGAGCATTGTCCTCTGAGAGTTGTAATTACTCGCAGTTGTGACCTACCTGATCAGGCGAACCTGTGGAAAATCACTGACAGTGAGAAAACTTTGGTAATTACTTCGCCTAATGTGAATTTAGAACTTAAGCAAAAACTACGCGATCGCCAAGTTGAAGTTTTAGAAATGAAGGATATTGCCCCCGTCAAGGTAATGAGAGAGCTAGCTCAGCGTGGCTGTAATCAGGTGCTTTGGGAATGTGGTGGTAGATTGGGGGCGGCGGCGATTCGGGCGGGGATGGTACAAAAAATCTATGCTTTTATTGCCCCAAAAATTATTGGTGGATTTAATGCCCCCAGTCCCATTGATGATCTGGGACTAAATTTAATGACAGAAGCGATCGCCTTATCAAAAACAAAACTTCAGCAAATTGATCATGATTTTTTGATTACAGGTTACTTGCATTAAGACAAATCAAAACCAGAAGTGAATGGCGGCGCAAAGCGCCGCCATTCACTTCTGGTTTTGTGTGCCAACTAAAAAAGAAGAGAAAGCGCTTTGCGCTCTCTCTTCTTTTAGTTTGTGTTGTGAACTTTAGTTAGTCGATACCAAGGTGTATCGGGATATTGATGATGCTCCCAGTGATAATGCCCAAAGTTGTAGCAACTCACAAAAGACCATAATCTCGACCAAGAATTACTATTTAACCTTGGTAAAAAGTTGGGATTTAATTCCACCTGACGATGGGGCAAATAAGTTCCGAAGAAGAATAGTTGTAGGGAACTCAGGCAAAGAGGTAAGAGCCAAAACAGAACAAGATTGATTGTAGGAACCTTGAGTAATAAGATTGCTCCCCAGAAGATCACACTCATATTCAACCAGAAATAAATGAGCGATCGCCAAGGAAAATATTCGACGATAAACTTGCAATACCAAGCTATAGGGTGGGAGATCTTGCCGTGAAAATCGGGATCACCACTTTGGGAAGGGTAGCGGTGATGCTTGGCATGGTTAATACGGCAATGCTTGTAAGGCAAAAATCCATAGATTGCTAGGGCGATGCCTCCCAAGAGGTTATTTAATTTTTTGCTATTGGGGATTAGGTTGCCGTGCATTGAGTCGTGGGCAATGATAAATAACCCCGTATGCAGGTACGTCCGCCCTAAAATCATGACGGCTAGCCAAACCCAAGAGTAACTTGCTGTGGCAATGTTGATTAGTTCAAAGAAGCTACCAAGCCATAAACTCAGCAGCGTACCTGTAATTGCTAACCCGATCCAGTCCTCGGTGGCAAATGCCTTTTGGATTGAACGAAATATTTGCATATTCTCAAAAGGCTTTATTGAGCTTGATTAGACTATTTGTAACGATATATTACAGTGATTATCGTTGATTATCGCCTTTACAGCCTACAATTTCCCAAGTAGCTGGATATAAGTCCCATGAAATTACAAATAATTCTTACTGGAGCCGCGATCGCCTTAGTCGCAATGGTAGTCACTAATCCTAGCCAAGATAAATATATCGACTTTGCTGCGGAAGAATTTGCTAAAACTGGTCAAAACTCGATCTGTACGAGTAATTTACCTGCGGCAGCACAGCAGCAATGTGAATTTGCAGTCAATCTATTGTCTTCGCAAGGCAAGCCCTTGATCAAAAAATATGTTCAAGGAACAACCCAGCAGCAAAACTTTTTCTTGTTCTCTGTTTACACTACCGATGCGCCTAATCGCAAATTAACGACGATCGCTGCCTTCAGTAATTTTTATATGCTCAAGTAGATGGTCTTGACTACTCTTGCTGATCGTTATTGAAACTATCTAGTTGTTGCCAAACGGCTTGGAGTAATTTATCTAGACCTTTTTTCGCTGCCGCCGAGATCGCAAAAGGTTTCGTGCCAAATTGATTGGCAATTTCCTCTACATCTTCGGGTAGCATGGCATCGATTTTGTTTAATACCAAGATTTGATTTTTGTCAGCAAGTCCATGACCATAGGCTTGCAACTCCTCTTGAATGGTGTGGTATGCCGCGAGAGGATCCTCCTGAGTAACATCGATCATGTGGATGAGTACCTTAGTCCTCTCGACGTGGCGTAAAAAGTCATGACCCAAGCCGATACCATCGGATGCACCTTCAATCAGCCCCGGAATATCGGCAAATACAACTCCATCACCCGAAGGCTTAGAAACTACACCCAAATTAGGAACTAAAGTCGTAAAGGGATAATCGGCAATCTTAGGACGAGCGGCGGATACAACGGAGATCAATGTCGATTTACCAGCGTTGGGTAAGCCAATGATCCCCACCTCTGCGATTAGCTTTAGCTCTAGGTAAAGAGTTAGTTCTTCCCCCGGTAATCCTGGGAGAGCGTAGTCAGGGGCGCGATTTTGATTGCTCAAAAAGTACTTGTTACCAAGTCCACCTTTGCCACCTTTGGCAACTAATAGGGTTTGTCCATTTTCGGTCAAGTCACCGATGACTTCACCCGTCTCTTCATTCATGACCACTGTGCCGAGGGGGACATTGATAATGCGATCGCCACCGCGTTTACCTGTCATATTGCTAGGACCACCACGTTCGCCATTCTCCGCCTTAAAGATATTCTCGAAGCGGAAGTCTAGCAAAGTTTGCAAGTCGGTTGTTGCTTGTAGGATCACCGATCCACCATTGCCACCATTGCCACCCGCAGGTCCACCCGCAGGCACATATTTTTCGCGGCGAAAGGCGACTAATCCATCGCCGCCATCGCCCGACTTGACTTGTATCGTAACTCGATCAATAAAATGCATTTCTAACTCAATTACTTGCTCTATCGAACCAACCTAGTCCACCTTTTGCCGAACTTGATGTAAGTCCCTTTTCTACCAATTTTTTAATAGGGGTTACAGGCTGAAGTGTGGGTCTGTTTAGTTTAGTTTGGTTTTTTTGTTTATTTCTATTATGCAGTGATTAAGGTTATCGCTATCAACAAAAACGATGATCAGGATCTTGTGACTTCCTGCCCTTGGATCACCGTATGCACTTGCCACGCTTGGCTAGTCTCAGGATAGTCAGTACGAAAATGTGCGCCACGGCTCTCGGTACGAAATAGCGCAGATCTCATCAGTAGATAGGAAAAGTCGATCAGGTTGCGGGTTTCAATCCAAAGACGAGTAGGGCTGCATAATTGCTGAATTTCTTGCTGCATGGTTTGGATTTGAGCGATCGCCTGATCGAGAGTTGCGGCATCACGGCAGATTCCTGCGGAACGCCATGTTAGTTCTTGCAGTTCTTGGCGAATGGAGGCAATCCGTTCTTGATCGTTGGGGGCGCTGTTTAATTGCGATGGCAAATCCCTTGAAGTATTTTCTAAGAAACCCGCATTAAGTTGAAAGTTTTGGGCTGGATTGATTAATTCTTGGGCAACTTTCTCGGCGAGGCGCACACCGAACACAAAACATTCCAGCAAAGAATTGCTCGCCAGACGGTTTGCCCCATGTACGCCTGTGCTGGAGCTTTCGCCCACAGCATAGAGTCCCGTGATCGAGCTAGCTCCCCATGTATCGGTAATGATCCCGCCCATGCAGTAATGGGCGGCGGGGGTAACAGGAATGGGCTGGGAGAATAAATCAATTTGCCATGTTTGACAAATTTTGATGATGTTGGGGAAGCGGTAGGCGATGCGATCGCGCTCAATGGGGGACAGGTCAAGAAATACCGTCTGTTCACCTGTTTTTTGGAGGTGTTGAAACACGGCACGGCTGACCACATCCCTCGGCGCTAGTTCGCCCTTGGGGTGGTAATCAAAGGCAAAGCGATCGCCTTGATGATCGATTAAATGTGCGCCCTCACCTCGTACGGCTTCACTGATTAAAAATCTGGGAGCACCCGCGATCGCCAGAGCCGTGGGATGAAACTGCACAAATTCTAAATCGCGCACCTTAGCGCCTGCCCGCCATGCGATCGCCACACCATCTCCTGTACTGGCAGCGGGATTCGTATTTTGAGAAAATACTTGTGAGCCGCCGCCCGTTGCCAATACGGTTACAGGAGCCTTTAGGTCGATTAATCTGGGGACATCTTGATTGAGATCAAGGCAGGTTACACCCACACAGCGATCGCCCTGTGGGGTTTCTGTTAGTACGGCATCGAGAGCTAAAAGTCCCTCAAAGACCTGAATCATCGGTTGTTCAATAACTTTTTTGGCTAGGGTCGTGACTAGCTCTCGTCCAGTGGCATCAGCCGCATGGACTACGCGCTTTCGAGAGTGAGCCGCCTCTAGGGTGAGCGCTAGGGAGTTATTTTTTAATCGATCAAAGTCAACCCCAAACTCCAACAATTTTTGAATTTGTGGGGCAGCTTCGGATACCAGTACTGCAACAGATCCTTCTTCACAAATGCCAACGCCTGCCTGTAGTGTGTCGGCAATATGCAGGGCAAAGGAATCATTTTTGTCAATTACGGCGGCGATCCCTCCTTGCGCCCAATCACTGGCAGAAATTGTCAAGTTATCCTTTGTGACTAGGGCGATTTTCCAGTCATGACTCTTGGCTTTGCTGAGATACTCACAGAGAGTTAGCGCTGTGTAAAGCCCAGCCGCACCTCCTCCGATTACAAGGGCATCAAATTTTTTAATCTCTCTCGGCATCTCTCTCGGCATCCCTTTTGTAATATCCACTTGCGATCGCCACAGTCCTTTGACTGTCTACGATAACAAAATTTTTTGTGAAGTGCTCTTGGTTATTAGTTCTTAGCTATTAGGGTCTGTAAGTACCACAAATCCTCGCTCCAGAGACATTGCCACTCCTAAATAAATTGGCGACAGTCTGATAAAAATGACTATAGCTATCTACCATGTCAACACCAAATAGAGCTTGATAGTATTCTCGTTGTGATTCAAATTTTTCGTACCGCTCCTGTAGCCAAGGTTGCCAAAGTGCTGCCATATCCACAAATTCAATATCTTGGAAACCTGCTTCTTTTAGATCTTCGAGATATTGCTCTCGACTTGGCAAGTATGGACAGGCAACAACCTCAGCGAGAGCTTGACGATCACCCTCTGGCAAATCTTGGGCGGCATAATAGTCTTCAATGTAAAAACGCCCCTCTGGTTTGATCACTCTTGCACAATTTTGAAATACCGTAGAGCGATCGCGAATATGTAAAAAAACCATCAAGGATACCCAAGCATCAAAGCTGTGATCGGCGATCGGCAAACTACCAATATCAGTAAAGTCTCCCTGCATCAACTGGATGTGATCGGTCATATTCGTAACCTCATTCAATTGCATCCCAACTAGGTGCAATTGTTCTTGCAGTTCCACGCCCGTAACCTGACAGCCATACTTCCAAGCTAGGTAACGGGAAGTCCCGCCAATACCTGAACCAATATCCAGCACTTGGGAGCTATTAGAAATATTTAAGGTCTTAGCAGCATGATCCACAGCGCTAGTGCCAAGGTAGTGATACTGATCCAAACTAATCAAGTCTGGTACTGCCAGAATCGCTTGCTTTAGTTTAATTAAATCGAATTCCTTCCAGAAACGCTGTACTCGATACCGATACATAGAAGCGATCGCAGGGTTACTCACTGACATTGCTTTTTGCTTTAGTTTGTGAATTATTTCACTTAGGTTAACATATCTCAATATTTCTTAATCAAAAATATTGTTGTGGTATGTATTTAGCCATTTACGCGGCGTAAATGGCTAAAACTGGTAAAGATTGCGAAGCAATCTTTACCAGTTTTAGCTCTCGTCCAACAGCTATAAAGCAAAGCAAAGATTAGTCAGTACAAACTAACCCACAGAAGGGGAAGGGCAGTGCTTTGCACTACCCTTCCCCTTCTGTAAGGAGTAGGTCTTCATGGAAGTGATCACAGTTATAAAAGGTTGTCCTAGTAAGCTTCTTAATTTTTGCCACAAAATAAAGGGGCGCTTTGCGCCCCTTTATTTTGTGAATAGCTACAGTCGGTAATTAGCGTTGTTAATCCGCTCACGACCCATCGATTCATCGGGCTTCTTGAGGGTGAATTTATCTGCGTTAGCTTTGATCAGATCTATTTGAGCTTCTGTCAAACCTTCAATGTTAAGAACATCATCAAGGGAGTTGTAAGGCGAGTTTTCAATGATAAGGCGACCAAGGGTGGGGTACATACCGCGTACTTGGCGAAAAGTGTTGATATTAGCGTTGTTTAAGTCGATTTTGCTAAGATCTTGTGTGTAAAAACTCGTTGCTGGTAAGTCTTCGGCAAATGCAGAGTTACTGCCAAAAGAACCTAAAAAGCCAGTTGTCCAAATTGACGCGATCGCCACTAATAAAACAGAAAAGCGTATAAGTGCTTTCATGCCCAAAATCTCTCAATTTAAAAAATAATTTATTCACTTTCGAGATTAGCAGAAAGTTGTAACCCCCTAATCCTTAGGGCTTACAAATCGCTTACAAATCAACAATATGTAAACTATTGTCTCCAAATATTAAATTCTCTTTACAAAACTTCAAATAGCTTCAAAGCATCCATATTTGAGTCAATCCCCTATGTAATGGTGATCCCAGTCCTTATCGGTAGATTTTGGGCGATCGCCTATTTTTAAGTAACTATAAACAACTGCTAAGTCTTTGGGGGAGCGTAGGTACAATGACTCTCTAGAAATGGGTGGGTATTTACAAAGGTTACTTTTGCAATATGTTTAGTCTCGAAAATTTCCCTTGGCTCACGTTTATCATCGCCTTTCCTATAGTTATGGCGCTTGCGGTTGCAGTTTTCCCTGATAAGGGCGATGGCAAAAATATTCGCTGGTTTGCGCTGGTAGTGGGATTGATCGACTTTACGGCGATCGTCTATGCCTTCTGTACAAAATATGACTATAGCAACCCCGGTTTGCAACTCGTTGAGAGATATGAATGGGTTCCGCAATTGGGGCTAAATTGGTCAGTGGGCGTTGATGGACTCTCGATGCCTTTGGTTTTGCTGACTGGATTTATCACCACATTGGCAACCTTGGCTGCTTGGCCTGTCACCCTCAAGCCCCGCTTATTTTATTTCCTACTCCTGTCGATGTATGGCGCACAGATCGCCGTATTTGCCGTACAGGATATGTTGTTGTTCTTCTTGACATGGGAGCTAGAGCTAATCCCTGTATATCTGCTGCTATCGATTTGGGGTGGTTACAAACGCCTCTATGCCGCAACTAAGTTTATTCTTTACACTGCGATCGGCTCTCTATTTATCCTTGTGGCTGGTTTGGCGATGGCTTTTTATGGTGACACCATATCCTTTGATATGCAGACCCTCGCCAACAAAGACTATCCCCTTACCTTCCAGCTCCTAGCCTACGGAGCATTCTTGATTTCCTACGGAGTCAAGCTACCCATCTTTCCTCTGCACACATGGCTACCCGATGCCCACGGTGAAGCGACTGCGCCTGTGCATATGCTTCTTGCAGGGATTCTCTTAAAAATGGGTGGCTATGCTCTGATGCGGATGAATGCTGGGATGTTACCCGAAGCCCATGCTTACTTCGCGCCTATTCTCGTAATTTTGGGCATCGTCAATATCATCTATGCGGCGCTTACCTCTTTTGCTCAACGCAGTCTCAAACGCAAGATTGCCTATTCATCGATCTCGCACATGGGATTTGTGTTGATTGGCTTGGCTTCCTTTACCGATTTGGGAACTAGCGGCGCGATGTTGCAGATGATCTCTCACGGTTTAATCGGGGCGAGTTTATTCTTCCTTGTGGGCGCAACCTACGATCGCACCCATACCTTGATCCTTGACGAGATGGGTGGAGTTGGTCAGCAGATGCCAAAGATTTTCGCGATGTTTACCACCTGTTCTCTCGCCTCCCTTGCTTTACCGGGGATGAGTGGATTTGTGGCGGAGGTGATGATCTTTGTGGGGTTTGCCACTAGCGATGCCTATAGCGGCACGTTTAAAGTAATTGCGCTGTTGTTGATGGCAGTGGGGGTAATCTTAACGCCCGTTTACTTGCTATCGATGTTGCGTGAAATTTTCTACGGCAAGGAGAATACAGAGCTTACTTCCCATCAGGATCTAGTTGATGCGGAGCCTCGCGAAGTATTCATCATTGCTTGTTTATTAGTGCCTATCATTGGCATTGGCTTCTATCCAAAAATTGTCACTCAAATCTATGACAGTACGACTACGAAGCTAGCGGGGCTATTACGTGACGCTGTGCCTGTGCTAGCAGAGAAGCGCGATAACAAGCGACTCGCCTCTGCTTCAATGTTCCCAGCTCAAGTATCGCCAAACTTGAAATAGTTCACAAAATATTTTTCACCGAAGGCGGAGAATATTTCTTTATAAAAAAACAGCCACGCTTTGCGTGGCTGTTTTTTTATAAACTCGCAAAATGTTTTTCTAGCTTGCTAATCGCTAAGCTGTACCAACGCTGCATTTTTTGTAATTCATCGTCTAGGGAGGCAGTGGCAGGGAAATCGCAGTCGTAATTTAATTCGCGCAGGGCAGCGACGATCGCACTAGGTGAGATCCACCATTGTTGAGCCAGATCTAACAAGTTGATTACAGGCAGATTTTCCAAGTCGAGGGCTTGAATTTGGGTGCGAAATTGCGCGGCGGTCGTTAGGGGAGGTACTTTTTCGCCAAGGTAAATATATTCAGGTTTGGCGATCGCTATTAGCCATTGAAGATGACTAGAGGAGGGGGGCAAAGTCCATAGAACAAGGGATTGATAATTTCTTTGGCGGCTGGGGCGATCGCAATCGACATCATCGCCTTGAAATTTATCAGCAGGGCGATCATAACCATAGAGCAGTAACGGGCGGGGCAATGGTCGCGGCGCTTCGTGGAGATATTGCCATTGGGGCGTTTGGGTGATGCGAGGAGCAGGTTTGTAAAAAAGTTGCAGCTTTCGGGCAGACGGCTCATCACCTGAATTAGCTTCACGGATACCAATAATTTCTAACTCGACTGATGTGGTGTCTTGCCATTGGTTAGCACGCAGTTTATAGGCAATGTCCACGCGATCGGGAACTGGACAATATTCACCCCAACGCCATGCGATCGCCTTCAGTTTCTCGCCATTGCCTTTATCGAGGGTCAGCGCTAAATGCTTGACCTTATCCTTGCCCCGCGTTTGCTGAGAGATTACCCGCACATTGGCGCTATAAAAAACGGGATCAGGATTGCCTAATCCGCAAGGCTGTAAGCGATCGCAGGTTTCTAAAAGAGTGAGCGAGATTTCACTTAAGTCCGCTAAAACATCGACTTGGATGAGCGGCATGATGTGACTCGGCAAAATATGTTCGCGATCGGCAAATTCCCGCAACCCCGTTCGCAACTTATCCATATTTGCCGCAGGCAGCGTAAACCCTCCCGCCGCCTTATGTCCGCCGCCTTTATTGCGAATATTGGCGATATATTCGAGGGAATGGAAGACGTGAAATTCGGGAATACCGCGCACGGAGAAGCGCACGGTTGCATTACTTAGATCATGATTCTCTTCCCCGTGAGCATCTTCATAGCTGCCAATAAATACGGGTGCGCCATACCTTTCTACTAGGCGCGAAGCCACAATCCCAATAACGCCGTGATGCCAACCCGTTTGTTTCTCCACTGCAAAATCTTGCTGCACTTCGCGATCAACGATTACCAAAATTCGTTCTTGGGTAATGTCGAAGCCGTCGGACTTGCGCCGCGTCATGTAGGCGATCGCCTCTTGTTCGATATCACGACAAAGCTCTTGGCGCTTTTTATTGGTTGCCTCACATTCTTGGGCATAGGCGATCGCCTGTCCCATCTCTTCGCAGGTGAGCAGATCGATGATTACCTGTGGATTACCGATGCGCCCGATCGCATTGATTCTAGGACCCAGCCCAAACCCGATTGCCTCAGGTTTCATTCCTGCTTGCTTATCCTTACTGATTCCTGATTCATTAATCAGGGCAATGATCCCAATAACTTTTGATTGGGAGAGTAATCGCAAACCTTTTTTAACAAGGCGGCGATTGATCCCCGTCAGCGATGCAAGGTCAGCGATCGTGACCGAGGGTAAATAATTCTAATAGTGGATTTTCTAGTTCGGAGCGTTTGCCAAAGCGATCGCTAAGCTCCAACGCCAACACATAGGCAACGCCAACTCCCGCAATCGCCGCGTAGGGAGACTGGGGATCAACGCCATACTTAGGGTTGAGGATTGCCGTTGCGGGGGGGATCTTGCTGGGATCTTCGGGGACTTCGTGGTGATCGGTGACAATTACGGAAATGCCTAGGGATTCGGCAAAGGCGATCGGTTCGTAGGCGGCGATGCCATTGTCCACGGTAATAATCAGCTTGACTTGACGCTCATGACAATCCTGCACGATCCGCCGATTGATCCCATAGCCCTCAGTCATACGGCTAGGAATCTCGTATTCCACCTGTGCGCCCAAGAGCCGCAATGTCCTAATTAGCAAAGCGGTGCTAGTCATACCATCGACATCATAGTCACCGCATATCGTAATGCGATCGCCCTGTTTGATCGCCTGCTCAATGCGATCGATGCTAATGATTAGATCAGGAAATTCCTGCTTTGGGTCTGGCAAAATCTCCAATTCGGGATCAAGAAATAGTTGCACCGCCTCAGGGGTATTAATGCCGCGATTTAGCAAAACTTGAGCGATCGTGGGAGATAATCCCGTCGTTGAGGCAATCATTTGCGACAATTCTGGCTGAGGCGCAAAAATCTGCCAACGTTGTTGAGGTAAACTCATGAGAACAATAATATAATTATTAAGAATGTATTAAAATCCGTTGCGAGTCCGAACAATAATGAGGACTATTTCAACATTACCCGAATCAACTCTTCAGCTCTTACTCTTTATTGATGATCGCCCCAAAGCAAAGGAGCTAGTCAAAGCAGTGGAGGAGTTTCTGCAACAAGAAACAAATTTTCCTTCAGAATTGCAGATCATCAATGTTGCGGGACAGCCACAACTAGCAGAGTTATTTAAGGTTGTGATGTCTCCTGCGCTCCTCAAATTATCACCACCGCCTCGCCAAACTATTGCGGGTAAAAATCTATTGCAACAACTCGAAAGCTTTTGGGACAACTGGAAACAGCAGGTTATCGACGCTTCTAGTAGTCATCCTCCTGAGCTTTCTAAAAATATCGCTTACATGACGGAGGTTGCTAGACTCGCTGATGATGTTTTTCGGCTATCTCAGGAAAAGGCAGAAATCGAAGAGCAGATTCGTTTTAAGGATCGTGTCCTAGGAATGCTTGCCCATGATCTGCGTAATCCTCTAACAGCGATTTTATTAGCGATCGACACGATTGAGAAAAGTGGCAACAAAATCGATCAGCAAATGGTATCGAGATTGCTAAAACACGCTCGAAGTAAAGCTCGTGTCGCCGACAGCATGATCACTGATATTCTCGAAGCAGGACGGGGCGCAAATGCGCAATTTCGCACGCAACGTCAAAAAATCCAGTTTGATCAGCTTTGTCATAGCGTTGTCAGCGATTTTTACTTCAGCAAGTGCTTAGAAGGAAAAATGCAAAAGCTGGTCAAAGATATTCCTACGGATCTCCCTCCCGTTTACGTCGATCAAGAGAAAATCCGCCAAGTCCTGATCAATCTCCTTGGCAATGCGACTAAGTACACCCCCGAAGGCGGCAAAATTGAGCTAACTGTCATGCACCGCACTGCTCAAAAGATCGAAGTGAGCATCACTGATAATGGTCCTGGTATCCCTGCGGAGATGCGCGATCGCGTATTTGAGGAGCGTTATCGCCTTGAGCGTGACGGCGCAGAAGAAGGTTATGGCATTGGGCTATCGCTATGTCGGCGCATCATCACTGCCCACTATGGACATATTTGGGTTGACGATGCGATCGGCAAAAAAGGCAGTTGTTTCCGATTTACCTTACCAATCTATTAACAAAGGGCTTCGATACTTCGACAAGCTCAGTGCATCGCTTCGCTCAGCCAACTTATACTGCTGGCTGAGCAAGGTCGAAGCCCTATTTTTATTTGAGTTGTCCAGATCTACCAATTCACGTTTGCGGCAGCTTCGATGACGATGGGGTGTAGCCAACGAAATAAAACGACGGTAATCGCCACACCGATATAGGCGGGGCGCAGAAATTCCTTTAACACTAATTGCTGACGACCTTGAGCGATCGCCACAAAGGGCAAAACTGAGGTTCTTTGCTTAAGTGCTAGAAATGCGTCTCCATGACGCTTAAAAAGTCGATGATCTCCATGCCACACAGCGAATAGATGGTAACTCACCAAGGAAAGTGCTGTTGCCAAGGCAAAGGAAGTCCCTAACCAAAGCGTATGGGCAATACACCATAGGGTCATTGCCGAAAATTGAGGATGACGGGTAATCCTTGTGATCCCCGTTTCAAAGAGATGCACCTGTGGCTTCTGAATGGCGGAGACTTCGCCCAAGTTAAAAGTGGCGGGATAGAGAAATAGAAATGCGATCGCCGATAAAACTAAAACAAACTCATGAACTCCCGTGATCCCCTGTACATTCCACAGGGTTACGCCATCATAGCGATGGTTGAAATAATAAATAAACAACACTACCGCTAACGGAATACTCGTCAGGGCAAAAAGTACCCGATATAATCTTGCCCCAATTTTTTCTTCTGCCCAAATCCGCAGAGCGGCTAAACCACTATGGGCGATCGCAAAGATCAAAATTAGACCGACCATCACAAAATGGCTAAGGTAATTTGAGAAAAAACTACTAAAGGATGTCATGGGGACGAAAATTACTAGGGTATGAATGAGTCGCGATTTAAATTTTAACTTTTATTGCGAATCTTTACCGATCTCGCCCAATCACTGTTAAAAACCCCAAAGAGATGGGCGACGAAAAGTGCCAGTCATCTCTTTGGGAGTTAGCCATGTTTGAGCTTAAATTTTAAAATCACAATATTTAAAATCAGAGTAATCGCATTAGCCCAAATAATTGGCGCGGCACTGACCAACAAGCCATATATCAACCAAAGTGTGATCCCTGCAATAAAAGTAACCAACATTGGCAGAGAGATATCCTTTGTAGATCGAGATCTCCATACCTTGATCACCTGTGGCAAAAATGCCAATGTGGTCAATGAAGCCGCTATAAAACCTAAAACATTAACCAAATCCATAAATGTCTGAAGAACCTTGGCTACAGCAAGTAGTTTGTCTAAATCGTAATTCTCTAAATCTATCAGTAAACCCAACGGCAATATGAATCAGCGTATCATCGGGATTACGGGAGGCATTGCTACGGGTAAAACTAAGGTTTCTGACTATCTGCATCAAACCTATGGCTTACCGATACTTGATGCTGATCTGTACGCAAGACAAGCAATTACAGGCGATCGCCTCAATCGGATTTGCGATCGCTATGGCTCATCAATCCTTGATCCCCAAGGTACTCTTGATCGCCGTCGGTTGGGTGCAATTATCTTTGCTGACTCCGTAGAAAGACAATGGCTAGAAGCTTTAATCCATCCCTATGTGCAAGAAACTTTAATCCATCAAGCTCAGCAATTCGCAAATTCAACCGTAGTCATGGTGATCCCGTTGCTTTTTGAAGCCAAAATGCAGGACTTAGTTACCGAGACTTGGGTGATTACCTGCGATCGCCAACAACAGATCCAGCGACTTATGGATCGCAACCAACTTTCTCTTAGCGAAGCCAGCGATCGCATCGATAGCCAAATGCCCCAATCTGAAAAAATTGAACTCGCCGATGTAATTATCGTTAACTCTGATGGCGATGAAGATCTTTTTTATCAAGTTGATCGAGCTTTATTTGATCAGCCTATTTCTCTATACAGACAATTCAAATAAGAAAACTAGGGCTTCGACTTCGCTAAGCCTCCGTATAGCGATGGCTTAGCGGAGTCGAAGCCTCTTCAAACTTATTTAGAACTGCTATACATCAAGAGCGACTAAGCAAAAAAGTCTTGCTTAGCAATAAAAAAGAAAAGCGGCGTAAAGCGCCGCTTTTCTTTTTTGGAATTTATGGTTTATCAGGTGTTGCCGCAGGCAACTCTAGGGGGATAGGCTGAGCATTGGGGGCATTATTTGCGGGAGCAACTTGGGGAACGGGTGCAGGTGGCGTAGGAGCAGCGAACCAGCCGCCACTAAGTACTACTGTCAGACCCAAAAATAAAATAGTCAAAAACCAAGTAACTCGATTGAGGGTAGTTTCGGCGCTCTTAGTACTAGAAAATAATTGTGCTTGACCACTAAAACCTCCTAGACCGTCACTTTTGGGACTATGTAATAAAATTAAGACGACTAAAAGAATGGCGACAACCGCCCAAATTAGCTTTAAAGTTCCGTACATTTTCGATATTTCTCTCTATATTTTTTGCTATTGAAATTTTGTGATATTTGCTAAAAACAGCTTAACTCATTCACGGTAATGATTGAGTCAGGGCTGTGGTTATGGATTTAGCTTTTGGCGAATTGCTTTTAATCTAGTCCAGCCGTTTAAGCAAATTGCTGTCCTAACTCAATCGGATTGTGAACAGTAATCCGTTTCTTAGAGATCGCAATCATCTTTTGTTTGCGGAGATCTCCTAATAATCTTGTCACCGTTACCCTTGTTGAGCCAATTGCCTCCGCGATCGCCTGATGCGATAGCTTCAAATCAATAGTTACGCCTTCCGTTGATGGCGTGCCGAAATCACGACATAAAATCAGTAAAAAGCTAACCAGTCTCGATCCCATGTCACGGTGTGCCAACGTCTCGATCATCATTTCCGTCTGCAAGATACGAGAAGATAGACCACGCAGCAACACCATTGGCAGTTCGGGATCTTCCTTCAGAGCCTTCTCTACCTGATCAATCGGTACAGAAAGTAACTCAACGGGTGTAAATGCCACTGCATGATAAAAGCGATCGGATCGATTACCCGTAATCAAAGATAAAACGCCGAATACACTATTTTCTCGCAATAGCGCAACCGTAATTTCTTCACCTGCTTCATAAACCCTAGATAGCTTTACTGCGCCCTTAACCAGAAAGTAAAAGCGCTCCGCAGGATCACCAGGAAAAAAAATGGTCTTACCGCGTTCAAACGTTTCCGTCATGGGGGGAAACATCCCACCATTCATTTCGCGAAAGACTTCAACAAGAGCGCGATCTGCCAACCTTATATACCCTCTTTAATCGAAAATAAAACAAGTAAGAAAAGTATGCCAGCACACAATCAACTTATGCTGCACATGTTAGTTTTCACTAAGATCAACAAAATTGCTGCAAAAATGTAAAGGTGCTGCAATCTTGTCAAAATAATGAGCCTAGTACTGAGCTAAAAAACTAAGGGTTTGACTCAGATATCTACTCCTTATCAGCATCAATGATGCGATCTAAAGATATAGTCGCTAAAATCGTATTCTCACTTAAACTTACTACACAATTGTAGATTGTATCGTGATGTACATTTTCTGGATTTTGAATTTGGACGACAGCGATCACCGATAGAGCAAGATCGCCATCATCCCACGCAGTATGTTTAGCTAAGATGCAGCACCTATCTAAACATACTGCTGACAGAAGTATCCTCATGGACACGCCAGATTGTCTCTCCTAGTAGGTCAGCAACTGAAAGTACTCGTAACTGAGGGAAATAGTTTTCTTGTCTGACTGGCGTTGAGTTGGTAACAATCACCTCTTCAAATACCCCACTAGATAAGCGATCGATCGCTGGCGGCGAGAAGATGGCATGGGTGGCACAGGCATAAACCTGTCTTGCACCTTCCTGTCTTAAAATCTTGGCAGCCTCGTAAATTGTTCCTGCGGTGTCGATCATGTCATCAACTAACACCGCAGTCTTGCCTGCCACATCACCAATTACATTCATTACCTCAGCCACATTGTGAGTCTGACGGCGCTTGTCGATAATCGCTAAGGGGGCATCGTTGAGCTTCTTAGCAAAGGCACGGGCGCGAGCAACACCTCCGACATCGGGAGAAACCACAACTAGATCTGGCAGTTGTTTTTCATTGAGATAGTCAAAGAGTACAGGCGCACCATAGACATGATCACAGGGAATATCGAAGTAGCCTTGAATCTGGGCAGAGTGTAAATCCATAGCAATCACCCGATTTGCACCAGACTGCACGATTAAGTTTGCTACCAATTTGGCGGTAATTGATTCACGACCTGCGGTTTTACGATCAGCGCGAGCATAGCCGTAGTAAGGCATAACTGCTGTGATTTGCCTTGCCGAAGCCCGACGGCAAGCGTCAATCATAATGAGAAGTTCGGTCAAGTGATCGTTTACAGGGCGACAGGTCGGCTGGATGAGATAAACATCGCAGCCACGAATCGATTCCTGTACTTGTACATATACTTCCCCATCTGCGAAGTTCTTTCGCACCATTGGACCCAGCTCTATGCCCAAATAACGTGAGATCTCTTGGGCAAGGGGTAGATTTGCTGAACCCGCAAATAACCTGAGCCGATCTTCACCGCTATTGAGAGAGGGTAATCGCTGAAGTCCTTGTCTAGTAGTCGTTAAGTGTGTCACTGCAATTTATCAGAAGGTAACATAGCCATAATTACTATTGTCATGCCTAACTAGCTATTCGTACCATTTGTTTATGATTAAATTCGCTCGAATTTGCTCACAAAATTTGATTGAGCCACGATCACTTTGGAGGACGACGACGTTGTAAAAAGTCAGGGATGTCTAGACCTGGCTTACTGAGTTTAATCTCAGCTTGAGATGGATTGGATGTGTTTGTTTGCGGTTTTGGTGGTGGCGCGATCGCGGGGATTGGGGGAACGCGCTTAGAAATTTGTGGCGGAATCGCTGGATGGGTTTTCGGTGCGAAGCCCGTCGCAATCACCGTAATCCGAATTTCGCCATCGAGCTTGGGATCGATCACCGCACCAAAGATGATATTGGCATTTTGGTCAACCACTTCATAGATTGTCTCTGCTGCCGCATTCACCTCATGGAGCGTCATGTCCTCTCCACCTGTGATGTTAAATACGACTCCACTGGCTCCTTCTACCGAGGTCTCTAGCAATGGCGATGAAATCGCGGTCATAGCTGCTTCTCTCGCCCTAGACTTGCCAGAGCCGATACCGATACCCATCATCGCGGAGCCAGCATCTGCCATCACCGCGCGAATATCGGCAAAGTCCACATTCACCAGTCCGGGAATCATGATGATATCGGAGATGCCCTGCACACCTTGACGCAGAATATCATCGGCAACCCTAAAGGCTTCTTGGACTGGGGTTTGTTCAGAAATTACCGATAAAAGTTTGTCATTGGGGATCACAATTAAGGTGTCAACGCGGCTCTGTAAACCTGCGATACCCTCTTCCGCCTGTTGCCCTCTTCTTCTGCCTTCAAAGGTAAATGGTCGGGTGACAATACCGACGGTCAAAGCCCCCGCTTCCTTGGCAACTTCGGCAATGATCGGCGCGGCTCCTGTGCCAGTGCCGCCACCCATACCTGCGGTGATAAACACTAAGTCAGCACCTTCGACGGCTTGAGCAATGTCATCGCGAGATTCTTCTGCTGCCTTCTGTCCGATCGCTGGGTTTCCACCAGCACCTAGACCTCTGGTCAGCTTTTGCCCCATCTGAAAACGCTTGGAGGCAGATGATTGAAGTAACGCTTGAGCATCGGTATTAAACGACCAAAACTCTACTCCCATAACTTCACTAGCAATCATGCGATTGACCGCATTGCCGCCACCGCCACCAACACCAATTACTTTAATTTTTGCAACACTGCCCAACATGATATTGTCCGCTCTTACGTCAACGCCTAACTGCTGCTTCATACGATTGTGAGAATGACCCAGTTGGAGTCCAGAGTTATTTGAAAACTCAGAAAGTTCATCCATATGTAAGCCTCCGTCTCCATTTTCCGAACTGCTTGAGTTCAAATCTGACCAGTCATTTTGAGATGTCATTTATCAATTGATTTCATAAATACAATCGTTGTTTACTGATGATCTCCAGATTTTACTGAGGCTAGAATCTATCTGCACTGCTTGAAACGCTGTTTGACATTTAAGTCATTTGAATTTAAGCCGTTTGATCTGAGTTCAGAGGTCTAGTTAGTAAGTTTTATCTTACGTTCAGTACTAGAAAAAAATAATATAATAGCCCCAAAACGCTAATTTAAGACTTTGTTTCAGAAGATTTATCTTTTGTTGGGATATTCATTTCTAAAATTGGATTGTTTGGCTGTGTGATGTCGATGTATCTGAAGTTGGTGGACTTTAGCTTCTCGGGCAATGTTCTCATCCTGTCTAGCACCTCTAACTGTGTCGCAAATAGAGAAGGCTTGTATGTGCCGAAATATACTGTTCCTAGTTCAGTATTGAGGATCAGGTTGCTATCATCGCGAGCATCTACCTGTGATATTTTGACCTGACTCTCACTGACTTGACGATAGAGATTAGCCCAATCGTTGATCGCGTGGTTGATTGGTTCTAGGACGATCAGATTGGGCTTGGTAATATTTGCTGGATATGCCTTGCTGGGAACCCAAACCCCCTCGGCATCTAAGAATCCCTGCTGCCCCTTGCGTGTGGAGTTAGCAATTGGCGATCGCTCTTGGACTTGAATCGTTAGCTTAGACGGGAAAATTGTGCGGGACACTGTCACCTTCTGGACAGGTGCAGTGGCTTCGAGATGATTGGCGATCGCTTGGGGTTGAATCTGAAAAATTGATTGAGGATACTTGATCGGCAGAGCTTTCTTAATACTGTCTTCGGACAGGAGCCGATTGCCCTTAATTTCGATCTGGTTAGCACTACTAAGCTGCCAATCTGGGAGCATCGCCACCCAGATCATCGTGCCTGTAAACCCTGTGATGAATGTCAGTTGCCAAATACGTTGCCAGATACGGACTCTGCGCTGTTTTCGGAGTAGTTTGCGGCGAGTCACATAGTCTGCTTCTCCAGTGGAGATGGGGGATTCAAGCGTCATCTCTCATCCTATCTAGTTCGTAGGGCTAGGAGTCCGAAGAAGGGCTACTAGCAAATTGCCGCTCTAGCATAGCAATGATTTCGGCTCTGTGGTTATAGATAGACAGAGGATCACCAGAGATGGGACGCAAAAACATTACTTGATCGCTAGTCACTTTAGCGGGTACTTGCTTTTTGCTCATCAGAGATTGAATGGCTTTGACAAAAAATATACCTGCACTGACCACTAGAAGTACAGAGACGGATATGTAGATGGTTGCTGCGATCGCCATATTTCTAATTTTTTAATCAAAGAGGTTAGTCTCAACAATAGAGGAGGGCATCGGGATTTTCAATTAGAGTTATAAAAATGTATAGATTCGCTTTGCAAAGCTTCATAATCTGCTCACAACTTCGCTCAAAAATTATTGCAGTTGGTACGGAGAACGCGACAAAGTATAGCGATCGGCTATTACTAGGGATTCTGTATAATCAGGTTTGGTTAACATTTAGCAACATTTGCATCTGCAATATTTACTAGCACTTTCGCCAACATTTTCCTTAACCCTTAATTCATACATCAGGAGTTTTGATCAATATGCGTGAGCAAGGAACGATCAGTATCCATACCGATAATATTTTCCCGATTATCAAAAAGGCTCTGTATTCAGAGCGCGATATCTTTTTGCGGGAACTGATTTCTAATGCGGTAGACGCGATCAGCAAGCTCAAAATGGTTTCCTACGCAGGCGAAACTAGCCATAGTATTGATCCTGAAATTACAGTCACCATTGATAAAGACAATAAAAAGCTGGTGATTGCTGATACAGGTATCGGTATGACTGATGAAGAGATCAAAAAATATATCAATCAGGTGGCTTTTTCGAGCGCCCAAGAGTTTGCGACAAAATATGCCAATAGTGGCGCTGGCGACCAACAAATTATTGGTAACTTTGGTCTCGGTTTCTATTCTTCCTTTATGGTGGCGAGCAATGTGGAGATCGATACGCTCTCCTATAAGGAAGGGGCAGAACCTGTGCGTTGGTCTTGTGATGGCTCTACCACATTCACTTTAGATCGCGGCGATCGCGAGACTATCGGCACAACGATCATCCTCACTTTGCAAGAGGATGCCGAAGAGTATCTCAACGAGTCCGAGATCAAGCGGATGATTCGCAATTATTGTGATTTCATGCCCGTGCCGATTAAGCTGGGCGAGGAAGTGATCAATAAGCAAACTGCTCTATGGGACAAGTCTCCTAAGTCAGTCACCAACGAAGAATACCTAGAGTTTTATCGTTATCTCTATCCTTTCCAAGAAGATCCTTTGTTCTGGATTCACCTGAATACCGATTATCCCTTTGTGATCAAGGGTATTTTGTATTTCCCCAAGATGAAGGCAGATATCGATCCCAATCGTGGACAGATCAAGCTTTTCTGCAATCACGTCTTTGTCAGTGACAACTGCGATGATGTGATTCCTAAGTTTTTGATGCCTTTGCGTGGGGCGATCGACAGCACCGATATTCCTCTGAATGTGTCCCGTAGCTTCTTGCAGGGCGATCCCAAGGTACGTAAGATTCAAGATTTTATCGCCAAAAAAGTAGGCGATCGCCTTAGCTCCCTCTACAGCGAATCCCGCGAAGAATATCTGAAATGTTGGCAAGACATCAGCATCTTCATGAAGTTTGGGGCGATGAACAGCGACAAGTTCTATCAGCAAATCAAGGAAATCTTGGTTTATCCAACCACAGGCGAATCAGAAGAGGTCAAGAGCGCTAGTGGCAACTACACCACTCTGCAAGCTTACCTAGAGCGCAACAAGGCAGAGCATGAAAATCAAGTGTTTTACACCTCTGACCCGATCGCTCAAGGAACCTATGTCGATCTGCACAAGAGCCAAGGATTAGAAGTCCTCACCTTTGACTCGTTTATCGACAGCCACTTTATTAACTTCTTGGAGCGTGAATTTAATGACATTAAGTTCTCCCGTGTTGATGCTGAGATCGACGATCGCCTTGTTGATAAAGAATCAAATACAGAAATCGTCGATCCTGTAACCAATAAAACCAAGAGCGATCGCCTCCAAGACATTTTCCGTGCTGCCCTCAACAAGCCCAAGCTGACGATTCGCACCGAAGCAATTAAATCTGAAGATGTTGCCGCCGCACCACCTGCGATTATTCTTTTGCCTGAGTTTGCGCGACGGATGCAGGAAATGACCGCCTTGATGCAGCAGGGATCGATCAGTTTCCCTGAAGATCATGTGCTGTTAGTTAATACCACCCATCCCTTGATGGAAAAGCTGATCTCCCTTGATGGAAGCCAAATTTTGGTCGATGGCAAGTCGGAGTCCGCAGAATTGGCAAGCTTGATTTGCAACCATGTTTACGACTTAGCATTGATGGCGCAAAAGAGCTTTGATGCCGATGGCATGAAGTCTTTCTTACAGCGTTCTAATCAGTTGCTCACCAAGTTGACCAGCAAGATTTAACAAACAAGAAGGACGCGAAGCGTCCTTCTTGTCAAAAAGTCCCCAAAGAAATTGCATTGCAATTTCTTTGGGGACTTTTTAATTGATGAATTTTTAATTGATAGGACTCAAAACGACAATTGGTTGTAAGACCGACTCGTTAACCTCGCTAACACCTAAAAAATTCATTTCGTGGTCATACATTCTGATGTACTGCGAATCAACCTGAAAATCTGGCAACTTGAGTATTTGCCCCATGCACCAACATTTTGTTTGTTCGGCATCAAGCGTAACTTCTGGCAAAAAATGCAAACCATGATCGGGGGCAAGAATTTCTAGAGATTGCGATCGCAATTTTTCCGCCACCTGTTCAAAAGTTAAACTCGCATCTAGATCAAACCCATTACTAAAGGTGCGCCGTAATCCTGATAAAGTTGCCCCACAGCCTAGCTTTTCGCCAAGATCGCGGGCGATCGCACGGATATATGTCCCCGCACCACAGGCGATCGCCAGATCCAGCTCAGGGTAATCTCCATCTGTCCAGCCTAAAACCTTAATTTCTTTAACTTCCACCTCACGCATCGGCACATCAGCCCCCGTAATCTCGCCGCGCCGCGCCAAATCATAAAGCCGTTTACCATCCACTTGAATCGCGCTAAAGGCGGGTGGACGCTGACTAATCTTGCCTTGAAAGAGCGGTAGTAAGTCTTTGACGGCATCTAAAGTGAGATCGGGGCAGGGGCGATCACTGATTACCTCACCCGTAATGTCATCGGTATTCGTGACCACCCCAAAGCGAATTTTGGCAACATAGGCTTTGCCCGACGGTAAAAATCTAAGCAATCTGGTGGCATTACCAACAGCGATCGGCAATACTCCCGTTGCCATTGGGTCGAGAGTCCCGCCATGACCAATTTTTTTCTGTTTGAGTAACTTGCGTAACTTACTTACGCAATCATGGGCAGTGATATCGGGAGGTTTATCAATACTGACAAATCCATTGAACATAAAGTTATCAAAAAGTTATTAATCCGTAGATAGTGACGATCCACGTCGTCTAGGCAGACCAAGTTGCTGATGTATTGTCATAAAATAGAAGACACGGAGTCAGAACCGATAGAGATGTAGTATCAATTTTTTCAAAATCACGAAGATTTTTTAAAATAATCAAACCAATGGTAACTCCTCACTTCACTATTTCAAGTATTAACTTTTTAAGAATTGACTTAGTAAAAGTACAAAAAACTGTTGATTCCAGATTGTTTTCGTCATTTATTGCCTTCATCTCCCTATTAATTTGTTAATAACTCCCATTGGTTCTATAGTTTCTATGCTTTGCCTTCATCTTTATGATTAGAGGTAGATAAGTTGGCGCGACTTGTTTTTGGCGATATCCACGGTCAGTTTGATGGGTTAATGAATTTACTCAAATTCATTAACTACAGTCCTAGTGACAAATTATATTTTTTAGGAGACCTGATTGATCGTGGCGCTCGTAGTGCTGATGTAGTGCGATGGGTCATGGAAAACGGACATACGTGTCTCAGGGGTAATCACGAGCAGATGTGTCTTGAAGCCTTCGCTAGTGTGGAAGGATCATTAATCTGGAAAGGTTGGTTAATGAATGGGGGGGCGCATACCCTCTCCAGCTACGGCAGAGAAAGACTACCTGAAGCCCATCTAGCATGGATGGAGCAACTGCCGCTTTATTTAGATTTGGGTGATACTTGGCTAGTTCATGCGGGACTAAATCCGAATCTTCCCCTTGAGTTACAAGGTGCTGCCGAATTCTGCTGGATCCGCGAAGAATTTCATAGTGCGACGGAGCCATTTTTTGAAGACAAAATCATCATTACAGGACATACGATTACTTTTGTCTTTCCAGGTGTAAAGCCCGGAAATTTGGTGCTGGGAAAAGGATGGCTCGACATTGACACTGGTGGATATCATCCTAAAAGTGGTTGGTTGACAGCGTTAGATCTCGATTCGGCAACGGTCTATCAATGCAACACTTTTACCAATGAGTTGCGCGTCAATCCTTTGTCTGAAATTACTACTGTGATTGAGCCAATGCCTACTAGATTGCAAAGGGCGGCGGCGGAGAGTCCCAAATCGACTAAAAAGCATTGGCTCTGGGGATAACTGATCGCAATTGCTGTATGTGCTGATTTTTAGTTTATATGCCGCAATTTTGCAAGTACATGGTATAAAGACTGGCAACGTCCCGACTTATCTGTTTACTAAGTTGCAGCAAAGCAAAATTTGCCTAGGACATAAAAATCAAGAATGAATAGTGGCGCGAAGTGTTGCTACGCATTTCTAAGGTTTTTGTTTGAACGATTCTATCAAAAGGGGCATTAAGTTACTTTTTTCTGAGATTTGGGGAAAAATACTTGAAATTACGTCCTATTATGTAGCCCCACCTGATATTTAGCTAGGTATAGCAGGTGAGTTCCAAAGTTAATCAATGGTTGAAATAATGGCAGGTAACAACGAAGCAAAAACTAGCATTAGTATCATCACTCAGTTTTATCCGCCTGACTACGCAGCAACAGGTCAGTTTGTATATGATTTAGCAGGTGCGCTAGTGCATCAAGGGTTTGAGGTAAGTGTATTTACGGGAATGCCAGGCTATGCCTTTAGAAAGACTGATGTGCAGCGCAAAGAGTCTTTAAATGGGGTATTTGTAAGACGAACTGGCTCGATTCATTTAATGTCTAAGCGCATTCGTAATAAGCTTGTCAGTAGCGTACTGTTTTTACTACGTTGTGTGATCAAGTTTCGTCATAAAAGTATTCGAGGCTCTCATCTAGTACTAACTTCAGCACCACCATTTTTAGGATTGATTGGCTGGTTTTATAACAAAGTATTTGGGCATACCTACAGTTGCGTTATTTACGATATATATCCTGAAGTGGCGGTTAGGCTAAGGGTTGTCGCTGCTGGTCATCTAGTAACTAGATTTTGGGAATTTGTTAATCGCAAGGTTTGGCAAAGAGCTACATCTTTAATAGTTTTGAGCGAACCGATGAGGCAGCTATTAATCAAAAAGAACCCTGATTTAGCGAATAAGATTTACGTAATTCATAGCTGGGCTGATCCTAAATTTATTCGTCCTATTGCTAAATCAAAAAATTGGTTTGCCCAGCAATATCATCTCGATGGTTGCTTTGTGGTGATGTATTCAGGTAACTTGGGGCGTTGTCATGATAGTGCCACGATTTTGCAATGTATCCGCTTACTCAAAGACCGTAGTGATATCAAGTTTGTATTTATTGGCAATGGTGTCGGCTCCCAAGTAATTAAGTCGGCGATCGCCTTAGAAGAAATCACCAACGTATTACAACTGCCTTACCAAGAGCGTGAAACTCTGCCCTTTTCTTTGACTGCCTGTGATCTGTCTCTAGTAAGTATTTTGCCGAATGTGGGGGATACGATCGCGCCCTCTAAGATCTATGGAATGCTAGCGGCTGAGCGTCCCGTTGCTGCGATCTGTCCTGAAGGTAGCTACCTTCGAGAGATTATTGCGGATGGTAATTGTGGTGAATGCTTTAATAATGGTGATGCTCAGGAGCTTGCTAATTACATTTGCTTTCTGGCCGCTAATCCACAGGTGCAAGAGGCAAGTGGCAAAAATGCGCGACGTTTTTTAGAATCAAATTATACTATCGACCAAGCTATCCCCAAGTACATCAAAGCTTTGGGTCTACATGAGCAATGTTTAGCCTTTGATACGCAGGAGCAGCATAGTTTTATCTGAATTTAACGTGAGTTTGGTACAGCTATTAGCAATGCGTGAAGCGCCACCACTGATTTTCTAGTTTTTGTCTGCTCAACCTGTAAAGGCTTGTTCGATGTAGGTATGTAGATAAAATTCTGCCAAGGGCTCGTTACTGGGGTTGTTGTCAGGACTGGTAGGAGATTTGGAACTAGGAGTATGGGGCGGTGTGGGAAATTTGACGCGGCGTACTAGAGCCACATCAAATCGACAAGATAGATCGGCTAGTTGAGGATACTTTAATAAAAATTCAGATGCGGACTTGATGATTTTGGCTTGCTTTTGGGTATTAACTGCTAGGCTGCCATCAAGATCCCAATTGCGATCGCTTCTAGTTTTTACTTCTACAAAGACTAGCCATAGGCGATCGCGCACTACCACATCCAACTCTCCCCACCGACAATGCCATTGTGTCGCCAGAATTTGCCACCCGTGAGATTGTAAAATTTGAGCTACCAACATTTCACCGCGATCGCCAATTTTCTTAGTCATTCTCGTCATACCTGCGTCATGATAGTCTCAATACTAAGTAGTTATAAAATTATGAAAAATATAGCTTTTACACTAAAAATTTTTATATCCAAATTTTATAATTTTTCCAAGCATATTCTTTGCCTATGCCTAGTCTTGGCAATGGTTGTAAGCCTAGTCCAGCCAGCTTTTGCTGATGTCTATGTCAAGGCATTTTTATCAGGTTCTGACTTCTCAGGGCGCGATCTACAGGGCTATCAATTTAATGAATCTGACCTACGCAACGCATCCTTTGTCAATGCTGATGCCCGTGGCGTGAGCTTTTTTGCCGCAAATATGAAGGAAGCAAATTTGATGGGGGCAAACCTCAGCTATAGCACGCTAGATAATGCCAGATTAGATCGGGCAGACTTAACTAATACGATCATTGAGGGTGCATTTGCCTATGGAACTTCTTTTATTAATGTCAGCATTGATGGAGCTGATTTTACCGATGTAGATCTGCGTCCGCCAGTCCGCAGCAAACTTTGTCAAGTCGCCAAGGGACAAAACCCTGTTACTGGAAGACTAACTCGCGAAACTCTAGAGTGTGATTAATGACTAATAGGTTTGACTAAAAAGTTTAATAAAACCAGTTTAATAAAACCAGTTAGATAACAAAACAGATCTAGATCGTTTAAATATGTCGTAAGCCAATCTATAGACTTATTTCTATGAAGATATCGCTTGGGCATAGAGACAATTGTTAACCAAAATAATTGTTAAAGTGTAAATCAGACAAAACCGCCATAAGATCCTGTTGCTAAGTTATTCTATTTTTAATTTTTAAAGTTACACTCCCTGTGCCCCAAAGAGGATGCCTCTGCTAGTGTATGCAGCTAAATGAAACTTCTAGTGATTTGTCGAGTGGTAGATTACTCCAGAGGAGTCTCTTGCCACAAACATTACCCAATTATCCTGGGTTAGATATTGCTGCGGAAGTCTGGACTGCTGTAGATCTTGGCGGAGATTATTATCAATTTCTAGAACAGTCAGGCACCTTGGCGGTGGCGATCGCTGATTCTTCGGGCAAATCAGTAGCAGGTGCGATCCATGCCGCTTTGTTTAAGGGGCAACTAGATGCCTATGGTCAACAAGGCAGACTCCAAAACCCATCGTCAATGCTCAGTTCCCTTAACCAGTTACTATGCAAAAGTCATACTGGTGATGCGGTAGCGCTCAGCTATGGCGCATTGGATCTGGTCAACTATGAGTTACACCTTGGCAATGCGGGCATTCCCGGACCAATCATCTATCGTGCTCAAAGCAATAGCTGCGAAGAAATAGTCAACCCTGCGATCGCCCTTGGTCGTTTCGATAGCGCCGCCTACAAGGCGACTAACAGAAAGATCGAAGAGAACGATGTCATTGTGTTTTTTAGCGATGGACTTTTTGAAGCGGTTAGTCCTGATGGCGAAGAATTTGGTAGAGCCGTTGATGGTGGGATTTCTCCCCTGAGTCAGACTATTATTCAACTAGCCCATAACTCTGCTTCAGAGATTCTCTACGGTCTAAAGGCTACCCTCGATCAATTTTCAGAGCGTGAAATTCCCGATGACGATGTTTCGATTGTCGTGATTAAGCTTAATCACAAGGTGCATTTCTCTGAATTAAGGGACTGCCCTTACTTAGAAGCTTTACAAGCATGGCAACGTTCTGAAGAGACCGATGAATCCGCCCTTCTACGCGGTACAAGGCTAGCTGAATCTCTAGTATGGGCAGAGAAGCAATCGAATTTATCAAATCTCGATCTCAATTTTTTAGAAGCTTCCCAAAGAATTAATGAAAAAGAGCAATTAATTGCTGCCCGCGCCGCCGATGCTGATCGCCTCGAAAAGCTGAGTCAAGAACTAGAAAAAAGCCTTGATTCTGAGCGTCGCCAAAGAGTGATTGCGGAAATGGGGGAAATTAATGAAAAAATTGTCGCTCTAACTATCTCTTCAGAGGCTCTCTATCTTTCTAATAATCATATTGAAGCGATGATTGCTGGAGTCATTGGTGGCGTACAACTGAAGCGTTTGACTACCCAAGTTGACGAAAGTACCCTCGAAAATCTCCGCGCTAACACGCAGATCCGCGCAATCACTGCCCTAGAGCAAGTCGTATATGGAACCCATGAATACAATCGCCTTGAAGGTCATGGCTTTTGGGTTAATAAAGTATGTTATTCCCGCGATGGTCAATATATTGCTTCTGCCAGTAGCGATCGCACGATCAAAGTTTGGAATGTATCAGGTGTTTTACTACAAACCCTAGTTAGTCATACTAACTGGGTTACGAGCGTTGCCTTTAGTCCCGATGGTAATTTGCTGGTTTCAGGCAGTCGTGACAATATGCTCAAGTTATGGCAGCGCAATCCTGAAACAAATCAGTTTGAAGCGCAACCCATTGCCACCCTCAAAGGGCATGAAGGTCCAGTTTTAGATGTGTGCTTTAGCCACGATGGAGAAATGATCGCCTCGGCAAGTGAAGACACCACCGTTAGATTATGGAAAAAAGATGGTACTGTGATCCGCGTTCTGCGAGGTGGACATGACCGTTGGGTAACCTGTGTTGCCTTTCACCCCAATAGCAAATCCCTTGTATCGGGTAGCGCCGATCGCAACTTAATCATTTGGAACACCCTTGGCGTGGCAATTCGTCACTTACGTGGACATGATAGTTTTGTGGAAAGTGTCGCCTATTCACCTAATGGATTAGCGATCGTCTCAGGTAGTCGCGATCGCACCGTCAAAATGTGGGGATCCGATGGCGTACTGATCAAAACATTCTACGGACATTCTGACAAGGTATGGAGCGTCGCCTTCAGCAATGACAACCATACCATCGCCTCCAGTGGCTTTGACCGCACAATTCGTGTTTGGGATATAGAACAAGGTTTGAGCTATACCTTTCAAGGTCATGGCGATGTTGTTCACAGCATTGCCTTTAGCCCCGATGGTAGACATCTCGCCTCCGCCAGTCGCGATACCACCGTAAAACTGTGGGTAATCCGTGGCACACCTCTGCGTACCCTCATGGGACACACCGATGAAGTGATGTCCATCTCCGTTAGTCCCAATTCCAAATTTTTAGCATCAGCTTGTAAAGACAAAACCGTCAATCTTTGGAATGCTAATGGCACTCTAGAATCTGTACTAGAAGGTCATAATGACAAAGTTAATTGCGTTGTCTTTAGTCCCGACAGTTCCACCATTCTTACCGCAGGCTCGGACGCGAGTATCAAAATATGGCGCACCGATGGCACTTTAGTCGATACCATTAGCGCCCATCGTGCGGAAATTTACAGTGTTGTTTATCGCTGCGACGGTCAGGTATTTGCGTCTTGTAGCGCCGATAGCACTGTTAGAGTCTGGAGTGCTGATGGTAAGTGGTTACAGACGCTCTCAGGGCATACCGCCGAAGTTTACAGTATAGACTTCAGTCCCGATGGCAGTATGTTGGCATCTGCAAGTAAAGACAAACTAATCAATCTTTGGAGTTGGGATGGCACTCTACTCAAGACTTTAGATGGTCATAGTGCTGAAGTCTATGCCGTTAGCTTTAACCCTAATGGCACGATGATTGCCAGTGGCAGCATGGATCAAAGCGTAAAGTTATGGAGCATTGAAGGGGACTTGATTAAAACTCTAAATGGTCATAGTGCTGAAGTTACCAGCGTCTGCTTTAGTCCTGATGGAAAATCTATAGTTTCGGCTAGCGAAGATTCTACGATTCAATTTTGGAGCGGAGATGGGACTTTGCTGAGAACTTTTAATGGTCATCAGGGACCCGTGAGAAGTGTCTGCTTTAGTCCCAATGGTAAAATCTTGGTCTCAACGGGCGAAGATCGAAAAATTATTATGTGGAATCTTGACCTTGAAAATCTATTGATGCGTGGCTGTCAATGGTTGCAAGAATATCTACGCACCAATATCAATGTGTCTGAAGAAGACAAACGTACTTGTCTAGGGGGATGTGCATGGCTCTACAAATATTTAAAGTCTACGCCCTCAGCCTAATCCCAAGAACTTAGAGGCATTGCTAACTATAGACAATTCAAATAAGAAAAATAGGGCTTCGACTTCGCTCAGCCACCAATATATTGCTGGTTGAGCGAAGTCGAAGCCTCGTCAAACTTATTTATAACAGCTATAAAAAATAAAAGCAGCCTAGTAATTAAGGCTGCTTTTATTTAAGTGTTTTTCAACAAATCAATCAACTACTTGATGATTTTGGTAACAACACCCGATCCAACGGTACGACCGCCTTCACGAATAGCGAAGCGCATTTCGTTTTCGATCGCAATGGGGTTGATTAGCTCAACAGTCATCTTGATGCGATCGCCAGGCATTACCATTTCCGCAGCGCTGCCATCATCAGCAGTGAAGCTAGCAATAGTTCCAGTTACGTCAGTTGTACGTACATAGAACTGAGGACGGTATCCAGGGAAGAAAGGAGTCTTACGACCGCCTTCTTTCTCGGTCAAAATGTAAACTTGACCTTCAAACTGGGTATGAGGATTGATCGACTTGGGCTTGGCCAAAACCATACCACGCTCAATATCAGCCTTTTGAATACCACGTAGCAGTAGACCTGCGTTGTCTCCAGCCAAGCCTTCTTCCAAGCTCTTCTTGAACATTTCAATACCAGTAACGGTTGTCGAACGGGTATCAGTAATACCAACGAGTTCAACAATGTCGCCAACCTTGACAGTACCACGCTCAATACGACCAGTCGCAACCGTACCACGACCAGTGATCGAGAATACGTCTTCAACAGCCATCAAGAAAGGCTTGTCAACAGCACGCTCAGGAGTAGGGATGTAAGCATCCACTGAATCCATCAAATTCCAGATCTTATCAACCCAAGGATTTTCACCACGTTGGGTTTTAGGATTAGCGGTCATCTGTTCAACGGCTTTTAAAGCAGAACCGCGAGTGATGGGAATATTGTCGCCATCAAAGTCGTAGGAAGAAAGCAATTCGCGAACTTCTAGTTCAACGAGTTCGACTAGCTCCTCTTCACCTTCCATTTGGTCTTCCTTATTCAAGAAAACCACGAGGTTAGGCACACCAACCTGACGTGCAAGCAAGATGTGTTCGCGAGTTTGAGGCTCAGGACCATCAGCCGCCGATACGAGCAAAATTGCTCCGTCCATCTGGGCTGCGCCAGTGATCATGTTTTTAACATAGTCAGCGTGACCAGGGCAGTCAACGTGAGCGTAGTGACGATCAGTGGTTTGGTACTCAACGTGAGCAGTGTTGATTGTAATACCACGAGCTTTTTCTTCGGGGGCAGCGTCAATTTGATCGTAAGCTTTAGCAGTTGCTTGACCTGCTGCTGCTAGCGACATAGTGATTGCTGCGGTTAGTGTGGTTTTACCATGGTCAACGTGACCAATAGTACCAATGTTGACGTGGGGCTTGGTTCTCTCAAATTTAGCGCGTGCCATTTTCCGTGATTATCCTTAACTTTTGTGATTGTTACTCTAATTTATAGAGCATTTTGGGTAACTATTACTCTAGTTTATAGAGTATTTGCGGAGTATTTTAGAGGACTACTCGCTTTTGCCCTTGTTCTTAGCAATGATGGCTTCTGCCACATTTTTAGGAACTTCTTCATAATGGCTAAATTCCATTGAGAAGCTTGCTCTGCCTTGAGTCGATGAGCGTAGGTCAGTTGAATAACCAAACATCTCAGATAGTGGTACTCTTGCCTCAACCTTTTTACCAGAAGGGGTATCATCCATACCTGCGATATTGCCACGACGACGGCTAAGGTCTCCAATGACATCACCCATGTAGTCTTCAGGTGTTTCAACTTCAACCTTCATTACGGGTTCAAGGAGAACAGGAGAAGCCTTCATGACGGCTTCTTTAATTGCCATTGAACCAGCAATTTTGAAAGCCATTTCTGAGGAGTCAACATCATGGAAGGAACCATGCACAAGAGTCGCTCTAACATCAATTAGAGGATAGCCAGCAAGAATACCCGATTCACAGGCTTCCTTCATACCTTGCTCCGATGGCTTGATGAATTCCTTAGGAATTACGCCGCCAACGATCTTCGATACAAATTCAAAGCCTGTACCTGCTTCGGTAGGCTCCAAGTTGATCACAACGTGACCATATTGTCCCTTACCACCACTCTGACGGGCAAACTTGCCTTCGATGTCAGTGACGGTCTTACGAATAGTTTCACGGTAAGCAACTTGTGGTGCGCCCACGTTAGCTTCAACGTTAAACTCACGCTTCATACGATCAACCAGAATCTCAAGGTGAAGTTCACCCATACCAGAAATAATTGTCTGGTTGGTTTCTGGGTCGGTCATGACGCGGAAAGTAGGATCTTCTTCAGAGAGAGATTGCAGAGCCTTGGATAGTTTCTCCATGTCTTGCTTTGTCTTCGGCTCAACAGCCACAGAAATAACAGGTTCAGGAATAAACAAGGTCTCTAGAACAATTGGTGCAGAGTCGTCACAAAGGGTATCACCAGTAAAGGTATCTTTGAGTCCTAGCACTGCGCCAAGATCTCCTGCTCTGAGTTCATCAACTTCTTGGCGATCGTCAGCTTTTAAAACGATCAGTCGAGAGATACGCTCTTTCTTGTTTTTGCTAGAGTTGAGAGCGTAGGAACCTTTCTTCAAGATGCCAGAGTAGACACGGACAAAGGTGAGACGACCATAGGGATCAGACATGATCTTGAAGGCCAATGCCGACATTGGTGCGTCGTCCTTGGCTTCACGGATAGCTTCTTCTCCGTTAGCAAGTAGACCTTGAACGGGCTTAACGTCACTAGGAGCAGGAAGATAATCGATAACTGCATCTAGAAGGAGCTGTACGCCCTTGTTCTTGAATGCTGAGCCACAGGTCATTGGCACAATCTTACCGTTTAGGGTTCCTTTACGAAGACCAGCTCTGACTTCTTCTTCACTGAGTTCTTCGCCTTCAAGGTATTTCTCCATTAGGGCATCATCGGAGTCTGCCACGGATTCTAGTAACTTACCGCGCCAGTCGTTGGCTAAATCGGCTAGGTCAGCAGGAATCTCTACCTCGTCGATATCCTTGCCGATTTCGTCTTTGTAGATGTAGGCTTTCATCTTGACGAGATCGATAATGCCAATTAGCTCTGCTTCACTACCGATGGGCAGTTGAATTGGTACAGCGTTAGAGCCAAAACGAGCACGAATCTGTTCCCTAACTCGTAAAAAGTTCGCACCCATGCGATCCATTTTATTAACGAATACTAGGCGCGGAACTTTGTAGCGATCAGCTTGTCTCCATACAGTTTCAGACTGAGGTTGTACACCACCTACAGCACAGAAAACTGCAACCACACCGTCAAGTACGCGCATGGAACGCTCTACTTCAATGGTGAAGTCTACGTGTCCAGGAGTGTCAATGATATTGATGCGGTGATCTTTCCAGTTAGTACTGATAGCTGCTGCTGTGATCGTGATACCACGTTCGCGTTCTTGCGCCATCCAATCTGTTGTTGCATTTCCATCATGGACTTCACCTATTTTGTGAACAACGCCAGAATAAAACAGAATGCGCTCTGTAGTTGTGGTTTTGCCAGCATCAATATGTGCGGCAATACCTATATTGCGTACCTTATCTAAGGCAATAGAGCGTTCCACAATAGTTTCCTCGTGTTTATCAGGAATTGAGAATTTATATTAAGAATAGTATAGCGAGGTAAGCTACGGTTTGATAACGTTAGATTAGTAACGGTAATGAGCAAAAGCCTTGTTTGCTTCAGCCATCTTATGAGTTTCTTCGCGTTTACGAATCGTTTGACCTGTCTCGTTAGCAGCATCCATCAATTCGTTAGCTAACTTAGTAATCATACTCCGACCTGCACGAGCGCGGGAGTACTGTACTAGCCAACGTAATGCTAGAGCAACACCACGGTCAGTACGAACTTCCATTGGGACTTGGTAAGTCGCACCACCAACACGGCGGGCTTTGACTTCTACCAAAGGAGTGGCGTTACGGATTGCGCGATCGAACACTTCCAAAGGAGGGTTGCCTGTACGTTCGCCAATGGTGTCGAGGGCTTTGTAAACAATACGAGATGCGACGGAGTGTTTACCGCGTGACATGACACGGCGGATCAACATGCTGATAAGACGACTGTTATAAACTGAGTCGGGAGGAGTTATGCGCTTTGCGGCTTTGGTTCTACGGGACATTGCTGTACTAAATTCACCCTATAAAATGAATTGCTAAGTTTACTAAATTGTTCAACTTTTCTCGAAGCTAATTGATTGTGCGCTTAAGAACTTGGGCTGGGATTAAGCGGTAATTTCTTTGCTTAGGCTTAGCCAATTTTAAAAAGCTCTAAAGTTGCCACAATCAAGAAGCTAATGAGCTAAGCGACCACCAGACTAATGAGTAATTTTATTGATGTTAGTTACTTTTTCTTGCCAGTGGATGCCGTTGCTTGACCTGGTTTAGGTCTCTTCGCGCCATATTTAGAGCGTCCTTGCTTGCGGTCTTTTACGCCTGAGGTGTCAAGAGTGCCGCGAATAATGTGATAGCGCACACCTGGTAGATCTTTTACACGACCGCCTCTTATCATCACAACGGAGTGTTCTTGGAGGTTATGCCCGATCCCAGGGATATATGCAGTAACTTCAAATCCAGAAGTTAGGCGTACCCGTGCCACTTTTCTAAGTGCAGAGTTGGGCTTTTTGGGTGTTGTGGTGTAGACGCGTGTACATACTCCCCTGCGTTGAGGACAGCTCTTAAGAGCAGGAGACTTTGTCTTGGTGTTTATGGTTTGGCGCTCACTGCGGATGAGCTGTTGGATCGTGGGCATAGGTGATGATTTGGTATATCTGCGGCTGTGTATTCTGATCAACAGCACATAACTATAACAAAGTTTGTCTTATAAAGTCAATTGTGACAAGTTAATAAGGCAAACCCTCTTTAGGATATGGCTGCGTTGTATGAAGATTTAGGAATAATAATTTTGGGGAAGTCAAAATTATTGATAGTGGACAATACGGGCAAATCCTGCGGGATCTAGGCTTGCCCCACCGACTAATACGCCGTCGATTTCTGGTTGAGCCATGATCTCGTCGATGTTGTCTGGTTTTACAGAACCACCGTATTGAATAGTAATGTTGGGGTTAGTGAGCTTACTACGGATCAGTCCAATGACGCGATTGGCTTCGCTAGCAGCACAGGTGTCACCAGTGCCGATCGCCCAAATAGGCTCATAGGCAATGATCAAATTATTTTGATCAACGTCCAATAAATCAGCTAGCAACTGATCAAAAATCCAAGCCTCAGTTTCGTTGGCATCACGTTGCTGTTTGCTCTCGCCAACACATAAAATAGGGGTGATACCGTGGGCTTGTGCGGCTTTGAGTCTTTTGTTAACAGTATCATCGGTTTCACCAAAAAATTGGCGACGCTCGCTATGACCGATGATGACGTGTTTGATCCCAATCTCGACGAGCATCGGTGCAGAAATTTCACCTGTAAATGCCCCGCTATCTGCCCAATGGACGTTTTGAGCGCCAATGTTGAGATTTGGCTGACCGATCGCAGGCACAATTGTTTGCAGAATGGGAAGGTTTGTGTAGGGGACGCAAATGAGGATTTGCTGATCAGAGATCGCTGCTTGAGCAGCAGTGTCTTTAAGATGATTAGAAAATTCTGAGAAAAATGTTTTGGCTTCAGACTGGTTTTTGTACATTTTCCAGTTGCCAGCAATAACGACTTTAGGCAAGGCTCGTTTACCCCTTGTATTAGGATTATGAAAATAGTGAATTGTTATTCATAGTACCGAAAAAGGGATCACTATATTTGCTCGGCTTGCCCATATTTAGTCTGGGTATCTACAGAGTATTTACATCTTTATTTGCTAGACCTTTAAGTATAGACAATTCAAATAAGAAAACTAGGGCTTCGACTTTGCTCAGCCATCGGTATACGTTGGCTGAGCGAAGTCGAAGCCTCTTCAAACTTATTTGGAACTGCTATATCGTTTGAATATTGTTCGAGTAGATCTATTGAAAAAGTACCCCTAAAACTCAATGAGTCTAGCAGAAGGCTGCTAAACTCATGTTTTAAAATAATTCAATTAAGTTATTACTAGGGTTTACTTTAACGTGTTCGGCATTGACTAACTACTCGTGAGCGCCTTGTTTTAAGCTAAATTAGTTTGTCTCGTTATCATCAAAAGCTAGGTCAAAACTTAGAGGACATTTGATGAGAAGTTTGAGAGACCTTAGAAAAAATCTAGGCTTGCGAAGCTATCAAAGCTACACCGATCTTTGGAATCTAGCACTACCCTGTAAAGATCGTAGAATCGTTGGGAGCAACAAAGCGCCAATCCGAAATCTTGACTTTTAACTCTCTCTGTTTGCTGATCCTCCTTTCTTAATAAAAGGTTGCTTTTTTGATTTAAGCTGGGTTTGCGCTGGATTGAGTTGCTTTGTCTCTTGTGCTATGTATATACATTAGCTTGGTTAGTAGCAGTTGATACTATTTATTTACATAAATTCATAAAATCCTTGGGGATTGAGCAGTTCTTCGATTAGCATAGGTGTTAGTACTAATGCAGACTAAACATAAAAAACTATGGCTTTAACTCTGACCACAGAAAATGTGGAAAATGTTCTGGACGAGTTGCGTCCTTACTTGGTGTCGGACGGAGGCAATGTGGAATTGGTTGAAATCGAAGGACCAATTGTAAGATTGCGATTGCAGGGAGCCTGTGGCTCTTGTCCTAGCTCAGCTATGACTTTGAGAATGGGCATCGAACGCAAATTGCGCGAGGAAATCCCTGAAATTGGTGAGATCGAGCAAGTTTTTTAGTTAAGCCTATAGGCTTAAATGGCGATCGCCCTAAATAATCAATACCCTTTATTTCAGTCATTTATTTCAGTCAATGAGGTGCTGCGCTCCGCGCAGCACCTCATTGACTTTTAGCTTGAAATTTCGTTGGTTAGATCTTGAATTTGCGAAAAGAAATTTTGCATTTTGGTTAGTAACTGCTCAGCATGGTCTAGCTGGTAATCGCGACTAATTTTTTCTAAATGGTCAGCAGCTTCGGAGATGGAGACGATTCCGAGATTGATAGACGAACCTTTAATCAAATGGGCAAATTTAGCCACCCTAGCACAATCTTTTGCTGCGATCGCCATTTCAAGATCCTTTAAATTAGCGGGGATTGTATCCACAAAACTCTGTAAAAGTTCATGTTTAATCTCTTGATCTCCATCGGCAATATCGTCAATGTAGCTCCAGTCAATCAACGGTACAGATTCTTGCATGATGTCCTCTTGATTTTGTAACTCTACGGAAAGCTGTGACTCATCGGTGAAAGCAATGTCGCTTTGCTGGGTTTCTGCTTGAGCGAGTATTTTAACTTCCCATTCTTGAAGTTTGTGCGCGAGATCCTCTTTGCGGATTGGTTTGCTTAGGTAGTCGTCCATACCACAGGCAATGCAGCGATCGCGGTCTTCTTTCATGGCATTGGCTGTCATGGCAATAATGACTATCTTACGGCTATTTGATGACAGTTTGCGAATTGCGATTGTTGTTTCGTATCCATCCATTTCGGGCATTTGACAATCCATGAGGATGATGTCATAGCGAATACGTTCTAGTAGTTCTAGTACTTCTTGACCATTGCCCGCTAAGTCAGCATTATACCCAAAGCTTCTTAATTGATGCAGAGCTACTTTTTGATTGATGAGGCTATCTTCAGCCAGTAGGATTTTGAGTTTAGATTCTTTCTTAATTGGTTGATCTGGCTTGGGTAAACGACGTTCAGATTTGGACTGATAGGAGTAAAAAGCAAATTCACTATTAACATCGGTAGAAGCGATCTCCATGAGGGTGTCGAGGAGTCGGGACTGTTTGACAGGCTTGACTAGATAAAACTCAAAACCTAGATCTCTGACTCTGGCTACTCCGCCCTGTTGATTGAGGGATGTCAGCATGATTAGCTTGGTATTTTTGAGGTCAGGATCGGCTTTGATTTTGGCTCCCAGCATTTCTCCATCAATATCTGGCATTTGCATATCCAGAATGGCTAGTTGATAGGGCTCGCCTTGAAATTGAGCTTCCCGCAAAGCGAGCATCGCTTGATCAGCGTGTTGGACAGATGTGACGCGCATTTTCCAAGCGGTTAGTTGATAGCTCAAGATTTTGCAGTTAGTTGCGCTGTCGTCCACAACTAGTACGCGGATGTCATTGAGGTTAACTTCATTGCGAGGACGCAAATTGGCGATCGCATCGGTAGATTGTTTGACAAAGGGAACTCTGAACCAGAATTGAGATCCCTTGCCTTCATCACTATCGATTCCAATTGTCCCGCCCATCAGATCGATGATTTGTCTACAGATCGCTAGACCCAGACCTGTCCCGCCGTATTTGCGAGTAGTTGAAGCGTCAACTTGGGTAAAGGGCTGAAATAGCTTTTTCTGGGATTCAGGTTTAATGCCAATACCTGTATCAATAACCCTAAACTCAATTTTGGCAACGGATCCTATTTCTTCGATTAGGGAAACCCTGATGACGACTTCTCCCTTCTCTGTAAATTTAATCGCGTTACTGACGAGATTGGTCAAGACTTGCCGCAATCGTGACACGTCACCAGTAAGGTATAGAGGCACATTTTGATGGACTAGCGCCGCTAGCTCTAGCCCCTTAGAATAAGCCAACATGGCGAGCAGATCCGTTACCTCTTCTACACAATTATTCAGATCAAAGTTGACCTCTTCTAGTTCCATTTCATTGGCTTCTAGCTTGGAGAAATCAAGGATTTCATTAATTAAAGTCAGCAGATTCTCACCGCTAATTCTGACGGTTTCTACAAAATCCCTTTGCAGATCAGAAAGAACAGTATCGGCTAGTAATCCTGTCATCCCCAGTACAGCATTCATCGGTGTCCGAATCTCATGACTCATCGTTGCTAGGAAGGCACTTTTCATCTTTGTGGCAGCTTCCGCTTCATGCCGTGCTTCTTCTAACTCAGTATTTTGTTGAGATAGTTGTTGACGACGTTGGGTTTCTTGTTCGAGGAGGTTGGCTTGATAGAGGGCAATCCCAACTTGATAACCTAGCTCTGTTAAGAAGTTGACTTCAAAGTTACGCCAATGTCTGATATCTCCACACTGATGGGCAATTAGTAATCCCCATAGGCGATCGTTTTCGAGTAAAGGAATCGTGAGATTCGCTCTTACCTGAAACCTAGCCATCATCTTTTTGTAGCATTCTGGCATATCAGAATTCACGATGTCGTCGTGAGTTATGTGCTTGCCTTGACGATATTCTTCCCATAGTCCGTCACTGAAACAGTGATCTTGCACGTCTTCCCCCATGGTTTTATGCCAAGGTTCTTGAACTGACTCTACGACTACGGTTCCTTGCCAAATGTCATCAAACTGATAGATCAAGACACGATCAGCTTTGAGGAATTTGCGAACTTCATGGACGGTAGTTTCTAAAATCTCACTAATGTCTAGGGACTGCCTAATCCTTAGGGTGATTTGTGAAAGTAAAACATTGCGCCAGCTTTGCAGTTGTACTTCTTCTTCGACAAGGCGGCGATCGGTAATGTCTAGACCTGTCGCAATAATAAAATCAACCTGATCATTGTGTCCAAGAAGTGATGTCGTTGACCATGAGATAAGACGGCGATCGCCATTTTTGGTCATCCAATAATTTTCATGGGAGATTGGAGTATTGTGCTTAGATAGTTTGGCGATCGCTGCACGTACTGATGTTTGATCATCATTCGATAGAAAAATATTCCAAAATACTTGATTGCTGATTTCCTCGTGACGATATCCCGTGACTCGCTCACACTCACGGTTAAACCGCACAATTTTTCCTTCGGGATCTAAAACGATTACCAAGGCTCCTACTGTATCTAGTACAGCGACGGTGAGATCTCGTTCTTGTTCTAAGGTCTTAACTAGCTGATGGCGGACATTAGCTTCACGGTTGATTAGATAGAACAATACCCCCAGTATGCTCAAAACAAATAATAGGATAACTAGGGATGTATTAATAGTTTTGGTAATAGAAACTTGCCTGTTTTGCAACCATTTGATTAAGTTGTTATTCTCAATTGTCAGAAGTTTCTCTAGTTCTAAATCCTCTGGAATTAGCAGATTATCGCCGTTGCGACTTCTATTAATGATCTGCTGACGTGATGCCTCGATGCCAGCAGTTTTATGTAAATTTATAGTCTGACTGGAGCTAATTAATTCTTGGCGAATTCTTTGGGTGAGGAGGTTGATGGTTTGAACGTAGCGATCGCCAACTCTCAGGTCTTCTCCTAGCTTTTCTGAGACTGGAATGGAGGAAATTCGCTCAATTTCTTGTAGATTTTGACTGAGTATTTTGTATGAAGAATTGTAGCGATCAAGATTATCTTGACTATCAACAACCAAATAATTCATCATCGCGACCCTAAGATCGCGGAGGTGATTGACGGAACGATTGATTAAATCAAATCCCTGCCTCTGAGTGATAAATATGGAATTAGTCTGGCGCAAATTATTGAGACTGCTGTAAGCAATTGCGCCCATACCAGTGATCATGGAGATTGCTAATACTGCGCCAAACACCAGCTTTTTTAAGAATGTTTGCTGCGGCGGACTAGATACTTTCATCGCGATGAGACGGCTGGCAATCTGCAAACTGCGGCGAGTCTCAATCAGATATTCCACTTGTCCTGCCAAGGTTTTGAGGGATGCAATTTGCTCTGGTGATAAATCATGGGGATGATGATCCGCTACACAAAGTGTACCGAGGTTATAGCCCTCGGCAGTTTTGAGTGGAACTCCTGCATAAAAACGAATATTGGGTGGGTTGACAACTAGGGGATTGTCAACAAATCTGACATCTTGAAGAGCGTCACGAACGATAAAGACGCGATCTTCTAGAATGGCATGAGCGCAGAAGGCTATATTTCTTGGCATTTGTTTATCATTTATGCCAACCTTTGACTTAAACCACTGCCGATCCTTATCAACTAAGCTGACAAATGCCATTGAGGTTTGGCAAATGTAAGCAGCTAACTGAGTAATGTCATCAAATCCTTGCTCTGTCTCAGTATCTAGAATGTTGCATTGATACAGAGCAGCAACTCGTTCACGTTCATTTGATGGCTCTTTGGCGCTAATCATCGGTCTTTTTAAAAATATTTTGGTTAAAAAAGTTAAAACTCGTCCAACTTAGCAGTCTTACACTTGTTGTCTAGTTCCCCATCCTCGTAAGACTGGCTAAGGCTATAGTGCCGAAAACCTATTAATTTTCGTATTTTGATCTTGATACTGTCGCGACTTCGTTCTGCCTATCTCAATACTAATATATCGAGACGATGAACATAATGCTCTAAATACTGATGTTTATAGGTTTTCAGAGCTACGCTCCTTGAGTAACCAATTTTGTCTGTATAGCTCAGTCAATGCTCAGGCAATTGCTATACAATGGCGATCGCCTAAGTGATCCTGTAGACAAACAACTAAGCTCTTGATTTCCCTTGAATCTGTTACCGAAATTTATCATCAACCCCTGCTGTCTCTAGTTTTCGAGGCACAATCAATCCATCGCCAGCACCATCAAGTCGATGCCGTGCAGATGTGTACGCTCTCGAATATTAAGTCAGGTCGCTGTCCTGAAGATTGTAAATACTGTCCCCAGAGTGCGCGTTATCCGACGGGAGTTGAGACTTATCCACTGTTGCCCCTAGAGGAAGTGATCAGTCAAGCTAAGTCCGCTAAGGATCATGGAGCAACTAGATTTTGTATGGGGGCGGCATGGCGCAATGCCCCTGATGGCGAAGACTTTGAGCAGGTATTGCAGATGGTCTCGGCGGTGGCGGGGATGGGGATGGAAGCCTGTGTGACGATGGGAATGTTGCGTCCTGATCAAGCAAAACGTTTGGCAGAGGCAGGCTTGACTGCCTATAATCACAATCTGGATACTTCTGAGAGTTTCTATCCTGAAATTATTACGACGCGCACCTATCGCGATCGCCTAGAGACAATTCAGTATGTGGCGGCGGCAGGGATTCAGGTCTGTTGTGGCGGTATCGTTGGCATGGGCGAAACCGATCGCGATCGCATTGATTTATTGCATACCCTCGCTAATCTCGAGCCGCAACCTGAGTCTGTACCGATTAATGCTCTGTCTCCTGTGGCGGGTACTCCCTTTGGTGATCTTGAGGCGATCGATCCCTTGGTATTGGTGCGAATGGTGGCAACGGCAAGAATCTTGATGCCAAAGGCGATCGTCAGGCTCTCCGCAGGACGCGATCGCCTGACTGTTTCCGATCAAGCTCTCTGTTTCCTCGCGGGGGCTAACTCAATCTTTTCCAGTGAAAAGTTATTAACTACGGCGAATCCCGATTGGCAAGATGATGCTCAAATGTTTGAAAAACTCGGTGTTAAGCCCAAAGAGTTAGTCAAATAGACAAACTCTCTCTGCTTATATAAAAAAAGCGCCAAAAAAGTGGCAAAAAAGCGCCCCTTGGGGCGCTTTTTTGGTGTTTACGCAAATTCGGGTCTTCCTTGGGACATAAAATGCTTTTGCGAACTCATTTCAGGCTCGCCATCCTTAGGAACTCGCTGCACATAGGTTCCATCGGCTTGCAGATCCCATGCTTGGCGATTGTCCGCCAGCACAATTTCTAAAATCTGCTTTAGCTCCCTAGTCAAAGAGGCATCTTCTACAGGAGTAATTACCTCCACCCGCGCATCAAGGTTACGCGGCATCCAGTCGGCACTGCCAATATAGACCTGTTCCGCGCCGCCATTACTGAAGTAGAAAATGCGCGAATGTTCTAAAAAGCGACCAATGACGCTAATCACGCGAATCCTCTCGCTCATGCCCTTGACCTTGGGACGGATGCAGCAAATCCCGCGAATAATTAAGTCAATATTCACGCCAACCTGTGAAGCTTCATAGAGAGCATTAATAATCTCAGGATCAACAAGGGAATTCATCTTCGCGATGATATAGGAAGGATAGCCTTGTTTTTGATGCTCAATTTCACGCTGGATCAGTTGGAGAAACTTTTCGCGCATATTCACAGGAGCGACCAACAGCTTGCGGTATTCCTTTTGACGGGAATAGCCCGTGAGATAGTTGAAGAGGTCAGTGAGATCCGCGCCTAGATTGTCATTGCAGCTAAAAATACCCAGATCACTATAGAATCTAGCGGTTTTTGGGTTGTAGTTACCTGTACCGATATGCACATAACGGATCAGGCGATCGCCTTCTTGACGCACAACTAGAGCAGTCTTGGTGTGGGTTTTGAGATTTTTTAAGCCATAGACCACATGGACTCCTGCATTCTCTAGCTTCTTTGCCCAGAGGATATTATTGGCTTCATCAAATCTTGCCTTTAGCTCCACCAATACCGCTACCTGTTTCCCATTTTCGGCGGCGCGGATCAAGGCATGGACAATGGGCGAATCGCCAGAGGTGCGATATAGGGTTTGCTTAATTGCCAAAACTTGAGGATCATTTGCCGCTTCTTCGATGAATCTCTGGACGGTAGTCGTAAAAGATTGATAGGGATGATGAACTAAAAAATCACCTTCGCGAATGATGTCAAACATATTCTTCTTTTCATCATCCTCTTTGCTTTCTCGCAAACGGGGATGGGTGACGGATTTCCAAGACTTATCCTGATGTTCGGGCATTGGTAAAAAAGCGATCGCCATGAGATCTCCCAAACCAATCAGACCGGGGATATCATACACATCCGCTTCCGTAATTCCCAACTGTTCAATCAACTTCTTACGAATCTCGGCGGGAATATCTTTGGAAATTTCCATCCGCACCACCGAGCCAAATTTCTGCTTGCGAAGTTCTTCTTGCAACGCCGAGATTAGATCATCCGCCTCTTCTTCTTCAATATCTAGTTCGGCATCGCGAGTAACCCGAAATGGATAGTAATTGAGAATTTCCATTCCCGGAAACAGAGCTTCGAGATTATGGGCAATCACCTGCTCTAGTGGCACAAAGGTATGCTCATCGGTTTCGGGGATTTTTACAAATCTCGGTAATATATTGGGGACTTTGATCCGCGCAAAGTTCTCCTCTTTGGTATCGCGATCGCGCACAATCACCACTAGGCTCAAACTGAGATTAGAGATGTAGGGAAAAGGATGGGCAGGGTCAACGGCTAGGGGCGTGAGAACGGGAAATAGCTTGTCTTGGAAGTAGTTTTTTAAGTAGCGCTGATGCTTTTTATCAATGTCTTTGTAATCGAGAAGTTTTACGCCATTTTTAAAAAGTTCTGGACGCAAAGTATTTTCAAAAAACTCATGCTGCATCGTGATGAGTGGTACTAATGCCTCGCGAATCGCCTGCAATTGCTTAGCGGGATCGAGTCCATCGTCAGTAATAACATCTAACTGCTCAGCAAGTTTCTTCTTCACCCTTGCGACCCGCACCATGAAGAACTCATCAAGATTAGAGCTAAAGATTGCGAAAAACTTGGCTCGCTCTAACAGAGGCGTACGCGAGTCAATACCTTCGCTCAATACCCTTTTATTAAAAGCAACCCAACTTAGTTCTCGGTTAAACAAATAAGGACGATCGACAGCAGAGTCAGATTGCTCAGGCTGCTCAGATTTGCCTGCCGCTTTGTCATGTTTTTCATTCTTGAGATGATTGGAGCGATCGCTTTTAGGATCTGATTCATCGATTGTAGAGATTTTTGATGATTGTTTCCCACTATCTGTCGCAGCCACACTTTCGACTTGGGCAGTTTCTGAGGATTTCTTCGCAGCGTCTCTTTTAGTTGTCATAGCAAAATTTGATGTAGGCGCTATCAAAATAGCGTGAGCAGTCACTACCAATAGATTACAGAACTATGGTTAGTCTGTGTGTGAGCTTAGACACTCTTAGCCTTTACAGTGTTTTTATCTTGTCCGAAAAGAGAAATTGGCAGCACATCGTGCTGCCAATTTCTCTTTTCTCTTAGGCTAGCAATGCGTCGATATCTTTGCGGAGAGTGGCATCTTCGGGAGACACACTCGATGGGTAGTACTTCACTACTTTGCCATCCTTATCGACCAAAAACTTGTTAAAGTTCCATTGCACTTGGCTGCCTGTGGTTTCGGTAAGGTATTTGTAAGGATCGGCAATGCCACTGCCACTGACCTGCACCTTGCTAAACATATCAAAGGTCACGTCATAGGTAAGAGAGCAGAAGCTCTTGATATCGGCTTCGCTGCCAGGCTCCTGTGCGCCGAAATCGTTGCTAGGAAAGCCTAAAATCTCCAAGCCTTTGTCTTTGTATTCACGATAAAGTGCTTCCAACCCCTTGTATTGGCGGGTGTAGCCGCATTTAGAAGCAACGTTAACAACTAGGGCAACCTTACCTTTGTATTGAGCGAGATCAACGGGTTGACCATCAATATTAGTAACTTTGAAATCGTAAAGTGTTGACATATTTTCAGGTGGGTATTGCGCTAAAAGTTTTGAGGTAGTTGTTATAGTTGAAAAAACTATTTATTCAGATGTTGCGGCGATCGCATGGCAAGTGTAATTGTATTGATTGGTGTACCCGCAAGCGGTAAATCTAGTCTCGCTGAGCAGATTTTGTATACTTCTAATCAAAAAAGTCCTACGCCAACTCAGCTAATCAGCCCCGATCGCATTCGTGCCTCACTGTATGGATCAGCTAGCGAACAGGGTGATTGGTCAGAAATTTGGGTTCAGATTCAACAAGAATTTGCCGAAGCCGCGAAGTCGCAACAATCTGTAATATATGATGCCACAAACTATAAGCGCGAATACCGCAAAGATATTATTGCGCTGGCAAAGGAGCATAGTTTCAAGCCGATTACAGGAATTTGGCTAAATGTGCCGCTTTGGATTTGTCTATCCCGTAATGAGATGCGCGATCGCGTTGTGCCTGAAGATATCGTCGTGGAAATGTATCGCACTCTTTCCTACAGTCCGCCGAGTCTTAGTGAAGGATTTGATCGGATCTTGTATCGTGATGAGAAGTTAGACAATGAATGGATTGATTAAAAGAACGTCAGCTCTAGCCATTTGCGCCGCACTTCGTGCGGCGCAAATGGCTAGAGCGCACTCACATTAAATTATTCAGGTACGGGCAAGCCCCTGTGGTTGCGCTGTCACGCTAGCTTAAGATAGTGATTAACTAATATTAATTAACTAAACAGATTATCAAGAGATAGGTTTATGGACGCGATCGCTTTAAGTTCATTGATTTTAAATATTGTGCTGGGGCTGCTGATCTTAATGTACATATTTCGGATCATCATGACATGGTATCCCCAGATCCCGCTCAAGCAGTTTCCCTATAGTCTGATTACTTTTCCCACTGAGCCATTGTTATTTGTGCTGCGTAAATTAATTCCGCCCATCGGTGGCATTGATATTTCCCCTGTGATTAGCGTCGGTATTTTTAGCCTCTTGCGCGAAATGCTCCTCGGTCAACAAGGCATTTTGACCATGATGCAATAAATAAATGTTTAACGCCAAAGGTGTTAAACATTTATTTAGGAAAACTTGCTATAATTAAAAATTGTGATTATTCCAAGAGATTAGATCTTGATAGAACGCTATACGTTACCCGAAATGGGTCGGTTATGGACAGATCGGCATAAATACCAAACTTGGTTGCAAGTCGAAATCGCCGTTTGCGAGGCACAGGCAGAACTAGGATATATTCCTGCCGATGCTGTCGAAGAGATTAAGGCAAAAGCCAACTTTGATGCCGATCGCGTCAATGAAATTGAGTTAACGGTCAAGCACGATATGATCGCGTTTTTGACCAATGTAAACGAATATGTGGGCGATGCAGGTCGTTATATCCACCTAGGCTTGACTAGCTCCGATGTGCTAGATACAGCCTTGGCGGTGCAATTAGTAGATAGTTTAGAAATCATTCAAGCCCAATTAGAAGAATCAATCCAAGCCATTCGTTATCAAGCGCAGCAACATCGCTATACGATTATGGCTGGACGTACTCACGGTATCCATGCGGAACCGATTACCTTTGGGTTTAAGCTAGCGGGCTGGTTGGCAGAAATGTTACGCCATCGCGATCGCCTATTGAGTCTTAATAAAACCATTGCTGTCGGTAAAATCTCTGGAGCCGTCGGAACCTATGCCAATGTCGATCCCCGCATTGAGGCGATCGCCTGTCAGAAGTTAGGGCTGCAACCTGATTGTGCCTCAACCCAAGTTATTTCCCGCGATCGCCATGCTGAGTTTTCGCAAGTACTAGCTCTGATCGGTGCATCGATTGAGCGCTTTGCCGTGGAAATTCGTAATTTGCAACGTACCGATGTCCTCGAAGTCGAAGAGCATTTCACTAAAGGACAAAAAGGCTCATCAGCCATGCCCCACAAGCGTAACCCCATCCGTTCGGAACGGCTAACAGGGATGGCGCGTTTACTACGTGGTTATGCGACTACGGCTCTGGAAAATGTGGCACTATGGCATGAACGCGACATTTCCCACAGTGCGGCGGAACGGGTATTGCTGCCCGATAGCTGCATCTTGACTCACTTCATGCTCAGAGAGATTACCGACTTGACCAAAAATCTGTTGGTACATACCCACAACATGGAGCGCAATCTCTACTGTTATGGTGGTGTGGTCTTCAGTCAGCAGGTGTTGCTTGGTCTGGTCACTAAGGGCTTGAGCCGTGAAGATAGCTATGCGATCGTCCAAAAAGCGGCGCACTTAGCTTGGAATAAGACCGATGGTGATTTCCGTAAGTTGATTAGCGAAGATGAAACCGTGCAGAAGACTTTCTCTGACGAGGAGTTAGCTGCTTGTTTTGATCCCAACAAACACCTGAAAAATCTTGACCAAATCTACCAACGTTTGGGTATTTAGTCCTAAAAAAAAGGCTTCGACTTCGTTCAGCCACTGATATAAGGTGGCAGAGCGGAGCCGAAGCCCTATTTTTTATCAGAGTTGCGACTGATGTTTCGAGGATTGTTTCAAATTGTTAAATCAAAATTTATAATGATGATGGCGTAGTCAGTAAGATAACCTCCATGCAATTGGCGCAATCGGCAGTACGAATTGAAAATCTCAGAAAAAGCTATGGTGAAACGGTTGCCGTAGATGGAGTTTCGTTAGACATTGCTCAGGGGCAGATCTACGGATTACTGGGTCCAAATGGGGCAGGTAAAACTACAACCATGCGTTGTATCTGCACTCTTACCCGTCCCGATGCGGGGATCGTTGAGGTTGCTGGCACAACCGATGTCCGAGCCATTCGCGATCGCATTGGTTATGTGGCGCAAGAAGTCGCCCTCGATAAAGTTTTAACTGGGCGTGAATTATTGCAATTTCAAGCCGCGCTGTACCACATTCCCCCCAAACAGATCAGCGATCGCATTGATCAAGTTCTCGACCTATTGCAGCTAGATACTTACGCCGACAAGCTCTCAGGCACATACTCAGGCGGACTCAAAAAGCGCCTTGACCTTGCCGCAGGACTCTTGCACCAACCTTCAGTATTAATTCTTGATGAACCCACAGTCGGGCTAGATATCCAAAGTCGGATCGCCATCTGGGAATTTTTGCGAAAGCTGCGAGCATCGGGGGTGACGATCCTCATCTCTAGTCATTACCTTGAAGAAATCGATGCCCTCGCCGATCGCGTTGCCATCATCGACAACGGCAAGATCATTGCTGAAGGGACAACCGATGAGCTAAAAACTAGGGTTGGCGGCGATCGCATTACTGTTCGCATCCGTGAGTTTGCCGATCGTCGTGAAGCCGAACAAGCTCAAAGGATTTTGCAACAGTTGCCCATCGTTCAAAGCATTACGATCAACGCCGCGCAGGGCAACGCCGTTAACCTCTTTGTCACGCCCAATGCTAATGCGATCGTCGATATTCAAAATATGCTCGCTGCCGTTGATATCAGTACCTTTAGCATTGCCCAATCCCGTCCTAGCCTCGATGATGTCTTCCTATCGGCAACGGGACAAACGATTCTTGATGCCGAAATCGCTCAAGCGGAGCGATCGCTTGCTACTAAAGGCAAAAAAAAATCTAAGTCTAAGTAACTTATAGACAATTCAAATAAGAAAAATAGGGCTTCGACTTCGCTCAGCCGCCGTATATTGCTGGCTGAGCGGAGTCGAAGCCTCTTGAATTTATTTGGAATTACTATGCAAAACTTCTGCACTTTGACAAGAATGGCAATAATGTTAAGTAGGTATTAAGAAAAGCATAAAATATATAATTAAATATCAACCGTCAAAGTATTGACATACAAAGGTTTGAATATAAATTTCCTCAATATCTAGGTATGACAAGAACTTTTCCTTGTGTGTAAATGCACCTAACATACACACAAGGAAAAAACTTACTTGTTCATAGTTCATATTAAGGTGCAACATGTTAGATTTTCACGAGTTTTTGATAGCTCAAACTTCAACTAGAAGCTTTGCGATCGAAGACTTACTCAAACCAGATGGAATTGTCGTTCAGCTTGTATCGGCGATCGCTATACTTGTCGGTGGTTGGGTCATTGCCATATTTCTCTCCACAATGACCGAAAGATTACTCAAAAGAACTAATCTTGATAACAAACTAGCCAATCTAGTTACAGGCTCCCGTAGCAACAACTTGCCGATTGAGAAATGGGCAGGAACGACTGTATTTTGGATTGTGCTGCTGTTTACCCTAGTTGGATTTTTCCAATTCCTGAAGCTAGATGCGGTGGCAACACCTTTAAATACTCTGCTAGGACAGATTACAGCTTTCCTGCCTAAGTTGGGTGGTGCGGTGATTCTGGCGGGACTAGCTTGGGTTTTGGCAACGATTAGCAAAATAGTTGTCGAACGCTTTTTAAATGCTTCTCAAGTTGACACTAAATTCAACGCGCAGGTTAGTGAAACTGATGATGACATTGCTAGCGCTGAGGTGATTCCTGTTAGTAGTACTATCGCTTCGGCGTTGTACTGGTTCATTCTCCTGCTATTTTTGCCCTTGATTCTCGATACCCTTGGGCTAGTGCAGGCACTGCAACCGCTCCAAAATCTACTAGATCAAATCCTGAGCGCCCTTCCCAAAATCTTTAAAGCCGTAATCATTGGCGGCATTGGTTGGTTGATTGCTCAAGTCGTTAAGCGAATTGTCACCAACATTTTGGCAACTAGCGGAGCCGATCGCTTTCTTCAGCGTTGGACTTCCAACCAAACTGAATATACATTTTCACAGGTAGTTGGGAATTTTGTATATATTCTCATTCTCATTCCTACCGCTATCTCGACCCTCGAAGCTCTGGAAGTAAGCGCGATCTCCCGTCCCGCTACGGCGATGTTGGATCAGGTGTTGCGCTTCTTGCCACAGTTGTTTGTGGCGAGTGCCATTCTCACCGTCGCCTATTTCTTCGGTCAATTTGTCCGCGATATTGTCTCAGGCATCTTGACAGGCATTGGATTTAACCACATTTTGCAATGGTTAGGTTTCCCTGCGATCGCTTCTAGCGAGGTAAATCCAGAGGTAGATAGTGATGATCCTGCGATTACCAAACTGCCTCCGCAGACTCCTTCCCAAATCGTTGGGATTATCGTATTTCTGGCAATCATGCTGATCGCTATCGCCACTGCTACCGATGTTCTGCAAATTAACGCGCTGACTCAAATTGTCTTTGGGGTGCTGCAAGTATCAGGACAGGTATTGAGTGGAGTAATTATCTTTGCGATCGGTCTTTATCTTGCCAATCTTGCCTTTAACCTGATCACCAGCACAGGCGGCAGACAGGCAAGAATCCTTGGTCATGCGGCGCGGATTTCGATTATTGCTCTGATTACAGCGATGGCACTCAAACAGATGGGTATCGCTAGCAATATCGTTGATCTTGCCTTCGGTCTTTTAACTGGCGCGATCGCTGTGGCGATCGCCGTTGCCTTCGGACTCGGTGGCAAGGATATCGCTTCGCAACAGTTGCGCGAGTGGCTAGATTCCTTCAAACGGAATGATTAAGTAGCTTAGCGAAATAAAAATCAGAACCAAAAAAGCTGTGGCGCACGCGCAGCGTGCGCCACAGCTTTTTTGGTTTTAAGGTTTCTTTTACCTAGCTACTTAATAATTAGTCACTAACAAAAGTCACTGACAAAAAATAAGGGGCGTTGCATAATGAAGTATGAGTTGAAGTAAGAACAATGAAATGTCCAAAGTGTGGGTCAAGCCATATACAGAAGAATGGAATAAAGCAGGGAAAGCAAAATCATGTTTGTGTCGAGTGTGGTCGTCAATTTATCAATCCCCGTGAACAAGTAAAAGCCCATCCAGAAACCATCAAACAAACTTGCTTGAAGATGTATCTCAATGGCATGGGATTTAGAGCAATTGAACGAGTCACAGGAGTACATCACACCACAGTTATCTATTGGGTTAGACAAAAAGGTAAAAAGTTACCCGACTCCATTACCCCTGAGAGTATTCCTAGGGTTGGAGAGTTAGATGAACTAGAAACCTTTGTTGGCTCAAAAAAAACAAAATCTGGCTATGGACAGCCGTAGACCATTTTCGTAAAGGTATCCTTGCATGGAATCTTGGCGATCACAGTGCTGCAACTTTTGAGCCACTGTGGGCAATCGTGGCAACATGGCAATCCTATTTCTACGTCACTGATGGTTGGACTGTGTATCCTAGTTTTATTCCTGATGGTGATCAGATTATTAGCAAGACTTACATGACTCGAGTTGAGGGAGAAAACTCTCGGTTGCGTCACTATCTTGCGAGATTGCATCGTAAAACCTTCTGCTATTCTAAGTCCCTAGATATGTTGCTTTACTCTGTAAGACTTCTGGTTCATTATCTTCACAACCCTTCTATCCTTTCTTCTACCTAACTCATACTCTTTTATGCAACGCCAAATAAGGTTGCGGCGCAAAATGCCGCAACCTTATTTTTTGTCTAAGCCAGCATAGAACCATTCGCATACATTCCAGAATTAATCTTTCCATTAACAAGAGAATTTGCCCCGACTAATGTGCGTGATGGAACTTCAGCATTCTTCCCAATCTTGGCAAGTTCCCCAATATAGCAAGGGGCATTGAGAACTGCTCCCTCTTCTACCGTTGCAGTTTTGGCAATCCAAATGCCCTTTTCTCTCTCTTCAACGCGATCGCCAAAATCAAAGGGAACTTGACTATCTAAAACATCGATCTGCGCTTGGAAGTACTTCTCAGGTGTTCCCATATCCATCCAGTAGCCATCCCAGACAAAACCCGTCATTTTATGCCCCTGTGTCAATACATTCGGGAACACAGTCCGCTCAAAGCTCAAAGGTTCACCCATAGGATAGATGTCAAAAATCTTCGGCTCCAAAACATAGGTTCCTGCATTAATTGTGTTAATTCCCTTTGCCAAAAATTCTACTGCTTGCTCTGCATTGGGCTTTTCGCGAAAAGCTTGCACTTGAGACTGGGTATCAATTTCCACTAAGCCAAATGGCGTAATATCTTCAACTCTAGTTAGGGTGAGGGTGGCATCCGCTTGATGAGACTTGTGAAACTTTATCAATGCCGATAAGTCTAAATTAGTGAGGATATCCGCATTGAAAACAATCAGTGAATCTCCTGTGAAATATGGCTCTGCTAGCTTAATTGCGCCTGCGGTATCTAGAGGTGTGGACTCTTCGATATAGCGAATCTTTACGCCAAAGCGATCGCCATCACCAAAATAATCGATCACTTGTCGCGCTTGATACTGCACGTTTAGCAAAATGTCGCACACACTAGCTTCACGACAACGATTGATCATCCATTCTAGAAATGGACGATCCACCAGAGGCAGCATTGGTTTAGGACAGCCATAGGTCAAGGGTCTGAGGCGTGTTCCTTTTCCACCAGCGATAATTACAGCTTGCATAGAGTTGTTGAATTGCGGTATATGTTGTTTGTGAGCATTATAGAAGTATGGAGTGATGTGTGACCAATAGCCCGATTACTGCATCTAAAGTTCGTTCCGCAGTTAACGCAGAGAGTAAAGCACATCTCAGTGAGTCCCATAGCCACCATCCAGAACCAATGCAAATAGATGCTACACCGCCGACTCAATCACGAGTGAAGAAGCACAACCGCTTTCCCTTCGCGAAGGTTGCCTTTACCCTCTCGCTGATGCTGTCGGTGACAACAGGGGCGTTTGTCGGCAGGATTATTCCGATTAATGCCGTAGATTGGCGCGGACTGTTGACGGGGCGCAAGCCTGAAGAAGTTTTAATGGAGAGCCTCGGTAGTAAGTTAGAGCGCCCCTACCAAATCTTAGTTATGGGTGTGGATCGGGTGCTAGAAGCACCAGCAGGTTCTCCCGAATCCTTTGATGGTCGCAGTGACAGTATGTTACTGGTCAGACTCGATCCAAGCGATCGCACCGTCAAGATTTTGTCGATTCCCCGTGATACGCAGGTGGCAATTCCTGACTATGGCGTGACCAAGATCAATGCCGCCAATGTCTATGGTGGTGCAAGGCTGGCTACAGAAGTTGTCTCACAAACTCTAAATGGCGTACAGATCGATCGCTATGTGCGCGTTGACACTTCGGGTTTATCGGCGTTGGTGGATGCCCTTGGTGGTATTGAGGTTAATGTCCCCAAGCGCATGAAGTACGTGGACAAAACCCAAAAGCTCAATATCGATCTTTATCCCGGACTCCAAACCTTAAACGGTGAACAAGCCGAGGGATTTTCCAGATTTCGCCACGATGAAGATGGGGATATCGGCAGGATTGGACGACAACAAATTGTGTTGAAGGCGATCAAAGCCAAGCTAACTAATGCTTCGGTGGTGCTGCACCTGCCCGATCTGATTAATGCGATGCAAAAGCACGTTGACTCTAGCCTTAGCTTCGATGAAATGATGGCGATCGCTACCTTTAGTATTACTCTCAAGCCCGATAAGATTAAAATCACTAATCTCAAAGGTAGACCCAGCGATCCGTACGAGTTTCGATACAGTTATTGGATTGTTAGCCCTGAAGATATTGATCAAGCTATCTCAGGTAAGTTTGAAACCAAATAAAAAAGGCAGTGCGTTGCACTGCCTTTTTTATTATCGATCTAGACGGGCCAGGAGGGATTCGAACCCCCGACACCGTGGTCCGTAGCCACGTGCTCTAGTCCACTGAGCTACAAGCCCTTAACTCGCGAATCTAATAATAACATAACTGGCAATCTTGGCAAGCAAAAAATCCCAAAAAACTAAAATTTATTTTGCCAAGTCTTGAAAGTGTTGATTTTTGGTACTTTAGCTTGAAAAAATCAAAACAATAAAAGCGGTAAAAGCGATCGCCTTTTCTCCCATCACCCTTATCTCTTCCCTTATATTTCATAAACCTTACTGCGGTGAGCGATCGCTACAACAAACACTTGTACTATTTCATCTTCGACTGAATAAATAATCCTATAGTCGCCAATGCGATAGCGATATAAACTTGAATATTCTCCCTTGAGTACTTTGATGTTGGGGTGCGATCGCGGATCTTGTTCTAATTGTTGTAAGCATTTAGCAATCTTTTTCGCTAAAGCTTTATCTGCTTTAGCATAAACTTTCTGAGCATCAGGATGCAGTAAAATTTCATACATCAGAACGCACTGTTCTCCAATTGACATATTGGCTTTTAGGTGTTGCTTGATTCTGTTTAATGCGTTCTAATAGCCCAGAAATTGATAATAGCTCTTGAGTTGCTGCTTCGCTTTCAGCATTTGCTAAGAATGCTGCAAAATCGGCAACTACTTTTAATCTTTCTGGAGATAGCTGTTTAATTGATTCACTCAGTTGATTCTGTATTTCCGTTACTGGTATCGCAGAGGGATTATCGACAATAGATATATCATTGGATGTATTCATTGTGATTGCTTGAGTTGTTTTAAGTATCTACAGTTTAGCATTTGAGAAAATAGAATCAATTATTGCTATCAACAATTCAAATCGGTAAGTCTCGCAGGTAGTAAAAGCGATCGCACTTTTTCCCATTCTCCTCAACTCTTCCCAAATATCCCACCAATGGTGAAGAAAGATCTATTTACTGGGGCGATTTATGCGAATTAGCTGGTTGTTTAGCTCGGCTGTATTAGTTATTGCTTCATGAACTTGGTTAGCCAGTCTTTGTCTATTGAGGTCTTCTGTACAAACAATAATACCCGCATGAATGGATTGAGAGTTATGCAGGCGAATGAAGTCACTTCGATTAACTGTTAACACAGCACGATCATCTGCGATCGCAAAGGCTAATACGTCTTCATCGGGGATTCTTTGATTAGCTTTTCCTGCTTCTTGGACTGTCAAAATATCATGCCCGAACTCACGCAATAATTTTACGACAATTTTGGGAAATTGCTCGTCAGCGTAGAGTCGTGCCATGTTAAGCTGCCTCTTGCCGATGAATGGCGGCTTCTATCTCATCTATGTGAGTTTCGGCGTAGCGCCATGCGTTTGCTAGGTCTGTTGCTGAGAGGGTGGGATAGTCTTCAAGAATGTAGGTTTCGCTTGCGCCTTGACGTTGGAGATTGACTAGGAGCCATACGGGTATGCGGGTTTGACGAATGCAAGCATCGCCGCCCATGACTCTAGGATTTTTTTCGATGCCTTGCCATGTGTTGCTGAGGCTTTGTAAGAGGATTTGAATTGCCTGAATTTTTTCTTCGGGGGTTAGAGATAGTAGCTGTGGTTGTAGTTCTTTGAGTGTCATATTTATATTTCCTTTTCTATCGGTAAGTCTCGTAGGTAATAAAAGCGATCGCACTCCTTTTCTAATTCGCTCGTATCAGCATTAGGATTAATGTCTACCTCTTTCTGATTCTGAATTTATTTTGATCGACAATTACAGTTGCGCCAATTATTTCGGGTAAGTTAACTTGATCGATAAATTGTTCTAATGCTTGTCGAATTTCTATAGCGATCGCTTCAAAGGGAAATCTTAAAATAATTAAGCCGCAATGCGTATTGGGTGGATAGTTTTTGATGTTTGACCATCCTAGATCACGGCTGACGATTATTCTCTGTTCTTTTTGAGCAAATATAAATATCTCAGGATCTTTTGTGCCGCTAAGTCCAGAGGTTTTAACATGAATGGCATCATGCCCTTTGGCTTTGAGTAAAGTTTCTAAACTGCAGTCTTCGTCAACTAGAAAGCGTAATTTCAACTTACTTTCTCCATTGCATAAACTGTTTCATAGTTTAGAAGCTCGGAGAAGTAAGCAAGGGAGGCAAGAATCTGTTCGCGGGTAACTGCGTATTCTTGGATTACTTCGTCATAGGTCATACCACCTGCGAGGGAGCCAATAATCACGGCGATCGGAAGACGAGTTCCTTTTAGTACGGGTTTACCATGTTGGATTTCGTTGTCGATGGTAATTACATCAGTTAGAATATTTTTTTTCATAATCTATTTCCTTATATAAGCTGAACATTTTTACAAAAATCAACACTTATCTTTTTCCTTTTTCCTTGTCACCTCTCTCCTTCTACTATTTTAATCTCTTCTTCTGTCAACCCATAAAGTTGATAAACCAAATCATCGATCGCCTTTTCTAATTCGCTCGTATCAGCATGGCGATCGCATCACTCAATCTTGCACCTTTTCTGAGTCGGTTAGGTCTTGTAGTCGCCCAGAGGCTAGTTTATTTTTTTTGAGGTTGTCAAGATTGATAATTGTATAAACTCTTTGAAATCTTGGTTGAGCACTATATTCATACTGGTGATACTCTTGACGGATTTGTTCGAGGGTTTCTAGTCGTTTTTGGGGCGTTTGTTTTTGCCAGTATTGAAAGTCGCTGGTTTGTTGTTTGATGTTGGTTTTGGTGATTACTTTTTCCACTTTTTTGATTTGTAGTTATTTATAAATGTGCGTAAACTCAGTTAGGTTTTTCATTTTCTATCTGCAAGTCTCGCAAATAGTAGAAGCGATCGCCCTTTTTCCCTTTCTCTTCTACTCTTCCCAAATATCTTAGGCTAATTGTTATTGTTATTAAAAAGGTGCATTATAAGCAATAAGTGAGGCAATAAGTTCATAGAAGTCTCTTTGATCAGGATCTGTAATCTTTTTAGCGATTCTTGAGATTTGCTCAATATTCCTTAATCTTATCCATGTATCAATAGCCTTATAGGGATCTCTTGCATATATTTCCCAAGAAATTGCAGCTTTAACAAGTTTTTCAATCTTCTCTTGAACAATTGCTAACTTTCTACCTTCGTCTGTGCTAATTTTTGCCCATTCACGGTTTTCATAAATTGTCAGAAGTACTTGTTCAAGCCTCTCCCACATTTCATTTTTCTCGTAAAGATTAACTAATTCTTGCCAATAACGTTCCGCCTCGCCCAAATTTTGAACTCTGGCATAGAAACTTGATGCTTTTTCAAGACAAAAAGCTTGGTTTGTAGAGTTTTGTAATCTTCCCCAAGCTTCAGCAGCATCCCCCCACTTTTCTTGTTGTTGACAGACTAAGGCAATATTCTTCCAATTTGAAACCTCGCGCCAGCAACGTTCTGTATCACACCAATTTTGAATCTTGGCATAACAACAAGCCGCGTTCTCAAAATCACCAATTTGCTCAAGACAAAAAGCCTGTTTTGCATAGTTTTGTAATTTCTCCCAAACTTCAGATGCTTCCCTCCATTTTTCTTGCTTTTGACAGACTAAGGCAATATTCTTCCAATTTGAAACCTCGCGCCAACAACGTTCTGCATCACTCCAGTTTTCGAGTTTGGCATAGCAACGAGCAGCACTCTCAAAATTATTAAGTTCTTCAAAAGCTTCGGCTGCTTCTCTCCATTTTTCCTGTTTTTGGCAAGCAAAGACAACTTTTTCCCAGTTTAAAACCTTGCGCCAACAACGTTCTGCATCATTCCAGTTTTCGAGTTTGGCATAGCAACGAGCAGCACTCTCAAAATTATTAAGTTCTTCAAAAGCTTCGGCTGCTTCTCTCCATTTTTCCTGTTTTTGACAAGCAAAGACAACTTTTTCCCAGTTTAAAACCTTGCGCCAACAACGTTCCGCGTCATTCCAGTTTTCGAGTTTGGCATAGCAATAAGCAGCTTTCTCAAAATTAGTAAGTTTTTCAAAACATAAAGCTTGCCTTGTATGATTTTGTAATCGTCCCCAATATTCAGCAGCTCTTTCAAATTCTTTCGCTTCTTCACAAATGAGTGCATCTACTCTATTTACATCATCCCGACGATTACACCTAGAATATAGTTCTTTTGCAATTTCGTATTTGCCAATTCTTTCATATTCTTTAGCAGATTCTATTTTTTGTTCTTCAGTTTCATCATTTTTAAAAAATCTGGTTATTCTTTGATAATCATTAGTAATAGAAACACAAGGTTTAATTGCTATATTTTGCCAAAACACATTGATATTCTCTCCTTCATAAAAAAAGAGTCGTTCTCTTGCTCTCGTAGTGCAAACATATAATAAGTTAAATTTAAATTTTTGAAGTTCCTTAGAGTCTGTTCGCCAATTATTAAAATATTCAAAAAATTTCCATACCAATACCTCATCAAACTCTAAACCTTTCACTTCTGTAAAAAGGAAAATCCTCTCTGATTCAGTTCCATCTTTACTAAATTGCTTCCTAAGCTTATTTTTTTCTTGCTCATTAGCAACAATGATCGCATTACGGGAACCAAAATCATCATTATCGCGTAAAATATTTGGCTCAGAAAGAGTAATAACCAGAGGAGTCTCACCGTCTTTTTTATATGCTTCTTGAAACAGTAACTCGCAAGTATTAATATCATTAGATTCGAGAATCTTTCGCCCTAATTTAACTATGCTTTCTGTAGAGCGAAAATTTAGATCTAGCTTGTCATTTTGAATGGATTGAGATTTTGGTAAGTTGTTGTACAAGTTATAGATTAAATCCTTAACTTTTTTCCAACTAAAACCACTGGGATTTATAATCTGGGCTGGATCTCCTGTAAAAAAGAAATCTGGAAGATTGTAATAACTTTTCTGTAAGAGGTTTAAAAGAAGACTAATTTGATTTTTGGTTAAATCTTGAATTTCATCACAATATATAGCAGTATATTTACTTTCTTCTTTTAAAGAATTACTGATGTTAGCTAGTGCATTTTGAGTAATATCTATTTCATCCCAATAATTTTTACTTTCTATCCAAATTTGATATTTTTGTGCAAGACTATAAACTTGGTGATATAAAGACCAGTCTATAAGACTGCTTTCATTTCTCCTGTTGTGATATTCATCAGGAGTGAGTAATTTTCTACCTTCTTCAATAACAAATAAAGACCCTTTAATTAAATTGCGTATTTCCTGCCAAACTAATATAGGATCTATACCTTGAAAGTCCTTAGAACGAGTTTTATAAAACTCATTCATAAAACGTTTTTGATTGACTTCTGCAACCTCATTAAACTGATTCGTATCCACATAATATGAACGAAGTAGATCAAGATAACTACAAAATTCAAGATTTTCAGGAAGATTAGGACACACCTCTTTAGCAATTCTTTCTGCTTCTTTTTTTAAAAACTTGTTGTAAGTTACATACAAAACTCTGTTATGGGTCGCTGCAATCTCAAAACTCTTTTTAAGAGCGTGGTAGATGAGTATGGTAGTTTTTCCACTTCCTGCACTGCCACTCAATAAAATTGGAAGTTGTTTATTGACAAGCTCATTCTGATCGGATGAGAGCCACAAATCGGGATCTTGTGTATTTTCAGGATCAGTTATGTGTAAATAAAAATCATCTCGTTGTGCTTTAAAGTCACTCAAATCAATTTGAAGTCTTCTATCAGAACATATAAATCTAAGTGAGCTATTTATTTCTTGATCTGCATCCAATTCATCATCAATTGAAAAATCATAAAACTCAATAGCGTCCATCACAATTTGATTGCGATCCATCTCATCATGAGAAACAAAATCCAAAATCCTAAAGTGGTTTACCTGCTCAGTCTTCACAACCGTTGCAATAATTCGTAAAAATCTATTATATCTGATGCGAAATAGGCACTCATGACCGTGCATTTTCTTGATCTGATCAGCACAGACTTGTCCTGAAATAATGCGATGAATTCTTGTTCTAAATCTCTTGATAGCATTAGGGCTTAGACGACTTTGCTCTTCTAGCCTTTTCTGTGCTTGGTTGGTTATGCTAACACTTACATTCGTAGTCATATTTCTTACGCCATTCCTTAGCCGAAATTGTTACAAAGCCTTCACTCTTTGATGTGTTAGTAGCAATTGAGATCGCCATACTAGCAAATCTGTAAATCCTAACCTTCAGCTACCACAGACTTATCCGTAGAACTATCAGATTTGTTGAAACCATCGCAAAGCCGCATTAGCCAAACGGCTGCTTACCAACGTTGCCCCCTCAAAGCTAAAATCAGGCGATCGCAAACCAATAGACAACTTTTGCAAACCCGCATCCGTCAGCGAATACTTGGTAGATACAGCGATCGCCCCACCATCGATCAAACCCTGCAAAGCACTTTTATAATCAGCCTTTTTGACATCCTTATCCTTACCGCTAAAAGACGGTAAGACCTTACCCTTGTTTACCATGCCTTGACCTTCTCCCAAATCCCATAGATTTAGAAGCAAACGAATCTCAGTATTATTTACAGGCATCTTGATTGACTCTTGATAGGTTTTAAGGGCTATTCCCCAGAAATTTGCAGAACTTAGAGCAACATCAGACTTAAAAAAACACACCCACTATTTTTAGGATAATACTTTTATGCCCTTTTTTCTAAATTTTCTAAGGGTAAAAAATTTAAACCATGTAAAAGCTCATAAAGTCTATAGAGTAATAATTGCGATCGCCCCACTTACAAACCTATCAGCAGGTAAAAAGAAAATCTAAATACTTTGCCATTCCCTAGCATCCGCAAACAACGACAAATGCTTAGCATTACTCGTAGCAATAATCACCTCATGCCCATAGCCAGCAACTAAAACCACCTGAGCCGCCAAAATCACATCACCATCCAACGACTTATGATCGGCTGTCGGCTTGCCTTCATTTCTCGCCCTAGCCCATAACTCGGCAGCCTTTAACATTACCTCAGTCGTAATTGGTAAATATGTAAGCTCAGCTTTTAAATGATCTAGTTTCCTGATGCTCGATAACTTATTAGCGCGTAAAAGCTCTCATCTAACCTCATAGTCAATGATTTCCGATAGAACTACACTCATATTTCTAGCTAAAAGACTATCCAACCATTGCTGACACTGCAACGCCAAAGGAGTCGCTTTAGGATTTGTAATCAATCCAACAGGCGTAGAGTCCAAAAAGATAATTTGACTCATTAGATCGAAACACCTTCAACAGAGTCAATTATTTTCAAAGCTTCTTTCTGTTCATCCTCACTATCCAACACCGCCCATGTTGTAAAGAGTTGATTGATTCTTTGTCGTTTGAGATTTTGCTGTTCTGGATTGCCACTATTAATCTCACTCATAGCAACATCCCAAACACTTGCCGATGAAGAATTTGACAAATAATTCTCATGCCATTCCTCATCCGAAATTGTTGCTAAGCCTTCACCCTTTTCTACATTAGCGATCGCTTCTAATAACTTTTTCGCATTCACAGCATTCGAGAGCAAATACTCCGTTTCGTCTTGATGATCAACTAATAAAATCACCTCAACTTTTGTGCCTTCCATCAACTCTGGGGTATAAAGTTCGATTTTTCCATCTTTGCCCACAGTTCCAATTTGCTTAATTGCTGTAACCATTGGCTGCACCTATCCATAGTGACTGCATTATAACTAACATAATATCGAAGAATACTAAAATTTATCTAATATTTTAGCGGCTATTGCGATCGCCGCACTCATAAACCTCTTAAAAAGCAAGCGATCGCCCATATCAAATTAGAAATCTCTTATCATGCTTCTCAATGCTCAGAAGCTAAAAGAAAATAGGCGCAAAATCCTATAATCTTGCGCCGAGCAACGTATTGTAATGACTAAATTCAAACTTTAATTTCTTTGAAATCCTGTCGTCATCTCCAATCGTGACAAAGCACTATTTGCCGTCTCTCGCACATAGGAGTCTGCGTTCTCATCTTGCGTAATCGCCTTGATCACATCAATACCACTGGGATCACCACTGGAAGCGATCGCATTGACCAAGGAGACCGCTAACGCAGGATTATCAGTTGCTTGCAACGCCTCGATCAGCAAATGCACCACAGGCTTCCCAATTTCGCCCATCGCCATCACCGCCGCCAGACTAACTACAGGATTCGCATCTTGCAAAGCGGAGCGCAATCCATTCACGCCTTCGTCGGATAGAGGTTGGTCGGGATAGCACAAAATCACTTGCGCCAATGCCTTCGCCGCACTGCTACGGACGGTCATATTGTCGCTATTGAGCAGAGCATCAACTAGGGGCGATACGGTGTCATGACCGATCGCTCCCAAGGTTTTGACGGCGGCGCGGCGATAGGTGGTGTCTTCTTCATCGAGCAGAGCCATTAATTTTGCGATAACTTCAGCATCGTAGTTATCGGCAATATTCCACATCGCTTGATTGCGAATGTTGGGATTGGGATGTTTGAGTTGTTGGAAAAAGGTTTCGGTAGACATGGTAATTGGTGATTGGTAATTGGTGATTGGCTTTTAACTTTTAGAGCGTTGATAGGGATTTGATAAAGGTTGAGAAAATAAGTTTTATAAAAATTGAGTAAAGGAAGTTCTATTAAAAGCTAACTGCTAGTAGCCTTCTGACGGATTAGTAAATCGGTGTCATTAGCTAGAACTTCGTAACCACTGCGATCGCCAAATTTTTCTAATGCCAATAGTGAAGCATATTTGAGATCCCAGATAGGAGTATTGAGACAGGATTTAATCTCAGGAATGGCGCGTTCGTCACCGATTTCTGCCAAGGCGATCGCGGCGGCGGCTCTGGACTTCTGGAATTGCGGTTGCTTATTATGTAGTGCCTCAATTAATAGATCGTAGGCAGGAGCATATCTTAACCAACCCAATAACTTCATCACATGGAAATGTGCGCCATAGTCATTATGAGCTTCTTCAGCATAGTTTGCTAAAAGTGTCGCAGGAGCTTCGTCTGCGTAGTTTTCGATAATAGTTTTGATTGCTAAATAACAACGCCCAAAATCCGTTTCGTAAAGTTCTCTAATCAAAAAAGATAACTTGGGCAATTGGTCATAACTATGTACCAAAATTAAATTTTGAGGATGATCGAGCAGGGATTTTTCCAGATAGGGCTGCACCTCGGCAAAGGTGAGCTTACCCTCAGCGATCGCCTTTTCGCCTAACATCCTAATCCCCCGCAACCGAAACACTAGGGACACAGGACAGGTGGAAATATTGGGAATTGCTTGGTAATAATTTGTATCAATCAGATCCTGAATTGATAACCTTCTGGCGATGACATTGGCATTATGCAAAAAGTCGATCACTTGTTCTATTTGTCGAGAAGTCTCTAGTGAGGCGACAAACTGAAGCGATCGCGGCACTAGCAAGGGGTAGATCAGGATCATTAACAAATTTACGAATTCTGTCTGTAGCTGGCTGATAGTCTAACTTGGCTAGGGTCTGCACAATCACGCGATAGGATTGATCTTCTCTCTCTAACAACTGCGCGATCGCTTCTAATATCTGCGAATCCTCTGTCCCAATTTCGCCAATCGCCCAGACCGCATTTTCAATTAAATAGCGATCGCCTTCTTGTAGACATTCAGCAATCACGGGCAAAGCTTGCACCGCCTGCAATCTGCCTAAAGTCTCCACCGACTTGCGGCGCACAATCCGATTATCTAATTCATCGCTAGTTTGTTGGATTGCCCTAATCAAAGCAGCGATCGCTTTCTCAGTATTAAAGTTAACTAAATGGGAAGCGGCAATATAGCGAGAATCTTCTTCACCAATCTGATCCTGCGGTGTATCTAACAGAGCGATCGCTTGATCCTCTGTTAGATTAAACATACTAAAAAAACGTTTATCCATAATCTTGCAATTATACCAATACAGCCCTTTGCGCTTCACGGCATCACAAAAAATAAGAGAGGACGCAAAGCGTCCTCTCTTATTTTTTTAATGATAAGCGTTGCCTATCATTGCGGAATCAACTAGGAAAGAGAATTGATTGCGTAGTCTAGCAATGCATTGTACTCAGTCAAAGCTTGAGCAGACATGTCGCGAGGAGTGCAACCACGGTTACGAGCAAAGCTCAAAGCTTCAACGTAAGGAGCAGTAGGCAAGCCCAAGGCAGCGATATACTTCGCGCTGACCAGCAATACCCCACTCATCCAAAGGACCAGTACCGCCAACAACGAGGCTGTACTGAATCAAGCGCATGTAGTGCTTGATGTCACGAGGCACTTTGCCTTGAAGGTGTCGGTGGAGTTTGCTTCACCAGCATTGTTCAAGTAAGGATACTTCTTGATGCAAGCATCGTAAGCTTCCTTAGCAACGGTGTCCAAGTTGTAGCTAGCTTTTCAGCAGCTTCCAAACGAGCAGCAGCACGTTGGATCGAACCTTGTACGGATTCGAGGTCAGAGGTGGTGGGGAAACGACCTGCGGCATCAGCAGCGGCAATAACTGTTGTAACTACGGATTTCATTTGTTAAATCTCCAAACTGGATTATTTTTATACGGTGATCTTTCTGTTAGTGTTTGTGAGCCAAAAAATAGCTCAATGATTAGCTAAGAGCTGCGATTACGCGATCAAAGTAGCCGGAAGCTTCAGCAGCGATGCTAGCGCAACGATCTTCAACAAGAAGCATTCTCATTCTTACGATACTTAGCATCCTGCACGAGCTTCGGTGGATTGTCTTGAATGTGAGCAGCAGCTTGATGCCTTCATGATTTGGACTGCACGGACTGTGGAGGTGGTAGGTACGCCCAAAGCTGCGTAGGTTTCTTTCAAACCGTTCAAAGCAACGATCATCCAATACGGAGGAATCACCAGCCAACAAAGCATAGGTGACATAGCGTAGAATGATTTCAGCGTCGCGCAAGCAAGCAGCCATGCGACGGTTAGGGTAGCAGGTTACCACCAGCTTGGATCAAGCCTTGGTTTTCGCAAATCATACCTGCAACTGGCGTCAGATACTGCACAGCTAGCGTTGCTTGCTATTGCATTGACTGCATCTAGACGGCGGTTACCACTAGCAACAAATGCCTTAAGGGCATTAATATCACTGACAACGGAGGTGCTAGCATCAGCTGTAACTACAGCTCTAGAAAAAGCGTCAAGGGTCATTTCGCTCTCCTTATAAATTGATTATTTTATTAAAACGTTTTTGTAGGCTTGAGGTTTTCTCAAGACATACAAAACATAAAAGATGACGGTTAACCTAGTCTCATCTGTTGTAAACAAAGTAACAATCCTTAACAACTTGGGATCAATTCATCCTAAAGAGAGAGGCGGTGCTTAGCACCGCCTCTCTCTAATTTTCTTGATTTTCGTATATTGGCAAAACTTGGCTCCAGTGCGGAAAGCTTTGCTTTTGTTGTTGCGATCGCCATTGATCGGCGGCGATCACTAGTAAAGCTTCCGCAAGGGATAGTGGTGGCTCGAACCCTTGAGCCTTCTCCGCGATGTCATCGCAAGAGATGCCGTATAGGGGAATATCTAACTGCTCGGCGATCGTCCTTGCCGCCACAACACCGATGCGTGTGCCAGTAAAGCTACCGATACCTGTCGCGATCGCCACAAATGCAAAATCAGTCCAAGCCATATCTCCCACAAACATACTTAAGCAGTCATGAAGCTGCACAGATAGTTCTCTGCCCAGTTCCCATGACTGCTGTTTGTGGACTATGTAGGCTGGAGCATTGCGTTCTGAATTTTGATTGATTTCAGCGATCGCTAGCTCTAAAACCGTTGTGGTCGTATGTAAAGCAAGTGCAAAATTTGTGGTCATAATCCGTGGAATGCTGGGAGAGGATCACCAGAATTCAACTTAAAGATCACCATTAGAACTTATTAGCTACAGCGCCAGTATCGGCTGCGCCAGTATCGGCTGCACCTGTATCCGCAGCTCCGTTGGATTCAGAATCTTCAGGATCGTTATAGCTGCCCATTGGTCTTCTGCGTCCAAAGCGTCCCATTGGGGTGCGCTTACGAAACTTACGCGCATAAGCTTGGTTGCGAAGAGCTTTTTCTTTTTTCTGATTGCGGCGCTTAGCCATTTTAACTACTGTACCCCTTAGAGATCTTTTGAAATTGCGTCTATTTAAGCTATCACAAAATGAGGAATCGACAAAGCTAAATTACTTTTAAAAGTTTTTATATAGCTGTAGCCATTCTTGTTAGGACACAAAACCAGAAGATGAGTTGCGGCGCGAAGCGCCGCAACTCATCTTCTGGGGTTTTAATTTGTCTTAATACAATGTCAGTCTGACGAAAGCGCAAAATGTTGAAACTTGTAGAGGGATTTCCACCATTCTGCGCTATTTGCACCGTGCGAAGTACGTTGCAAATGGGCTATATCAAACTCATGTTGGATTAGGACAAGTTAAAACCATAGGCTTCTAGTTTTTGTGTGAGAACCAAAACAGGTTTTGCTATTTAGTTTTTCTAGTTTTGCTATTGATGCTAGTACAGGTGACTATATCTATGTATGATTTTATTGAGATAGGTATAGAGATTGGATTTAGTTTTAATTTAGATTACAGGCGGGTTATAGGGAAATATAAATAGGAAAGCTGTGATTTTTCTGAAACTCGCAAAAGCTGTAAAAACTTCTGTAGAAATTGTAGAAATCCGAGACGAACAGAAGAAGACCTAGCAAATTTTGCAGTTGTTATCTGTGTTTTTACCTATATATTAAAATATCTGTTCACTGATGATTATGAACAAAGTTCAACAACAATCAGCTAGGGAAATACTCAAAAGCCTCGAATCAGCAAGAGACGGTTGTGTTTACGTTTTGCGCGATCGCATTCGGTGGTCATTTTATATTCATCAGGGAAAGATCATCTACGCTACCCATTCCCTAGATGGATTTGAGCGTCTCGAACGCCATTTGCGAGGTTTTAGCCGTGAAGTTCCTGCCCTAGACGATAAGTTGCGATCGCAATTGCGCCTAATGTTTGATGATCCATCCCCAGCAAGTACCAAGCAAAAAGTTACCAGTGAAATACTTTGTATCGAGTACACAGCGATTCTCTGGCTAGTGGGTGAAGGATATCTCACTAGGGCAATGGCTGGGAAGCTAGTAGCGCGGATCATTCAAGAAGTATTTGAATCATTTTTATGCTTGCCCAATGGCGAGTTTAAAGTCGTTTTCTTTGAGCATTTTCTCAAACAAACTTATTGTAGTCTTGCCATTGATCGAATTTTGGCAGTGGTAACTCAACGACTAGAAGCATGGCACAAACTTGGACCCATGGTCTGTTCACCCTACCAAGGACTATATCTTGTCAGTACCAAAAAAGCCGAACTACGGATGCCTCCTGAAACCCTCAAGAAATTGGGGCGGTTATTGCGTGGCTTTAACTTCTGTCAGCTAGGGGCAATGCTGTCTAAGGATCCCTTGGCGATCGCTAAGCAACTGAGTCCTTTGATTGAGGATGGCTCAATTTTATTAAGAGAGCCACTACCTCCTTTTGATCTACTGCCCAACACTTATCCCCAAAACACTCCAGACTTTTTAGAACTTACCAATTTAGTTCCCTCCCTCAGCGATCCATCGAGTAATCGATTTAATCCCACTAGCAAATTAGATCCTAGCGAGCTGCCTCGTCCAGACCAAACACCTGAGGCGATCGATAGTCAATTCAATGATCAGTTTAGCGATCAATCCAGTGAGCAATCCAAAGCTGATGATGTCTCTAGCATTTCACAGGTTTTAGATAGCCAATCTTCAAAAATCTGGAAAATTGTTTGCATTGACGATAGCGAGTCGATGCTGAGTATTATTAGCAGCTACTTAGGCAATGAAGACTTTCAAGTAACCCTAATTCAAGACTCAATGAAAGCATTGATGAAAATTACTTCGATCAAACCTGATTTGATTTTGCTAGATATTGGAATGCCTAACGTTGATGGCTACCAACTCTGTTCTTTAATTCGTAAATCATCGAGCTTAAAAGATATTCCAATTGTGATGGTTACTGGTAATAAAGGGTTGATTGACCGCGCTAGGGCAAGACTTGCGGGTGCAACTGACTATCTTACTAAGCCATTCTTTCAAGCAGATTTATTAAAAATGACGATGCGACATTTGATGTGAGTTTGTACTGATATACTTTGTTTAGTGAGATTTTAGTAAGACTTGTCCATAGGTGATCAAAACATCACAAACTTATTAGCGATTTTGTCTAAAATCAAAAAATAATGTTGCTGCTTTTTGATTCTTAAAGCTTTACTGAGTTTAGTTCTTAATTTAATTAAGTGTTTTCACATCTAACTAAATTAGTACTAGCAATCACTGTAAATCATCATAATTATTTAGTGTAGATATAGGGAAATCATGACAGTTGTTCTTGTAGTTGAAGATACTGCTTCCGAGCAGGACTTAATAGTTAGCTATCTGGTGGAAGGTGGTTACACAGTGATCAGTGCCACCAATGGACAAGAAGCACTAAAAAAAATTGAAGGTAGGAAGCCTGATGTTGTCGTTACCGATCTCGTCATGCCGGGGATGAGTGGTTTGGAGCTATGCCGAAGCTTGAAAAAAAATACGGAAACTAAGGATGTGCCAATTGTCGCCTGCACATCAAAGAGTCAGGAACTAGATAAGTTATGGGGGATGAAACAGGGTATTGATATCTACTTGACTAAGCCCTTTTCCCGCGAAGATATCCTGAGAGCTGTACGTTCCGTTGCGTAAAAGTCGATCAAGATAGAGTCGATCAATTAGTCCACAAATTAGGGAGATACGAGATTGATTACATTGCTAGTGGTAGAAGACACACCTTCAGAACGTGAATTAATCTGTGATTACTTGCGACAGGGGGGATACACGGTAATCACTGCCTGTGACGGTCAAGAGGGTTTGGCAAAGTTTGAGGCAAAACAACCCGATGCTGTGATTACGGATCTAGTCATGCCAGGGATGAGTGGATTAGAGCTGTGTCGGGCGATCAAAAAGTCTGTCACTGGCAAAGTACCCGTGATCGCCTGTACTTCCAAAAATCAAGAACTCGATCGCCTGTGGGGGATGAAACAGGGCGTAGATGTGTACCTGACTAAGCCTTTTACGAAGGAGGAAATTTTGCAAGCGGTGCGATCGCTGGGGTTAGGAGGATGACATGAGCAGGACGATCGAGCTAGGCGAAGAGAAGACACAGGAAGTCATTGGCTTACCTTACTTGAGTTTGCAATTGGAACCAGAGGTGACTGTCGCTGTGCAATTAAAATTTGTACGCGAAACCTTGGTGCTAGCGACCGATCGCTTTACCCAAATGCCCAATGTCCATTCCTGTTTGATGGGACTAATTGAACATCGTAGTAATGTGTTTTGGGTATTGGACTTACCACAACTATTGGGCTTTACTCCCCTTGACTCTACGGCGCTAGAGACGCATATCGCCATTCTGAATATAGGTGGCGCTTTTTTGGGCTTGGGAGTGTATCGGATTGGGCGAGTTTTACGGTTTGCGGAGACGGAAATTGTCTCTCCCCAAGATTTACCAAAGATGCAAGCTCCTGTAGAGACTGTGCCGTTTTTGCGCGGCTGTCTGGCTCCATCACAGGGGGATAAAAATCTGTACATTTTGGATACAGAGGCGATCGCTAGATTCAAATTCAGTGAATAAATTTGCTTGATTTAGATTTCCCCAAACACATCTCACCGAGCAGATTTAGTTACATCTTAAATTGACAATCTATCTACATCATAGAGGTTAGACTAATGGTTCTTGATTCACGTTCTCGCCTTGACAGCCCCGAAGTAATCAATAATGGTAACGAGGCTAGCTTTTCCAATGCTGCCACCAATGGAAATCATGCCACTATTGATCCAAATTCGAGTATTCCTGTTCCTACGGTTCCTGAAATCAAGAAAAAGTCCCTTGGTCAATGGTGGCAATCTCTAGGATTACGCACAAAGACAACAATTATTTCTGTGGCAGCAATCACGATTCCGTTGTTTGCAGTTGGTGGTTTTGCCTATGTTTATGTCGGTCAAAATATTGCTGAATCTACTCGCCAAAAGCAGGCCGAGAGTTCCGTTGGACTTGCCTATCGGGTTGCCTATTTTATGCGAGAGCGCTATGCCGATATTCAAGTGCTTGCCCAACTGTCGTTTTTAACTAATGCCAAATTGCGAGAGTCCGTGTCAATTGTCGAGCAGAAGGCGATTTTGGGGGCTTACATCAGTAGCTATCTGGTGTACGACAGTATTGCTGTATATCGATTGGACGGCAGCTTGCTAGTAGATGTTAGTACCGAGCCACCCCCTGCTAACATCTCTAAACGTCCTTATTTTCAGACCGTTCTCAAAACGGATAAGCCCTTTATCAGTCAACCTGAACCATCTGTTGTCACCAAAAAGGTCAGCCTTTTCATTGCTGCACCAGTTAAAGATTCAATCACGGGCAAAACAATTGCCGTTATTCGTTCAAGAATGCAGGCATCTGAGCTTGAAAAAGTTATCAAAGATTTTGGTGAGGGTAATAACCAGTATCACTTATCTGAAGCCGATGATCAACTGTTTATCTCCAAACAAAAGGAACAAATCGGTCGCAAATTGCAAGAAGATTTTCCTGGATTGTCTACAGCAGTTAAAAGTCGTGAACCCATTGCGGTAGATTCCCTTGATTTGATTTCTGATAAACAACAGTTTGTCGGCTATGCACCTTTACCCGCGGTGGACGGTCTTCCAGATTTGCAATGGGATGCTGTCGTTGCCATTGATACGGATATTGCCCTTAAGCCTGTGCAGCAATTACTGCTGATCTTGGTGAGCGTCACGGGTGTAGTGGCGATTTTGGCGGCGGTCTTGGCGATCGCGATCGCGCAACGGGCGACCAAACCTGTAATCGACGCAACGGAGGCGGTCATCAACCTAGGTAAAGGGAATCTGGAGACCCGTCTCGAAGTTCAAGGTCAGGATGAACTAGCGCAGTTGGGGGACAACATCAACTTGATGGCAGGACAGTTGCAAGACTTTATCGCGATCCAAGAAGAACAAAAGCGGCAATCTCAAGAATTGGCAGAAAAGGAAAAGTTACGCAGTGAGGCAATTCAACGCGAATTAATTACATTGCTATCCGATGTTGAAGGTGCGGTCAGTGGGGACTTGACCGTCCGCGCCCAGATCTCGGCAGGGGAAATTGGCATTGTTGCTGACTTTTTTAATGCGATCGTCGAAAGTCTACGGGATGTTGTCCGCAAGGTAAAAGACACTACTGGGTTGGTAAATACTTCTGTAAATACCAACAACGAAGCGATCCGTAATCTTGCTCAAGATGCCGCTTCTCAAACTCAACAACTTGATCAAGCATTGATATCCGTTGAGCAAATGACCGACTCAATTCAACAGGTGGCGAGTCGAGCGCAACAGGCATCAGAGGCATCCAGCGCTGCGGCAAATACTGCGAAAACGGGAAGCGTAGAAATTGAACAATCGGTGCAGAGTATTTTGCAACTACGGCAAACCGTGGATGATACTGCCAAAAAGGTAAAACGCCTAGGGGACTCATCGCAGCAGATCTCGAAGGTGGTAGTACTGATTGATCAGATTGCTCTAAAAACGAATATGCTTGCCTTGAATGCCAGTGTTGAGGCGGCAAGGGCAGGTGAAGAAGGTCGCAGCTTTGCGGTGGTAGCGGCGGAGGTGGGCGCGTTGGCGGCACAGTCAGCAACGGCAACTAGAGAGATTGCTCGTCTGGTGGAAAGTATTCAGCAGGAAACTCGCGAAGTGGTACAGGCGATGGAATCTAGCACTGAGCAGGTGGTAGAAGGTACAAATCGCGTGGAAGATGCGCGTAAGAGCTTGAACCAAATTGTGGAAGTGTCGAAACGGGTTAATAATCTGTTCCAAGAGATTTCGAGCGCAACGACTTCGCAGGTACAGACTTCACAATCAGTGCGATCGCTCATGAAAAACCTGTCAACCCAATCGCAGCAGTCTTCCCAAACCTCGCGAGATGTGGCTAGCGCTCTCCAAGAAACTGTGGATGTGACTAATCTCTTGCAAGCCTCTGTGGAGACTTTTAAGGTCGAATAGAAGATTAATAGAAGATCAAATATTCTCGAATCCGTGCCAAGGTTATTTTTAAGAAATTTATGCTAGCTAACAAAGAGTCAGTCAAAGAAACATCCCTGAGCGATTCCCAGCCATCACCGACTGAAGCGATCGCCCCTGATATAGTTTCGCTCGCTGCTGCCAACGCTGCTCCCAAATCATTAGAGTCTTTAGCGGACACGAAAATTATTCGGGGTTTAACTACCTTTGTGGGTGTGGGATTGGTGGTCTTTGGAGTTTCCGCTTGGAACCTCTTTGATATCAATAGAGGTTTTCGTTCCATTTCTGAAAAGAACTTTCGTCTGCAAGAACTGAGCGGCATCATTGTCCATCTCGATGAAGTTCTAACGATGTCGGCGCGGATGGCGGCATCAACGGGGGAGCCACGCTGGGAGCAACGCTACTTAGAATACGATCCGCAACTGGTGGCAGCGATCGAAGAGTCGGCAAAAATTGCCCCTGAAGCCTATGCCAAAGTGTCGGCAGAAGTTAATGACGCGAATACGAAGCTGGTGGATTTGGAAAAGCGCTCCTTTGATCTAGTGCGTCAAGGTAAGCGCAGTGAGGCTTCGCGAATTTTATTTGGCAATGAGTACGAAGCTCAGAAAAAGATCTATGCCGATGCTACGAAAACAACCCTTGCCACAATCCAGACGGAAACCCAAGCGCAGTTACAATCCTTCAGTCAACGCTTGACCATTTCTTTCGCCTTTACCTTACTGAGCTTGCCCGCCCTAATCGCGGCTTATCTGATCGCCCTCAAGCTGATTCGCTCCTACCTCAGCGATCGCGATGCTGCTCAAAAAAGTATTACCGCTTTGCAGTTACAACAGGCTACCGCAGAGCAGGAAAAAGCAAAAATGCAATTGGAACAATCGATTGCCGATCAAGAACGGGAACGGAATGAACTGCTACAAAAAGAGTTGATCGCCTTGGTTACTGATGTTGAAGGAGCCGCAAGTGGGGATTTGACCGTACGCGCTCAAATTTCGGCAGGAGAAATTGGCATTGTGGCGGACTTCTTTAACTCAATTATCGAAAGTCTACGGGACGTTGTGCGACAGGTAAAACAGTCAGCGAGTCTGGTAAATACTTCTGTTGATACGAATAACGAAGCGATTCGCAATCTTGCGGAAAATGCGATCGCCCAAGCACAAAAGCTAGAAGGTGCGCTGCAATCAGTTGAACGTATGACTAACTCAATTCAACAGGTTGCTAGTAGCTCCCAACAGGCGGCGGATGCTTCGATCACGGCGGCACAAACCGCAGAAAATGGTAGTACGGCGATCGAGCAATCGGTAAAAAGTATTCTTCAGTTACGGCAAACCGTTGCTGATACGGCTAAGAAGGTGAAACGACTGGGGGAAGCTTCGCAACAAATTTCTAAAATTGTAGTGCTGATCGATCAGATTGCCCTGAAGACAAATATGTTAGCGGTCAATGCCAGTATCGAAGCTTCCCTTGCAGGTGAAGAAGGACGAGGCTTTGCAGTGGTGGCGGAGGAGGTGGGTGCACTCGCCGCCCAGTCCGCAAACGCAACTAGGGAAATTGAAATCTTAGTTGAAAGTATTCAAAAAGAAACTAGCGAAGTGGTACAGGCGATGGAAGCGAGTACGGTGCAAGTTGTGGAAGGTACAAATCGAGTCGAAGATGCGCGGCAAAGCTTAAACCAAATTGTGCAGGTATCGCAGCAAATTAACGAACTCTTCCAAGAGATTTTGATCGCGACGACTTCGCAGGTGCAAACTTCGCAATCGGTACGATCGCTAATCGCAGAAATCTCCGCCCAGTCCCAACATTCGTCACTGACCTCGCGGGATGTGGCGATCGCCCTTCAAAAAACCGCCGATGTCGCCAGTCAGCTTCAGGCTTCGGTCGAGACATTTAAAGTTGATGTCGCGTAATCTTATAAAACTTAGTGGAGGTCGATATGGCAACTAATACATTAAGCGATCGCGAATGGGAAGTTCGGTTACTGTTTCTCGATGAGGCTAAGGATTTTTTAGTAGCCATTGAGATGGAAGTTATCGGTATGAGCGATCGCGGTCTACATCGAGCCGCGATCGACAAGATTTTGCGGGCTGCCCATTCGATGAAAGGTGGTGCGGCAATGATGGGATTTCAGGCACTGAGCGACCTATCTCACTCCCTCGAAGATTTTATCAAAATCCTACAGGCAAACCATCAAACTACGGTCACTTCTGCGATCGAAGGGCTATTACTCGCCGCCGTTGATAATATGCGAAAAACCGCTAATATCCATAAGCAGCGCCAAAATCCTAGTCAGGATTGGTTAGATGCCCAGATCTACCCTCCATTTAAGCAACTGCGGTCAATCCTTGGTGAACTCTCGGTCAAGGATGAGGCGAGTCTGCTTTCTGAAGAAGCGGGTCAAGATATGCGCGTCTTGATGTTTTCAACGGAAGTCGATGCCTGTCTCAACCGTCTGACCGATGTAATTGCCGATCCCCATTCTCAAGTATTACGGGAAGAGTTTGAACTAACCAGTCAGGAGTTTGGTTGTTTGGGTGAAATGTTGGAGCTACCTGCATTTACGCAGCTTTGCAATGAAATTAACCATGCTTTGAATGATCTAGATAGCTTTGATTACAATCTGAACGAAATAACTTTCTCCGCTCTGGAAACATGGCGACAGGTGCAAGCGCTGGTATTAGTTGGTCAGTTTCAACTAATACCTGAACATTTTGCGATTATCCCTTCAAAATCAAAATCGAAGTTAGAAGCAGTTGCTCAGCAAAATCAAAATTCAGATTCAAATTCAAATTCAAATCAAATTCCTAATCCAATACTTAGTCAGGATCTAGAAACGGATCTGACTGAATCTCAAGCTCTAGATCCAGATCTGGATCTAGGCTTACATCTGGATCTGGACTTAGATCTAGATCTGGATTCAGAATATGACTTTCCGCGCATTAGCACCGAAACTGAAATAGTCAATGTCGCTAATATGATGATCGATGATGAACCTAGTCAGGCGATCGCTAACTCTAAATCTATCGATGTGGAAGCAACTCAAGCAACAACCCGTATCTCCGTCAAGCAATTACAAAACCTAAGCGATCGCTTTGGTGAGTTGAATGCGGAACGTAGTGGAATGCGGATGCAGCTCAAACGGATGCGCGATCTCGTGCAAATTCTGAAGGATCGAATGCGGACATTAGAGCATTCTAATGCCCAACTGCGGGAAGCCTATGATCGGGTAATTACCTCCTCCGATGCCCTTGTACCTGCGATCGCGCCTTCCGTAGACAAGCTCAGAGGCGATATTCTTAAAGGCAATATTCTATCTCCCTACGCAAGTCGCTTTGATCTTTTAGAAATGGATCAGTATAGCGAACTGCATCTGCTCTCAAGGGAAATCATGGATAGCGTAGTGCAGCTACAGGAGGTGCATAGTGACTTGGAAACCTCCCTAGCTGAGACTGAAAGCACTGAGCGCGAACTGGGTAGAGCCTCCCGACAAATGCAAACGGCGATCGAACAAACGAGAATGCGGATGATCAGTGAGGTCTTAGGACGATTTCCGCGTTTGCTACGGGATTTGTCCTTAGAGCATGGTAAGCAGGTGGAACTGGTCTTGCGGGGTAGCTCGACCCTAGTTGAGCGATCGGTACTGGAGATTTTAGAAGATCCCCTGCTCCATCTGCTGCGTAACGCCTTTGATCATGGTATTGAGACTCCCGAAGCACGGATTGCGGCGGGTAAATCGCCGAAGGGACGGATCGAAGTTGCCGCAGGTTATCGTGGCAATCAAACAATCATTACGATTAGCGATGACGGCAATGGGATTGATTTTGCCAAGATTCGCGATCGCGCCCTTCAGATGGGACTGAGTGAAGCGGACTTAGACAACTCTAGCGAAGCCGATCTCCTAGATTTAATCTTTGAAGCAGGGTTTAGTACTGCCGATCGCGTCACCAATCTCTCAGGACGGGGCGTAGGTATGGATGTGGTGCGCTCTAATCTGAATACAATTGGTGGTAATGTGCGGATTGAGACGGAATTGGGCAAAGGTACAACCTTTATTATGAACGTACCTGTTTCCCTGTCGATCGCCCGTGTCTTGCTATTTGAAGCTAATGGCTTGCAGATGGCAATTCTCACTAGCGCCGTTGAAGAAATTCTCTTGGTTAAAGAAACTGCCATTCATATAGTTGCGAATCAAGAAGTCTTAGATTGGGAAGGTTTCTCAGTTGCGTTGCTGAAATTAGGCGATCGCCTTCATTTTTCCCGTCCTCAATTCCCCTCAGAAACAGAAAATCGTCCAGTAGTTGATGAGCCGTTATTGTTGATCGTCTCCTGTGACAATGTGCCCTTTGGGTTGCAAGTCGATCGCTACTGGGGTGAGCAAGAAGTAACCATTCGCAGTGTTCAGAGTCCGATCCCGATGCCGACTGGATTTGTAGATTGCGCGATCCTCGGTGGCGGCAAGCTCGTGCCTTTAATTGATGTTGACGACTTTTTAAACTGGGCGATCGCAGATACCAATCAAGTATCGAGTGTCCCCAACTCCGCATTGGTTAAGTCCTCTAGCAAAATGCCCTCCCGTTACGATCAACGTTCCACAGTATTGGTTGTGGATGATTCAATTAATGTACGGAGATTTTTGTCAATGACCTTAGAAAAATCTGGCTATCGGGTTGAGCAGGCGAGGGATGGCTTAGAAGCAATGGAAAAACTGAAGAAATTACAAACCTCTACTCTTACTTCCCGTGTGAGCGCTGTCGTCTGCGATATTGAGATGCCGAGGTTAGACGGATTTGGATTCTTAGCACAGTCACGTAATGATCAAGATTGCCGCGATATTCCTGTGGTAATGCTTACTTCGCGCAGTGGCAACAAACATCGCGACCTAGCTATGCGTTTGGGGGCTGCCGCCTACTTTACTAAACCTTTCAAGGATAATGAGCTTTTGCAAACTCTCTCTCAAATTATTGTTAAACCCTAATTTTTGTAGTCACTCTAACCAATCTAGCTCCTAATAGTTCTTGAATTTATGCCAATTATTTCCTCATTGCGATCGCAAAGACTAGCTATTCAAAGACCTGATATGGGACAGCAATACGTCACATTTCGTCTGCGGGTCGCATGGTTTGCTGTGCCAATTCAGAACATATATCGAATTATCCCCCTTGAAAAGCATATTCCTAAACTTACATTCTTAGGGAAGAATGTTCCGATTGTTGATTTAGGGAAGATCTTATTTGGTAATACCAAAATACAGGCAAAGGATATTCCGCAATTAGTAGTTAATGGAGCGCCCGTGGTCTCTAAACCATCAATGGTAATTATCCGCGACCCTGACGAAAACTTAGTTGCTATCCTTTGCAATTCGCAACCTGCATTACAGATGGTGACACAGGATCAGCTAGTTCCTTTGCCGCCCACTTATAGCCAACGCTGGAAAGTCGATTTCATCAATTTAATGACGCTCCCTTCTGAGAATACGCCTTCATTCTTTATCATTAATAGCGATCGCCTGATTACCAAAATCCTCAATTATGGTGAGACTAGATCATAGTTGCTACAAGTCATTCTGTGCCGCGAGTTAGATAAGCTATTTGCGCCGCGCGAAGCGCGGCACAAATAGCGCAAAACGATGTTGATATAGGTAGTTATAGCTATAAAACTCTCATTATGACAAGGTTACAGACTTAGCTAATACTCTTTTGTCTTAACAGTTCAACTTCTGCTTCAGTTAAAGTCCAACCCAATGCTCCAGCATTTTGTTTCGCTTGACTAGCATTTTTTGCCCCAGGAATAGGAATCACATTACCTTGAGCAATCAACCAGTTTAGAGAGATTTGAGCAGGAGTTTTATCGTACTTATCCGACAAATCAGCGATCGCGGCGAATAGTGGTGCAAGTTTCTGTAAGCCTTTGGGACTGAAACGCGGATCAATGCGCCTTGCCCCCTGTAAATCTTTAACCGTCTCAACATTATATTTACCCGTCAATAAGCCTTGGGCAAGGGGACTATAAGCCAAAATCGTTACCCCTAACTGTTTCGCCTTAGCCAGAGTTCCATTCTGTTCGATTTGTCTAGTCAATAGAGAATAGGGAACTTGATTTACCGCTAGGGGAATCCCCTTCTCGGCGAGATAGCTATGGGCGGTCTCCATTTGTGCTGCCGAGTAATTACTCACCCCCACCGCTTGGATTCTGCCCTTCTTGACTTCTGCGGCAAGAACTTCCATAAAGTCCTTAGTTTTAAGAATAAATTCTAAGGGCCAGTGGATTTGATAAAGGCTGATCTGAGAAGTTTGTAAACGCTCTAAACTCGCGGAAAGGGCATCGGCGATCGCTGATTTTTGCCAACGCCAAGGCAATGGAAAATACTTAGTGGCAATCTGAATTGGTTGTGAGGTCTGTTTGCAGAACTTACCGATAAGTCTCTCTGATTCCCCAAAGCCATAGACCTCGGCAGTATCAAAAAAAGTAATACCTGCATCAACGGAGGCTTGAAAAGCTAATTCCACATCCTGCGCCCCAAAGTCTTTGCCATAGCTCCAAAAGAGTGTATCTCCCCACGCCCATGTCCCAACACCAAGAGCAGGAACGATCGCGCCATCATTACCAAGTTTAACTGTTTGCATATGTATTACGAAGGAATTGCTCAGAGTTCAATGCGTTTATCTTGATTATAAGTAGTTCAGCAATTGTTATAAGCTCGACGTTGACCATATGATCAAACTTTTTGCAGTTTTTGTAGATGTTGTTGCAAGAGTCATCATTTTTAGCTACAAGTCAGTTTCAACAAGTCCTGCATCTTTCATGATGCTTTTTAAAGTCCCAACGGGTAGATCTCGATTACCGTGAACTGGAATAGAGAGAATTGCGTCAACACCTTGTTTGATGTAAATGTGATGACTGCCTGTAACTCTTTTTAACTCCCATCCTTTGCGCTCAATGATTCTACAGAGTGTTTTGCCTGAGACTGATTTCATAGGGATAGCTCAACCAATTGCTTCTCTGTTTCTAGATTTTGGCTTTCACTGGCAACTTCGAGCCAAGCTTGGACTGCATCTTCGAGCATTTCTAATAAATGTTCGTAACTATCGCCCCAAGTGTGGCATCCTTTCAATGCAGGAACAGAGCCGCACCAAACTCCATCTTCTTGCCAAATAATTGCTTTGATTTTCATGGATTTATTCCTTGTTTTGAATTTGTGTATCAATCAGAATGATTAATGAATCGCCAGTAATTAGAATTGTTGGATAACAACAATTCTAATTACTAAAATCCTTGTCCAGAAAGGTTTTGTTTTTTATCTTGCTTACCCAACAGGTTTATGGTCCATCCGTCTTTGATGAGTGATGTCTTTACAGATTGATGGAATAGGTCTTTTTTCATACAAACAAAGGAAGATCGCTATCTTGAGCTAAATTTTCTAATTCTTGCTGGCTAAATATTGTTGTCTCTAACAAACTGCCCAATAGTTCCAGTAACATCATCAACTTTTCTAAAAATTTTAAGTTTGAATTAAAAAAATTATATTAAATTTATAGATATAAATCAGATAAGTTCTTTTGTTAGATTTGCGATCATTTTGCTGGATTAGCAATTGTGTAAGCCACAATATCTATTCTAATCACGTTTCTTTTCGCTGCCTCAAAAGATTTATCCTAAATTAAAAGCATTAAAGTTGATCTCGTTTTGAACAGCATGAAATCATTTTAGGCTGGTTGAATGCGATAAAATCATATTTGATAGTCAAAAATTTGTCGCACGTTAACTATGACCGCCAATATCACCACATTCACATTCTCCCCTGCTGAAATCAAAAATGAGGGCTTAACCCTTGATGAATATCAGATGATTTGCGATCGCCTTGGTCGTGAACCCAACAAAGCCGAATTGGGGATGTTTGGCGTGATGTGGTCAGAGCATTGCTGCTACAAAAATTCGCGTCCTTTGCTCAAGCAATTTCCAACAACAGGCGATCGCATTCTGGTTGGACCGGGGGAAAATGCGGGCGTAGTCAAAATTACCGATGATATTGCCATTAGTTTTAAGATTGAAAGCCATAACCGTCCTTCGGCGGTGGAACCCTATCAGGGCGCAGCGACAGGTGTGGGCGGCATTTTGCGCGATATTTTTACGATGGGAGCGCGTCCCGTTGCGATTTTGAACTCGCTCCGATTTGGTGAACTGTCTGATCCTTGGGTACGCAGTCGCGTTAACGGGATTGTTAATGGTATCGCTGGTTATGGAAATTGTATCGGCGTTCCCACGGTTGGCGGTGAGGTCTATTTTGATAAGGCATATAACCGTAATCCGCTTGTGAATGCGATGGCGATCGGGATTATGGAAACCAAGGAAATCGTCAAATCGGGTGCTGCGGGTGTGGGCAATCCTGTAATCTATGTTGGCTCTACTACAGGGCGCGATGGCATCAAGGGCGCGAGTTTTGCAAGTACAGAGATTTCGGGCAAATCGGAACAGAATCGCTCGGCAGTACAGGTGGGCGATCCATTCTTAGAAAAATCTTTGGTGGAAGCTTGTTTGGAAGCTTTCAAAACTGGCGCGGTGGTTGCCGCACAAGATATGGGCGCGGCGGGGTTGACCTGTTCCACTTCCGAAATGGCGGCAAAAGGCGGCGTGGGCGTGTCTCTAGATTTGGACAAGATTCCTGCACGGGAAACGGGGATGAATGCCTACGAATATCTGCTTTCAGAATCGCAAGAGCGGATGCTGTTTGTGGCTCATAAGGGCAGGGAAGCGGAACTGATTGAAATCTTTGAACGTTGGGGACTTCATGCAGTAGTCGCGGGTGAGGTTCTCGCGGAACCAATTGTGCGAATTCTTTGGCATGGTGAAGTGGCGGCGGAGATTCCTGCGACGGCTTTAGCGGACAATACACCGATCTATCATCGTCAGTTAGCGGATACGCCTGACTACGCCAAGCAAGCTTGGGCTTGGGATGAGAAGGTGGCGATCGCCTCTTTCCCTTCCATCTCTCCTAACGACGCGCTTTTAAAATTACTCGATACGCCTGCGATCGCCTCGAAAGCATGGATCTATCGCCAATACGATCATCAGGTGCAAAATAATACGGTACTCTTTCCGGGGGGAGCCGATGCAGCCGTAATTCGGTTACGCAGTCAAGGCTTCGGGGCTGGGGAATTAAGTTCTGCTCAGTGCCAAATTGACTCCCTTGCAGGGGTGGCGGCGACGGTGGATTGCAATGCCCGTTATGTCTATCTTGACCCCTACGAAGGTGCAAAACTAGCTGTTGCAGAAGCGGCGCGAAATTTATCCTGTGTGGGTTCTGACCCCATTTCGGTTACGGATAACTTGAACTTTGGCAGTCCTGAAAATGCGATCGGTTATTGGCAGTTGCACGAAGCCTGTCGCGGTATCGCCGATGCTTGTCGGGAATTATCCACGCCTGTCACGGGCGGTAATGTCTCGCTGTATAACGAGACTATTGATGCCGATGGTAATGCTAAACCGATTTATCCGACCCCTGTGATCGGCATGGTGGGCTTAGTGGAAGATGTAACGAAAGTAGTCGGGCAAGCTTGGCAGAATGTCGGTGATGCGATTTATCTATTAGGCAGCGATCGCGCTAGTCTTGCGGGTTCTGAATATCTTGCTTCCGTAATTGGTGAAGTGACAGGCAGACCGCAACCTGTGGATTTTGAATTGGAGCGCAAGGTTCAATTAGCCTGTCGTCAAGGCATTACTCAAGGTTTAATTCAATCTTCCCATGATTGTTCCGATGGTGGTTTGGCTGTGGCGATCGCCGAATCATCTATTTCTGGCAAACTCACTGCCAAGATTCAACTCGCTATGCCCGAAGGTTTGCACCTTACCCAACTACTCTTTGGAGAAGGCGCAAGTCGGATTGTCGTTTCTGTTAAAGCAAGCGATCGCTCTGCATGGGAAGCTTATCTCAATAATCAATTAGGCAATGCTTGGCAGTATATCGGTAATGTCAGCGATGCAGCTAATGACTTGGAGATTGCGGTGAATGGAGAACAGGCGATCGCGGTATCTCTTTCGCAAATCACCAAAAACTTTAATGAAGCCATTCCTAAGCGGATGGGACATACTTTGTAGATAAGTCTATCTCAATGACTGATTAATACTGAATCAAGAGAATTGCTACATCCTGTATGGTAATTCTCTTGATTAGATGTTTGTGTCATGATGTCACATAAAAAAAGGGTTAGGACATACAGCAATGGACTCGATATTAAAATTCTTCGGTATTGTTGGCTTGGGCGCGATCTCTGTGAGTTTGCCGATCGATCAGGCGATCGCCCAAAATCTACAAAATCCACAAATTGATCAGCAAGTAGAATGCGAAATCTTGATCGTCGGTGGTGGAGTTGCAGGTACTGCCGCCGCCTATGAAGGTTTACTAGCGGGGCGCACCGTTTGCCTCACGGAAATCACCGATTGGGTCGGTGGTCAGATCACCGCCCAAGGCACATCCGCCCTTGATGAAGCCAAGAAACAACGTAGTCTCTGGTTCTTTCCCCAAGGCTACACAGAATTTCGGAAGCGGATTGAGCGCACCTATGGCAAACTGAACGCGGGAGATTGCTGGGTTAGCGTGTCTTGCTTCATTCCTAATACCGCCCAAACAATTTTGGTGGAGATGCTGCAAGATGCGGCCCAGAAGGGGAATGGCAGATTGCAATGGTTCCCTAATACCGTGATCAAAGATCTGCAAATGAGTGCCGATGGCAAATTAATTGATGGAGCGATCGCGATTCGCCATAGTCCGCAACCGAATACACCATCCCTCAGCGCTGAAACACTTTCCACGATTATCGAAGATGCCTATCGTTACGAAGATTCGCTAAGACTAAAAAAAGAAGTTATTCGCTTTATTCCTCTCAAAAATGAGAATGTAGCAACGCAGACATCACGCCCCACAGATTGGTTTGTAATAGACTCCACTGAAACAGGGGAAATCATTGCTCTTGCCGATGTTCCCTATCGTCTTGGTATCGATCCGCGATCGCATCTCAACCCCTCATCACCCGTCACAGCTAACGATGCCTACTGCACGCAGGGTTTTACCTATACCTTTGCGATGGAACAAACGGCAGAACCACAACCACAGACCAAGCCCCCATTCTACGATCGCTATCTGCCCTACTACGGCTCTGACCCCAAACCGAATCTGGCTAACTTCGATACGATCTTCACCTATCGCCGCATCTGGAGCGCTCCCACAGATAAACCTAAAGAGAATCCTAAAAAAAATGCCTTTGGTGTTTCCCCGATGAAAGCGGGAGATATCTCGATGCAGAACTGGGTTTGGGGTAATGACTATCGTCCGGGAACTGCTAGAGACAATCTGATCTATAGTAGAGAACAGTTGCAGCAAATGGGGCAATTAGATCCCCAAGGCTGGATGGGCGGATTACGCGCCGAAACCCTTAAGCATGGCGAAGAAATTGCCCTTGGCTTCTATTACTGGCTAGTGGCAGGGACGACCGATTCTCAACAAAAGACAGATTGGAAAAAGCCTTTCCCTAACCATCGTCTTTTAACAGGCGTAAATTCACCGATGGGAACCGATCACGGTCTATCGAAATATCCCTACATTCGCGAATCACGGCGGATTATTGGTCGTCCTTCCTACGGTTATCCCGATGGCTTTAGTATGTCGGAAGTGGATGTATCACGGGTGGACTTTAGCAGCGAATTCTATCGCAATAATCTCTCGGAGCAGAAATACAGTTCTCTCTGGAAAGCGATCGCAGGGATGGGTGCAACAGATGCTATTCGCAATAGTACCGATCCTGCCAATATTCAGCGTCGCACACGCTCTACGATCTATCCTGATGCCGTTGGTATTGCTCAATATTATTTAGATTTTCACCCTTGCTTGAGCGAATATCCTGTCGAAAAAGCTGGTAATACTGAGCGTGAAGGAGTTCGTAATGGTCATTCTCCTGCATTCCCGGGACAAATCCCCTTGCGATCGCTCATTCCCCAAAAGATTGATAACCTGATCGTGTCTGGCAAAAATATTGCCTTCAGCTATATTGTCGCCGCAGGTTATCGCGTCCATTCCTACGAGTGGTCAGTGGGAGCCGCCGCCGCAACTACCGCATCGTTTGCCCTGTCGGAAGGAATGCTGCCCTATCAGCTAGTCGAAGACTTGCCAAGAGTCAGCCCTAAGCTAGTGCAGTTACAGCAACAACTTGCTAAAAATAACAATCCCACGGCATTTCCTAATACTTCTATTTTTAATCTTGATTGGGATGAATGGAAGATCTGGTAAAACTTCGGACACAAAGAAATACCGCGCTTGGCGCGGTATTTCTTTTATTCAGAATAAATAGTCTCGTCTTCCTTGCGCCAAGCGGGATCGACGATGCAGATAAAGACGATCGCTTCGTCACCAATATTTTTAAGATATTGCTTGGCATTGGGCGGAATATATACCGCATCGCCCGATTCAATTACTTTGACTTCTTCATCTATATACATTTCCCCCTTACCACTGAGAATATAATAGACCTCAGAAGTGGTTAGAGAATGCGGTTGCGAAGTCTCGCCTACAGGTAAAATCGCGTGGGCGAGACTATAGCGAAGATCGATCGCTTGTTTATCTGGATGCAGGAGTTCGCGCAGGATTGTGGAATCTCCTGCGATAAATTCAGGGCAATCGAGTAACTTCTGAATCAGCATATTATAAATTTTTGATTGAGATTCTATTTGATCGCTTGGACATCCTTGGGTGCAAATCCGTGACTGGTTAGTTCCTTATTTAGCGCGATCGGATTCTTCACGCGATCGACAAAGAGAACTCCATTTAGATGATCCATTTCATGCTGAATTACTCTGGCTAATAAACCCTCTGCCACCATGCGCTGCGGTCTGCCATCTTCATCACGATAGGAAACTTCCACTTGATCGGGACGCACCACATCAAGGAAAACATCGGGAATGCTTAAACAGCCTTCTTCCCCATTGACTAAGTCGCCCCCAGATTTTTTGATTTCAGGATTGATCATTACTAGAGGAGGAATATTTTCATCCTTAAATTCAATATCAATCACCAGTAATTGCTTATTGATTCCCACCTGTGGAGCGGCTAAGCCAATGCCATCGTTGCTATACATGGTTTGCAACATCTCGACGATGGTCTGACGGATTTCATCATTGACTTTACTGATGCGCTTTGCGGGCTGACGCAGGACGCGATCGCCAAGGGTATGCACTTCGAGAGGAGGATTTTTGAGCTTTTGTTTGGGAACTTTGATCGAAATTGCAGACATTGCCAGTTAGCTTGTAAATATAAGCTTGTAGTGAACTATTTATATTTTGGCACAATTTATTACATTGACCTGTACCAAACCTCAGAAGCGAGTGGCGTTGCCACTCGCTTCCTATCCCAGAACAGAAAATGGCGTAGCCATTTTCTGTTCTGGGATTTAGAGCGATACGGCTTTTTGAGCTAGATAGCGATCGCAAAGGACTAGCGCCACCATCGCTTCCACCATCGGCACAGCACGGGGTAATACACAGGGATCATGGCGACCCTTGCCCGTAAGGGTGGTATCTTCACCTGCCATTGAGACCGTATTCTGTTCTTGCAAAATCGTGGCTGTAGGTTTGAAGGCAACCCGCAGGATAATATTTTCACCATTGGAAATGCCGCCTTGAATGCCCCCTGAATTATTAGTACGGGTACGCAGGCGATCGCCTTCCATGTAAAATTCGTCGTTATGTTCGCGCCCCGTTAGATTGACCCCATCAAATCCAGAACCGATTTCAAAACCTTTGCTAGCGGGTAATGACATCACTGCCTTGGCAAGATCCGCCTCCAATTTATCAAAGACGGGATCGCCTAGTCCGACGGGGACATTACGGGCGACACATTCGACGATGCCGCCAACGGAGTTCCCATCGCGGCGGATTTTGTCGATGAAGTCGATCATTTTTTCTGCCATCACAGGATCAGGGCAGCGCAAAATATTGCTCTCCACCTGTTCCATTGTCACCGTATTAGCATCAATTTCCGAGGCGACCATATCTTTAACCTGTCGCACATAGGCAATGATTTCTACACCCGTTGCCTGTTTGAGAATTTTCTTGGCGATCGCTCCTGCGGCTACTCGCCCGATCGTCTCCCGCGCTGAGGATCTGCCGCCACCTTGCCAGTTGCGAATGCCATATTTAGCTTGATAGGTAGCATCGGCATGAGATGGACGGAATTTTTCTGCCATTTCCGAATAGTCATGGCTACGAGCATCTTTGTTCTGCACCATGATCATGATCGGTGTGCCGAGGGTCTTGCCCTCAAATACGCCTGATAAAATCTGGGCGCGATCATCTTCGCGACGAGGGGTGACGATTTTGCTTTGCCCTGGTTTGCGGCGATCGAGATCGACTTGAATATCGGCTTCGCTTAGCTCTAGTAAAGGTGGACATCCATCGACGATCGCGCCTACGCCTCCACCATGTGACTCACCAAAGGTCGTGACGCGAAATAAATGCCCAAAGGTACTGCCCATGTTTAAATCTTAAATCCTATATTTCTTATGTATTTGCTACTAATTTTAAGGCTTTTACCGCAAACCAAGAAATAGGCGGTAGGCGCAAAGCACCGCCGCCTATTTCTTGGGGGGATAGTTATAAAGTCCAAAAGATTGCTGTGAATAATCTATGACTATCTTTTGAGAAGAACAGGCTAGGATGGACTCTAACCATCGACCGATCGCTTAGAAGGCGATTGCTCTATACAACTGAGCTACTAGCCCAAAGGAATTTGCAAACAAATTCACGGTTCATTATCTTACAACAAAAACAGGTTTTTGTGGCAATTTTGTGTAATTCAGATCTGGATTATATCAAGACAAGTTTTGCTTAGGACATAAACGCAAAGAAGAGTTGCGCCTTTACAAAGCTCAACATCTGACCATGATTTAGGATCGCAATCTAATTTTTGAGCTAAGGTAGTGAACTGAGAGAAAAAAATCTGCTAATAATTTAATAAATTCTGATTAGAACTGATACATAAACTATGGATAGTACCTTGGCGATCGCCTATCTTGGGGCGTTAGTTTTACTCCTAGGCGGAGTTAGCTGGTTAGTTATACGCCAGATTATGAAGTCACGCAGTCTGGAAAACGTAATTTCAGAACTTCAACCAAAGTTACAAAAGGAAAAGGGTAGTCCCGAAGACTATTACCAGTTGGGCAGTGTTTATCTCCGCAAAAAACTCTATGCCCAAGCGATCACTCTATTTAACAAAGCGATTAAAGAAGGTGGCGAGAATGTTCCTGAAGTTCATAATGCGCTGGGTTTCTCCTACTTTTCCCAAGAACAGTATGATCTCGCAATCAAAAATTATAAACAGGCGATCGCTTTGCAAGATGGCTATGTAACTGCCCTCAATAATCTTGGTCACGCCTATGAGAAGAAAAAGTTACTGCCTCAAGCGATCGAGACCTATGAGCAAGTTGTGAAGTTAGATGAAAACAACGAAACCGCTAAGCGCCGTTTAACTTCTCTGCGGAAGCAAGTAATCCCAACGGCTTAAAGTAAGCAATAAAAAAAGGAGGCATAGCCTCCTTTTTTTATTGCGTTTCTAGACTTTAACTTCGATCAAGCCGCCGCCAAGGAGCAGATCACCATCGTAAAAGACGGCAGCTTGTCCGGGGGTGATGCTAAATTGCGGCTCATCAAAAACAATACGAGCGCGATCGCCTTCGAGCGGAATCACGGTGGCGGCGGCGGGCGCAGTTCGATAGCGGACTTGTACCTCTGCCTTAAATGGCTGATCCGTTGGTGCGATCGACACCCAATTTACTTGGTCAATGGTGCATTCTGGATCATGGGCTTCAGAGCGATCGCCAACGATTACTTCATTCTTAACAGGATCTAAACCAATCACATAGAGGGGATTTGCTGCTGCCACGCCCAGACCTTTGCGCTGACCGATGGTGTAGTGATATGTGCCATCATGCTCACCCAAAACATTGCCCTGAGTATCAACAATTTTGCCCTGCACAGGGGTTAGATACTTATCAAGAAAAGCTTTCATTGAGCCGTTAGCTTCCACTAAGCACAGATCCATGCTTTCAGGCTTTTCAGCAGTAGCTAAGCCAAATTCGGTGGCAATCTTACGGGTTTCCACCTTAGTTGTTTCGCCCAAGGGAAAAATGCAGCAGCTTAGCTCATCCTGCCCCACTTCGTATAAAAAGTAAGATTGATCCTTAGTATCATCAACGGCGCGACGCAATTCATAACGTCCAGACTCTGAATTAAAGCTGAGTCTGGCATAATGCCCCGTTGCGATTTTATTAATGCCGAGATGCTCGCGAGCGTAGGTCATCATCGGTGTAAACTTGACGGCTTTGTTGCAGCGTGAGCAGGGCAGGGGAGTTGATCCTGCGGCATAGCCTGTAACTAAGTAGTTAATAATGCTTTGTTCAAATACATCGCGGCTATCGACAATTTCATGGTGGATGCCCAGTTCTTCACATAGACGCGCCGCATCGACCATGCCCTCAGAGCAGCATTGCCCTTTGCCCTTCATTAGCCACAGGGTCAAGCCTGTTACGTCGTAACCTGCGCGATGGAGTAGGGCAGCCGCAACGGAGCTATCAACGCCACCTGATAAGCCGACTACGACTTTTTCTTTGTTTGCGACTGTATTTGCGACTGTATTTGTGGCTGTATTGGGGATTGTATCTGCGACTATGTTTGACATTTCTGCGATCGAACCATTCGATCTAAATTGTATCTCATCCCGCTTGTCATGAAGTGCTGCGCTTTGCGCGACAGTTGTTCATGAGGTTGCTGCGAGAGTTTTAGTAATCGTAGGGATTTTTGGGTTCGGCGATCGCGGTGATATTATTTGCCACGATTACAACTTGGCGCTTACCGTCGGTACTATCGACATCGGTTTGCCCCTCGATCTGTAACCAGCGATCGGGCGGATAGTTGGCGCGACTATCGGCAATCTTGACGGGCAAGCTCACAGGATAGACATCGGCGGCACAGCAAGTAATTACAAAGCGGGTAATCAAAAACATATTGTCAGGCTGTTCAGGCGCATGGACAACAAATCCCGTCAGCTTTACCTTCTGTCCCACATAGGCATCGGGTTCGGGATAGGCGCTAATGGTGCGTACCCATTCGACAAGGGTGCGCTCTTCGGGACGGTTACTCGATTTAAAGGATTGGGGAATTGTCCGCGCATCGGCAAGGCTATCGGTAACGCCACGGTGGATTGCCTTTTCGCTAGTAAAGGGACGCGGACTAATGACTAGCCCTAGGATTGCTACAAATAGCAGTAATCCACTGCCTAGGGAGGGCTTGATTAGATTGATATGCTTTTGGCTATTGGAAGACTGGTATTTTTGTTTTTGGGCAACCCGCCATGCTTCGATCGCACCGATTGTCAGTAGTAATACCCCTGCAATAATGGTCAGAGGGATATAGTTGGGATGAATTAGTAAAAATAACTGCCCCGAAAGCCATAATTTTGTTAGGACAAGTCCCCATGCAATGATTGCAGAGGCTTCTAGCCAAGGTGCGAACTTTTGCCAGTAGATCTGTAGGCGCGAAAATTTTGCGGGCTGCGAAGACATAGGGACTCGAACTAATGATTTGGACTGAATTGATTTTTATCTTAGCGCCAGTTCGACGAAAGCTAAAAACCAGAAAGTGAGTTGCGGCGCGAAGCGCCGCAACTCACTTTCTGGTTTTTATTTGTCCTCTAGCGAGTGTGTCTAATTTTTTATACACTCAAGAGGATGATTTGTTGCTTTTGTAGCGATTCGCACATCATCTAAACTGGCTGTAACGGATTCTAGAATTTGAGCAACGGTTTGCTTTTGATTTTGATTGTCAGCGCAAGCTAGCAAGAATTTCCATTCTGAATCGCTAATTTTGGCTAGTTGATAGTTGTAATCAAAAAAGTTAGGACTATCTTGCCAGCCATAAATGCAGGGACTAGGCTCAGGAGTTGCGGCTAGGAGATTTGTATCATCTTCCCAAGTTTGTTTAGCCATTGGTGGCTTCCCTAAAAAGAACTCATAATGGGAAATCGTATGCGGATCGAGAACTTCTAATAAACGATAGCGATCGCGCTCACTAAGGTTTTTAGCTCTCTCGACTAGATCTGGCGCTTTGCCAATCAAGCGATCGAGTTCCCAAACTTGAGGATTGGAGAATCCCAGAAATTCTAATCCTGAAGCATCAATCAATTCAAAGAGAGTATTGACGTTGTAATCAATTTCTTGGGGATGCACATACATATCCGCAAAGCAAGCATCTTGATAGTTCTCAGCCGCCCAACGTTCTTCTTCGCGGCGGCGGATGCAATTAGTTTCAGGTAAGTTAGCAAAGATTTCCCGCCCAACTTTTACCCCATCAACATAATCGCCACGCTGCCATCCTTGCAACAAAGCGATCGCCTCTTGCATCAGGCTAATTTCCCAACGTCCTAATTCGCCATAGACAAAAATATGCAGTAAACCACCTGCGGTGAGCTTCTTGGCTAAAGCTTGAATGCCACGAATCGGATCAGCAGTGTGGTGCAACACCCCCACGGAATTAATTAGATCAAATTCCCCTTCCAATTGGTCAGCATCAAAGAGACTTAAATGCTTAAATTCCACTCTATTTGCCCCCGATCGCTGACAGCGCTCTTTGGCGACAGCCAGAGTTCCTTCACTGAGATCGATGCCAATCACTGAGGCTTCAGGATTGAGATGCACCAGATATTCCGTACTCACGCCCGATCCGCAGCCTGCGTCTAGAATCCGCACATTGTTTTTTGCAGGTTTCTGTCCTGTGCAGAAGCTATGGGCGGCTTGCCAATTCCATCGCCAGTTATAACCAGGGGGTGGCTCATCGAGGATTGGCTCGGGTGGGAAGGGATAGGTGTTATAGAGTTTGGCTACGGCTGCGCTAACTTTGGGATCGGACATGGTGAATTGATAAATATTTGAACAAATCTGAATAAGTAAGTAGGTAAGCCAAGGAAAACTTAAAAAACCGAAAGCTGCGGCGCACGCTGCGTGCGCTACAGCTTGTAGATTTTGGTTTTTATTCACTCATCTACTTAGAGTAAAGACATTAACAAAATTATTGCAATGAATATAGGCGCGATCGCGATAGGCGATCTAGCCAAGGTGCGAGAAACTTCTCATTTGCTTTGCGCTCCTCTGGACTTTCCGTTTCTAAGGGATAGGGAGCAAGTCCACGCAGAGCGCCTGTAGTTACGCAAAACATTGACTTTTGGAAGGATAGGCATATTTTGACTAGCAGATCCTCTGCACCGCGATCTCCATTGTTATAGAACTTTTGCAGATAATCGGGTAAAAAATGCCGCATATCTTGCATTAACAATGTGGGGGGGATACCTGCACCACCGACGGGTAAGATGTCAGCATACAAAGCACCATAGTTAAATTGAGAAATCTCTGGTGAGATCTGATGGGCTTGGGCATTGTAGGAAATCGTGCCACGGAAAGGAAAAGAACGGAAGAATACTGCCTCCACATAGGGAACTGCCGTATCCATTAAAAATGTGAGATTAGCGCTAGCAGGGACAATCTCATAATCTTTGCCATCAATAGGAACTTTGTAGATATAGGGGACACTCGCCGCCGCTACTAATCCCGCTTGGACATGTCTCACTACGTCAGGAATACTCTTGACTTCCCCACGATCATAGCGATCGCTAAGTTCCAAAAACATCGGCGACATGAAAGACCAAAAATAGCCAAGGGCGCTGTAGTAGGTCATCATTCTCACCTGTTCTGGCAGAAAATCGGGGAATAGTCGATTCATCGCGCCCATGAAGGGGTTGTTTTTGATTTTGGCAGCGATCGCCATTTTTGCCCGATTTTGGAAATCCTCGGAGTCCAAATATTTATCCAATCCTCCGCCCCCATGCCAAAACATCATCTTCATACAGTATTCGGCAAATTCAAAATTTATGCGATCGTGCCACCAGTGGCGACCCAGTTTACCAAGGGAAAATTCACCATTAAAGAACTTAAAAAAGGGAAATATATTTAGGAATTGATGTTCAGAAATATAGGTAAGATTTCGATTATATTCACCAAGGATAACGCCGTAGCTTTTGAGAATGCCGACGACTTCTAGTAAATTTTCAGGGGAATCAGGTATTAAGGCTCCACCCTCTTCCAAACGCTGCTTGACCAAGGCGAGAGCTGGCTCGATGGGCTTAGTTGTGGTTGGTAGACTCATAAAATAATCATTAAAAAAAGTGTTTATGTTATTTATAATTTTTGCTGTTGAATAGCACTTAATATGAAGTATCTAGATTTAATACCGAGTGTAAGTCCCAACAGCATTTGTAACAGTTTCGCATAATCCATGTTTTTTCTGGTTAAAGTAACCACATAAACTTACCGATGCCAAGACTAAAATAAAGGGCGATCGCCGTAATTAATAGCAAGATCGAAGTTGTAATCAATACATAATCAGCGATCGACAAAATCGAATCATGTAAATAGGTACGCTGAGAACTTCCTGAAAATGCTTTAGACTGCAAGACAATTTCTAACTTTTGCGACTTTGATAATGAGTTTAAGATTAGGGGGACAGCCACCTTTGCATAGACCTGTGCTTTTTTAAATAGTCCCATTTTGTCAAGATTCAGCCCCCGCAAGCGCTGAGACTCCAAAATTGACTGCACTTCCTCCAATAGCAGGGGGACAAAGCGTAAAGTCGAGGAAAAGATAAAGACAACTTTGTAAGGGATTTTGGCGCGTACCATGCCCACGGTCATTTGGTTGACATCGGTTGTAAAGATAACTAGGGGAAATACTAAAATCATCGTCAGGGTCTTACTAACGATATTTAAACCATAGAGAGTTCCTTCTAAACTCATACTTGCGCCGCCTAGTAACCACCAACTCTGAGGGAAAGCAAATAGCGAAGTTAGCTCTGTTCTATTAGTGAGCAGTTTCATCTGCTCAATATTAAAAAATCCCATACTCAAAATTAGAAAAAGATAGAAGGGAATCATCACTTGCAGAATCTTTCCCAAATAATTTAGCCGTACGCCCGCTACAATGCAAAGCCCAATCACGCTCAGCATCAATATCCCACCCGCAATTGGGCTTTCCCATAAAAAGGCAATCACCGTCACCGCCAACATCATTGCTAACTTAGATCGAAAATCCAAGCGCGTAAAAAAAGAACCATATTTAACGGTTTGTAATCTCATGAATTTCCTTAGTGATTAATGACCTTTATCATTCCTGAATGCAAAGTGCTTTTAGACTAGCATAATCAAATTAGGCTGATAAGAGGTTTGGTGGCATTGATGTAAAGGAAGCGATCGCTTTCTTGATCCTTAACCACCGTGAATCCTAAACTCGTTATCAAATTTAGCAATTCTAGCTTTTTGTCTGTCCATCGGCTGATGGTTTCAGCGATGAGGAGACTGCCGCCGCCTTTGAGGGTGCGGTGGGCTTCTTGGAGATAGTCGGCATAGTTTAGACCCATGAGAGATAGGGAAAAGATGGCAACATCGAGGGTTGCATCTGGGAGAGGAGTATGGGAGATATCACAGGCTTGTACTTTTGCGTTGATGGCGATGTGGTCGAAGGAATGGACTTGATGATTGGGAAGTAATTCGGCTAGTTTGGCTTCACCGCAACCGAAGTCACCGATCTGGAGATTGGTGTAGTTTTGCAGCTTTTCGGCGATTTTCTCGTAGGGGATTTCTTGCCATGTTTCACGGGCGGCGCGATAGAGCGTGTGGTATTGATACCATTCTTCGGGATTTGCTTTGAGGCGATCGCCTGTGGTGTGGCTGTAGGAATTATTGAAGCGGTTATTCATTGCTGAGAAGTCCCCAAAGCGGCGTTGGAGAATTTTGGCGATCGCTTCGGGTAAGGGAACGCGCAATTCTTCACGGTTGATTTCATAGATGTCGCCACTTTCGACGCGATCGATCCATGTTTGTAGCGCTTCTCCTGCTTTTTGGAGGACGACTTTTTCCGAAGCGAGTTCGCCTTTAGGAATTACGCCATCGATCGCCGTGTCAGCGAGGGATTTTTTCCATTGGATGCGACTCCATCTGTATTGGCGATCCCATGACCAGATATCGCCTTGATGATCGAGGACGACTTGGGGAATGATTACTTCTACTTTGTCGAATGCTGATTTTTGGCGATAGATGCGCCCGACTAGTTGCTCGTATTCGGCATGAGTCCAAGGAAGGCTGGCGATAATCAGGCGATCGCATACATATTGCAGTCCATCTACGCCTGTGCCGATGGGAGCCGTGCCGATGAGAATGTCGATTTCTCTGGCGATAAATTTCTGTTTGGCGGAATCCCGTTCCTTGGTGTCTTCTACGCCTGTAAATAAGCCCACCTTGTAACCTGCGGCGGCGATCGCTTTGCGGAGTGGTTCGACCATGCCTTCAACATAGTGGGTATAGATCAGGGTTCCTGTTTTGAGATGGGCGATGATTGTGTCGATTTTTGATGAGAGGAGGATTTGCTCGACTGCAAGTGGGCTGTTTTTGATAGCGGCGATGAGTTGGGGGCGTAGATGTTCGCCTGAGATTTCGGGAAAGCTTTCGGCGATCGCAATCTTGTAATTGGGACGATAGCGGATGCCATAGAGCATCAGTTTTTCGTGCATGGCAAGGGCGTTGGCGATCGTGCTGAAGGTTTTCAATTCGTCAAATTTTTCGCCTCTTGTCATTTCTAGCAGTGCTTTGGCTTCGTAGAGGTTGTTGATGACGGGTGTGGCGCTCATGCCTAAGACGCAGAGTGCAGGATTTTGTTGTTTAGCTGCATCAAGTAAACCATTGAGGATTTGTCGGCGTTTACTTTCTTTTTTGGGATCGCGTTGTTTGACGTTTTGGATTTCATCGATGACGACAAAATCGATTTGGTGATTAGCAAGAATATTGCCGACAAGTTCGGCGGAGTAGGGTTGTTGGAATTTCTCGAAGTTGAGAATGAGATAGTTATGTTGGTTGCGATCTACGCTGATTTCGCCGCGTTCTTTTTGGTAAATGATGCTGTCGGGATAGACTTGGGCGATCGCTTTTGCCCATCCTTCGATGGTACTGTTAAAGGCGATGATGATCGTGAATTTAGCGTTAATGACGCGACTGGCAAAGATAGCGGATATGGTTTTCCCTGCGCCAACTCCTGACCAGTTGCCGATCCTTCTTTCCGTGTAGATGCGATAGGCGGTGAGGCGTTGCATCAGGTTGGGTGGATATGGGAAGTTATAGCCGTTAGGTATGGTGAGGTTTGCTGCGCCATCGTGTTGACTGAGGAAGCGATCGCGGATTGTCTGAAAGTATGTGCCGCCTGTTTCGTTGCGAAGTCGGTCTAGGTCAAAGGTGGGGTCGTTGTTTAGGCAGGCTTGCCATAGGGCGCTAACGCGATTGCAAATTAGAAATTCTATGGTTTCATAATCTGAGGTAATTCCTGCTTCTACAAGTAAATCAACTGCTTTTAGGGAGTCAAAGGATTTTAGTTGAGGTAGTTCAGTATCAGTATTTTCAACTTCATCAGGGACTAAATCAGTTTCTATTTCTACATCAGCGTTTAATTCATCCTCTGCGAAGAAATCGTCAAGTTCAGTTTCATTGGATTCAAAACTTCTATTATTTCTCGCATCTTCTAGCTTAGTAATTAAATTTTTGCATTCCAACTCTAAATCATCTGTAGAGCATAGATCCTTGATACTTTTGAGTATTTCAACATTCTTTGTATTACTACGAATAGAGTCAATCATGCCGTTTTGTCGCATGATTGCATATAATTCAGAAGACTCTAAGCTAGACAAAACAGGTTGTAAGCTATACAAAAAACTCAAAATCGCATTGGGTCGCCATAAATTGACAATTCCTAACCAATCTGAAAATCCTAGCCACCCCTTATCTTTATAAGTTCTGTCTGGCTTTGCAGGAATATCATTAGGTTTTAAATCTGTTATCGCCCATTCTCTCCATTCATCTCTATTCTTTAACTGAAGTTGATGTACGAAAATCCTAGCTTCTTCAAATGATCGGTAAATGCGGTTAAAATTTGCTATTGTTCCAGTGCCAAGCCAATCGCCAAAGCCTTGCCATCCATTATTTTTGTAAACTCTAGAGGGATCGCTAGGAATGTCATCAGGCTTATGTCCATTTAATGTCCAGTTTCTCCATTCGTCTCTATTTCTCAGTTGAAGTTGATGTACAAAAGTTCGAGCTTCCTCAAATGGTCTATAAATTTGATTGCGATATGAAATCGTGCCATTTCCAAGCCAATCTCCAAATCCTTGCCATCCTTTATCTGCATAAACCTCCTCTGGAGTAAAAGGAATATCTTCAGGTCTGTTATCGGTCTGTACCCATTCTCGCCATTCTTGTCTATTATTTAACTGAAGTTGATGTACGAAAGTACGAGCCTCTTCAAATGGTCTATAAACACGATTGAAGGGTGCAATTGTTCCAGTACCCAGCCAGTCACCCCAACCAACCCATTCATCTTTATAAACTCCTGCTGGATTAGCAGGAATATTATCTGGCTTTATATTTGTCTTAGCCCACTCCCTCCATTCTTTTACACTTTTCAGATTTAGACTATGTATAAAATCACGAGCTTCTTCAAATGAACGATAAATGCGATTTCGAGGCGCGATTGTACCAGTACCGACCCAATCTCCCCAACCATTCCAGCCTTTATCTTTATAAACATCTTTTGGATTAGCAGGAATATCACTAGGCTTTACATCTGTTTTAGCCCATTCCCTCCATTCTTTTCCACTTTTTAATTGGAGGCTATGAGCAAAAGCACGAGCTTTTACAAACGGTCGATAACTACGATTAAAGACTGCTATTGTACCCGTACCAAGCCAATCTCCCCAACCATTCCAACCTTCATCTTTATAAACTCTTGAAGGATCAGTAGGAATATCATCAGTCTTAGCTTCAGTTTTTGTCCAATTCAACCATTCGCCTCTATTTTTTAAGTGAAGTAGATGTACAAAAGCACGAGCTTCTTCAAATGATTGATAAACATAATTTCGAGGAGCAATTGCCCCAGTACCAAGCCAGTCGCCAAAACCTATCCAACCTTTCTCCTTATATGTTCCAGATGGATTAGCAGGTATATCTTCAGGTCTTTCTATGCTTTGTGCCCAATCTCTCCACTCGTCTCTATTTCTTAGGTGAAGTTGATGTACAAAAGTACGAGCTTCTTCAAATGTTCTATAAACACGATTAAAGGGTGCAATTGTTCCCGTACCAAGCCAGTCTCCAAAACCTATCCAACCTTTATCTTTATAAACACTAGAAGGGTTGGCAGGAATATCTTCAGGTTTATCTAAAGTTTTTGCCCAATTTCTCCACTCTTTTTGATTTTTAAATTGAAGGCTATGTACAAAAAGTCGAGCTTCTTCAAATGGTTGATATACACGATTAAATGCTGCAACTGCTCCAGTGCCAAGCCAATCACCCCAACCATTCCAACCCTTATCTTTATAGATTTGACGAGGATCAGCAGGTATATCTTCTGGTTTAGCTTCAGTTTTTGACCATTCTGCCCATTCATTCTTATTTTTAATTTGAAGGTTATGGACAAAAGCACGAGCTTCTTCAAATGATCGCCACCTTGATTTCCCCACTTGATAACACCTTCACATCAGATAAACCACTATCAACAATTATAAACAATTCACTAAGCTGCGATCGCTGTTTGATGTGGAGATTTAGGTGATCGGGTTTTATGGGTGTTGAGGGGCGATCGCTGTTTGATTTTGAGATTTAGGCGATCGGGTTTGTGGGTGGTGAGGGTGCGATCGCTGTTTGATTTTGGGTGATAGGCGATCGGGTTTGTGGGTGATGAGGGGCGATCGCTGTTTGATTTGAGGGGATAGGCGATCGGGTTTTGTGGGTGGTGAGGGGCGATCGCTGTTTGATGTTAAGGAATATACGATTTGTCATTTGAGATCTCCTATCAAGCTATCGAGCAAACCCTTTAGCTTTTGTCCATCTACGTTTAGATTTATCAACCACAGTAATTCCAGTTACAGAGAAAAAGCCATTATCTATATCATCAGCCATTGCAGGAAGTAAAAGCTTCACATTGTTCTCATAGTTCAACTTCCAAATAGTAGATAATTTCTCTCTCCCCTCTTCATTCACATAGACAGTCTTATCCTTAGAAACTAATACCATAGCTACCGAGCCCGAATTTTCCGTCACTACCAACACAAAATTTTCACGATCAGCCTTTAACCCTTCATACCATTCTTGAAGATGTTCCTCTAACTCAAATTTGTACAAATCATGATCCATCTGTCCTTTCTGAATTAAAGCTTTGCTCAATAAATCTGATATTTCTTTTGTTCTACTCGGCATAATGCTATTGTCACTTTCTAAGTTGCGATCTGGTTTATCGCACTGTTAGAGATGTAGAGATAGGCGATCGCTGTTTGATGGAACATAGGCGATCGGGGCTTGGTTGGTGAGTTGCGATCGCTGTTTGGTTTGGGGAGAAAAGGCGATTATAATTGCTCAAAACCAACGTTTTCATAGATGAGTGATAGCTGAAGATTAAGGTCTATGCTAGTTAATTGAACTTCAGGATCGTTAACAGTTAAATCTAAACTATTGATTGTTAAGTATTCCCAAACCTCTGTACGATTACTACGACGATAGAATTCAATACTCAGAGAATCTGAATTGATGAGCAGATATTCTTGTAATGATTCGATCTTGAGATAGTTGCGTAACTTAACTCCGCGATCGCGACTTTCTGTAGCAGGGGATAAGACTTCAGCAATTAAACAAGGATATTGTAAAAACTCCTTAGCATAGCGATCGCGAGAATCGCAACTAACAACCACATCAGGAAAGTAATAAACATTGCTCGGAATGGTCATGAGTTTCGCATCACCACCAAGAATACGACAACCTTTACCACGTAAATGACTTCGGAGCAATACAATTAAATTAAGAGCAATTTCATTATTTTCAAGCTTTCCACCTGTCACCTCAATAACCTCTCCATACTCATATTCATATCTCTCTGCTTGTGTTACTTCCCACTCTAGATATTCCGTAGGTGATAGGCTAGGCGATGAAATAGTAGCAATCATAGATTTTGCCCACAATTTTTATATTGATTATAATCAGAAATAGTGTTTAACGATCGCTGTTTGATTAGAGGGAATAGGCGATCAGGTTTTGGGTAGTGAGGGGCGATCGTTGGTTGATGCGGGGAAAAGGCGATCGGGTTTTGTGGGTGGTGAGGGGCGATCGCTGTTTGTTGGGGAATAGGCGATCAGTTTTTGGGTGTTGAGGGTGCGATCATGTAAAAACTTTAAGCCGCCACAAGCTCGTATTGCAAAGTAAGAAATTCATTAGACTTCAAATAGGCGATCGCAAACTCACATCCATCAGAATCCGCAAACTCTACCAGATAGTCAACCCCTTGATTATCCTCATGAATATCTACGATCGTACCCACCAACCCCACTGGCAAAGCTGAATTAAAATCATATTCCGCTTCCATTAGTGAAAGCCTATCTACGGAAATTGGTTTTAGAATAGCGATCGTATCAAGTAACTGTGGAGTTTTCATTATTTCTCTCTCTTCAAAAAAGCACTAATCAAACGTGGATAACCAGACTCTATACTAACTTCCCAAATAGTTCTCAGTTCAGCACCTCCTGTATTAGGAATTTCCCAATCCACTTTATATTCTTTGCCAAATTTCGTATTACTCTCCTGCACAACTTCACCTTCAATTGCCGCAACTTGAATTAATTCAACCAAGTGATCGGCATTTTGGGATGTAATACCCAGTTTAGATTGAAATACTCTCGCTTTGTCTTTACCCTTATCATGGTTGATGTTTAAGCAATACCCTAAAATCTTTTGCATAGAAATTTCTGGGCGATCACCATTTGGTAATTTCATAAGCTAAATTAATTTTAGTATATCTAATCTTAAGCGATCGCTATTTGATTTTGAGATTTAGGCGATCGGGTTTTATGGTGATGAGTGTGGGATCGCTGATTGATTTTGAGATTTAGGCGATCGGGTTTTTGGTGATGAAGGGGCGATCTGTCCAAATAGTCTGACAAGTATTAAAATTAGATATACACATAGCTTCAAGCCTATGAAACTACCAAACGCCGATAAAGCCGAACTAGGAGACAAACTCGAAAGATATTGTCTGAACTATGAACACCAGAAAGGTAAACATAAAGCCCTACTGTTTGAAAAGCGTCTTGGGATTACCATCGCCAACAAAGAAATTTTAGAACAAGCTCTACAAGAAGCAGCGATCGAAGGTGAATCCGAACTTTTTAAAATCGATCAATATGGCACTCATTACGATCTTGCATTTTCACTTTGTACCGATGTCGGTGAATCCCTAGTTCTAAGTTGTTGGATTATCAAAATTACCGAAGACTTTCCACGCCTAACTAATACTTATCCTATCTATTAAAAAGCACTATGAACGAAATCCAAGAATACGATCTTGTTGCATTAACTGAAGATGCGATCGCCACTCACAAAGTTACCCATCAGCAAATCATGCTCCGCCGAGGACAAATGGGAACAGTCCTAATGTCATTCGATCGTAAATCATTTCTAATCGACTTTACCGATAAGCAAGGCAACACCTTCGCAATGGAAACAATCGAACCAGTAAAATTATTACGCCTTATTAACGAACCAGAATTAGTTCTTTCTTAAACTTAGTCGCTGTTTGATGTTGAGATTTAGGCGATCGGGCTTGTGGGTCTTGAGGGCGATCGGGTTTTGTGGGTGAGGAAGGGGCGATCGAGTTTATGGGTGGTGAGGGGCAATCAGTTATAATTATCATTAATCTAGCAAACTATATATCCTGCTATGACTAACGCATTACAATACATCTGTGATTCAGAAGGGCAAACAGTTTCTGTAGTTGTCCCCCTTGCCTTTTGGCAAGAACTAATGGCAGAAAGAGAAACTGCTTATTTACTCAGTAGTCCAGCTATGAAAGAAAGACTGCTTGCAGCTAGAAAACGTCAAGATGGAATCTCTCTGGAATCAGCCTGTGAAAAACTTGGAATTTGATCCAGATGCTTTTGAAGACTTAGCTTGGTGGATTGAAAGCGATCGTAAAAAAGCTTTAAAAATCATCAAACTGATCCGTGAAGTCCAACGTAATCCATTTGAAGGCACAGGACAACCTGAGGCACTAAAACACGATCTATCTGGTTGCTGGTCACGCCGCATCGATCAAGAACATCGTCTAGTTTATGAAGTCTTAGACGATAAAATTAGAATTCTTGCCTGTCGCTTTCACTACTAAAAATTGCTGTTTGCTGTTGAGATTTAGGAGATCGGACGGTGAAAAGGGCGATCGCTGTTTGATTTGGGAGAATAGGCGATCGGGTTTTGTGGGTGATGAAGGTGCGATCGCTGTTTGGTGGGGAAATAGGCGATCGGGTTTTATTAGTGGTGAGGGGCGATCGCTATATTTTCGTTAAATTTGATGATTTTGCGATTGCTAAAGACGCTAAATTTACCAAAGCAGCCTAATTTTTAATTTGGATAATGGAAATACTTACCGACTACCAAAATCGCCAAATTAGGCTAACCGAAGAACGCTTACAACACATTCTTGATCATCCCGAAATGGTAGATATGAGATCTCACCTAGAAATAGTGCTGCAAACCCCTGAAGTTGTAAGACAATCAAGATCAGATAGTCAGGTGTACTTGTACTATCGTTTTTACGAACAAACAATAGTTGGGGCAAAATGGTTATGTGTTGTAATAAAAGATAACTCTGGCGATGCCTTTATAATTACAGCCTATCTTACAGACAAACTAAAACAAGGAATAGAACTATGGCGCAATTTGTAAAAATTTGGTTCGATCCAGAAGCTGACTTTCTAGAAGTTCGCTTCTCAGATGAATTGGGCTATATGCGAGAAACTGAAAACGACGACTTAATGGAACGAGTAAACACTAATGGTCAAGTAATTGGCTTTTCTATTTTTCAAGTAAGCACTCTTCCCAAAGACAAGCCATTATTTGCTCAACTAGCCGCAGTTTCTAGTTAAACACCAATATGGGCGATCGCTGTTTGCTGTTGGGAAAAGGCGATCAGTTTTTGGGTGGTGAGATTGCGATCGCTGTTTGCTGTTGGAAATAAGCGATCGGGTTGTAATTATAAACCTAGCCAAGTTCTCAAAGATTGCTCAAGTTTCTCAATATCAACATCAGTCAACTTCCCAATAGTCTTAATAACTAAACTTCTATTTATAGTATAGATACCACGCTTAACTGCCGTAACAACATTAAGTCCTGCCGCCGCCCAGTCAGAAAGAACAAACTCTCCATCAAGCAAAGAGCCTGTTTTGCTGGTTAATGGCACAATCAGAATGTCTTGAGAGCTATGTGGTGCATTGACAATTACAGCAGGACGAACCTTTGCATTAGACAGATCTGAAAATGGATATCTAACTAAAATGACGATATTTTTAGAGTAATTCGGCATAGATATCATCCTCAGTATTATCCCAAACTGCATCAAGTGATGTCTGACTTGCCCGAAGCCAAAACTCCGACTCATAGTCTTCAGGAAGCACAGTCACTAATACCTTTGTACCTTCTGCTAGGTTTGAAGCCTCTAATAACTCAATTTTTCCTTTTTGAACAGTAGCCCAAAGAGTTTTTAGCATATCTATGATTTGAAAGTTACTAACTTCATTATATTCTGTACACTGTAAATTTAGGGATTTGATCGAGATTAGTTGATCGCTGTTTGATTTGAGGAAATAGGAGATCAAGTTTTGTGGGTGATGAGGGTGCGATCGCTGGTTGATGAGGGGCGATCGCTAAAGACAAACTATAGTAGTTCCAAATAAATTCGAGAGGCTGCGACTCCGCTCAGCCAGAAATATACGATGGCTGAGCGGAGTCGCAGCCCTATTTTTCTTATTTGAATTGTCATTATCTATTAGGCAAAATAGCAACTTTGCTTAATGGATAATGACACATAACTCTTGATTACTGACGCTCAAAGCAATCGGCTATTTCTTTAGGTGTGATGAGAGAAGAATAGCGATCGCTATTTTGATTTAATTTATCTAACTCTTGTGAAAGCAATACCGATTGCGGTGGTGTGAGATAGGTGGACTCTAGTAAATCGATCTGATGATAGGCATCGCGCAGAGGCGCATCTAATAAAATTGTGCCTTTTCCCATAACGATCGCGCGATCAGCGTACTCTGGCATTAGGTAAAGATGATGCGTAATTACAATTACCGTTTTTCCCATTTGATGCAATTGCCGACTGACTTCCAAAATTGACATCGCGCCTTGATAGTCCTGTCCCGTCGTTGGTTCATCGAGAATAATTACATCGGGATTCATTGCCAATAGTGCCGCAATCACGATCCTACCCCGCTCTCCTTTCGGCAGAGATAAGGGATGGGAATGGCGTTGTTCCCATAGCTGCATCGCCTTGAGACTGCGTTCTGTTTCTTGTTTGACTTGACTAGCGCTATAGCCCAAAAAGGGCAATGCAAAAGCAACTTCCTTCTCAACGGAAGTATTAAATATTTGATTGTCAGGATTTTGGGCGAGATAGCCGATGGATTTGGCAAGCTCACTTACCGATAGTCCTTGAGTATCGCGATCGCCTACGAATACTCTGCCTGATGTGGGCTTAAGTAGATTCAGAAAATGCTTAACCAGAGTGCTTTTACCTGCGCCATTTTGACCGACTATCAAGACATATTCGCCTGCGTAGATATCGAGGGAGACATTTTTGAGAGCCTCAGTTCCATTGTCATAGATATGCGTAAGATTTTGCACTGAGAGAATCCGTGATTGGGGATCTTTGAGCTTTTCTGAATCTTGAATGGAATTTGCTGTAGATAAATTAGGGAGATCGCCTTGCCATTGACTGATAGCCTGTAAATTCTGAATCCCTGACTTTAGCGTGACGGGTATCGCATTAATGGCAATTCCTTTTTGCTGGATTAGGTCAAATACCTGCGTCACTTCAGGCGATCGCAATTTATTTTGCTGCAATAGCTGCACCTGCCCATAGATCTCGCTGGGTTTACCGATCGCTATTAATTTTCCTGCCGACAACCAAGCGATGCGATCGCAATATTCCGCCATTTCTTCCGCCGCATGGGAAACCATCACGATCGCCACACCTAATTCTTCTTTGAGCGCCTTGACTGTGGCAAATACCTCTTGCGAACCGATCGGGTCAAGCTGTGAGGTTGGCTCATCGAGAATTAATAGCTGTGGTTGTAGAGCCAGAGCCGCCGCGATCGCTAATCTTTGCTTTTGTCCACCCGATAGCTCTTGGGGATTTTTTTGCTCAAATCCCTCTAGGCGGACTGATTTTAAAACAATGGGAATACGGCGCAAAATCTCTTCACGCGGTATACAGAGATTTTCAAGGGCAAAGGCGATTTCATTTTCAACGGAAGTTGCGGTGATCTGTACTTCAGGATCCTCAAACACGATGCCCACATGACGCGCCAACTCGCTTACAGGATGGTCAAGGGTATCTAGTCCTGCGATCGCTATTTTGCCAAAAAAACGTCCTCCATAAAATTGCGGGACGATGCCCGTAAGCGCTAGGCATAACGTGGTTTTTCCTGCTCCTGTTGCGCCAATAATGCCCAGAAACTCCCCTTTATTAACTGTCAGCGAGATGTCTTTAAGAACGGTATTTTGAGAGTTGGGATAGATATAGGAGACATTATCTAAAATGGCGATCGCTGGCATAGTGATTACTTAGGAATATTGCTAAAGGTATCAGGATTTGAGTGGTGGGTGTGCGGTGTAGACTTCTATCGGCAAAAGTTAATATATGTAAATCTGCTGACATCTAACCCTAAAAACTGATGTTAATCTTATCTAGTGCTTCAGATTCATCTATCAAGATCTAGTCAAAATCTTGATCTTAAAGAACTTAACGGGAACTTAACCAAATTCATCATCGTGTTGCTGACTATGTAAACAAATACAAAACCTACAAACACTATAGAGACTAACGATTAGTCTAGGAAAAATCATATGACTGCACCTAAAATTTGGGGATTTTTGGCGATCGCTGGTTGTTCTATGTTAGCTAGCTTCGAGAGTGCGACTGCCCAAATCAACATCGGTAATACTCCATCCCTATCTGCGATCTCCCCATCACACCAGATGCTTTTAGATATGCAGACTAATGCTCCAGCCGTTGGTGGTGGCAGTATGCAGCTATTTCGATTTACAGATAAGAACGTTTCCTTTGTGCCGCTAGAAGGATTAAATGATTTTTTTAACTGGCAACTTCCGCAGGGGGAAGAAGTCGCTAATTCTCAGGTTGTCGGCGATCGCACCATTAGCGATCGCATTGAAAATTTCAAGCAAGCCCAGCGTCGCCAAATTATTTCTGACGGTCAGATGTTTGAAGCAATTAATCGTATTTCCGAGCAAAAATAGCTCAACCTTAGTTTCATTCAATGCGCTACTAAGCGCATTGAAGTATAAAACCTGTGGCTAGCGCGAAGTGTGCGTCACAGGTTTTATGGTTTTATATTTAGTTGTGTCTAGTGATTAGTTTGTGATCACTACTCAACAAATGCTTTTATAAAAAAATCATAAAACTAATTAATATTCAAATTATCTAAATTATCTAAATTATTATTGAACTATGACAGACATTTTTGATATCCCTGAACTGACAGCCCTTGACCAAGCTTCTCCCCAAGAACTTGCGGAAATGATCTCCGACTTAGAACAGTATCGCGATCGCGTTGTTAATGAGACTTTAGCGATGGCACAACGCGCCAAAATCATGAAAAGTCAAGCCCTCGCCAATTTAGAGCCGAATTTAGCCAAAATTGATGCAACTCTGCAATCCCTTCGTCAACAACTGAGCAAGTTTTAAATAAATTTCAAATAAGTTCTAAATACCCGTTGCACAATGGAAAACTCAGTTCTCGATATTCAATCTGCCAACGATCTGTTGATTGAGCAGGTCATCGATCAAATTTCCCTCGGTACTTTCGATAGTGGCGATCGTGACCTGATGCAAAGCCTTATCGAAGGTCTAGGTGATCCTCGTGGTTTAGTGCGGCTGAGGTTTGCGGAGACCATCGGTGAGATTGGTGAATGTGCTACGCCATTTTTGACCGATGCCCTAAGCCATCATCAAAACCCTGTAGTGCGCCGCGCCGCCGCTAAAACCTTGACGATTATTTCTGATCCTGCGGCAGTGCCAACCTTGCTTAATTCTTTTCTCAATGATCCTGATACGGTGGTCAGAAGCTCTGCCGCAGGCGCACTCGCTAAGTCTGGCGAAACCTCAGTGACGGCACTGCTGGAAATTTTGGCAGATCCTAATTATCCCCAAGATACTAAAGGGCAAGCAGCTTGGGCGTTGGCTTTTATTGGTTCTGAAGCATCAGAACATCTATATAAAGCTATCAATTCCGATTCCCTTGATGTGCGCTGTGCGGTGATCAGTGCCTTGGGGCATGTCGCTCAGGAACAGGGCGATGACAAGTCCTGTCAGACTCTAGTGGCGGCGCTGACCGATCCCGAACCGACTATTCGCACTGAAGCGGCTTCGGCTCTAGGTCAAGTAAATTATGAACCTGCGATCGCCCATTTGATTTTGGCGTTACAAGATACCGATATCGATGTGCGAAAAGCGGCGATCAATGCGCTGGGCAAAATTGGCGATCGCGCGGCACTGATTCCCCTAGAGGCTCTGCTCAACGATTCCGAAGATGTAATTAAGGTGTTAGCAAAACTGGCGATCGCCCAGATCAATCGCCATTCCTCTTAAAACCCAAGGAATGAGTGGCGGCACTTCGTGCCGCCACTCATTCCTTGGGTTTTGGTTGGCTTTACAAAACTTATCGTTAGTTTTTGGTACAAATACCTGTAAATGCAGCATTTTCTGATGAGATAGAGTTAGATATTTAAGTTGGAAAACCCTATACTGGGTAGTTATTATTTCGACTTTTTACATACCCTTTAAAAGATTACAAGGCAGACCCATGAGCGTAACAGCGTCAAGTGGTGCAGTAAATGCCCGCCCTCGTCTATACCAGACCGCTATAACTTCCACAATTTCTCAGATAGAACAGCAGGATCGTTTTGCTACTCGTACCGAATTAGACGATCTGTCTACATATTTTCGTTCGGGACAAAAGCGTCTTGAGATTGCTGCAATCTTGACCCAAAACTCAGATAACATCGTCTCCAAAGCCGCTAGCCGTATTTTTACGGGTGGTTCGGCGATGGCATTTTTGGAAAAGCCCAAGAATACCAGTGAAGAGCTAGAAGTTGATCGTGCTGGTCGCACTGTTGACATCAAGCGTGGCATGGAACTCGGCACAACTATCTACGCTGAAGCCACTGGAGAAGGTGGTTTCCTCGGCGCAATCAAAAACTTTTTTGCCAACACAGGTATTACTGGCGTAGTTGACGCTGTACCTGCAAACTTCCGTCCTATCAACATCTCCCGCTACGGCACAGAGCGGATGAAAAAGTCCTTGCGTGACTTGTCATGGTTCTTGCGCTACACCACCTACGCGATCGTGGCTGGCGACCCAAATATTCTGGCTCAGAACGTACGCGGCTTGCGTGAAATTATCGAAGCGGCTTGCTCCACCGAAGCGACCATCGTGGCTTTACAAACCATGAAGCAAGCCGCCGCTAGTTTCTTCTTGAATGATTCCGAAGCGATCGAAATCATCAAGCAATATATGGACGTGGCGATCGCCGAATTTAAAGCCGCGACTCCTTCGCCTAAAGTCCGTCAGCGCAACGGTGCAAGCGATCTTCAAGGCTTGGCATTGCCTCAGATTTACTTCAATACCGCCGAGCGCCGCCAAAAGTTTGTCATGAAGACAGGCTTGTCGGCTAGCGAAAAAAATGAAGTAATTAGAGCCGCCTATCGCCAAGTATTTGAGCGTGACATCACCCGTGCCTATAGTCAGAGCGTCTCCGACCTCGACTCTAAGGTCAAAAATGGCGAAATTTCCACCAAGGAATATATCCGCCGTTTGGGTAAATCGGCTCTCTACCGCGATCAGTTCTTCCTGCCCTTCATCAACTCCCGCGCCGTTGAGCTTGCCTTTAAGCATTTCCTCGGTCGTTCGCCAGAGAGCCGTGAAGAAGTAGCTAAGTACTTCGCGATTGTTTCCAAGGGTGGCTTAAATGCCCTCGTTGATGCCCTGATCGATTCTCGCGAATACAGCGACTACTTCGGCGAAGAAACCGTCCCTTACCTGCGTGGTCTTGGACAAGAAGCCCAAACCGCTCGCAACTGGGGCGCACAGTTTGACCTGTTCAACTACTCTGCCCCTTTCCGCAAGGTTCCTCAGTTCATTACCCTATTTGCTTCCTACAATCAGCCCTTGCCCGATCAGCACGTTTATGGTGCGGGTAATGACCCTCTCGAAATTCAATTTGGCGCGATCTTCCCCAAAGAAACCCGCAACCCCAGTGCTTCTCCTGCGCCTTTCGGCAAGGATACTCGTCGGATCTTGATCCGCAGTGGCGCTGGTATCAACAACCAACTCAGCAACCCTGCGGCTAGAGGCGCAATCGATCCTCTGGCTCCCAAGGTCTTCAAGCTTGACCAAACCCAACGCGATAGCGTCAAGATCAGCAAGGGTGGTAAGTCTAGCCTAGTTAAAGGTTTGAGTACTAACAACTCTGAAACCTCGACCCAAGCTGTAATTCGTGCTATTTATCTGCAAGTTGTTGGTTACGTTCCCTATTCGGGACAACGCCTGACTGCTGCTGAAAGTAAGCTCGAAAATGGTCAAATCTCGGTTAAGGAATTTGTCCGCCTCTTGGCGAAGTCGCCCACCTTCCGCGATCGCTACTGGACTAAGCTCTATGTCACCAAGGCGATCGAATATATGCACCGTCGTCTCTTGGGTCGCCCCACCTACGGTCGTCAAGAAATCAACGCCTACTTTGACCTTGCTTCTAAGAAAGGTTTCTATGCTGTCGTTGATGCCATCCTTGATACTAAGGAATATGAAGAGTCCTTCGGTGAAGATACCGTTCCTTACGAGCGCTATCTGACTCCCGCAGGTGTCTCGCTCCGTACCAATCGTGTGAGCACCCTCACTGAGGAGAAGGGAACTAAGGTTGTGGTCGAAACTACACCTAAGTTTGTGGAACTCGGTCAAGTTACCGAAGAGCGTTCGGAAGTATCCATTCGCGATCGCATTAACCAAGGTGTTGACAAAAAGCGCGAACAACGCAAGATCTTCAAGCTCACCACCACCGATCCTGTGGAAACGGCTGCCCTAGTCCGCGCTGCCTATCGCCAAGTCTTCGAGCGTGACATGGATGCCTATGTTGCCTCTTCCCAATTCAGCCAATTTGCATCGAAGTTGGTTAACGAAGAGATCACCGTTAAGGAATTCATCCTTGCGATCGGTACTTCTGATCTCTACATCAAGGAGTTCTACACTCCATTCCCTAATACCAAGGTAATTGAATTGGGAACTAAGCACTTCCTCGGACGTGCGCCCCTTGATCAAGCAGAAATCCGCAAGTACAACTTGCTCTTGGCAAACAAGGGTATCAAGGCAATGGTTACTGAAATGGTGAACAGTGCTGAGTTCCTCAGCGTGTTTGGTGAAGATGTGGTTCCTTACAACCGCTTCGAGACCTTCCCTGCGGCAAATTACCCCAATACTCAAGAGCTATACAACCGCTTGACTAAGCAAGACAAGTCAATCGTTGTACCTAGCTTCTCTACTGTGAAATCGAAGATTCCTACTGGAGTCTAGTTTTTAGCTTTTAGCTTTAAAAAGGGAGATGGCAAAGCCATCTCCCTTTTTTTATGAACGTGATGAGTAGTATTGAGTATTCTGAGAATAGGTGACATCGCTAGGCTTGATTGCAATGCTTATAGTATTAACAAAGCAACTGTTTCAGCGATGTTGATCGCTATGAGTAAACAAGACTGAAATCTAAAATTAGGTTAAAATTTTAGAAATAGTTTTTTGCAGTCTCAATAAACTGCAAATAGTAAAATTTTATCCATGACTGATTACCACATTGCTCGACCAGAAGAAAAAACTTTAATAGATCGCATCACTAAGGCGATCGCACAACCAGAAGCATCTCCAATGATGTTTTATGTTTGGGGGATTGGGGGTGTGGGTAAGTCTACGGTATTGAATAGGACTCAGGAAAAGTTAGAAGAACAGTACAAAAATAATGTTCATTTTACCAAATTTTCCTTCGCGACATTTACGGAAACGCCGCTTGATGTAATGGTAAAGCTGCATAAGGATTTGCCGCAGCTTGGACTTTTGAAAAAGGATTTGTTAAACAATTCTGATCCTTTTGCTGAAAAACATAAAACTTACAAAGAAACACTTCATGCTTTGCAATCTCAACCTATTGATAAAGAGGAGACAGTTAGTAAAGAGCAAATCGATTTGGTAAAGCAGGTTGCTAAACTTGCACTCAATGTAGGGGGCTGGGCAGTCTCAACGGCTGCAACTATGGGAATAAATACGCCTTTGTCTGCCCTTACTTCTTCAATAACTTCCACTGCGATTAGTGGTGGGGTGGATACAGCCGTTGATGGTGCTGTTACGGCTTTATCGCTCAAGGATAACTTGCTTGCAAAACATAAGGCTACCCAAAAGGCGGAAATACAGGAGTTGATGCTAGAGCCTTTACCTAAGCTAACTCAAGCTTTTGTAAAAACTTTGATGAACCATGCTAAGCAAGTCCCAGTTGTACTAATTTTGGATACCTATGAGAAGGTTTCGCCAGATGTTGATCGCTGGTTGCGGGAGGTGTTGCTACAAAATAAGGAACTAAAAAACAGCAAAGTCTGCCTACTAATGGCGGGACAGTTTCAATTGTTCAAAAAAGATGGTTGGAAAGAATTATCTAGGGAGTCTAAGTTAGTTCAGGAAACTCCATTAAAGATATTTGAAAAGGAGCAAACAAAGAGCTATTTAGAAAAAATTGGTGTTTCTGACAAAAGAGACATTGAGAAACTGAATAAACTTACTAAAGGGTTGCCATTTTACTTAGACCTTATCAGAAAGAACAAAGAAGATGGTGAGCCAATTAATTTCACCGAAGAAATTTCCGAACGTTTATTTAAGGGTTTAACTGAACAGCAAAAAAGTTTGTTGCAGTTGGCGGCTTGTTGTCGTTGGTTTGATAAGACTTTGCTACAGAGTTTAGTGGCTTGTCGAAATCTTGATTTTGTAACTGGTGTCGATCCTAGCTTAAATTGTTTTGAGTGGCTGAAAAGTTATAACCTTGTTGACTTTGTGGAAAACAGTAACTACAAATACTGTCTAAAGGATGTGGCAAGAGATGTAATTCGGCAGTCTCTTCATGGCAATAGTTCTAACGAGTTTCGGAATATACATTCACAATTACAAAAATATTTTGAGGAATTAGCAAATCAGGAAGTACCGCCCGATCTATATGAATCGGAGAAATATGAAAATGAAATTTGGTGTAGATATACAGCCGAGGCTATTTATCACGCATTTTTCAACTTGCGCCGAGATGAATGTAAGCAATATTTTTTAAATCATTTTTTTGCTTCTCGCTTCTTCGATGAAATTTCAGTTGTAATCGCTCCTGTTGGTGCAATTCTCTCTGAAGCAGAAATTTCTGAGAATATACTCTTACATCAAGAAAACAAAAGATTTCTAGAAGACATAAGACGTACTCTTCCTTTTGGATGGCTAGTTATGAATTCGCCTCCTCAGTCTGAAGTTAAAATTAATGATAAGGTACTGCCAAAAGATTTAGTAGATAGAACAGAAAGTGCTATAGAAAAATGTTTTGATCAAATTGATTCTTTATCTAATGGAGTAGCTAAATGGACTGCCTTAATGACCAAGTTTTGGCGTTGTCGCTCTGATCAAAGATTAGATGTGCTGAGACAAGCCGAAAAGCAAGCGAATTTGCTTGGAAACAGAATAAATCCTAGCGCTCATAGCATTGTTTTTAGGGAAATTGCAGATTCTTTCTATGCTTTAGATAAATATGAAGAAGCAATCGCCGCCTGTGACCAAGCCTTGCAAATCAAGCCTGACGACCATGAAGCATGGTACAACCGAGGCATTGTGCTAGGTAATTTAGAAAAAAACGAAGAAGCGATCACCTCCTTTGACAAGGCAGTGCAAATCAAACCTGACTACCACCAAGCATTGCACGGGCGAGGCAGAGCGCTAGATAATTTAGGAAGATACGAAGAAGCAATCGCCTCTTATGACCAAGCCTTGCAAATCAAACCTGACTTCCACCAAGCATTGCACGGGCGAGGCAGAGCGCTAGATAATTTAGGAAGATACGAAGAAGCGATCATCTCCTATAACCAAGCCTTGCAAATCAAACCTGACTTCCATCATACTTTTCGAGGTCGAGGTATTTCTTTGACAAGACTGGGACAATATGACAAGGCTCTAACTAACTTTAATCAAGCTATAGAATTAGAGCCAAATGATTTACAATCTCTAATTTGTCGTGGTGTTTTGTTTGCTTGGATGGGACGATATACAGAAGGAATAGAAGCTTGTGATGTAATCTTACAAACTAATCCTAATCATGTTGATGCTCTCTATGGAAAAGCTTGCTGCTATGCCCTGCAAAAAAATATTGACGAATCCATAAAACATCTAACTTTAGCAATTGATCTAAAACCTGATGAGACTAAAAAACGGGCAAACAAAGATCCAGAATTTGATGGAATTAGAGATGATGCTCGATTTCAAGAATTAGTTAGCGTCAACTAGTTGCCGTATGGATTTAAAGTGATTGAGTTTGCAACCCACAAAACGTATAAAAATCTTCTAATCCTATGAAACAGACAAAATTACCAAAATCTAAAAAGAAAAGCTTCTCTAGCTTCGATCTTGCCTCTGCTTATAAACAGCTAGGTATCAAAACCTTAACCCATTGGAACTTGCCAGATATCGCGATCGCCCCTAGTGAATTTTTTATCAAAAGATTGGAACGCTTGCATCGCAACTTCGATCTACGGAGTTATGAAGAATCTAAAAAGCTTCTAATCGATGCCTTTTGTGAAGAAGCAATGGATAGCAGCGACAAGCTGAAAATATGGAAAGGAGGCAAGATAGAAAGCGATATTTTAGTTGGTAATGCTGATTATCTAATTGCCCCTAGACAGGACTATTTAGATACCCCATTCCTCTGTATTGTTGAAGCTAAACGTGACGACTTTGAGCAAGGTCTAGCTCAGTGTCTAGTAGAAATGCAAGCCTGTCAATGGGAAAATCGGCAAGCAAATAAAGATATTGATGTGTTAGGAATTGTCACTAATGGGCAAGGCTGGATATTTTATAAACTCGCGATCGCAGGAGAAGTCTATGAAACAGGAATGTATGCTGCCGATGATACGGCTAAGACATTAGGGGCTTTGCAGTCAGTCTTTCAAGAGTGTGAAAGCAATTTGTAAATCATGGGTGCTCACTTTGCTGAAGTAGCGATCCCGCTTACTGATGACAAAAGGCGATCGCGTCGCCAATTTGGGGCTTCTGAGTTATAGTGATGAAATCTAAGGTAAAGACTAAACCAATGCTAGTCCACCAACAAGCTAATCGCGAAAATATTCAATCGCTGAGCGATCGCATCATTCCCATTCACATTGGGACTCAAACAAACTTACAAATAGAAAAATTACTTTTAGATATTACTAATCGACTTGTCAACGAATTTAGACCAGAAAATATTTTTTTGTTTGGCTCCCATGCTTGGGGAACCCCTCACAAAGACAGTGATCTAGATTTACTGGTCATTGTCACCAATAGTAACGCCTCCTCTAGCAAGCGTTCTTCCATTGCTTACCGATGCTTAAGAGATATTCCTTATCCCATAGATATCTTAGTAAAAACTCGAAAAGAAATAGAAAAATATGCACAGATTCCCATGTCTTTAGAACATCAAATATTGCATAAAGGAAAATGCCTTTATGGAAAATAAAGATGAATTAGTTCAAAATTGGTTTGTCAAAGCTCAACATGACCTACTCGCCGCTAAGAAACTGAGTACAGAGCCAGAAATTTATGCGGACATCGCAATCTATCACTGTCAACAATCAGCAGAAAAAGCTGTCAAAGGTTTTCTGGTCTTACATAATCAAGAATTTCCAAGAACCCATGATATTCGTTTACTTCTTCAATTAGCGCTTAGGATTGACTCAAATTTTGAGGATTATCAAGAAACCTCAGAAATACTGACTCCCTATGCTACAGAGTTTCGATACCCAAGCGATGTAATGCAACCAACCTTAGAAGAATTAAAGGATGCACTGACTAAAGCAGCAGATCTTTTCGATTTTGTGGTGTCTCTGCTACCTGATGAAATCAAAATTTGTCTAGTGTAAGTACAACCGAAGATAATAAAGCGATCGCCTATTACCTTTAAACTCGCCTACACAAATCTAAATATAACCTGAATACAGTCACGTTGCTTCCTGTGGATATCGCGATCGCCATGCCCCTAGAATCAGAAATTGTTTCTGCGATCGCGCGAGATGCAAAAGACCTAGAAACTAGCTTAAATATCTCTTAGATTGGTAAGAACATCAAAATAAAGCCCCTATTTCTATGGCTCAAAGCTGGACAGACATCAAAACTTTCATCTGGATATGTAAATGCACATCTCCAGCCCTTATCAAAAATTTGCTAGAAGAATCAATAAATTGGGTACGGTTTTCGGTATCATAAGCATCAGATTAAAGTTAAAAGTTAAATTTATATAAAGGGCGATAAGCAGTGACTATTAGGGTAGCGATTAACGGATTTGGGCGTATCGGGCGTAACTTTCTCAGATGCTGGGCTGGGCGCAAAGAGACAAACATAGAAGTAGTTGGACTTAACGATACATCCGATCCTAGAACCAACGCTCACTTGCTCAAGTACGACTCCATGTTGGGCAAATTTGATGCAGATGTTAGTGCCGATGACACCACGATCACTGTCAATGGCAAAACCATCAAAACCGTCTCCGATCGCAATCCTGACAACTTGCCTTGGAAAGATTGGGGCATTGATCTAATTATCGAATCTACAGGCGTATTCATCGATAAGGTTGGTGCAAGCCGACATATTAATGCAGGTGCGAAGAAAGTCCTAATCACTGCTCCTGGAAAAAATGAAGACGGAACCTTTGTGGTTGGGGTTAACTCTGATCAGTACAATCACGACATCCACAACATCATCAGCAACGCTAGCTGTACCACCAACTGTCTAGCCCCCGTTGCCAAAGTCATCCTCGAAAACTTTGGCATCGTTAAGGGCGTAATGACCACCACCCACAGCTACACAGGTGACCAACGCTTGCTTGATGCTAGCCACCGTGACCTGCGTCGCGCCCGTGCTGCTGCGCTCAGCATCGTTCCTACCTCCACTGGCGCAGCTAAGGCTGTAGCTCTAGTCCTCCCTGAGTTGGCTGGTAAGCTCAACGGTATTGCTTTGCGCGTACCAACTCCTAACGTTTCTGTAGTTGACTTTGTTGTTGAAGTCGAAAAGCATACGATCGCTCAAGAAGTTAATGAAGCGTTCCGTGTTGCTGCTGAAGGCTCAATGAAGGGCATTCTCGAATACAACGAACTACCCCTTGTATCCATCGATTATCGTGGTACTGATGCTTCTTCAATTGTTGACTCCTCTTTGACGATGGTCATGGGCGGCAACATGGTTAAGGTTGTGGCATGGTATGACAACGAGTGGGGCTATAGCCAACGTGTTGTCGATTTGGCAGAAATCGTCGCTAAGAACTGGAAGTAGATTTTTTAATCTCAATCAATAAAAAAGCAGCGCTTCGCGCTGCTTTTTTATTGATTACAAGACTTGTGTCTCGCCATTCGCGCCATGCTTCGCGTGGCGCAAATGGCTGTATCGAACTCACGTTTGCTTAGCAGAGCGAGGGCGTTCATATTTTGCTATACAATTGCCATAGCAACAACACATGAATTAAGTATGGATACAGCAAGTCTCAATGCTCTGCTCAATAGTGGCGCGATTTTGCCCGAACTAATTGTCATTGGGACATTGGTGCTGGTACTGATCGTCGATCTGATTGCATCGGGACGCAAGTCTGCCAATGTTCTGCCTAATCTTGCGATCGCAGGATTAGCTGCTTCCACTGCCGCCCTAGTTTGGCAATGGACAAGCTTAGAAAATCCAATCGCTTTCTTGGGCAGCTTTAATAGTGACAAGCTCAGCATTATCTTTCGGGGCATCATTGCCCTCTCCGCTCTATTGACGATCCTCGTTTCTGTACGTTATCTCGAACAGTCGGGCGTAGTCGTTGGCGAATATCTTGTAATTTTGCTCAGTGCTACCCTCGGTGCGATGTTTTTGTCAGGTGCGGACGAGATGGTGATGGTATTTGTCTCCCTTGAAACTTTGAGTATCTCCTCCTATCTACTATCGGGCTATACCAAGCGCGATCCCCGTTCTAACGAAGCTGCTTTAAAGTATTTGTTGGTTGGTGCATCTAGTTCGGCGATTTTCCTGTACGGGATGTCTTTGTTGTATGGACTATCGGGCGGCGAAACTGCGCTATCGGCGATCGCTTCTAAAATCACGGTTAGCAATACAGCGTTGATTGTGTCGATGGTATTTGTGATTGCGGGTATTTCCTTTAAGCTTTCTGCCGTACCTTTTCACCAATGGACTCCTGACGTTTACGAAGGTTCGCCCACGCCTGTGGTTGCCTTTTTATCAATTGGCTCGAAGGTTGCAGGGTTTGGACTAGCGCTACGCTTTTTGATTACGGCGTTTCCCCTTGCCTCGCAACAATGGCACTATGTATTTGTGGTCTTGACCGTCCTCAGTATTGTTTTGGGTAACGTCGTGGCGATCGCCCAAACTAGCATGAAGCGGATGCTTGCCTATTCTTCAATTGGTCAAGCGGGCTTTGTGATGCTGGGCATGGCGATCGACTCGGAAGCAGGTTATGCCAGCATGGTGTTTTACTTGATTCTGTACTTGTTCATGAACATGGGCGCTTTTGCCTGTGTGATCCTGTTTGCATCACGCACAGGTACGGATCAAATTAGCGAATACAGTGGCTTGTACCAAAAAGATCCCTTGCTCACTTTGGCACTAAGCGTATGCTTGCTGTCGCTGGGTGGCATTCCTCCCCTCGCAGGTTTCTTCGGTAAGCTCTATATTTTCTGGGCTGGTTGGCAAGCACAAGCTTATGGTCTAGTCCTGCTTGCTCTGGTGATGAGTGTGGTCTCGCTCTACTACTACATCCGCGTTGTCAAGATGATGGTCGTCAAAGAGCCTCAGGAAATGTCTACCTCGATCAAGAACTATCCTGAAATCACATGGACTCAAACTGGGATGAAGCCGCTACAGGCAGCGATCGTTTTCACCTTAATTTTTACGGTGATTGCAGGTATTGCTTCTAATCCTCTGTTTGCGATTTCTAATCAAGCTGTCCAAGAAACTAAGTTCTTGCAAGCAAAATCCACCGAATCTAAGCCTGTGGCTTCTCTGTCACTAGCGCCATAGGAGCGTTAAATTCTTAAAACCTAAAAGTAATTAAGCCCCAAAAGTAAAAGGTCTCGCATTGCGAGACCTTTTACTTTTGGGGCTAGAAAATTTGCTGGCTGACATCAGAAAGTTAATATAGACAGGGACTATTCTCTCGAACCTATTGGCGATCGCCTCAACCCATGAATCGTAATTTTTGGATTATTGCCCTCATTTCCTTTATCAACTCCCTCAGCTTTACGATTCTGATCCCTGTTTTGTATCTCTATGGCAGACAGTTTAATCTCAGTGATTTTCAGACCAGCTTATTGTTTGCGATCTATGCAGGGTCACAATTTTTTGCAACGCCGATCATTGGCAAGCTATCCGATCGCTATGGGCGGAGACCATTACTGATAATCAGCCTTGCGGGGACAGTGCTTGCCAATTTGTTGGCAGGTACGGCAACTACGGCGATCGTTTTGTTTTTGGCAAGGTTTCTGGACGGGATTACGGGAGGAAATGCCTCTGTTGCTCAAGCGGTAATTTCTGACGTGACCCCACCTGCCGATCGCGCTAGGGCTTTTGGGATCAATGGTGCTGCCTTCGGACTTGGATTTATTATGGGACCCGCGATCAGTTTGTTAGCCCAGCGCGTCGCCTTAAATACGCCCCTTGGCAAATCCTTTGGTGCATCATTTTTAGTGTCCAGTGTGATTGCGGCGATCGCTTTGGTGCTGACTATTTTCTATTTACCCGAAACCCTAACCAAAAAAGCTCCAGCTTCCTCAAATATCTTTGATATCGGTCTAGAAAATCTAATTAAGGGGTTATTTATGCCCAAAATTGGCATTTTGTTGGTCATCAACTTTTTGACAGGATTGACCTTCACCCTATTTACCTTTGCTTTTCAACCCTACTTTATTAAGGTTCTCCACCAAAATAGTGACGCACTCACGCTGATGTTTATTCTCTTTGGAGTTTTGGGCGTGATCATGCAGACCCTAGGCATCGCGCAGATGACTAAGCGTTTACAGCTAGTGCAGATTCTCTTTTTAGGATTGTTGATCCGTAGTTTATCTTTTGTCCTGATGCCAATTTGGGTAAATACAGTTTATTTTGTGGGGGTTTGCGTCCTTTTCTCATTGTTAAATTCGGTCGTCCAGCCAATGATCAGTGCGTTGATCTCCCTAAATACGAGTCCCGAAGAGCAAGGCACAGTATTAGGTCTAAATTCTTCGTACTTAAGTGTTTCTAATGCCTTTGGTCCTGTAATCGCGGGGCTAGTCGTCAATCAAGACTATCCCCTATCCTATGGCTATCCTCTCTATTTATCAGGGATTTGCACCTTCTTAGTATTAGTATTTGCCTTTGTCAAACGTAAAAGCTATGCCGTTCAAGTAGTGAGGTGAACCCCACTTTATGGAGATCGGTTCTCCGTCTCCTCATCCCTAAAAATCTATTCCATAATATATTCATGGATGTAATGGAAGTAGTTAAAGCTATTAGCTAGACTTGCTTTCAGAACAATCAAAATGATCTAGGAATAGTTCAAGGTGATAGATATGTTAGTACGTTGGCAACCTTTCCAAGAAGTAGAAGAAGTCCGTCGTCAGTTCGATCGCTTATTCCGTGACATGACAGGTCTGGACAAAGATGCTGAGCATGGAGCATGGATCCCTGCTAGTGAGTTACGCGATGATGGTGATTTTCTAACGCTGAGATTGTCTTTGCCCGACATCAGTGCTAAGGATCTCGATATTCAAGTAACCAAAGACTCCCTAGCGATCGCTGGTGAGCGTCGGATTGAGTCCAAAGAAGAATCAGACAAGGGCTACTACTGGAGTGAAATCAGCTATGGTAAATTCCGTCGCGTCTTTGCATTACCTGTTGCCATCGAACAAGAACAGGTAAAAGCAGACTATACCAATGGCGTTCTCACTTTGACGTTACCCAAGGCAAACGAAGTCAAAGCCTTTAAGGTAAATGTCGTCAGTGAGTTACCTGCTGCCTAGGATATAAACCCAAGAAAAGAGAGGCGGCGCAGAGCGCCGCTCCTCTTTTCTTAGGTTTTACAGAAAGTCGGCGCATTGCGCCGACTTTCTGCTTTGGGGTTATAAGAATTGTTTTCAAACTCTGTTGTCATAGACAGGGGCTGTAATCTGAAGATAGAGCCGCCGATCTTGCTCATCTAAATCAATATTGAGGTTTTACAAGTTTTGATTTCAACACTCTCTCCAAACTTTGTTACCTCAGATATCCCTCCTATTTGTGGAAATGAAAATGTAATTCAACAAGCTATAGAAGCAAATGTGAAAGCGAATCAACCTGTATTTGCTAACAATAATCTCAATCTTTCAGAAATTACTGCCGCCTTCGCCTGTGCTTTGCATATGCACCAGCCCACGATTCCCAACGATTCGGGAACTGGCGATCGCCTGATTTGTAATCTGCAATATATGTTTGAGCATCAGGGGGAAGGCGATAATCACAATGCAGGCGTATTTGCTTGGTGCTATGGACGGATGGGTGAGTTTATCCCCCAATTAGTGGCTCAGGGAGCAAATCCACGCATCATGATCGATTATTCAGGAAATTTACTCTGGGGCTTGCAGCAGATGCAGCGTCATGATGTTCTCGACAAATTAAAACTAATTACCTGCGATCGCCAATATCAGCCCTATGTGGAATGGCTCGGCACAATGTGGAGCCACGCCGTCATTCCTTCTACACCAATTCCTGATATCAAGCTGCATATTCAGGCATGGCAGAGTCATTTTGTATCTATTTTTGGGATCGAAGCATTGCAGAGAGTTAAAGGCTTCTCGCCACCTGAAATGCACTTACCGAATCATCCTGACACGCTCTATGAATATATCAAAGCTTTAAAGGAATGTGGTTATCAGTGGCTCTTAGTGCAAGAACATTCCGTGGAATGTCTGGATGGATCTCCCCTAACCCAAGATCAAAAATATATCCCTAATCATCTCTCGGCGACTAATTCCCAAGGGCAATCAGTGAGCATCACGGCTCTGATTAAAACCCAAGGTTCCGATACCAAATTAGTCGCGCAAATGCAGCCCTACCATGAAGCGAAAAGTCGTGGTCAGCAGATGTTAGGAAATATCAAGGTTCCATCGCTAGTTTCGCAAATTGCCGATGGTGAGAATGGCGGCGTGATGATGAATGAGTTTCCCCGCGACTATCCTTTAGTGTGGTCGCAGATCCAAAATCATGGACGTGGTAGTAGGGGAGTGGTCGGTTTAAATGGAACTGAATATTTGGAAATGATCACAGCCGCAGGTGTGCAGCCTGATCAATATCCCGTAATTCAGGCAGTGCAGCAGCATCGGATTTGGCAGAAGTGTGATCGGCTAGGCGATCTTAATGGCGATCGCACTAATCTCACTCCTGCCTTAGTTGAACAAGCGATCGCCACTCTCAAACAAGAAGATGATCGATTTCACATGGATGGTGCTTCATGGACAAATGATCTGAGTTGGGTCAGAGGCTATGAGAATGTCCTAGAACCAATGAATGATCTCAGCGCCAAATTTCACGCTAAGTACGATCCTCTCGTAGCAAATGATCCCGAAGTTACGAAGCGATCGGATTATCAACGAGCCTTGTTGTATAACTTGCTGTTGCAAACCAGTTGTTTCCGCTATTGGGGTCAGGGAATGTGGACAGATTATGCTCAATCAATCTATAAAGCTGGACTAGCGGCGATCGTTTAGAAAGTGTTTGAGAAGTGTTTTACCCCCTCTAACTCCCCCTTGAAAGGGGGAGGATTCAAGTCTCCCCCCTTTGAAAGGTGGGATTAAGGGGGGTAAGATAGGAGGGCTGAGCGGAGTCGAAGCCCTATTGGATATGCTTGACCATTAAATGTCGCTGCTCACGGCGAAAACCTAATTTGGTATAGAGAGCCTCCGCAGGATTATTCCAATGATCGACCACTAGAGACAGCGATCGCACATTTTGACTAATCAAATATTCTTCGATCATCTGAAATACTTGCTTCCCAATACCGTGACCGCGATATTCTTCACGCAAATATAACTCATCGACCAATCCACAGCGCCCATGATATTCCATACTAAAAAAGAAAGTTAATGCCACATATCCAATCGGGCGATCACGATCGCAAATCAACCAGATTAATCCAAACTGTTCATCACTAAGTAATGCTGTAAAAGCTTTGAGAACAGCTTCGTTAAAATCAATCTTTTCAAATCGATAGAATTCCTGCACCAATTCTATTAAGGGATCAATATCAATAAATTGTGCTATCCGAAAATTAATATCTATCTGATTCATAGCTTACACATTGACTTTATAGTTCAAATTCAACTCATCCCCCGCCACACCGCGCAATCCCCAATTATGATTGGGAGTTTCAATGAGAATGATTTCAATATCTGAGGGGTCTATATTTAGATTTGCCTTGAGACGCTCAAATAGTAATCTATACAGAGACTTTTTGGCTTCAATAGAGCGCCCTGTAAACATTAGGATTTCAATAATAATGTACTGGGAACTGCGATCGCTAGGATATTCAAAATCTTCCGATTGTAATGGAAAGAAGCGCTGAAACTTCTTCTCAACTGGATAATTGAGGGCATCAACAACACAGGAATGAATTGTGCTGGATAGTTCTTGGCGATGTTGCTGAATGAATTCAGCATTTCCATAGATTTTAGTTTGTGGCATATATATTTACTAAGTACCCTCAGGATCTAGTTTATAGCTAAGAGCTAGCAAGTATAATGTCAAACTAAAGCTCAGCAATGCACCTCATTCAAGAAAAACAATGACAGATCCCACAGCCTTAAAATACGCCTACTATTCTGGTTGTGTTGCCAAGGGTGCTTGCAAAGAACTTCACGCATCGACTACGGCGATCGCACAGGCTCTAGGAATTGAATTAGTAGAATTACATAAAGCTACCTGTTGCGGTTCGGGAACCTTTAAAGAAACCGATGAATTGATGGAAGATGTGGTCAATGCCCGCAATATTGCTCTCGCTGAAGAATTAAACCTGACAGTGATGACCCAATGCAGTACTTGCCAAGGTGTACTTGGGCGGGTCAATGATAAATTAAAAAATCCTGATTCTCAGCGCAAAGACGAAGTGAATGCGCTGCTGAATACCCAAGGTCATCATTTCCAAGGCTCGACGGAGGTTTTGCATTTGCTATGGATTTTGATTCGTGATTATGGTCTCGAAAAACTAGCAACCAAAGTAACTCGTTCTCTCAAGAACCTTAACTGCGCTGCTTTTTACGGATGTTATTTATTGCGATCGCAAACCGTAACCCGTTTCGATGATCCCTTCAAACCCGAATCCTTAGAAAATATCTTTCGTACCGTCGGCGCAAACCCTATTTATTACGATGGTCGTGTGCAATGTTGTGGCTGGCCAATTTCTAGTTATGCGCCCAAGGAGTCCTTCTCGATGGCAGGGAGGCATCTCACGGCGGCGATCGCTTCAGGGGCAGATTGTATCGTTACCCCCTGTCCGCTCTGTCATCTTAATCTGGACTCTCGCCAGCCTGAAGTTGAGAAAGTTATCGGTAAGAAGCTAGGCATCCCCGTTTTACATTTGCCGCAACTAATCGGACTAGCGATCGGGCTAGATCCTCAAGCTCTGGGACTAGATCGCCATATTGTCTCTACCAGTTCGCTTTTGCAAAAGCTAGCTTTATAAGCTTTATAGTAATTCTAAATAAGTTTGAAGAGGCTTCGACTTCGCTCAGCCATCGTATATTGCTGGCTGAGCGAAGTCGAAGCCCTATTTTTCTTGTTTGAATTGTCTGTACCCTAAAAAAAGGAACTCAGTGCATTGCACTGAGTTCCTTTTACTAAGTTACTTTTTCGTCTATGGGCAAAGAGAGAATCGAACTCTCATGACATCGCTGTCGTCAGATTTTGAGTCTGATGCGTCTACCAATTCCGCCATTCGCCCTTACTTCAGGATTTATATCTTAAACAACAGAGACGTTTCTTGTCAAATGTTTTTTGCATAATAGTTTTTTGCCTGATTAATAGTGACTACAGCTATATTTGAATTATGCCTAGGATATATACCCTGACCATAATTTCGCTATACCATACAGAGGCTACTCACTTAACCAAGCATCTACTCAAACGCCTTCAAAAACTTTTTACAAATTTTCTAACTTTTAACACGTTGCATAATCTATGTCCAAGCTAGAACGCTTAATTCTCATGGCGGAAGATGAGTTGGTGCAGTACAGCACCGAAGCTCGTAAAATCGAAAAACTCCGTCAAAAAATTGGTCTTTCCATGAATGTGGCTGAACAGAAACAAGCAAAAACTGAGTTGTTGGCAAATATGCCCACTGACGACATCAGTCAAATTGTTGAAAAAAATCGTCAGACAGTATCCTTGCCGTTCTGGGGGATTGCAGGTCTGGGCTTACTTTTAGGTATATCAATGGAGCAGCCTGTCGATTTTATTGCGACGGTGGCGGGTACAGCGATCGCGATCGCGTTGCAAAAGTGGGGCTGGCAGCTTCAAGCCAAGCGTCTAGTTTTGCAAACCCTAGAAGATATCGAATCACGCACTAAGCGTTAGTTAATACTATTGAGGCAATTGCAAAACGCTTCGCGCGTTGCGATTGCTTCTATATAACTCATGGTGAGTTATATTTAGAGACTGTGTGTATCACGCAGTCCTTAAAATACAACCACAGTCAATGCTGCAAGTCGCCCTTATCTATCCTGAAATACCTCCTAACACTGGAAATATTGCCCGTACCTGTGCCGCTACTGACACGCATTTGCACTTAGTTGAGCCGTTAGGCTTTGAAATTAGCGATCGCCAACTCAAACGCGCAGGCATTGACTACTGGGACTATGTAACTGTGACTATCCACCCTAACATCGCCGCCCTCCGTGAAGCTTCAAAGGATGGGCGCTGGGTCTGCTTTAGTGCCAGAGGCAAGCAAAACTTTCATGAATTTCAATATCAAGATGGGGACTGGTTATTATTTGGCAGTGAGTCTAGTGGGTTGCCCGCAGAAATAACATCCACAAATCCTACTGTCTATATACCGATGTCCCATCCTAAAGTCCGCAGTCTTAATCTATCGGTGAGCGCTGCCCTCGGCTTGTTTGAAGCCAGACGACAATTAGGTTTGTAATGCAAAAGTATAGACAATTCAAACAAGAAAAATAGGGCTTCGACTTCGCTCAGCCAGCAATATACGCTGGCTGAGCGAAGTCGAAGCCTCTTGAGTTTATCTGGTACTATAGCAACTCCATCTTTCGACATTTGTGCCGCGCAAAGCGCGGCACAAATGACTATATCAACTCACGTTGATTTTAAAGTAGTGCATCATAGTGAGCTTTAAAGCCCGCTTGACGCAGAGATTTGACTGCAACTTCTTCGTCTTCAACCCAAAACTGGTTGCCGAGTCTGACTAACTTAGGCATATATTCGATCGCCGCAATCACAGGAATCTTGCCAGAGTGATCGGGTTCATTTCTGCCATAGTTGCCATACTTGGAGTTGCCGCTATTCGCATTATTGGCGTTGCTATAGCTGGGGTTAGGATTGAGCGCATTTTTAAGTTGTTGCAAAACTTGGCGATCCATCGCCTGTTCGCGGGTAAGTTCGACACGCACCATCCGCACCGATTCAATCGGCTGCATATTGTCGATAATTAGTTGGGTTTGTTCATCACGGCGATCGATTTTGCCCCACACCATCAACCGATTATCCTTTTGCAGTAGATGTTTGACCTTTTCATGGGTTTTAGGAAAGACGACTGCCTCAATGCTGCCCGTTAAGTCTTCCAGTTGCACAATTGCCATGGGATCACCCTTTTTGGTGATCACCTCTTTGATATCCAAGATTAGCGCGATCGCCGTGACGACTCTCGTCTCTGACGAATCAGGAATATCACAGAGATTGATTGGAGCCATCAGTCGCGCCGAACGGCTAACGGTACTAAGCGGATGGTCAGAAATATAAAATCCCAGTAGCTCCTTCTCCATCTTCAGCTTTTCCTGTGAAGAGTAGTCAGGAACCCGACTGCTGGTGGGAGCGGTGTCGAAGGCTTTTGTGTTATTGCTTTCGCCAAAAAAGTCAAATAAATTGCCCTGCCCCGATGCTAACTCCTTAGCCCGCCGCGATGCCCATTCCATCGTGATGTCAAGATCCTTCATCAACTGATGTCGATTTGGCTCAAGCAGATCCAAGGCTCCTGTTTGAATTAAGGCTTCTAAGGCTTTTTTATTGAGCGATCGCGAGTCCAGACGGCTACACATATCCGCCAAGGAGGTAAAAGCCCCACCTTCTTCCCTAGCTTGAAGAATGGCAGCGATCGGTCCTGCACCAAGATTTTTAATGGCAGCCAGTCCAAATAAAATTTGCTGACCACGCGGCGTAAAGTCTTCCCCTGAGCTATTAACATCAGGCGGCAAGACATCAATAGCCATACTGCGACAGTTGGCAATGTAGCGCTGTACCTTATCTTGGTCGCCACTGACCGAAGACAGTAGCGCCGCCATATATTCAACGGGATAATTTGCCTTTAGGTAAGCAGTCTGATAGGTGACATAGCCATAGGCAACACTGTGGGATTTGTTAAAGCAATTGGAGGCAATATAACCGTTGTCTAGCAGAAAGTTATGGTCTTGGGCTAGACCAATGTCAAAAACTGGGGCTATGCCGAGGGATTTGCGATTGACAATTTTCATCTGTCTACTTGTCCAACTACTTATCCAATTACTTGTCCAAAAAAATAGCGCCCAAGTATAGTCATAGCCATACCTAGGCGCTCACTTTTACAAAAAATTATGGCTCGAAACCCTCTAGTTCAGGGACTTCTGCGACTAGATGCACTCCTTGGATATAGAGTGAGCGCCCATACTTGCCTACATTTTCTAAGCGCAATTTTCCGCCTTGCTTTTTGGCTTGTACTGCCATGTCAATTGCTGCACCAACGCCTCTACTTACAATCTTGGTCACGCCTTCAAAATCAAGTACGATCGCCAGTAGCTTACGGTCAATAAATGGCTGAACTGCTTGTCTAAAGTAAGGAACTGTAGTTACGCTCAAAGCACCATTCAGTTTGAGAATAACTTGGTCACCATCAACTTGTTCAACGATCTTAAGTTCATCTTGTAAAAATGAGGAGTGAGTCATGGTTGGAGAATGGGTTTGGGTATAGACAGAAACTTACTCATACGGACTGTAGTGCCTTGATCGCTAGATTCTATTTCGAGTTTATCGACTAGGGCTTTGATCATATGGATACCAAAACCGCCAGTCTTAACACCAACCTCCGCTATCAGATCAAAGTCAGGGGGAGGAACAGTACTAGCGTCAAATCCTGAACCGTGGTCATGGACTTCAACAATTAAGCTGTCATCTGTGGCGAAAACCACGACTTCCACATCGAGTTCAGATGTGCTGTAAAGAATCGCGTTAACAGTAGCTTCCGTAAGAGCCTGAACAACGTCTTGAACGGCATCAGGATCAAACCCCATTTTTGTAGCGATCACTTCAACTGCCGCGATGGGGATATCTTCGATTCCTTCAACGGGCGGAACTGAGATTCGCAGCTTTAGAGGCTTCTCGCTCATGGGGGAGTCATTTGTTAGCTTTAGTTAGCTTTGCCAAGTGTAATATACCACAGCTTTTCCATTGAATTTATAATTTCATCAAGCTGCTATAAGTTATGGTGACACAGAATCTGCACTTAATAGTAATTCCAAATAAATTCAAGAGGTTTCGACTCCGCTCAGCCAGCAATATAGGATGGCTGAGAGAAGTCGAAGCCCTATTTTTCTTATTTGATATTGCCTATATTTGTTTCTGCGATTGATCGCTCTTAGTGATCAATCGCCATTAATCGACTTAGTTGCGGTTGCCCCAGCTTCTGACAAATTCCGCGATCGCGGCGATCGTCCCTGAGGCAACAATTAGCAACACACTGAGGGCATTGAGTTCGGGGGTAACTCCACCATTGCGTAGGGAAGAGAAGATGGCGATCGGTAGAGTCGTTGAGCCAACTCCTGCGGTGAAATAGGCAATTACAAAGTCATCCATACTGAGGATAAAAGCTAGCAAACAACCAGAGAAAATGCCTGGTAAAAGTTGAGGTAGTAATACTCTCAAAAAAGCTTGGACTGGGGTTGCTCCGAGATCTAAAGCTGCTTCTTCGAGGCGGGGGTCAATACTGGCTAGACGACTGGAAACCACGACGGAAACATAGGCTAGACAAAAAACAATGTGCGCGATGATGATCGTGATTATGCTCAAGGGAAATTTGATTGCCGCAAAAAAGACGAGGGTTGCTACGGCGATCGCAATGTCAGGCATGATGAGAGGCAAATAGGTAACGCCACGATATAAACCCTTGCCGGGGAAGTAATATCTGGCTAAGCCGACTGCCGTTAAAGTTCCTAATACCGCCGATACCGCCACCGCAGTTAGAGCAATACTGAGACTATTTTTAAGAGCTGCCAGCAAAATTGGATTCTGCAAAAACTTGGCATACCATTCCCATGTAAATCCTGTCCACCTTGATGGGGATGGTGATTTATTCACACTAAAAATTGTGAGTACGCCAATGGGCAGGTACATATAGACAAATGCTAATACTGTGTACCAAGTTTGCCAACGCTTGACTGTGGGCATTTTAATTTCACTAGCCATCACTTACCACCCTGCGATCGCCATATTTAATTAACAAAGTAATAACTAGAGTTACGGCGAGGATCAAGACCATGCTTAAGGCGGAACCAAAGCCACGGTTACTACTTGCGCCTAAAAACTGTAATTCAATAATTGAAGCGATCGTGCGGCTGCCGGGTCCGCCGAGGAGTTGGGGATTAATGTAATCGCTAAAACTGGTGATTGAGACTAGAGCTGTTCCCGCAATAATCCCTGAAGATACCTGCGGAACGGTAATTTGCCAAAAGGTCTGACGAGCATTTGCGCCTAGATCGGCGGCAGCTTCGAGGAGGCGCAGGTCTAGTCTTTCGAGGGAAGTAAATAGTACCAGCACCATGTAGGGCAGATAGGTATAGACCATGCCAATGATTACTCCCTCAGCCTTGTTAAGCACATTGATCCCTGATAGCCCCACAAAGTTGAGCAAGGTATTTAAGACTCCCGTGGGTCTCAAAATTGTAATCCAAGCGTAGGAGCGCAGTAGTGATGAAGTCCAAAGAGGCAGCACAAATAGTAGTAGCAAGATGTTTCGCCACTTTTTGGGAGCAATAATTGCTAGCCAATATGCTACGGGGAAGCCCATGAGCAGGCAAATGCCTGTAGTGGCGATCGCATAGGTGAGCGATCGCCACACCACAATCAGATAGATAAAGTTACCGCCCGAAGACTCAAATACTCTCTGGTAATTACCAAGACCAAACTCAGTCTTACCAAAAGGGACGAGGCTCTGAATCAGGATTAATGCGGTGGGAACGATTAAAAACAGCAGTAACCAAATCCCACTCGGAAATAGGAGTGTTAATGGTTCAAGCCATTTGAGGCGACGGGAGTCGCGCTGTTGATTAGGCTCAGGCTTGATGGTGGCGGGGGTATCCAGAGTCATGTTTAAAAGTAAATTACCCGTGAGTCAACACCTTGCGATCGCAGGTAGCGAGAAATTGCTTCTGCGGAGTCTCGATTTTGATAAGCACCTGCATGGATATAGCTACCTCTTCCAGAACTAGAAAAAAACGCAGTAGGTATATATTGCCTTACACGGGATAACAAAAACTGACTGTTAACACTATTGGCACTAGCAGGCACAACTGCTACATAGCGGGAGGTTTGGGTTTGCCCTGATTGGTTGCTTGACTGGGCAAAGTTGGCATCACTGCTATAGCTAGTGGTGATTGGCTGAGATTGTGATGTGGTCATAAAACTGTCGTAACTGACGGGTGCGGAACCGATAGTTGCCGCCCCTGTGACAGGAATAAAGCTAGTTTGAGGGGTAACGTAAGTTCCCGTTGCGACAGTTTGATTAAATCCTTGATTGAAGGTTTGGGCTGCCACAGGTTGCGTTGTGGTCTGCACAAGTCCCGTCTGGACAATTTGCGTTTGCGGCACAATCGTCTGGGTGACTACTTGGCGAGTTTCAGGTACTAGAACTTGTTGCCAGCGGGGGACTAAGACCTGTTGAGTTTGGATCTGTGGTACGACGGTATTGGTGACAATTTGCTGGGGAGCGCTGTAGGCAAAAGTTTGTTGAGGTGCTGTAAAGAACTGTTGTTGCTCTGCGATCGCCGTTTGTTGAACGGGCAGAGGTTGAATAATTACTTGTTGGGCTGCAGCTGCCTGTGGTAAAAATGCGGAGGTCTGTGACGCAGTATTAGAAACTACGACATTATCTGTGAAGGGGACTTGCACATTACTCTCTTTGCCCCCCGAAGTGCGGAAATACTTTTGGGCTGACAATCCAGATTGCTGTAAAGAGATCGCCATTTGGTCGGCACTAGCTTCAGAATTGAAGATACCTGCTTGTACGATCGGCTGGTCATTAATCTTGGTTGTAAAAGCGGATGGTGATACGGTGCGAACTCTCTGTAGCGTTGCAGGGTCATTACCTGAAACGAAGACCACAAATTGTGCCGATGCTGACGGGGCGATCGCTATTGACGTAATAGCAACCATTCCCAAAATCTTAAACCTGTTGAGCCAATTCACAGCAGTACATCCCCACACTTGAATGTAATAATGAACAAGTCTAACCCTAATCAGATAAATTGATGTTTTTCTAGACAAAAAACATCAAAAAACTAGCGAAAGAGTCATAGAGAATATTAAAAAATCTATCCCAAAATAAGGCGAGTATTTAGTGGTGTAGTGAAAAACTCTTGGCTAAGACTTGTTTTTGGGCTACTTCTAGACTTTTTCTCATAGGTGCTTAGCGACTCAAATGATTGCAGTCTAATCAAGGCAATCATAAAAATTAACAATAAAAATCTTTCTGCCCTTTCGTAATTTCAGAGATATTCAGAAAATGGAAAAAGTTAAAACAGTCCTCAACATTGGCATCTTCGTAATTCTAAGTGGTTTTATTGGCTTAGAAATCTGGAACCTAGTCTCACATTTCTTGAAGGGGTGAGATTACTAAAAGGGATGGACAATGCTACCGATCCCTTTGTGATGCTGGTTATGCCTTAGGAGCAGCGATGCGAATTTCTGAATAAAACTTAGACGAACGCACCTGACGATCGCGATCCATTACAGTGGCTACCCGAAAGCGCAGATTGGGGTTGCCATACCAGAGCCTTTCTTCGATGATTTCGTGATCGGTAATGGTTTGAATTGTCAGTGCTTCATCAGTCCCCAGTTCATAGCTACCTTTATATTTGCCTGCGCTACTGCTGGTGAAGATGATGCCCTTATTCGGTGAGGAAGCATTGTCAGGGATTGCCACAATTACAGTACTCCCACTAGGCTTTTTGGCACTTAGGGATTCCTCTTCCCAAGTCATTGTTAGAGTAGCGATCGCTTGACTGGGTTCAAAATGATGCAGTTGACACAAACTATCTAGTTCTGGGCTATCTGTACTCAAGCTCGTAATCTCGATTAAGGAGCGAACATCACTACCATTTCCTTGGCTAAATTGATGATCACTACGCTGCGATCGCCAACGACCGACCAGAAGCTCAAGAAATTTATGAATATCCATCAATGACAAATAGGGGCTAGTAAGGAGAATAAATTAAAAGATTTTATAGTTCAAAGATTACAAAACTTAATCAATAATAGGTTAAATCTTACAGTGGTTTGCGCTGATTTAATAAAAACCGAAAAGCGAGTTGCGGCGCTTAGCGCCGCAACTCGCTTTTCGGTTTTGTGTCCTAACAAGGTGTCATCTCGATATAGCTATTTGCACCGCGCGAAGCGCGGTGCAAATAGCGCAAAACGGGGAAAATCGCTCTGTGATTTTCCCCGTTTTGCGCTTTTGTCGAACTTACGTTAGTTAACGATAATGGCTACAGCTAGCTATACAAGTGACTGAAGCCATAAGACCTGTGGCGATCGCCACAGGTCTTAGTCATTGTCTTGAGTATTAAGCTCAAAAACCAGAAATTAGCGACGAGGTACTAGACGCTCGTAGTCGAGGTTTTGAGCCGATACTGGAGGCAAATTGACAGGGCTAGCATTGATACTGCGAGCCATATTCAAGAAGTTTGAAGGATCTCCATTCTTAGGCTTTCTGTCGGTCGCAACATAGCTGCGAACTGTATTTTGCCAGATGAGTTGAGGGAAGCCCAACTGTGCGCGGTGGTACTCGTTGTAACGAGGAGACTTGAGGTTAAAGGGCATTTCGCCAACTTTCTGGCTAGGTAAAATGCGACGACGTTGGTAAGGGAGAATATCATCGCCAAAGGCTTCGAGGTACTCATCGCTATTGAGCAATGCATCGATAAATCCTTCGATGCCCTTAGTTGCAACGACGATCGACCAAGCAATCTTTTCCTTTTCGCCGTAAACATCGCGTCCGAGAACACGTTGTACAGTTTGTTCTACAAAGCGGTAGTTGCTGTTTTTGTCGTAAAAGCTGCTTCTGTAGGTCTTGGAGAGGATCAAGCCACGCACAAACTGTCTGACCGAGATATTGCCAGAACGCAATTGCGATTCTAGGAATACTTCGCGATCGCTAGCAAAGGCATGGAAGAAGATTTGGCGGTAAGCCGCAGCAATTAGCTCATCCAGTTCTGTTGTAGAGAGTAAGTTGGCAGTGCTGTAGATCCGAGGGGTCTCGTCGCTACCGACGGTATAGCCAGCAACACGAGTGTTTTGTGATGCTGGGGCATAATTTAATAAGGGAAGCGCCACGTTTAAGTCTCCAAAAAATTATCGAAAAGTTATAAAAAATACTTATTCCCATACTCACTTCGAGGTCATTTCGAGAATTACGGCAAAATGAGCTTGAGGCTAAATAAGCTAAATATAATTACGAGAGGCTAATCTCTAGTCAATGATAGGATAGGCGAAATTAGCTAGTTCTAATTACTTCACATAAGTTTACCTTTGGCAGACCTGCATGGTTGTTGAGCAATTCAAATTCGCCGATCGCTTTTGGAAATGGCAGGGCTACGATATTGGCTATTGTGCCGCAGGTTTGGAGCTAGTGGCGCAGGGATCAGGACAGCGTTCTGAGCAACCTGCGATCGTTCTCATTCATGGGTTTGGTGCTTCGGTGGGACATTGGCGGAAGAACTTACCAGTGTTGGCGCAAGTGGCTCCTGTCTACGCGATCGATTTAATTGGATTTGGCTCATCAGCACAACCTAATCCTAAGGATCTGCCCTACACCTTTGAGACTTGGGGGCGACAGGTTGCCGATTTTGTGAGGGAGGTAGTGGGCGATCGCGCTATTTTGATCGGTAACTCGATTGGGGCAGTGGTGGCGATGCAGGCAGCGATCTATGCACCCGATCTGATTACAAAGACTGTTTTAGTCAATTGTTCATTACGGCTCTTGCAGGAGCAGAATCAATTGGATTTGCCTTGGTATCGGCGCGTGGGCGTAAAGGCAGTTCAAAATATTCTGGGAGTGCGGGCGATCGCCAAGATTTTCTTTGATCAGGTAAAAAATCCCAGAGCTATCCGCCAAATTTTGTCACAGGCATATATTGATAAGTCAGCGATCACTGACGAATTAGTAGAAATCTTGCTGAGACCTGCTCAAAACTCGAATGCTGTGGATGTGTTCATGGCATTTGTCCGCTACTCTCAAGGACCAAGACCAGAGGATTTATTGGCAATCTTGCCCTGCGAGGCGATCGTGTTGTGGGGCGATCGCGACCCTTGGGAGCCAATTGCAATTGGGCGGTCATCATTTACCCAATTTTCCTGTGTCAAAGAATTTATTGATCTACCCAATGCGGGGCATTGCCCACAGGATGAGACACCAGATCTTGTAAACCCAATTCTGATTAGGGTTGCGAAAAATGATTCAGGTCAGGTTTTAAAGCTTAGCTAATGAATTTTATAGCAGCGATCGCGGTCACAAAATTGAGGTGAAAAGTATTTTCTCGACACAAATTTAACTGCTTCTTTAACAGGTCTTAACCTTGGGTTGACGGATGCAGTTTAGGATCATTCTTGGCTAGTGAAAATGCTTAGTCACCCGTTACAGATTTAACTCCAACCAGAATTTACCTAACCAGATTTCTATGATTTCTAAAAAGAATATCAAGCGTAGTGCCGTAACTTTTGTCACAAGCGTTACATTAGCTGCCGCCCTTGCCTCTTGCAGTAGCGGTAATGCTCCCACCAGCGAAACCACTCCCGCAGGTACAGCAACCACCACAGCAGCAAACACATCTGCACCCGCAGCATCTAGCTTGACTGGTAATGTCACCGTTGATGGCTCTAGCACCGTTGCCCCAATCAGCAAGGCGATCGCTGAAGACTTCGCTAAGGCAAACCCTGGTGTTAAAGTTCCCGTTGGTACTAGCGGTACTGGCGGTGGCTTCAAGAAATTCTGTGCAGGTGATACCGATATCTCCAATGCTTCCCGTCCTATCAAATCAGCCGAAGCCGAGACTTGCAAAAAGGCAGGTGTTGAATTTATCGAACTACCTGTTGCGATCGATGGTTTGACCGTTGTTGTTAACAAAGAAAATACTTGGGCAAAGTGCCTCACCATTGCCGAACTTAATACTATTTGGAGTCCTGAATCCGAAGGTAAAGTCACCTCTTGGAACCAAGTGCGTGCTGACTTTCCTAACGAACCTCTAGCACTATTTGGCGCTGGTTCTGACTCTGGTACTTTTGACTACTTCACCGAAGCTGTCAACAAGAAGGAAAAGGTCATTCGCAAGGACTATCAACCTAGTGAAGATGACAACCTCACCATCAAGGGCGTACAAGGTGGTAAGGGTGGCATGGGCTTCTTTGGCGTAGCCTACTATGAAGAAAATGCTAGCACCCTGAATGCGGTGGAAGTCGATGGCGGTAAGGGCTGTGTAGCCCCCACTGCGGAAAACATCAATAGTGGTACATATGCACCCTTATCTCGTCCACTATTTATCTACGTAAACAAGAAGTCTTTGGCTCGTCCTGAAGTAAAAGCCTTTGTAGACTTCTACTTTAAGGACATCAAGGTTGTGAAGGAAGTTGGTTATATTCCTCTTCCTGAAGCTGCTCTACCTAAAATTTTGGAGCGCGTCAGTGCTGGTAAGGCTGGTACAACCTTTATGGGCGCTCCTGCGGGCGTACCGATCGCTGAACTGTTGGCAAAGGACTTGAAATAGTCTCTTAAATAAATAAGCCCTTCTAAGTATCTTTAATGTTTTAACTTCTCTACAGAGAAGTTAAAACATTAAAGGGAATTGCTTAGGTGGGCTTAAATTATTTTAAAACTGGACTAGGAGATTATTTATGAGCAATCCCGAAGGCGATTCTTTAGATTTGTATCAACGCGCTGATCGCAATGTTCGTGAGAGTGCGATCGGTTATGTGTTGCTTTTTTGTGCATTTATTTCGGTACTTACAACTTTAGCGATCGTCTATGTACTGGCTTCAGAAACAATTAGCTTTTTTGGTAAGGTCAGCATCGGTGAATTTCTCTTTGGTAAGACCCTAGAGAATGGTCAATATACCTGTTCTTGGACTCCCCAATTTGCCGATAAATCCTTCTGTGTCTGGCCAACGGTCAACGGCACTTTTATGGTGGCACTCTTGGCGATGTTAGTCGCGACTCCGTTGGGATTAGCAACCGCTATTTACCTAACTGAGTATGCCTCTCCTCGTCTCAGTAAAATTTTGCGTCCTGCGATCGAGCTTTTGGCAGGTGTGCCAACGGTCGTCTATGGTTACTTTGCGCTCACCTTTGTTACCCCAATTCTCGATAAGTTTATCCCCGGACTAAATGGGTTCAATGCCCTAAGTGCTGGCTTGGTTATGGGGGTGATGATTATTCCGACGATCGCTTCTGTTAGTACCGATGCGATGATCGCTGTGCCCAGATCCCTGCGCGAAGCTGCCTATGGATTAGGCTCTACTAAAAAAGAAGTAGCGACAAACGTAGTTTTGCCTGCGGCTTTGTCAGGTATTTGTGCCGCAATTATTTTGGGAATTTCGCGAGCAGTGGGTGAAACGATGATTGTGGCGATCGCCGCAGGACAGCGCCCAACTCTCACCCTCGATCCTAGGCAGACCGTCGGCACAATGACCGCCTACATCGCACAGGTTGCTAAGGGTGATTCACGGGTAGGCAGTGTGGAATATCAAGCGCTATTTGCTGTTGGTATGACCCTATTTTTAATGACCCTCGCCCTCAATATTATCAGTAAGCAAATTAGCAAGCGATTCCAAGAAACCTATGAATAACGAAAGTTTAGATGCACTAGGTCTGGTTGAAGGTAAATCTAGTGATTCCAAATTTGATCCCAAACTCGAGTCAAGACAGCTATGGGGCAAAGTATTTGCAGGCTTTTGCATTTTTGCTACCTTGCTAGGCTTAGTCGTACTAGCATTTTTGATTTTTGATGTCGTCACTGACGGTGCTAGTCGATTGAATAGCGAAATGCTAACGCAATATCCATCGCGTCGTCCTCTCGAATCTGGCTATCGCGCTGCTATTTTAGGCTCGATTTGTATGCTTGCCTACGTCTTGCTGTTGGTGGTTCCCCTTGGTGTCAGCTCCGCCATTTACTTAGAGGAATACGCACCCAAAAACTGGTTTACCGAATTAATCGAACTCAATATCTACAACCTTGCTGGTATTCCTTCGATCATCTATGGATTGCTAGGTTTAGGTCTTTTTGTGAGGGGCTTATACAGTGGGCGATCGGTTCTCGTTACAGGGATTTTAACGATTACTTTGCTGATTTTGCCACCTGTAATTGTGATTTCCCGCGAAGCGATTCGCGCAGTCCCGCAGTCAGTTCGCCAAGCTTCCTATGGGGTCGGTGCAACCAAATGGCAAACGATCAGACATCACGTTTTACCTGCCGCTCTCCCTGGCATTATGACTGCGGTAATTATCTCTACGTCTAGAGGTATTGGTGAAACTGCGCCGATTGTAGTCTTAGGGGCAGGGACAGTTCTGTTTGATCCCAAAGCGTCACCAATTAACTTTGGAGCCTTGTTTGGTGGTAGATTTGGAGATGTATTCACTGATACATTGTGGTCAAATGATAACTTCTTTTCAGTGCTGCCTTATCAAATTTATGAATGGGTGGGTGATCCCAAACTAGAGTTTCAAACCTTAGCTTCGGCGGGAATTGTAGTTCTCTTGGCATTAGTCTTGGGAATGAACTTAATAGCGATTTTCTTACGCAACAAGGTGAGTTAGTTTCAGTTAACTCCTTGAGTTTAATGCGTAACTATTTGGCGAAGAATAAATAATTACAGGTCATTGACAATGAATGCAAGCGATAGCCAATCTGCTGAAAAGCAATCTATTCTGGTAGCCGATAACGTTAATGTTTTTTATAGCTCGAATACTCCTGCGGTGGCGGGAGTATCTTTGGAGATATTAAAAAATCAGATTACGGCTTTTATTGGTCCTTCGGGCTGTGGAAAAAGTACGATCTTAAGATGTTTTAATCGTCTTAATGACTTGATCGAAGGCGCTAGGGTTAAGGGTTCAATTACCTTCAATGGTATTAATTTATATGACCCTAAAATTGATGCCGTAGCTGTGCGCCGCCATATTGGGATGGTATTTCAGCGTCCTAACCCTTTCCCTAAGTCTATCTTTGAAAATATTGCCTTTGGTCCAAGGATTAATGGTTTTAAGGGTTCTAAGACCGATATGGCGGATCTGGTGGAAAAATCATTGCGATCGGCGGCAATCTGGGATGAGGTAAAGGACAAACTCGATGAAAGTGGTTTAGCGCTGTCTGGTGGTCAGCAGCAACGTCTATGTATCGCGCGTGCGATCGCTGTGGAGCCACAGGTAATCTTAATGGACGAGCCTTGTTCGGCACTTGACCCGATCTCGACTCTGCGGATTGAGGAGTTGATGCAAGAGCTGAAGCAGAAATATACGCTAGTAATCGTGACCCACAATATGCAACAGGCATCGCGATCGGCGGATATGACGGCTTTCTTCAATACTGAGCTTTCGGACAATGGTAAGCGGATGGGCAAACTCGTAGAAATTGATCGCACGTCGGTGATCTTTAGCAGTCCTAAGCAAACCGCGACCGAAGAATATATTAGCGGTCGTTTCGGTTGATCTGTCTCACCTAGATTTACCAATAACTCAAAATTACTAAATATTTCTACTTTAGAAGATAGTTGCGCTGTGACTATCTTCTTGTTTTTGTGAACTAAAACTTACTGGGGGATGTCTGTAATACGACAATTTTCAGGTTATGCTTATGTTTGATTGCGATTAACGTTAAATCAAACGTAAATCAAACGCAAATCAAGCGTAAATCAAGCATAAACACTGATGGAACCAGTCAGCTCTCTAGCTAAAAGCGGTATTAATGTAGTTACGCCTTTGGTAGAACTACGGGGAATCCGCAAAACTTTTGGTAACAATACTGTCCTTGATGGTGTTGATTTAGCCGTTCATTCGGGAGAAGCGATCGCCATTATCGGTCCTTCGGGCACTGGCAAATCAACGATCCTACGAATCATTTGCGGTTTGCTTGCCCCTGATGTTGGTGAAGTCTATGTGAATGGCAACTTAGTAAATACTGAAGACATCCAAGAGTCAAGCTACGGTTTGAATATTGGTATGGTGTTTCAAAATGCGGCTCTGTTTGATTCCCTCACGGTGGCGGAGAATGTCGGGTTTTCGCTATTTGAACATTCGCGTTTGTCTAGGCGCGAGATCTGCCGATTAGTCGAGCAGAAACTGGCGATGGTGGGTTTAGAAAACATCGGCGATCGCTATCCTAACCAACTGTCGGGAGGGATGCGTAAACGGGTCAGCTTTGCGAGAGCAATCATGGATGACCCCACTGCCAAGACGCAAATGAAAAAAGTCCTCCTCTACGATGAGCCGACCGCAGGACTAGATCCCGTGGCTTCGACGATCATTGAGGACTTAATGCGATCGCTACGGGAACAACAGGTCTGTGACAGCTATATAGTTGTCACCCACCAAGACAGCACAATTCGCCGCACTGCCGATCGCCTGATCGTTCTTTATCGCGGATTAGTGCGCTATGCGGGAAACGTGAGTACAATTGATACGGCTGACAATCCGTATGTCCAACAATTCTTTAGTGGCAGCACTGAAGGTCCAATTCAACTTTTGACAAAGGAGGTATGAGGCTCGTGCAGCGAAAGACATTACGCGACGGTGCGCTTGGCTTATTTATCATTGGTGGAATCGCCGCCTTTGGGGGTGGGTTGTTCTGGTTGCGCGGGTTACAACTGAATAGCTCTAAATTTACATTTGCGATCAAATTACCTGATGCTAGTGGATTAAGCACAGGCTCGGTCGTTAGATTTCGAGGAGTGCAAATTGGTCGAGTGACGGCTCTAACCGCAGCATCTGAAGAAGTGGTTGTCCAAGTTGCCATTGACAACTCGAAGCTAGTCATACCCAAAAACTCTGTTGCAGAAACTAACCAAAGCGGTTTTTTGGGGAATACCAATATTGATATCTTTCCACCCACAGAAAATGTATCCCTTGATCCTAGTCTTAATCCCTTAGCTAGTGACTGCAATAGTCAGCTCATCGTCTGTCAAGGTGGAGAGATGACTGGGATCCGTGGCGTGAGCTTTGTTGCGTTGTTAAAGGACACCAACGTGGCGCTGCGAAAAATCAATGATCAAGAGCTAATTGATAACTTAAATAATACGCTTACCGCCGCTCAAGTAACCGCACGCAGTGTCCAAAAATTGAGTGAATCGGCAACTCGTTTTATTGGCACAATCGAAGGACAAGTCTCAAAATTTGGAGATACTGCCGATGCCATTAGTGGTGCAGCCACGCGGGTGGGTAATGTCGCCAGCAGCGCCCAAGATTTGATTGAGGTCAATCGGGAAAAGCTTGCCCAAACCCTTGACGGTATTGCTGCGACTTCTAGAGAAGCCCAGTCTTTACTCGCCAGTGCTAAGCCTTTGCTGGGTGATGGCAAACTGATCGCCAACTTACAACAGCTATCGGAAAATGCGGCAGCAACTTCCGCGAATTTGCGTCGTGTATCGGGTGAGTTGAGCGATCCATCGGCGATGGCGGCTTTCCGTGAGACCTTAGATTCGGCGCGGGCTACCTTTGCCAACGCCAAAAAAATTACCGCCGATCTCGATGAGCTGACGGGCGATCCCCAACTGCGAAGTAATATTCGTAATTTAATTAATGGTTTAGGTGGACTACTCTCCGATGCTCCGAATCTGGATAACTTACCGATCGCCAATTCTCGTCCTCGGACACCGATTAATAGCGATCGCCCTGAGGTCGTCCCGCCCGTTGAAGTAGCTCGTAACAAATTAATCAAACCTAATAATGAAGCGACGAGTAATCTGATTATTCCAGCTAATCCCAATAGCCAAAAGCGGGAAAAGGATCTGTCCAAAGTTAAAATCAACAGCCCTAAGCCAAGCAGCACAATTGTGAAGTCAGAGTAATCAACTTTGAATAACGACCCTAGCTCCGCTAATCTAGAGAATAGTTCTAATCAAGATGGTTGTCTGAATTGATGAACTTGTCGCCTAGTCAAATTTGGTTTCTTGTCGGGGTCACCCTCTGCATTATTGAACTGTTAGTGCCGTTACCCACTTTTATGATTGCGGGGGCAATGGGGCTAGCAGCATTGGTTATGGGAGCGATCGCCTTGATTTTACCGATTCCTGCCCTTCAGGTATTGGCATGGATGATAATTTCGGGTGTATTGGCAATGTATTCGCGGCGGTTTATTCCCAAGGATTCGCGGCAGTTGCAGGAGGGAAATGAGGGCGTTACGATCGCCGAGATTCCCGCAGGTTTGTCGGGAAGGGTGCAGTACGAGGGTGTGTCATGGAGGGCGATATGTGATGATCCCCACTTGGCGATCGCTGAAGGACAGAGGGTAATTGTCTTACGAAGACAAGGTACGACTTTGGTGGTAGTACCTGAAAGCTGGATTAATCAGCAAATTAAACAAACGTGAGTTCACCCTTTTGCACCATTTGCACCACGCTTCGCGCGGTGCAAATGGCTATATCGAGCTGACGTTAAACAAGGGTAATTGCATACCCAAAAAGGAGGGAGTGACAGTGCTTTGCGTCGTTACTCCCTCCTTTTTGGGTATCACTCAAACATTAAGAAAAAAATAATTTTGAAGTTAGTAAAAATTTTTTTAACTAGAGTTTTCCACAGAGTTTTCCACAGATATTTGAGTCTTTTCCACAGGTTTTAGGTAGTTTTCCACAGGTATGAGGAAATGATTAAGGATGATCTCCTTACGGGTTAAGGCTTTATTAAGTACGAGGGGGGATTTCTTGGGGAAACTTTTGAGTTTCCGTAAAGTATGAAGATATGTAAATTAAATGGATTGAAAATAGCGATTTTATCAATGCTTTGGCGATCGCACAGATCGTCTTCTTAACATTCCTTTACGTTGACAATAACTACTGAATACCCACACAATAAAGTCCCTACTGCCCAAAGTAGTTGTTAATTTCCCATTAAAACTTGTTTAAAAGTTGAGGTTTCCGCATGAGTATGACCGTCAGCATATTGGCAGAAATTCCTGAAGAACTGCACGAAACCCTTCAACAATACTTAGAGTCGCATCCTGACTGGGATCAAGATCGTGTCTTTGCGGCAGCACTATCCTTATTTTTATTGCAAAACAGTAAAGGCGATCGCATGGGTGCTTCTCGTAGCACCGCTAGAGCCTATCTCAATGCCTTGTTTCAACATACAACGGTGTAATTTTCCGAGCTTTCAGTGGAGATTCTATTCGTCGCGACAGCTTAAAAAACGGGCGATTAATTGCTAGAGTGAAGACTGCTCAATCAACTTAAAAGTTTTTAGCTATGACCGCCGCTCAACTTACGGATGCTGATCAATCCCCAAACTCTGATCTAGAGAACACGTTAGATGTTCTAGTTGTGGGAGCGGGGATTTCGGGTTTGACGATCGCCTATGACCTCGCGATCGCCAAAAAACGCCGCGTCATGGTTGCTGAAGCACAGGATCGAGTCGGCGGCGCGATCGTCAGCAATCACAATGATGAAGGCTATCTCTGGGAAGAAGGACCCAATAGCTTCCAGCCTGCCCCTGAGTTACTGCGCCTAGCGGTGGATGTAGGACTCAAGGACGAGTTAGTACTAGCGGATGGAAAGCTCTCGCGGTTTGTGTTTCTCAATGGCAAGCTGAATGCCTTGCCGATGAGTCCCCCTGCGGCGATCGCCACCAAAGTTTTAAGTTGGGGCGGCAAGATTCGGCTGGCTTTAGGTGCGTTAGGCTTTGCGCGTCCTGCGATGGCGGGAGAGGAATCTGTCGATCAATTCTTTGCGCGGATTTTGGGTAGGCAAGCGGTGGAAAATCTGGTCGCTCCCTTTATTTCGGGGGTTTATGCAGGAGATCCCAAGCGATTGAGTGCAAAGGCAGCTTTTTCTAAGATTGCTAATCTGGAGACTAACTATGGCGGCTTGGTTGCGGGAGCAGTGCAGTCTCTCAAACAACGCAAAGCCCAAAAGGTGAACGATCCAGAGCTTCCCAAAACCAAATCAGGCGAATTAGGCTCCTTCCGTCAAGGAATCAAAATGCTGCCTGAGGCGATCGCCACAAAGTTGAGAGCCAATGGTACGGCGGTCAAACAACAATGGACTTTGCGATCGCTTGATAAGCAAAATGATGTCTATATCGCTACCTTCGACACGCCCACAGGTGAGGAAATAGTTAGAGCGCGATCGCTGGTACTGACTACTCCTGCCTATGTCACCGCCAAATTATTGAAGGGTTATTTACCCGCCGCTAGCCAAGCCTTGAATGAAATTTTTTATCCGACGGTTGCCTGTGTCGTTCTTGCCTATCCCAAGAGTGAGTTTATCTGTGACATGAAAGGCTTTGGCAATTTGATTCCCCGCACCCAAAAGGTGCGTACCCTCGGTACGATCTGGTCATCGAGCCTCTTTGCAGGACGCGCCCCCGCAGGTTGGCAGCTATTGCTTAACTTCATTGGTGGTACGCTCGACCCCAACCTCGGCAAGCTTTCGGAGGCAGAGATCATCCAAGCAGTACATCAAGATCTCCAGAAAACCCTGCTGCGCCCCGATAGCAAAGTTGAACCTAAGGCGATCGCTGTCCATGTGTGGGACAAGGCAATTCCGCAGTATGAGTTAGGACATCTAGAGCGCCTCGCCACCGTTGAGGCGGAGTTGCAAAAGTCTGCGGGTCTATACGTCAGTGCCAATTTTATCGGCGGCGTGGCTTTGGGAGACTGCGTTAAGCGGAGTTTGGCTGAAGCAAATAAAATTAATCAATTTCTGCAATCTAATAATCCTCAATAAGTTGCAAGGGGCTTCGACTTCGCTCAGCCATCGTATATTGCTGGCTGAGCGAAGTCGAAGCCCTGAGATTTAAGCCTTAATTAATTTCTCCAAACTCTCGCAGAGTTGCCCTTAACAATTGCGCTTGCTCATAGTTGCGTTGTTGCTGATGTAATCGCAGAGCATGATGCAAATGAGCGATCGCCTCTCGAAAAGCACCGACCTTGAGGAAAACCGCTCCCAAATTTTGGTGAGCATCGGCGTATTGAGGATTAATGGCGATCGCCTGTTGATAACAGGCGATCGCTTCGGGATAGCCGTCAGATTTTTTATAAGCTAAGCCGAGATTATTGAAACCTTGGGGCAGAGTCGGCGCAATCTGAGTCACCTTCTCAAAATAAGCGATCGCCTGTGCTGCTTGGTTGAGATTTTGGGGAGAGTCGGGCTGAGGTTGAATTAGTTCTTCATGCCAGAGATTGCCTAAATTCATATAGGACGCAAGCTTAACTAATTCGGGAACTTCTAAGGCGATCGCTTGTTCATAGGCTTGTTTTGCCAGTTCCCAATTACCACCGATGCTATGACCAAGACCGAGATGATAGAACAATTCACAGCGCAATAGATTTTGATGGATAGATAATTTTTGCGATTCTGTATTAGTTTCTATATTAGTTAGTGAAATTGCTTGCTTGAGCAGTTCTATGCCCTTACTTAAAGAATCAACCTCTGGAGAATGAGTCGCTTGAGCAAGGGAAAGATATAACGCCCCTAACTTATTGAGCATATAGCCATCGTCGGGAAATCTCTGCAAATGCTTTTGCATCATCGATTCGGCAAAGTTGAGCTTGTCTTTATTGGCGATCGCACCAGCGGTATATCCGTAATGATCGAGAACGGGAACTTCCACATTTACAATCTGCCACTGCGGTTCTTGAGCTTGCAATTTTAGCAGACTCTGATCGATCGATTCGTGGTAAATACCTGTAAACGTAATCGCGGGATGGTTCCGAAATAGGCGCAACACTAGCGAATAGGGAGCCTGACTCGCGCCAACCTCATGGCGGAGGAGATTGGCGGCGAGGCAATCTTCACGCTGCATTACCGCTTTGAGAATGGCGATCGCCTGTGGTTGTAATACCTCATCGGCATCAATTACTAAAATCCATTGCCCCGTTGCCTGTGCGATCGCGTAGTTTCTAGCCTGTGAGAAGTCATCACACCAATCGAAATGGAAAATCTTGGCTTGATGTTTTTTGGCGATCGCGATCGTGCGATCGCTAGATCCTGTATCGACGACAATGATCTCATCGGCAAAGGATTTGAGGCTTTGCAAACATTTAGGAAGTTGTTGCTGTTCGTCTTTAACGATCAGGCAAGCACTGAGGAAAATAGATTTTGGTGAATTGGGAGATTGAATAGATTTTTTAGATGATTTCTTAGACATGAAGATGGCGTTCTAGATTACGTTCTAAATCAAAGCGATAGGATTGAAAGCCTGTAAAATTGGCACGTTTCTCAGAATTAGACAAGGCGCTGGCAACGTGTTCAAAGGGCGAGAGGTGAGCAGGTTTAGAAGTAATTAAGCGATCGTGGAGCTTTACATCATCAGCCAAGCTGCGAACCCCGTCATGATTGAGGTAGCTTACCCGCGCACAGCGACCCACTGCCACCTTAATCAATTCGTAAATATCCCCAATTTCTTGACGATCCTCCTCCTTAATTAGAGGTAAATGCCATTCTCCTGCGGCAAGTTGTTGTGGTTGACTTGCATCGTAGACGGATTTCATTTTGTGGGCGAGGTTCTGGATTTCGGGCTGAGCATCAGGATGACAACGCTGTTCAAAGAAATTTTGGTATTCCGTTCCTGAACAAATTACAGTAATGGTCGAAAAAGGTTCCAATAAACGATTCACCACTTGCTTATGGATGCCAATTTCTACTAATTCCCTAGCATGACGCACCGCATCATCCTTTGCCTGTTTCCAAACTGCAGATGCTTGCTGCATCTCTGCTTCCGTTACTTCTGTCTCGGCAGACATTCCCTTTTGATTTTTACCCCAATGTAATGGATAGACCTGCTGAGACTCCACTAACTTGATCATCTTCTCTACAGGAATCGCTCGGCTACTGCTACTATTTTTGCTCAACATCCTATGGGTCATAAATTCAGAGTGAATCATGCGATGGTAAGTCAGCACAAAGGTGGTCAAGCGATCGCCCTGCGGATTAACACTATCAGCGATTACTTCGGCTTTGGGTTGAAATATTTGGGATATATTTGGAGATGTGGACGGCAGCATGGGTATTAGTTGATGGGGCTAGACATACAAACTCCATGTTACCGTGAGTTACCTTGATAAACGTGAGTTAGAGGGAGTAGCTGAAAAGAGATTTTTTAAATATGTCGTTTGAGATATTTTCAGGTTCTCAACAACCCACCGAAGCTGATTTTAAAGATGGTGACTCAGTACAGGACAAACCTCTAACCACATGACCAATCATCTATCATCAACTCTACAATTTGTCCAAAGTCTGATTTGTTACGGGTGACTAAAGTTGCATTGTTTGTTAAAGCGATCGCGGCAATTTTGAGATCCATATTTCCTAGACGGGGATAAGCTTTGCGTAAGCGTTGATGTTCTAGGGCAGATGCACGGCTAAAAGGGATAATGGCGATCGCTTGGTAATTGATTGCTAGTTGCTGTAATCCTTGATAAGCAAAGATTTGTTCATCTAATGTTTTTGCTTTCACTAAAAAAGCGAGTCTTCCTCTAATCTGTTCGGCGTTGCATAAAAGAGTATGAGTTAGGTAGAAGAAAGGATAGAAGGGTTGTGAAGATAATGAACCAGAAGTCTTACAGAGTAAAGCAACATATCTAGGGACTTAGAATAGCAGAAGGTTTTACGATGCAATCTCGCAAGATAGTGACGCAACCGAGAGTTTTCTCCCTCAACTCGAGTCATGTAAGTCTTGCTAATAATCTGATCACCATCAGGAATAAAACTAGGATACACAGTCCAACCATCAGTGACGTAGAAATAGGATTGCCATGTTGCCACGATTGCCCACAGTGGCTCAAAAGTTGCAGCACTGTGATCGCCAAGATTCCATGCAAGGATACCTTTACGAAAATGGTCTACGGCTGTCCATAGCCAGATTTTGTTTTTTTTGAGCCAACAAAGGTTTCTAGTTCATCTAACTCTCCAACCCTAGGAATACTCTCAGGGGTAATGGAGTCGGGTAACTTTTTACCTTTTTGTCTAACCCAATAGATAACTGTGGTGTGATGTACTCCTGTGACTCGTTCAATTGCTCTAAATCCCATGCCATTGAGATACATCTTCAAGCAAGTTTGTTTGATGGTTTCTGGATGGGCTTTTACTTGTTCACGGGGATTGATAAATTGACGACCACACTCGACACAAACATGATTTTGCTTTCCCTGCTTTATTCCATTCTTCTGTATATGGCTTGACCCACACTTTGGACATTTCATTGTTCTTACTTCAACTCATACTTCATTATGCAACGCCATCTGTTCTTCGTAGGTAATGACGGTAACAGCAACTTCAGGATCTTCTATCTCTGCAAGTTTGGCTAAGATTCTCTTTCCTTCTTGTCCATTGCGCTGAATAAGGCTGAGATGATCGGTGTCAAAAATATACATGATGCTCTATTCAGCATATTTGCGCCATTCTTGACCGAGGCGATTTGCTTCGTCAAAGGTGGGATCGTTTTCAAAGCTACCTGCGACTTTCAACCACCAAGGTGTTTTTTTCTGCACAAATACAGATAGCATTTGTCGCATTTGTGCGAGTTCTATTTCTAATGCAGCAACTCTAGTTTCTAGATGTTGTGATTTGTCTTCAAGCTGTGGAGAGAGCATAGAAGTCTTTGGTGAGCTAGGTTTATGCGGCTATTATAGCAAGATGGTTGCAAGTGTAAATCTACGCGATCGCCTCTAACCCACAACGTAACAAATCACTGCCAATATTAGCTAAAATATTGATTGGCGATCGCTCAAATTACCCAGCACAAACGATTATGTTACAGACAATCCAAGGAATATATCGGAACGGTAAGATCGAGTTAGCGGAAATCCCCCAAGATATTATGGAGAGCCAAGTTTTTGTGACTTTCTTTAAGCCTGAGTCAGTTAGTCGCGCTAGTCAGCTTATGTCATTTGGGATGTTCTCAGGTTCTCAACAATCGACTGAAGCTGATTTTAGAGATGCTGAGTTTAATGGTGATATTGACGATGCTCTCAGTTGGGCTTAAGTCTAGCAATATGAAATATATTCTTGATACTCACGCTTTAATTTGGTTTTTGGAAGGTAATTCTCGGTTAGGTGTGACTGCCAAGGAAATTCTTTCGGATTCAAGTAGTGAATTGATTTTACCTGCGATCGCTTTGGCGGAGTCAGTGTGGATTGTGAGTCGCAGCAAGACTTCGATTCCTTCTGTTGACGCTTTGTTAAAAGTAGTCAAGCAAGATAGACGAGTTTTTATTTATCCACTTGATTCTGATGTGATTGAGAAAAGTATCAGCCTCAATTCTATCAATGAGATGCACGATCGCCAGATTGTATCAACGGCTTTGGTGGTAGAGGAGCAGGGAAATCAGGTCGTTCTTTTGAGTTGTGATCAGAATATTTGTGCTGCGAATTTGGTTAGGATTGTTTGGTAGTTGAACTAGGGCGATCGCCAACCAATTTAATCACAAGTGAGATCGATAGTTTTCTATCACAGGTAAAAAGATGATGAGAAAACGATCATTTTTTACAAATTCTTGATTTATAGTTAGTCAACATTATGTTTACAATACGAAGAGTTAAGTGTATTTATAGATTGTCATGCCAATCCAAGATAATTATTACGATCACCCTATAAAAAAATTTCAAAATTTTGCAGACAAAACTCTTGGAGAAGAAATGTCTGAAGGTATGGAGAAATCCCATGTCGATAGATTCTTAGAGTCAATTGATCAAGCTCAAAGTGGAAACTATGCTGAAGCTGCTGTTTCATTCATCATGTGTTCTGGAACTACTCTAATACGTTCTAGTAAGCAATACTGTGAAAACTTTGCCCAATCTGCACTTAATGCACAGCGCAAGTATGAAGATGCCCTTTCAAATGCTGCTTCAGAATCTAAGGCAAAGAAAGTAGCAAAAGCTATATGGGAGAAATCTAATGATGATTTGGTAGCTTATTTAGGGTTTTTAGGAATTTATTTTTCTGAGAGAGAAAGCTACAGTGACGCAATCCAGTACTTTGATCGAGCATTAGGAATCGATTCAAATAATGCAAACATATACATTTGTCGTGGTAATGCAAAATGTGAACTAGGTAATACAAAACGCGAATCTAGCCTGATTGATGAAGCTATTGCTGATGTGCATAGTGCAGCAAAAATTTTTTTATCCCAAAACGATAGCGACAATTTTACTCGAATGGAAAATTTGATCGACAGCTACAAAATCATAAGAGATATACATAGTGGAGTAAAAGCTCCTAGTTATGATATTGGCAAGAAAAATCTTACAAACAAGAAGATAGATATAGATTCAGAAATAGCTCAACTTAGAATGGGAGCAATTATTGTATTTATATTTATGCTAGGACTCATTAATAGGGAACAATGGCGACTCACAGTTTTGTGGGAGTACTACAAATCAAGTCACTCCTCGAATTGATGGGAAATCTAGAGCATTATTTAACACAATGGATGAAATTGGGGAATTTATAAAACTTATAGAAGTGAGAAATGGGGGTAAATTTCCTATTGTGGACAATTTTTGGTTTTCTTTTTTGGGTCGCTTAGTCATTTGGAGCTTAATAGTATTTGTAACAGTAAAGCTTGTAGGATTTTTTATTAAATGAATAAAAATTTTATTGTAAAGAATGAAATGACGATAGAGCGTACATCTCAAGAGCTTGTAGATTGGGTAGAACAGAAATTAATAGACATATCTGAACAAGATTTACGAATGAGGGAAGGTTCTTGTAAACAGTTTGTTGAAGAGATTTATCCTCTTAGTATTCTAGCAAAATTGGAATTTATTAGCAGGAATGATGTCACTTTTAAACCTATTATTGGTAGCCAGAATTATGATGCATTAATAATTTACAACTTGTCTTCTCCCAAAATTGAACGTAAAATTGAAATTACTCAGGCTCACGAAGGGTATAATAATTATTTAAGAAGAGAAATGATTCAAAAGTATGGTTCTGCCCCTTTAAGTGGTCAGATAAATAAAAATGGAAGAAGGATGACTGAAATTGAACTAAAAAGTTTGGCAAAAAAAGTCTTTGTCAGATCTATTCAAGACTCAGTAAATGATCAAATGAAGTTAATTGGTGAAGCATTAGATCGTAAATTGAATAAATCTTATGAAAGAGATACATCACTGTTAATAGTATTTGATGACTTAATTGCTTCTCTTGAGGTGGAAACGGAAAAACAACTGCGAACTTTTATTAATGCTCAAAGCAGAATAAAAGGAAAATTTTCAACTCTGTATTTGGTAGGTCATCATCAACGTATATATCTTAAATTTGAATATTAAATGAATGATAAGTAATGTTTTCTGATTGAGAGCGCCAGCAGTTTCCTGCAACATTGATAGCGATCGCCTATCATAATCAGCGTCCTCAAGCAGTAGCGATCGCCTTTTGCAACAGTCGCCCTGTGAAAAAGATATCTAGGGAAAAGCACCTCGAAGAGGTGCTTTTCCCTAGATATCTGCCTTGATCCCTGTGCTGCCAAATCCACCACTGCCGCGATCGCTACTTCCTAATCCCCCTTCAACATAATTTGCCTGTAATACGGGCTTTAGTACTAGCTGCGCCACTTTCTGACCTTTCAAAAAAGTGTAGGATTCCGTCCCCAGATTAATCATCAGGATCTGGATTTCACCGCGATAACCCGCATCAATGGTTCCTGGAGTATTAAGAACCGTGACTCCATGCTTGAGCGCCAAACCACTTTTGGGACGGACTTGGATCTCATAACCGATGGGAATATCTACAGCTAAACCCGTGGGAATGGCGGCTCTGCCAAGAGGCTCGAGAGTAACTTCGGCGACGCTATACACATCAGCACCCGCATCACCGACATGGGCATAGCTGGGGACTTGGGCATCGGGATGGAGTTTTTGGAATTTAATTTCGATGGTTTGCATTGGTGAAGTCGATGATTTCTGCGCTAGTGTTTTAGAGTTATTCTGCAACACTAGCACTCAATGCCGCGCCTATCTCAGCTTTCCTACGACCGTGGAACTCTTATTCTGCATCCGCCACCTAGGGGTAAGGAATGGATTGAATTTGCGACTTGGGACGATCGCATTGAAAAGTTTCGCATCCCCGCCCATAACTATCGAGAGCTAATCTTAACTTTGCGCTCGGAAGGAATTGAGATCGACGATCGCGCAAGGTTATATTCCGAAATAAGCTTAGTTTTGCGATCGCCAATGGAACCCTATGCCCACCAACGTGAGGCATTGGCGGCATGGCAAAAGGTGGGCAAGCAAGGAGTTGTGGTGCTGCCCACCGCCGCAGGTAAGACTTATTTGGCGCATTTGGCGATGCAGGCAACTAACCGCAGCACTCTGATCGTTGTGCCGACCCTTGATTTGATGCACCAATGGTATGCCAATTTGTTGAATGCCTTTCCTGATGTGGAAGTGGGGCTACTGGGTGGCGGCTCTCGCGATCGCACGGCGATTTTAGTGGCTACCTACGACAGCGCCGCCATTCAAGCCGAAGCCCTCGGCAATCTCTATGGGCTGATGATTTTTGATGAATGCCACCATTTACCCACCGACTTTAATCGCGTGATTGCTGAGTACGCGATCGCGCCCTATCGTCTCGGCTTAACTGCCACCCCTGAGCGCAGTGATGGCAGACATCAAGATTTAGAAGTTCTGATTGGCGAAGAAGTCTATCGCAAATCGGCGGAGGATTTAGCGGGACAAGCATTAGCAGAACATCAAGTTATTCAGATTAAAGTATCTCTATCGAAACAGGAACGCGCTCGCTATGATCAGCTAATCCAAACCCGCAATCAATTCTTAAAAGAATCGAAAATTTCCCTTGGTAGTTTGGAAGGATGGCAGCGATTTGTGCAGGCAAGTGGGCGATCGCCGTCAGGACGTAGAGCCATGCTTGCCCACCGTGAATCGAAGGAGATTGCCCTCGGTACAGACTCAAAATTGCAAGTTCTCAGGGATTTACTTGCCCAGCATTTCCCTGAACGCATTCTCATTTTTACGAATGACAATGCTACGGTCTATCGCATTTCCCAAGAACTGCTAATCCCTGCCCTCACCCATCAAACCCCTGTCAAAGAACGCCATGAAATCTTGACCTATTTTCGAGAAGGTAAATATAAGGCTTTAGCTGCTTCCCATGTGTTGAATGAGGGTGTCGATGTTCCCGATGCCCGTCTCGCCATTTTGCTATCGGGGACTGGCTCCGCCCGTGAATATATTCAAAGACTAGGGCGAATTTTGCGTCGGGGAAGCGCTGTTAATAAACAGGCAATTCTCTACGAAGTGGTGACGAAAAATACTATCGAAATGCGAACTTCCGAACGTCGTCGCGGTCAGGAGAACGCAGCTAATCCAGTTTCTAAGCAATCCTCTAAAGTTATTCCTCTAGGCGTAAGTTACGAAGAGGATCGATCAGAAATATCTGCGATCGCTGCCGAAAGTCCGACTAACTACAATTTGGAAGGCGATTCTTAGCAAGATCTAAGTTTTGACGTAATAAGCCAGAAAAAATCGTTTAAAATATACGGAGCAAAGAAATCACAACAGCATTCATTTGGTGGCGATCATGGAATTTGCAGCCTATATATATGATGCTTGGGCTTATGAGCAAGCCAATCAAGAGCTACAAGAACTACCCCAATTGGTTGATTTGCGATTGCGTTTTCAACGGGCTTCGGCGATCGCGATCGCCAGTTTAGGACTTTATAGCGGCATGGGATTGCAACCCTTGGTGGCAAAGAATATTTTAGAACCGTCCGTAAACACTGCCCCTTGGTGCAACCATCTCTATCTATGCGATACCAGTTACATCCTAGAAGTCCAAAATTTATTAGCCAGACGGGGCTTTGATGTGGGGGCAATTGATGGCGTTTACGGTCACGATACTAAGCAAGCTGTGATCGATTTCCAAAGGACGCAAGCAGAATTAGCCGTTGATGGTATTCCGGGAGCCGAGACGCTCAGGCTATTACAGCAAACTCCCACTAGATCTGTGAATCCGCCATCTCCCAGTAATCCAGTTGCGAATAATCCAGTCAATAACAATGGCGATCGCCGCATTGTCATTGTTCGTAACAATTCGCAATCAAATGAAACCCAAAATCCTCGTCCTTCCCTCAGTGAAGAGGTGGGCAGTTTACAAATACTGCTAAAGCAACGCGGATTCTATCTAGGGGAGGTCGATGGTATCCAAGGACAATCCACAATTAACGCTGTAATTAAGGCGCAGCAAGCCTATGGTATATCTCAAGATGGCTTTGCTGGTCCGATGACCACAAAAGCTTTGCTAGCAGGGGGGAGTGACGTTGTGCTAAATCAACCTTTGCCCAAGCGATCGCCTAATTCCCAAGAATTGACAGAATTACAAAATCTACTCAGGGAAAGAGGATTTTATGAAGGAGCGAATAGTGGTATTTATGACATCCGCACTCGCGACAGTATTTTAAAAGCGCAAAGAGCTTACGCACAGCTTGCAAATGGTGAGTTCGCTCCTGAATTGTTAGTTGCGCTCAAGGGACAGAAAAATCTTAATTCCAATAATCCCACCAATAACCGAGTGCCCGCCGCACCCACTAATAGTGCAGCGATTCAAAATCCCAATAGCCAAAGCCTCCGCTCTAGTCCATCTGCCGCCACTCCCAACTCCCAAACTCCCATCTCTAGCCAAAATTTGCCCATTCCGCCAACCCCAGCCCCAGCAGCACCCTCTTAGAAATGGACTTGTCAATCGATTTCTGTAACCCCCGTCGATTTCTAATCAAATTACCTACTCTTTACTGATAACTACAGGCTTAAAACTATGGAACTCCTCGCTTACATCCCCGCAGTATCTATTCATGATTACAATGCGATCGCCAGTGACAGTGATGCAAATGAGAATATTGCCACCGTCGATCCCTTCCTACGCAATTGGCTTAAAAATATTGGTACAAAGTCAGTTAAGTTAAGTTTGAGTACGATCCTTGCGGGGACTACGGTTCTTGTCGGTCTAGGATCAACCCTTAGTGTTTTGGCAGCAGTCTCGCCCTCTTCAGCAGATGTGGAGTACGTGCAGTCATTGCTTGCTAAAAATGGCTTTGATCCTGGAGCCGTGGATGGAGTCGCAGGCGCTGCGACTAAAAACGCGATCCTACGCGCTCAGAAATCCCTAGGACTGCCCATGGATGGTGTTGCAGGTAGTCAGACCATCGCCGCACTCGAAGGAAATAAGGCTGCCGCACCCCTAGAAGTCGATGCACAGCCTGTCATGGCAAACAGTTCTGCAACTGTGATGAATTTGCAAAAGTTGCTTGCCGATCGTGGATTTTATAATGGTGCGATCGATGGCATCATGGGCGCACAAACCCGTGCTGCTATTGTGGCGGCTCAAAAAGCTTATAACCTAACTGCCGATGGCGTGGCGGGTGAACAGACCCTAGCGGCGCTGGAGTCCGACCGCGCCGTCGTTGCCGCCAGTTCTAGTCCCACGACCGTGACCAAGAGTGCTGATACCGTCAGACTACAGGAACTACTTAGCGATCGCGGATTTTATAATGGTGCGATCGATGGCATCATGGGCGCACAGACTCGTGCAGCGATTGTGGCAGCGCAAAAAAGCTATGGTCTCACCACCGATGGCGTTGCTGGTGCCAAGACTATCGCCGCATTGGAATCAGGCGCTAGCGTAGTCAATACGGCTAACAGTAACGCGACTAATGCAGCTACTACCGCTCCAGCATCTACTGTCTCTAATCAGGATGTGGCAGCCCTACAACAACTACTAGCCAGACGTGGATTTTATAAAGGGGCGATCGACGGAGTGCGTGGTAGCCAAACTAATGCCGCGATCGCCGAAGCCCAAAAAGCCTATGGCTTAACCGTTGACAGCATTGCAGGCGCTCAAACTATTGCCGCCCTAGAGAGGGATGCGCGTCCTGCCGCAACCCAAGCCACTACTACCGATACCACGGGTACTAGCGATAACAGCGTTGCCAATTTGCAAAACCTCCTCACCGATCGTGGATTCTACAGTGGTCCCATTACAGGCTTCCTTGGTTCAAGAACAAGGGAGGCGATTATTGCGGCGCAAAAAGCCTATGGACTCACCGCCGATGGTATTGCTGGCGCTAAGACCATCGCCGCTCTAGAGGCGGGCGCACCCCAAACTCAGATTGCAACTGTCCGCCCTGTCCCTGCCCCTCCCGTTGCCCCCGTACCTCCCGTCACGGCTCCCCCGATTCGAGTAGTGCCTGTTCCCCAAACTACAAGTCAGCCCACCGTAGCCCCTCAACCCATCCCCGTACAGCCACAAGCGGTAACGCCAAAACCGGCGGTGACACCTGTACCGCAAGTCACACCGCAAGTTACTGTCAAAGCTACCCCCACTCCCACACCGCAAGTCGCTGCTGTTGCTCAAGTTTCCGATCTGCAACAACTGTTGGCACGACGTGGCTTTTACACTGGCAAACCCGATGGGGTATTGAATGCCGAAACGAGAAATGCGATCGTGAGAGCGCAAAACTTTTACACCATTTCTCCTGCGGATGGCTCGCCAAGCAGTAAGTTGATTGATAGTCTGAGTAAAGATACATTCATCTCCGATGGTAATTAGGAAGAATGCGTTTGCGTAATCTGATGATAAATTTAGGGGCGATCGCCATTTTTGGGGCGATCGCTCTGAGCTTACAGTTTCCACGTCTCAATCAACGTATACAGGGACAAACACTCGCAGATACTAACAAAGCTGTGCGGGAGGAAGAGGCTCGTCTAAAACTAATCCGTCAACTCCCATCCCGTGGGTTCGGATTTAATAACATGATTGCTAACTTTGCATTTTTGCAATTTTTGCAATACTTTGGCGATGATATTGCGCGAAACGATTTACAAACGGGGTACAGCCTCAGCCCTATTTATTTTGAAAATATCGTTGAGCGAGATCCGAGATTTTTAAGCAGCTATGTATATATGTCAGCTAGTGTCTCCATGTTTGCGGGTCTACCTAGCCAAGCTGTAAATCTCTATAGCCGAGGACTGAGATCGCTCAATCCTCAACAAAATCCTAACGCATTCACGATTTGGCGCTATAAAGCCACTGATCAGCTCCTTTTTTTAGGTGATGCCAAGGGGGCAAGAGCGTCTTATCTCAAGGCGGCAGAATGGGCAGAGCAATCGGTTAAAACTGAGCAATCGATTGATGATCCCCAGATGGTTGCTCAGTTATCGCGTCAGTCTGCGAAATGGCTAGAAGAAGACCGCGACCTTACTAAGGCTCAAATTGGTGCTTGGACATTGGTGCTACGCAATGCCGCCGACAAAAAAACCGTTCAGATTATTGCTAAGGAACTAGACAAATTAGGGATGACAATTGAAATCCAAAATAATGTCCCCGTCGTTGTTCCCAAAAAGTAAGAAGTTGCCGCGCGGAGCGCGGCAACTTCTTACTTCAGATAGATTTATTTAGTTGGCGGTCAGCCACTTTTGAGCAGTGAGCCTCTGGATCACGCCAAATACTAACAAATCAAGGGGAGCCTTACGTTCGTCAATCAAGAATGGCTCAATCGTACTAGGCGATCGCCCTGCATCAGCACAGGAAAAAGCCTTCTGAGCATTGATATCCGCCTTAGAGAAATAGACCGTAAACTGGCGTAATCCCTCTGCCCACGATCCTTTAACTTGAGAATTGCTAAATTCCAACTTCAAGTCATCGACCCCTTGTCTACCGAAAGCTTTGGTCAGTGCAGGTAAATAATGGGTGCTGATAAATTCTTCAAAGGGTAAATCTTCGAGAGCAGGTGGTTTCTCAGCTTTAGGCTTAGCGGCTGGTTTCTCTTTGACCTGTTCAGGATTGGATGCAGTGGTTTCCGACATGATGTATTTAGTTATTGCTAGGTTTTATATAACTCTTCCTGACTTATCTAAAGACTAAAAATAGTAGAACTATTTTTAGCTTTGAAAACCGTGTCAGGGTTTATTTTGGGGTCTACAAAAATATGAAAATACTTTTGTAGATTGTTGTTACTGGGCTTCAGTATTCACAATTTGGGGTAAGCCCATACTGTAGTTGAGAGAACGATGGTTGAGATTGTAAGTTACTTCACCCTGCTGAAGTAGCGATCGCACAAAATGCTCTAAGTCTGAGCCAATGCGTCGCAAATTGTAATCGGTTAAATCTGCTCCTTTATATTCTGCTACTAGCTCATCAAACTTGCGATATACCTTTTGCAGTGCGCCATCTGTCCAATTTAGCTCATTATCAGGATCGACATCGAGAGTTAGTGTGTTTTCACTATCAATGAGTTCATCATTTTGCTCTTCAACAATGGCAGCATAAATCTGAATGTGACGAGTAGTAGATTTTAGCGGCATAGAGGTGTTTGGGTAGTTACATTTTTATTTTACTACCGCAAATTTTACTATAGCTATATCCAATCGTGCATACTCATAGCCATGAGCACACAAAAAAGCCTTGCATCGCAAGGCTTTTTTGTGTGCTCATGGCTGGCTCTAGCTAGCTAGATATTCTTGCATTCTGGCTTTACGCTTCCTCAGATAGTCCATAGCTTGACGCTCCAACTGTCTGACCTGTTCACGGCTGAGATCCATACGCTTGCTGATGCTAGCAAGTGACATCTCTTGACCATCATCGAGACCGTAGCGTAAGACCATTACTTGACGTTGTTTTTCAGGAAGCTCCTTCAACAGACTTTGGATATCAGTGCGGAGCGATTCATGTTCCACATAGACAGCAGGAGAACGTCCTGTGTCCTCTAATAATTCCGCAAGTTCCGTATCTTGATTATCCCCAATCCTTAGGTCAAGGGAAATTGGCTGACGGGATAGGGATAGACATTCGCGTACTTGCTCAGTCTTGATATTTAGCTCATAGGCGATTTCGGCAACGGTTGCAACTCGACCTAGATCCTGTGAGAGTTGGCGTTGAGCTTTTTTGATCTTGTTGAGCTTTTCGGTAATGTGAACTGGTAAGCGAATAGTCCTCGCTTGCTGAGCGATCGCTCTCGTAATCGCCTGACGAATCCACCAATAGGCATAGGTAGAGAACTTAAAGCCCTTAGTTGGATCAAACTTATCTACAGCGCGCTCTAATCCAAGAGTACCCTCTTGCACTAGGTCTAATAGTTCTAAGTTACGCTTTTGATATTTTTTTGCTACCGAGACAACCAATCTCAAGTTCGCCTCAATCATCTTCCGCTTAGCTCTCGTACCGATGCGAATGTGGTTGTGTAGGACTTCTGGCGCAAGATGTACTGCTTCCGACCATTCTTGCTCAGTAGGTAGGCGATCACTATTTTGAGCAAGCTTTTCCTGTACTTCAAAAAGCATCATCATTTGCTGAACTTGCTTACCGAAGATAATTTCTTCCTCATTGCTAAGTAGCGGGATTTTCCCGATTTCGTGCAAATAGGTGCGAACCATGTCAGCAGATAGACCGACCTGCTTACTAGCTTGCCTATCTACTGCCTTTGGCATAATTTGGGTCAATGGTTCTTCAGACATATCGCTCCTAAGGTTTTAAACTAAGCGTTTTCCAAAAGTGCTTCTCCAAGACCAGAAGGCTAAGACAACAAGATCGAGAAAATTTAATCAAATATAACGACTAAACATAATCACTTAAATATGGGAATGATTAAATTCATTATTGTTATAACTTAAAGTCACAATGTTTAAGTTTTGTAAAATTAGCCCATCTAAATGCCATTAGCGCCAAGGGTGATTTGTATAATACAAGATCAACCTTTTTAAATCGTGCGTCTAGAGTTACATATTATTACGAATCAACTCAAAAAGTCAAAGGGCGGCTATCACTATCTATCTAAGGGTTTAGTCCGTATTTGACTGAGTATTTACACCTATAATCTCTGTGATATTTGGAGATATATTTAAGTTGATATTCTGATGTTGTGAGTTTAATATTTGGAACTTAGAGTTTGTATAGAGACAAACATTTTTAGCTCTACTAATTAAGACTCAAATAATAAATGTGCAATCACTAAGTGCGATCGCTGAAGCCTCAATCCTAGAAGCCTAATAACAACTGCTTGAAAATGTGTATCGATGTATATCGGAAATTTATACAGTGAATGCTTAATTCAGTTGAAAAAGTAGTATTCACCTAGGACTCGATACTTTGGCTTAAGGTTCCCTAAATCATCTGATTTGATAACCTTGTGATTATGGCTAATCAACTCTCGATTACACTCTACGTTTGGAATATGATGATTCCCTCTGTTCCTTCTATTTAGATCAGCAATCTTTACTCGAACACAGAGCTAGCTAGATATATTTAAGCTGTTGAGTAATTATTCTCGACTGTAGTAGCAAACAATCTTTAATTTTGCTTAAGAAATTTAAATCCTAATAAACTAATACTTCAGTTTCTTGCTTGGTGTGCGGACTTAGTGGTTGGAGATAGTTTTAAAATTTTGTCTAAATTACTATTTATAACTATAGTCGTAGTGCTAGCTAATAAATGTCACAAATGTTGCATTTACCGATTCGCGTAATTTGTTAGTTTCTGTTTCTGGAAAATTAATGCAAAGCAATCGCTCAATTGGGTGAAGCTAAAATTCTGAACTTGCCAAACTTAATTCTATTCAAAACTATCTAGAGCTATCTAAATTGTTTTGAATAGAGTTCAAGCTATACATAAGCAATATTTTAGTGTGGTTTGTCCATAAGTACTTCTGTGGAATCATTCAAAATTCCTTGGTCACGAGTTTAAACCACAATTACAAGAAAGCTACAAAAAGCGACAAAAAAGTTGCAACTAAAATTAGGAAGAGTACTTTGTGATCTATTCAGTTGCGTTGATTCGCGGCGATGGAATTAGATCTGAAGTGGCAAAAGCTACACAAACTATATTTGATGCGACGGGTGTCAACATTGACTGGAACATTGAGAACGCACTGGCTGAAGCGATCGCCTTTAAATGATAGAGATTAAGTTGTAATCACCATTAAAAAAGCAAAAGTCTCACGCCGTGAGACTTTTGCTTTTTTTGGCTAGTCATGGGTCAGAGTGGTATGATAAGCCAAAATTCTCGCTACTTAAAAACTCACCATTTGTAAAGATTATTGAGATTTAGGGCAAAGCTATGGCAGATAATTCAGGTAACTTTTGGGGAGGCTTTCTCTTTGGGGCTGTGGTTGGTGGTGCAGTTGGTGCATTAGTAGCTCTTAAACTTAGTGAGCCAGAAGATGAGGGCAGCGATCGCCAATTTGATGCGGATCCCCACCTTGATCGACCTCAAGCCTCTAACGAGTTTGCCCGCCGTAATCTAGAGAAAAAAATTGCCCAGCTAAATGCGGCGATCGATTCGGTGAGTCAGGAGCTAGCTATCGCAGAAGATAAAAATGGGCTGAAGCAAGTATCCGTTGAGTCGGCGCGGGAACTTAATCGTAACCTCAACATTGATGACAGATGATGATTGGGTGATGACAAACAAATTTCAAGCATTACAATCGTAGTAAATATTTTTCAAATCCTCTAGTCCCAAATAAATCCTATGGCAGTCATTCTCGGTACGATTAGTTCCTTCATTTCTATTTACTTGGGCTTGCTGTTTATTCGTGTGTTGCTGACTTGGTTCCCCAATATTGACTGGTTCAGTCAGCCCTTCGCAGCCTTAGGACAGATTACCGATCCCTACCTCAATCTTTTTCGTTCAATTATTCCTCCCCTTGGTGGTATGGATCTCTCGCCAATGCTGGCATTTTTAGCTCTTAGCTTTTTGCAACGCGCCCTTGCTCCTTTGGCAAGCGCGAGTATGGGTTTTTAATGTAAGCTTTAATCTAATTACACTTTAGTTACGCTTTCATTTCGCTGGGTTCACGTTAGGAAATATACATGACGGGTTTGTTAAATTTGAGCGGTAAAACTGCTCTGGTAACTGGAATTGCCAACAATCGCTCGATAGCTTGGGGTATCGCCCAAAAACTCCATGAAGCTGGCGCAAAGCTAGGAGTTACCTATCTGCCAGATGATCGCGATCGCAACAAAGGTAAGGTAGACGAGCTGACGGCTCCCCTTAACCCCAGTTTCTTGCTGCCTTGTAATGTCCAAGATGACGCACAGGTGGATTCCCTATTTGCCTCCGTTGCTGAGCAATGGGAAAAAATTGATATTTTGGTGCATTGTCTAGCATTTGCCAATAAAGAAGATCTATCTGGTAACTTCACTGATATCTCGCGTGCAGGTTTCCAACTCGCTCTCGATGTGAGTGCTTATTCCCTAATTCATCTTTGTCGCGCTGCTAAGCCTTTAATGAAAGATGGTGGCAGCGTGATTACGCTGAGCTATATTGGTGGCGCAAAAGTTGTTCCTAATTACAACGTAATGGGAACCGCTAAGGCAGCTTTAGAGATGAATGTGCGCTACCTCGCCTCCGACTTAGGTCCTAGCAATATTCGTGTCAACGCGATTTCCGCAGGTCCCATCCGCACTCTAGCTTCGGCTGCGATCGGTGATTTCCACAAAATGCTGCATCATTACGAAGAAACTGCCCCTCTGCGTCGCCTTGTTACTCCAGATGATGTAGGTAATGTGGCAACTTTCCTAGGCAGCGATCTCTCCAGTGCCATAACTGGACAGATCATTTATGTTGATGCTGGCTATGAAGTAATGGGCGCGTAGTAATTGGGGATATGCGTGGCGATGCCCTGATCCGCCTGATTGCTATTAGCGCATACTGGCGAATCATCCTCGCGATCGCTAAAGTATCACCCTAATGTTGGTTACACAGATCCTCAGTCTTTTAGAAAAATTCCCATGCAAACGGATATCTTTAAAGAGCTATTTCCATTGTTCGATGCTGCTAGCCCTGAAACTTTGGAGTGGCTACTTGCTGAAGCGGTGGAACGTGACTATCCTGCGGGACGCGCCGTATTGATGGAAGATGCTTGGGGCAACGCAGTCTATTTCATCCTGTCGGGATGGCTAAAGGTGAGATTTTTGAGAAATCAAGATGCTACGACTTTAGCTGTACTGGGTAATGGTGACTTTTTTGGTGAAATGGCGATTCTTGATGAATCGCCACGTTCTACTGACGTAGTGGCATTTACCCCAGTCCGCGTGATGAGTATTCCTGCTCAGAAATTCATTCAGTTTTTGTTCAAAGATCCGCAACTGCACCATCGGATGTTGCAGCTTATGGTCAGACGTTTACGCAAAACTAATCAGCGTACCCAGTTGCGACAGCAAATGCCCGCAGTTCGCATTGCGACTGTTTTAATGGGGCTAGCTGAAACCTATGGCAACAGAAGTGAGGACAGTATCGATATCTTCAATTTACCTACACAGGATATCGCGGATCTATCAGAGGCTAGTCCCGATGACACGATCAAAGTTCTAGAAAAGCTCAAGGAGAAAGGCTGGATTGTTACTGACAGTAAACGCCAAGTTTTGAGCATTGCTAACGAAAAGCAAATGGCGCAACTAGCTACTTTTCGCTAGGGCAAAACTACTAAATCAAAACCAAGATAAAAGGAGAGTTGCGTCGCAACTCTCCTTTTATCTTGGACTTGCTCCCTAGATTTGTATCTTAACCAGACTACACAAGGCGAAGTAGGGATAAAAAGCAATTTTCTACAACAAAGCGCTTTTTAAATTAGTTCTATAAACAACAAAAAGCTAAAAATACTGGATTAAACAACCGATAAAAAACAAACATAATCCCTAAGAGAGATCTTCTCAATTTGGTTAAGAAGGGGTGAAAGCCGTACACACAGAATGCTGCTAATGCTGTGCTAGTATTTACTTTAACCAGAACGCAGCAAAGTATGGGGAAACGCCATGTTTGAACGCTTTACAGAAAAAGCAATTAAAGTCATCATGCTGGCTCAAGAGGAAGCTCGCCGCCTCGGTCATAACTTTGTCGGCACAGAGCAAATCCTATTGGGTCTAATCGGAGAAGGAACTGGCGTTGCCGCCAAAGTACTTAAGTCCATGGGTGTAAACCTCAAAGACGCTCGCATTGAGGTTGAAAAGATCATCGGACGCGGCTCTGGTTTTGTCGCAGTCGAAATTCCTTTCACTCCTCGCGCTAAGAGAGTCCTAGAGTTGTCCTTAGAAGAAGCTCGCCAGTTGGGACACAACTATATCGGTACTGAGCATTTATTGCTAGGACTAATTCGCGAAGGCGAAGGGGTTGCCGCTAGAGTTTTAGAAAACCTCGGTGTCGATCTTTCTAAGGTTCGTACCCAAGTAATCAGGATGCTCGGTGAGACTGCCGAAGTATCTGCGGGTGGTGGTTCTTCGGGACGCACCAAAACGCCAACCCTTGACGAGTTTGGCTCAAATCTGACCCAACTTGCCCAAGATGGCAAACTCGATCCCGTTGTGGGTCGTGAAAAAGAAATTGAACGAGTTATCCAAATTCTCGGTCGTCGCACCAAAAACAATCCCGTTTTAATCGGTGAACCTGGTGTTGGTAAAACCGCGATCGCTGAAGGTTTAGCGCAACGCATCTCTAACAGTGACATCCCCGACATTTTGCAAGAAAAGCGGGTTGTCACCCTTGATATCGGCTTGCTAGTTGCGGGTACAAAATATCGTGGTGAATTTGAGGAACGCCTCAAGAAGATCATGGAAGAAATCCGCACCGCAGGTAACGTGATCTTGGTTATCGATGAAGTCCACACCCTGATCGGTGCTGGTGCTGCGGAAGGCGCGATCGATGCCGCCAATATTTTGAAGCCAGCCCTTGCCCGTGGTGAACTCCAGTGCATCGGCGCAACCACTCTTGATGAGTACCGCAAGCATATCGAGCGTGATGCCGCCCTTGAGCGTCGCTTCCAGCCCGTAATGGTTGGTGAGCCTAGTGTCGAAGAAACCATCGAAATCTTGATCGGTCTCCGTCAGCGTTACGAAGAACACCACAAGCTGAAGATCGATGACGATGCCCTCGTTGCCGCCGCTAAGCTTGCCGATCGCTACATCAGCGATCGCTTCTTGCCCGACAAAGCGATCGACTTGATTGACGAAGCTGGTTCTCGCGTGCGCTTGATTAACTCGCAGTTGCCACCTGCTGCCAAGGAACTTGACAAAGAATTGCGTCAAGCCCTGAAGGACAAGGATGATGCTGTGCGTAAGCAAGACTTTGACAAGGCTGCGGAACTACGCGATAAGGAAATTGACCTCAAGCAACAAATTCGCGCCCTCAGTCAAACCAAAAAGGCAGAAACACCCCTCGAAGATGCGCCCGAAATTCGCGTGACCGAAGAGGACATCGCCTATATCGTCAGCTCTTGGACTGGCGTACCTGTCCTCAAGATCACCGAGTCTGAGTCCGCTAAGCTCATGCAGATGGAGGAAACTCTCCATGGTCGCGTGATTGGTCAAGATGAAGCCGTGAAAGCAATTTCTCGTGCGATCCGTCGCGCCCGTGTTGGTCTCAAGAGTCCCGATCGCCCGATCGCTAGCTTTATCTTCTCAGGACCTACGGGAGTTGGTAAGACTGAGTTAACTAAGGCTCTTGCGGCTTACTTCTTCGGTTCTGAAGATGCGATGATCCGCCTCGATATGTCCGAATACATGGAGCGTCACACCGTATCTAAGCTGATCGGTTCACCTCCCGGCTATGTTGGCTACAACGAAGGTGGTCAGCTTACTGAGGCAGTCCGTCGTCGCCCTTACACCGTCGTTCTATTTGACGAAATCGAGAAAGCGCACCCTGATGTCTTTAACTTGTTGTTACAAGTCTTAGAAGATGGACGTTTGACTGACTCGAAGGGTCGTACCGTTGACTTTAAGAACACCCTCTTGATCATGACCTCGAACGTTGGTTCTAAGGTTATTGAAAAAGGTGGTGGTGGACTGGGCTTTGACTTCGCTGCCAATCAAGAAGATGGTCTATACACCCGTATCCGCTCTCTAGTCAACGAAGAACTGAAGCAATACTTCCGTCCAGAGTTCTTAAACCGCTTGGATGAAATTATTGTCTTCCGTCAGTTGACCAAGCCCGAAGTCAAGGAAATCGCCGACCTCATGCTCAATGAGTTCTTCAAGCGGATGCTTGCCAAGGACATCGTTTTGACGGTGACTGAGCGCTTTAAGGATCTATTGGTTCAAGAAGGTTACAACCCTAGCTACGGTGCGCGTCCCCTACGCCGAGCGATTATGCGTTTGCTCGAGGACTCCCTCGCCGAAGAAATCCTCACTGGCAAGGTGCGTGAAGGCGCATCGGTAACCGTGGATGTGGATGACGATGGCAAGGTTAAAGTGATTGAACAGCAAGCCCTCAGCGGCTCTGATAATAACCTCCAGCTATTGCCTTCAGCATAGTTAGAGCAATTTAAACAAGGGGCTTAAGCCCCTTGTTTTCTAGTTTTTGGTAATTTGTAATAAGCTTCATGAATGCAAACGAGCGTAATATTGCCATGAAAAGCCCCCTGTCTTCTTCCAAGATGAAGTCAGGGGATTTATCATCTGCGGAAATGCCCGAAGTGATTGTGGTCGCGGATGAAGATGCTGAGCAGTTGGGAAATGTGCCTACCCCATTAACGATCGCTGATGTGGAAGGTGGCGAACTCAAGCCCATTGCCGCAAAACCAGCTAAGGTCAATGCCCCGCAGACTAAGGCTGTAACAGTCGATCCAGAAATCGCTCAAGTTCGCTTTAAGACCCTAGAAGGTCGATTAAATCTGCTATTGCCGATCGTCAAAAGCAGACGAGAATTTGGTCAAGATGATGGGGATACCGACAAATTAGTGCAGCTATTTGGCAAATCTAAGCAAGGGGAAGATAATGTAGATCGCCAAGGGGATAGGGAAAGTAATCATCAAGTACTGGATTCGTCTTGGGAAGATGTGATTACGCAGCTTGAACAGAGGTTAGCCGCTAATGGCTATGATTGGCAGCCACGCACGCAGGTTTTTTTGCAAGCAGGCGATCGCCTGTTAGATACAAGACAACTACATCAAATTGAAGAAGCCCTCGAAAACTATCAACTGCTACTGCATTGTGTGGTGACTAATCGTCGTCAAACTGCGATTAATGCTGCGAGTATGGGCTTATTTGTAGAGCAGGGAACGACGTTTCAAGAGCTACTCGGATTTAACCCGATTCCCGATGCACCAATTGATGATCCGTTATACATTAAGATGACCGTAAGATCTGGTACAGAAATTCGGCACTCTGGCAGTATTATTGTCTTCGGTGATGTTAATGCTGGTGCAGAGCTAATCTCTGAAGGCGACATCATTGTCTGGGGTAAGCTCAAAGGCTTGGCTCATGCGGGTGTCAAGGGTAATGCTCAGGCGATCGTCATGGCTTTGCATCTCGACGCAACCCAAATTCGGATTGCGAGTTTCATTGCTCGTGTTGAGAGTCCTAGTACTTCCTTCTGTCCTGAAGTTGCCTTTGTGAGTCATCAAGGTTCGCCTGTGATCCAGATTGTGCAAGCTGTAGACTATGCCGCTAAAGCTAAAAGCTAACTGCAAATTCCCCAAAAACTAAAAATCTTTCTACTTTTCTAAACTGTCTCTAAAATTAGTAATCTGGAAACATGAGTCGCATTATCGTTGTTACCTCTGGTAAAGGTGGTGTTGGCAAGACCACATCTTCAGCAAATCTGGGCATGGCGCTAGCTAAGCTCGGTAGCAAAGTGGTTTTGGTAGATGCTGATTTTGGTCTACGCAATCTTGACCTACTATTAGGCTTGGAAAATCGCATTGTTTACACTGCCCTAGAGGTGATCGCCAGAGAATGCAAACTCGATCAGGCTTTGGTCAAGGATAAACGTCAACCTAATCTCTCGCTCTTGGCTGCGCCCCAAACTCGTAATAAGACCGCAATTACGGCGGCACATATGAAGGCTTTGGTCGAAGTTTTAAGTCGATATTTTGACTATGTATTAATTGATTGTCCCGCAGGAATTGAGTCGGGCTTTCAAAATGCGATCGCGGGGGCAAAGGAAGCAATCATTGTTACCACTCCCGAAATTTCCGCAGTGCGTGACGCTGACCGCGTTGTCGGGTTGCTCGAAGCCAATCGAATTACGGACATTAAATTAATTTTGAATCGCATTCGTCCTGCGATGGTCAAGAATAACGACATGATGAGTGTCGAAGATGTGCTGGATATTTTGTCAGTTAAGTTAATTGGTGTTATCCCTGACGACGAACAGGTGATCGTTTCTACCAATAAAGGGGAACCATTGGTTTTGTCAGATAAGCCATCCTTGGCTGGCACTGCCTATGAGAATGTGGCAAAGCGTCTGGAGGGTAAAAATATTGAGTTTCTGCAACTCGAAGTTCCACCTAAAGGATTTTTTGCCCGTCTATCAAGCTGGATTAGTGGGAACTCCTGAGGTTTGAGATGATTTCAACACTGCTCGATCGCCTATTTCAACGAAGTAATGTTACTAGCGGAACGCAAGTCAAGCAGCGTTTGAAGTTTATCTTGGCTCATGATCGTGCGGCGATCGAACCACAGGTCTTTGAAAATATGCGCCATGAGATCATGCGTGTGGTCTCTCGGTATGTGGAATTAGATGAAGGTTCCCTCGATATTCGTCTCGAATCCGATAAGCGGATGACGGCTTTAATCGCTAATTTGCCGATTAGAATGGTGCGTGAAGAATTACCTGACCTGATCTCTCTATTTGATCAACCCGAATCAGAACTGGCGGCAGTCTCTGATAATACATCCGATGCCGCCGCTCTAGAGATGGATCAATTTGCCGATGAAGCCCTTGATGCGATCGCCGCCCAAGAAAGTACGAAAAATTCTATTCCTGTGAATCCCAAACCTCCAGTTGAGAATAGTAATGCTGTGGCGGAGCGTACCGTAGAGGTCAGTCAAAAACTGCGGACGGCGGCGAATAAGTCACCACAGGATGTCGTCACTAGCGATGATGTGGTAGAGCTATCTAAGTCAGATGAGACTAATAGTGTGCTCGTCGAAGTCCAACCAGAGCAAGTAAAGCCAACATCTCCAGAACAGGCAGACCCACAAGAGCCACAAAATATATTAGACAATGTTGCTGATGACGATGCTCAAGACTTAGATTTAGATTTGTCTAGTGATCAATTAGAGCTATCTCTAGATATCGCACCATCACCGACAGATACCCTCACTGTCCATGAGATCGTTGTGGATGATTCCCATGAAATATTTGGGCAGAGGCAAGAGTAATAAATAATAAATTAGCTTTATTAACGAATAGTAACTAGACTTTGCAACAGTTTCCCTTTGATTTTAATGACTTACCTACGCCAACCTATCTCGTGGGGGGATGGGTGCGCGATCGCCTCTTACATCGTCAAGGTAAGTATCTCGATCTCGATTTTGTCTTGCCAGAAAGGGCGATCGAGACAGCTCAAGCGATCGCCCACAAGTACAAGGCAGGATTTGTGGTGCTAGATGCTGAACGCTGTATCGCTAGGGTTGTTTTTAAAAATGGAACGGCGGACTTTGCCCAACAGGTAGGGACTAGCTTAGAGGCAGACCTAGGGCGACGCGACTTTTGCATGAATGCGATCGCGATCGAATGTCATCAGTTATCAGCAATGGGTGACGATGAATTCGCGAACGGAAGCTTAATTGATCCCTTTAATGGGATCGGTGATTTGCAAGCCAAATTGATCAGGATGGTTGCCCCTGAAAATTTGGCAGATGATCCCTTGCGAATCTTGAGGGGCTATCGACAGGCTGCCCAGTTAGAATTTGAAATTGAGGATCTGACCCATCAAGTCTGTGTCAAGCTTGCGCCCAAATTAGTGTCCGTGGCATCGGAGCGAGTCTGGACAGAGTTGAGTTATATATTGTCGCTATCCCACGGCAGTCAGGGATTAATTAAAGCGATTGGCGATCACATTTTAGAAGATTGGTTGCCAAGTAGATTCCTTAATCTAGAACGCTTTGCGAAAGTGGAGATGACTATTGCAACTCTGTTAGAGCATTATCCTAGCTTAGGCTTATTTTTTAGTAAAACTTTGGCGGGTGATCGTCATGCCCTAGTCAATGTCAAGTTGGCCGCTCTAACTGATGATGCTACAGCTATGCAAACCTTGGGCTTGAGTCGGGCTGAGCAGCGTTGGCTGGTTGGGATTTTGCGCTATCTACCACAATTTATTAACCTCTTAGACGCGGCATCCGCTAGGGATAAGTATCGTTTTTTTCAGCCAACATTAGAGTTTTTTCCAGCGATCGCCACTCTCGCTGTGGCTGGTGGTCATGATTTGGTGAAGGTGGCACCTTGGTTAGAGCATTGGCTTAATCCCCATGATCCGATCGCTTATCCCCTCGCGTTGATCACAGGGGATGACCTGCGCTATGAGTTGGGGATTCCACCTAGTCCTAGAATTGGCGAGCTACTGGAAAGCGTCAAAATTGCTCAGGTACAGGGACAGATTAATTCTCGCGATCAGGCGATCGCCTTGGTACAGTCGATGATTAGCAGCTAGGTGTTGTTAAATCCTCATTAAATTCTTACTAATTCAGAACCGTTAATAGATTTGCGAACATGGATTTGGGTGGGTAATCTTTCCGCTAGGGCTTGAATGTGGGTGATTACACCAATGAGGCGATCCTGTTGCCGTAAGGATTCGAGGATTTGGGTGACGCTTTCGAGGGTTTCACTATCGAGGGTTCCGAAGCCTTCATCAAGAAACAGGCTGCCCAGTTCAATCCCTGTAGATAGTCTTTCCGATAGAGCTAGCGCCATTGAGAGGGAAGCAGCAAAGGTTTCGCCTCCTGAAAGCGTGCGTACACGACGTTTTTCACCGCCATTCCAGTTGTCTGCCACCCAATAATCACCGCCTTCGATCTGGAGAATATAGCGCTGCTCAGAAAGTTGCTGTAGTAATACTGAAGCCCGATGCGCTAGTTCTTTCTGCAAACTATCGAGAATATATTCTTGGAATTTGTCGGATTTGAGGTCTTGGGCGAGGGTGTGGTAAGTCTGCTCTTGGGCTTGCAGAGAGAGCTTGCGTTCTTCTATTTGTTGAGACTCTTGACGCTTTTGAGTAGCTTGCTCTAGCCATGCCTTGATCGCGGCGCGGCGTTCACTGGCTTGTTGCAGAGCTTGTTCGGCTTGTTGGGACTGTTCCCGCAATTGCGCGATCGCCTGTTCATCGGTATATTGTTCAGCGATTACTTCGGTAACAATTTGGAGACGAGTAGTGAGGTCTTGAACTTGGCGTTGGTAACTATCAATTTGCTGTTGCCATGATTCCATTTGCGATCGCGTTGTTTGGAAATTAAGGAAATCTGCTTCTGTAAAGCTAAGAGCCGTTAATTCCTGCTGCCAATTGGCTTCTTGAGTGGCTTGTTCGATAATTGCTAGATCATGATTACTTTGAGATTTAAGCGCCGCTTCTTCTCGCTTAGCAAAGATTTCACGGGCTTGCTGATAGGCTGACTCAATTACCTGAGCGCGATCGCTTAATTCTGTTTTTGCTTGCAAAATGCTTTGCTGTAAATCCTGATAACTCTGGCTACCCGTAATTTCTGATAACCGTTGCGAAATTTCCGATAGTTGGGATTGACGATGCGATCGCGCTTGTGTCGCTTTGGTAAGTTCTAATTCCGCTAATTGCTGACTTTCTGTGAGACTTTGTACCCTAGATTCCAAATTCTTAACAGAAATAGTCAGTTCGCTTTGGGAAATCTCTAATTGCTGATACTCTATGGCTTGTTTTTCTAGCTCTTGGCGATCGCTTAATAGATCCATTGCTTGCCAAGGTGCGGAAATTACTAGGTCAATTTGCTCTTGTAGTTGCGAAACTTGATTTTCTAGAGCAGTAATTTCCTGCATCAGAATTTGAGATTGCTGTTGTGATGTTTCCAGATTAGCGGCAATTTTAGCTTGTTCCTGTTGGAGTTTAGCTAACTGATCTGTGGCTAGTTCCCTTTGCTGCGCGAGATTAGTTGTATCAATAAGTTCGATTAGTTTTAAATCAGGCAGGTTTTGAGAATTGTAAAAATGATTGCAAACGGGACAGTTATCACCGTCATGGAGTTCGGCGCGGAGGGCGTTGACATGGCTACTTTGGAGAGATTTTAAGTTGGTAGATTCTGCTTGCTGAAATGCCAAATTAGCTTTTTGAGCTTCACCTTCTGCCTTAGCGATCGCCTGTTGTGATTTAGCTAATTGCTGCGTTAATTTCTGTATATCCGTTTGTAATCGATCAAACTTTTGCTGCTGTTTGGTGCAATTATCTTGTAGAAATTGCCATTGGGTCAGAGGTTCAGCGATCTGACGCAATTTACTGAGTTTATCTGCATCATGGCGCGAACTAGCGATCGCCTCGGTAATCGATTGCAATTGTTGAGCCAGAGATTGCCGTTCTAAATCCGTTTGGGCTTGAGATTTGTTGAGTTTATCCAAAGCTTGCGATCGCTCTAGGACATTATTAATTGCGATCGCTAGCTCGGATTGAGACTGTTGCTGCTGAATATGTAGAGACTCCGCTAGAGCGAGATTCCGTTCTTGGGTGGTGATATGCTCTTGGGCGGCAGTTTGTTCAAGGCGAAATTGCTCAAAGGCTTGCTGTTGTTGATGAAGATCTTGCCGAGCGGAATTTAATTGTTGATTGCTATGAGTTAAATCAGCGATCGCCGATTGCGCTCTCTGTCTGGTGGTCTGTAAAACTGTCCAAGAACCAAGCAGTGAGTTAGCGACTTGAGCATTATGCAATTGCTCCTCTAGAGATTGAATTTGAGTTGATTGATGTTGTAACTCTGATAGGCTTTGGGAAAGTTTTTGTTGTTGCTGAATTTGCGTAAATAATCGCTCTTCAGATTCCCAAAGATGGTACATCTGTTTTGCCTGTGTATCTAATTGGGGAATCTCCACTTTCAGATTAATGAGTTCTATCTCTTGGGTTTGTACTTCCTGTAAAGTTGGTGCTTGCATTCCCTCTAAAACTTTTTCTAATCCTTCCCGCTCAGCTTTAAATCGACTGGTGCGATCGCTAGCTTCCTTTCGCATTTGTTCAAAAATTTGAAACCCTGCTAGCTGCCTCAAAATTTCGCGGCGCTTACTCGCTTCACCCTTAAGGAATTCGTCAAACTGTCCCTGTGGTAACACGATCACTCGGGTGAAGGTCTCAAAATTCATGCCGATAATCTCTTCAAGATTTTGAGTGCGATCGCAGCGTTCCCATTCGCCATCTACTAATTTATCTAGTAAGAACTTTTTCTCATCGGTTTTACCGCGATTGCGCCATGTACGGAGCGCCCGATATTCCGTTTGTCGCATCTCAAATCGAAATTCCACCTTAAGCTGGGTCGCGCCTTGGCTAACCAATTCTCGCGATGAGTTGGACTTTTGCGCCACCTTGTCATAGAGCGCAAAGGTAATCGCATCTAAAATAGAAGTCTTACCCGCCCCCGTTGCTCCCGTAATGGCGAACAAATCGAGGCTACTAAAATCTAAAACTTGACGGGTGCGAAAACTGGTAAATCCTTCGACAATTAGCTCAAGGGGACGCATTATTAAACTCCATACAGAATATTATCGTTATCAGTAATTCTTTAACGAGAAGGCAGAATTGATTGGCTAAAAATCAGCAAAATGATCCAAGCAAAATGATGAGCTATCACAATTAGCCAAAACTCGATTTGATAGGACTGCTTACGACTTTTGTGACGTAAAGTTTGTTGGGCGATAAACCCTCCAATCCATCCCCCAAGTAATTCAAATGAATGTAAAACGTTCTCTGGAATTCTCTGCTGATTCTTCTCAGCTCTGCTTTTATCATCAGCATAAAGACTAAAAGTAAGGAATCCCATACTAATGTAAATAGCTAAGGGCAAAAAGCTAACTACAGGAAATAATTTGAGCGACTTCCAAGCAAAATATCCTGCTCCTGCTAATGGTAGAATTGACGCTCCTAGTAACCTCCACATAGGAAAACTGTTTTTATTCTTATTAGTCTTACTTACAGATTTATTTTTTGCACCTAGGATAAAGCTATCCACAGCAGATATTTTGCCGTTTTTAGTAATAGCTTTGTAGTAGATCGTGTCACCTACTTCTGGACGGCGTGCGACATCCTTGAGTTCTGATATATGTAGAAATACATCCGCGCTCCCATCTATTGGCTTAATAAATCCAAATCCTTGATCATCTTTCCATTTGATTAATTTTCCACTACGTAAACTAGATTTCATTGTTTAATATCAAAATAATTTTTATGGCTTGTTGATTATAACTGTAGAACCTATTTCAGCATCTATACATCGCTAAATTCTGTATATAAGCCCTTAAAGGCTTCCATAATATCGGGAGATAGTTCCCTTTGCCGATCGCTATAAAACTTTTGGAACTCGGATATAGGATCAAAGCGATCGCGATCGCCCGATGCTACTGCTGGCTCGGATGGTTGCACAATTACCTTCGGCTCCACCATTACCGCCTGTGGGCAGACCTTTCTCACCCGATCCGCTAAACCAATCGGCGGCGTATCCACAGCGATCGCAAACTTGAGATAGCCCACATAATCTTGATGAGCTTCCAAAATACTATCCAATTCCTCAAGATTACATTCCACTCGCTTCAAAGGTTTCTGACAGGTAAGCGGCTGAAATTGTACCTTAGCAGGTCGTCCTGCTTCCACTTCGATAATATTGAAACCCTTCTGCTCGCCCACTTCCCCAAAATCTACTTGAATTACTGAACCCGCATAATAGGTCGGCGCGGCGTTAGCAATCTGTTGGGGTCGATGAATATGTCCTAAGCCCACATACTGACATTCTGAAGGTAGAGATTGTCCAGATAAGCTATACACGGAGCCACTATAAAAAGCCGCTTCTGAACCTGTGAACTTCGCTCCATCAATGGTCATGTGCGCGATCATCACATTCACCGCATCCGACTTAAATCCCTTGGCGAGATCTTCCAAAATATAAGTTACCGCATCCTTATAGTCCGCTCTTTGTTTGAAAGCATCCAGATTCCAGACATCATCGGCGGTTAAGAGCCTCCGCTCAGAGGCGAAGGGCATCGCACCCACACAGAGTTTGCCGCTAGCGGTATCAATCTCTACGACTCCTCCCGCTTCCGCAGGTCTGGGTCTGCCTAAGGCTCTTGTCCCTGCGAGGGATAATAGGTGCGATAAACTATCGATGCGACTGGCGGAATCATGATTTCCTGCGATCGCTACCGAGGGAATGCTCAGTTGATTCAGCTTATAGAAAAATTCAAAGGCGACCCGTTCTGCCTCTGTGGTGGGATTGGGAACGTCAAAAATATCTCCTGCTACCAATAGCGCATCCACGGCATTTTCTTGGGCATAAACCAAAATTTCCGCAAGGGCGGCTTCAATTTCAGGAGTGCGATCGACCCCCTTGAGCTTTCTACCCAAATGCCAATCGGAGGTATGGAGTAACCGCATATTTAGAGAATGTTAGTTTTGGGGATGATATCAATTTATGAAAGTTTTGTCACACTTTCACGAATTGCAGGTTGTAAGAAAATAAAATAGCGTAGCTATTTTATTTTCTTACATTACAGGGTTGGCGGGGATCGAACCCACGGCCTGTCGCTTAGGAGGCGACCGCTCTATCCAACTGAGCTACAACCCCAAACTTTGGACAAATGTTGTAAGAGTGAGGACATTATAGCAACTGATCCGAAAATCCCGAAATCAGTTTTTGACCGCCCACCAACGGCGAGTGGTCAGGACTAAATTTTAGCGACTAGTAATTGACAAACCTTCCACGATCATCGCAGGGACGTACAATGAGCCATACCAATGGCGATCGCTTGCTACTGCTGTCACTTGATTTAATGCCTTATAGACATTGCCTGACAGCATCGTGTCTTTGACTCTTCCTGTGATTTTGCCATTTTTAACGCGATAGCCCAGATCGACATTGATCGAAAAATCTCCCGACAAATCCGCATCATCGCCTAACACCTGATCAACAATCAGTCCGTCCTTGAGGGTTGCCGCTAATTCTAAAACATCCCCTGCGATCGTCTCATGAGCGGCGATCGCCAAATTAAATAATCCCGGACTTGGATAATTACCCAAATCACCACGGAAGCCATTGCCCCTCGCCGTGATCCCTAGCTCCTGACAAGTTCGCAAATCACCGTAAAAACCTTGTAAAACCCCTCTTTCAATCCAAGTCACTGCCTCCGTAGCCGTACCTTCATCATCAAAGGGAGCGCTATAAATGCCAAAGCTAGGATCTTGACTGACTTGAAACAATTCCGAAATAACGGGCTGTCCAATTTTTTCGAGCCAAGGGGTGGCTTTTTGTTGGACTTGTCGCCCACTCATCGCGCTTGCCACTACGCCCCAGAGCAAATCCGCCGCCTTACCCGTAAAAATTACGGGTGCTTTTTTGGGTGGTGATTTGACATTTTTTTTAGCCCAATCCAGATATTGCAATACTTTTGAAGCGATCACTCTAGGTTCTAAATCCCCCCGTTCCGACTGTCCATACCACACATTCAGAAAGTCATCACCTCGCGTCAACTCCGCACTCAGAGAACCATCCACCGTAATATCGCTATAGCCACAGTCTAATCCTTTGCTATTGACGATCCTGAGAGTCTCTTGGCTACATTCCCAATCCGCCGCACAGACTGCTTCGGGGTAATGCTCTAATACTTGAGCGATCGCCTCTTTCCCCCAATCGATCATTCTCTCAACGCTAACCTCTGTGCCACGCAGTTTGGGATAGTCAGTAACCGTCGCCGCTTGCAATAAAATTTCCTCTGGTTCATTTAAGCTGCTTAAGGCGATCGCCTGTTCCACTAGTTCGGGCAATTCTGCCATACCGTAGGCAGTTGCTAAGCCCATTCGTCCATCGCGCCATACCCTCAGTCCCACACCTTCTGCATCAATACTTTCTAACTGTTTGAGGCGATTGGCTTCAAAGCTGACGGGACGAGAAACTGAACTAGAAATATACACTTCTGCGGCTTCACAGCCAGATTTAAGGGCAAGTTCTAATAGCTGTTCGGGATCGATGGGCATTGCTGATTGATTTAAAGTTGTTCTATTTTAATCCGATCAAGTCCTGCTCTTTAGGGAAAACTTCTTAGAATATTTATAGACAGCCAAAAGGCGATCGCCGCTTAACTTGAGGGTCGCACAACTCTAATGAGATTACCTTGTAGAGATTCCTGTGTGGCGATCGCTGCATTAATTCGGGTTGCCATGCGATCGCTGTCATTGTTACAGATAATTGGTTAGGCTGCCTCGTTATTTGCAAGAATTACGGCTGCAATTTCGTCGGGATAGGCTTCGGCGTAAGTCCATGCGTTGACGAGATCGGCAGCGGTGATGTGAGGATAGTCTTGTAGCAGTTGGGCTTCGGTGATGCCCATTTGTTGGGCTTCGACTAGTAACCAAACTGCAATTCGAGTTCCTGCTATGCAAGCTTCTCCTCCACAAACTCCTGCTGTTTTGGTGATTCCTTTGCCGCTTTTATGTAGATTTTTGGTAAGCTGTTGGATAATCGCCGCTCGGTCGGTGAGTGAGAAGTTGAGAAGTTGATTTTCGATCTCTTGAATGGTCATGGCGATCGCAGGTAATTAGAATTATGCTTATTGTAGCAATCTGGTACAAGGCGATCGCCTATTCATTTCATGGGTAGAATCGCTTGATTGCTTGTGGATAAGTTTATGAATGTGGCGATCGCTTATCAATATTTGCTAAAGTGTCAGATATATCTAAATATCGCAAATTTATGTTTAGAGACTCAAGGTTTATCAGCAGATCTCCCGATGTTATGGGTGGCGCTACTGTATTCTCAAATACAAGAGTTCCTGTGCAAACTCTTTTGGATTATCTCAAGGCAGGAGAATCCATTGATGATTTTTTAGATGGTTTTCCAACTGTAACTAGAGAGCAAGTTATTTACTTTTTGGAAGAATTAGGAAGAACATTTTTTAGCGCAGCTGCATAATATGAAGATTCTTTTAGATGAGTGTATTGATCGCCGATTCGCTAGAGAAATTATTGGCTATGAAGTAAAAACAGTTCCGCAGATGGGATGGGCAGGAGTTAAAAACGGTAAGCTTTTGGCTCTCGCAGTGGAAGAGTTTGATATCTTTGTGACGGTTGATCGCAATTTGTCTTTTCAGCAGAATTTACCACAATTCGATATTGCCGTAGTGGTTTTGCAAGCACCATCAAATAGTCTAGCTGCTCTAAAGCCCCTAGCATCAAAACTTTTAGTAGTTTTAGATTCCGCAATTAAAGGTCAGATTACAACTGTTACGGAATGATATTATCTCTTACTTGCTGACATCGCCTATTCATTTCATAGATAAAATCGCCTGATTAGTTGTTGATAGGTTTATGGGCATGGATGGCGATCGCCTATTCATTTCACTAAAAATGTGCGTTACATTCTATTAATGCACCCTCCTAAACTATAGAAAGCACTAAAAACTAGAATTACAGAAATTGGTTAGAATAAATATTAGTTATATTCTTACTGCGTCACCATCATAAAAGCAGACAAAATCAAAACAAATGCTTAATATACGAAAAACAAAAATCGAAAGTCAATTACAAAACGAGCGTCGAGCATGGGAAGATTTTCAGCTAAGGTTTTCAAGAGTTCATACTTTAATTGATGCTAAAAAGCTTGTGGAACAAGTACAAGTACAAAAACATGAAATGTCGGGACGTAAATACTATGCAAATCTAAATTTTTTCCTTCAATCATTTAATATACCTTCTGGCGCTAGCTATACTGAACGTCTGAATTATATCCAATTCATTCAACGTTTGGAGGAATCAGATATTTCCCAAGTAGGGGGATTAGAAGATATCCTCAAAGCATTACAAAACTCTCTAGATGATCATCCATTATCTACTTTTTAAACTCGGAAGATTTGATCCCTCTACAGCATGGATCATCGCTACTCCATGGGGTATCTCCTTGAAGGATAGTTTCATCAATATCATAAGGTTGTCTATCTTGATTGCTTACGACAATTGACCAACAATCTTGACATAAATTGGCGACTTTACTTACGAAAGAGTTATAGATGGGGGCAGATGGAGGAACTGAAACATAATTTGAGGGATTAGACTTCACAACTGCGACTAACATCTCAGCATAAGTTGCTAAGCTTGTTTGATCAGATTTAGAGAGTTTTTTCCATCCTGATCGAGGAACAACGACTCTAACAATAGGTGTATCAGTAGCTTCTCCAGCAGTTTCATAAGTCCCTCTAAGCCTTCTAAAAACTTCTCCCCCACGGATAATTCGAGTATTTTGTACTTTCACTTGCTCTTGTTCAAGTCGCCTAGCATTCTGTTGAGCATTAGCCATTTTCTTTTGATATTCCACTACTTTTTGTTTTGCAGCTTTATAATTTGAGTCTGATGTGGATACATAATTCATAAAATTAATAGCAGATTGCCATCTTACTTCTACCTGTCTCCATTCACTTGCAGATTTTGCTGTTTGAGCAAGCTTTGTTGCGTTAGTAGCATTATTTAGTCCGCCAGCAAAATAATTGTCCGATTCTGTTGGAGATTTAGAGCTGATTGGAGAGACTGAAGTATTTGCAGATGGTAACTTGCTTATATTTTTGCTGGATGGATTTGAGCAGCTAACTAAAAATGACAAGATGATTAAGGTGATTGTACGTTTCATAATAGAAGCAAATTAAATATTGAATAAATCGTTAAACATAAAAGAGTTTATTTGATTGAGAATTGAAACTTAGGAATAAATTTTCGGCTATTGCTTCATAGAAAAATTTAAGTGTTAGGCTGATATGCTAGTACAATCTTAGCCTAATTATATTGATGAAGAAAAGCTACTACAGATTTCCACTTTAAGACGAAGTGTTGTCACTGCAACGATCTGCTTCTGCAAGTGATCGATAATACTGTAAGTCATAAATTTGTGAGCGATCGCTGTTTGATTGATTTTTAGAGTGGCGATCGCTGATTGTTAGATTGAATAGGCGATCGCTGTTTGATTTCCTCCCAATTAATCTCCAACACAATCATTAAGCAGCTAACATAGCAGCAACGGAATCCTTAGACATAAAGCGGCGAAAGTCTAGAATCTCAACTAGAACCAGCTTATCGTCTGGTGAATAATGCAAAATTACTTGACCATCTTCTTCTGCATAGGCGATCGCATCATTAGAGATTTCAATCAAGAGCGCATCAACATCTTTGCTATAGCTAATCTTTTTCATATCTAGATCTCCTACCAGGATAAAGGGTAATAATTAAAATGAATGAGCCAAAATCTCGATAAACAACTCGAAGCACTAAACTTGAGTCTAGAGGTTTTTGTGCTATCAGTTTATCTTCTTCTCCACTTTCTAATTTATCTGGCGATCGCACTGTCTCAGCAACAAAATCGAGATCGATGATTACGCCACGACTTGCTAAAACATCTATTTTTAATCGAGCGTGTTCGCTAAACCGAATTTCTTTCATAAACTATTGATAGCATGATTTTATTTTAACCTCACTAGCTAGACGATCGCTATTTGATTTGTTTTTTTGAGAGGCGATCGCTAATTATGGTAAATGAACAGGTGATCGCTTTGTTAACATATAGTCAAGTAAACACGAAAGATTATGACTAAGGTAGAGCTACTAGAAAAGCAGATTGCCGATCTTGACTATGACTCATTTGCTCAATTGCGTGAATGGTTTATTGAATTCGATCAATCCATTTGGGACAAAAAACTTGAATCAGACTCTAACTCTGGCAAACTTGACTTCTTGATCAATGCGGCACTTGCCGAACATCAGGCAGGAGAAACAATTGATTTGTGAAGCATAAAACAGCGTCTAGCTTTTGGAAGTGCTATGAATATCTGCCTGTAGATATGAGAGATCTTGCCGATAAAAACTTTCTACTGCTCAAAGATAATCCTTCTCATCCATCCCTACAGTTTAAGAAAGTTGGTAAAGTATGGTCAGTAAGAATTGGCTCTAACTATCGAGCGATCGCTACCCAGATCGAAGAAGGATATTTCTGGATTTGGATAGGTAGTCATGCTGAATATGACAGATTATTGAAATAGTGATTTTGGGCGATGGATAGGCGATCACTACTTGTTGGATGCGAAACATAAGCAAATTGTGGATATATCTTTCCCCGATGACCTCGAATCCCTCTAAACTTATAACGGGTTTGTAATTGCCTACGGTAATTGAAAACTGCTAAGATCAAATCCCCGAAAAGTATCAGAACATAGTGGATATACTGCGATCGCTTCCCATCGGACTCTATTTAGAACAGCCAATTACTTGGTTACATCGACTTGATCCAAGGATTAAATTATTGGGGTTACTCACCTTCTTGCTATCCCCGATTCAAGCCAATGATCTCTGGCGGATTGCGATCGCCGTATTACTGATCGTCTTGACCCTGAGTTCTCGCATCCCACTGCGCGTGTGGAAACAGCAAATGGGCATCCTGTTGCTGCTGGCTTTTATGACCTTTGCGATCGCCTTATTTTCTCCTGATGGGCTAAACGTGGCGGCTCAGCCCCGTCGTCCGATCCCAGAACTAAATACAGCACCAAATAGCACAAATCCGCCGCAAGCGGTGAGCGCTCCATCACTCAGCGTCAGGCAACCGCAACCGACTTCCTATAGCTATGTGATCTGGAAAGCAGGAAATATCACCATTACCCGCAAATCCCTCGACCTCGCCTCGCGTGTATGTACCCTAATATTTACCTATCTCTATGCGCCGACCCTATTTCTATTGGTGACTGCACCCGAAGAAATTACTGCCGCGATCGCTGCCCTTTGTTCTCCCCTCAAATTTTTAAAAGTTCCTGTCGTTGAAGTTGTCTTGACGCTGACTCTTTCCCTAAGGTTCGTACCTTTGGTACTGGAAGAGGTGCAAAATCTTGCTAGGGCGATGCGTACCCGTTCGATTAATTGGAAAAGACTAGGATTCAAACGTACTACGCAAATTTGGATGATTCTGGCTGAGCGATTAATTGACAATCTATTTATCCGTGCGGAACAGACGGCGAATGCGATGCAGGTGAGGGGATTTACTACTCCAAATAGTCATTCTGTTGTTTGGAATCCTCTCAAATTCTTTCCCCGTGATATTGCTTTTTTAGTCGTACTGATTACTATGTGGGGAGTGAGAATCTGGTTTGGCAATGAAATTTAACCCATTCACAAGATAAAGAGTGGGCAGCGACAGCTATATAGACAATTCAAATAAGAAAAATAGGGCTTCGACTTCGTTCAGCCGCCGTATATTGCTGGCTGAGCGAAGTCGAAGCCTCTTGAATTTATTTGGAATTACTATACTACTCAACGCGATAGCCGAGATCGGATAACTGGAAGCGTGATGACCTCCATTTGGGTTGTACCTTCACAAATATTTCCAAATGGACAGAACCCATAATCAACTTCTGCATTTGCTGTCTGGCATTTGTGCCAATTTCCTTTAACATTTGTCCTTTTTTGCCGATCAAGATCCCCTTTTGCGAATCTCTTTCCACATGGACAGTTGCCATGACCCTTGTGATTTTGGGTTGTTCATCGACTTGATCGATACTGACGGCGACCGAATGGGGGATTTCTTCACGGGTCAGCATGAGGATCTGTTCCCGAATTAACTCGCCCATGATGAAGCGCTCAGGCTGGTCAGTGACTAGATCGGGCGGATAATAATAAGGTCCAAGGGGAAGGCGATCGCACATCATGGCTTGCAAAGCTTCCAAACCTTCGCCCGTGGTCGAAGAGAACTTGGCAACTTGCCAGCCATGCTCGGCAGCAAAGCTCTCATAACCCGCAAAGGTTTCGCCATCGCTGTCATCGGTAAGCATATCAATTTTGTTAATTCCCAAAATTGCAGGTACTCGACTTTGCAAAATTGTTTCGGCGACAAAACGATCGCCTGTCCCCATGCGATCGCTGCCATCGACAACCAACACCGTGGCATCAACGGAAGAAATCGCCCCAATCGCATTTTTGACAATGGTTTGACCGAGTAAATGATGGGGTTTGTGAATGCCGGGAGTATCAACTAGGACGATTTGCGCTTCGGGCAAGGTCAAGATCCCCCGCAACCGATTGCGGGTAGTTTGGGCAACGGGCGAAGTGATGGCGATTTTCTGACCGATAAGGGCATTGAGCAAAGTTGACTTACCCACATTAGGTCGTCCCACCAATGCCACAAAGCCTGATTTAAAACCTTCGCCCGATTCTGGAATCATGATTATTTTGCGATCTGCGATCGCAGATGAGTAGCACAGCTTAGGCGTTAATGATACCGTAATCGGGAATACCGTAATCGGGAATACCTTAATTGATTCGCAATTAATCAGCTTGGGGGATTTCTAACCAGTGATCGATCAATCCACGGGGTGGCGTAACTTCAATTCTTTTTTGATTGATATCGACAAAGGGAGCGATCGCCTCGACAAAAGGAATCAGTTCTATCTCATTGTTAATCGCATTACGCACTTCTAGGAGATCATTTCCCGCAGGAATGATGCTAATCACCTCTCCCAAGAGCTTACCTGTCGGCTGATGATAGACATTACAACCCACTAAATCAGCAATCATATATTCATTCGCTTCTAGATAAGGGCGATCGCTTGTCGGAACCATCACCAAATAGTTACGCAATTCCTCAGCGCGATCGCAATTATCCACTCCATCCCAACGCACCACAAACAAATTTTTCTTGCCTGCAACTTCGCGCCCTGACAGCATTTGAATTTCTTTGGGCGCGACTTTTTCCGATGGCGCAATCCAGCGCTTACCCGCATTCTCAAATCTCTCAGGAAAATCTGAATAAGAAAGGATTTTCACCTCGCCCTTTAGTCCGTGGGGCGAGACAATTTTGCCGATGACCAACCAATCTTCATGCTTATCTTCATTCATAATTTCTGTACTATCGAGATGATCGAGCGATCATCAATTGTAAGCAAATCTAGCAATATTTACACCAAAATCCCAGAAGTAAGTGACTTCGACTTCGCTCAGCCAACATACACCGATGGCTGAGCGAAGTCGAAGCCCAAAAGCTATAACATTCGCTCAATTTGCTGCAAGGCATCAAGGGCAGCAGCGCGTTCAGCTTCTTTTTTGCTCGAAAAACTGCGGATACTTTGACCATAGAGGCGATCGCCCACATACACCTTAGACTCAAACTCAGGAGTGTGATCCGTGCCGCCAATTTTCACGGTGTCATAGTAGGGCAGAGTATGTCCGATATGAGATTGTACCCATTCCTGCAAGCGATTTTTGGCATCAAGATCAGCGCGGCTATTGACTAGCTCTGGTGGCACTGAGGCGAATAGGGCTTCAATCAGGGGACGCACTGCCTCTACATTTCCCCCTTGATCGATAAAAAAAGCACCCACGACTGCCTCAAAGACACAGCTCAAGAGATTGTCGCTTTTGTTGCCGCCGTCCCTAAGCGCCCCTTTGCCCAAGAGGATTTGTTGATCTAGTCCTAAGGCGATCGCAAAGTTAGCGAGTTGCTTCTCATCGACAAGGGCGGCTCGGCGACGGGTTAGCTCATCTTCCCCCAATTCAGGATGTTGGCGATAGAGATAGGAGCCGCTAATAAAGTTTAAAATGGCATCTCCCAAAAATTCCAAACGCTCGTTATCTTCATCGATGTCAGGATGCTCATGGGTATAGGAGCAATGGGTGAGAGCTGTTCGCAATAGCTGCTGGTTGTTGAATATAAACGGATTTTTCATCGTTTTTTTAATTTTAGTGATGAGGATCGGCGCTTATGACAGCTCTTCGTTAAGTTCGCAAAAAGATTTTTGCAAAAAGATCTTTGCAAAAAGTAAGAGTTACATAGTGCATTGCCCCGTGCGGCACTTCATAACATATGGGTTACGGAGAGAAGGATAGAGATTGAATGAGTTGTGACTCCGAGAAATTAGTAGTTACAGAAACAGGGAATTGGAGATTAGCGATCGTCTGCATATAGCTATTATGCAAATAACTAGCAAACTCTGGGCGGTTGTTCAGGTGGGTTTGAAAAAAGATTACGCTCCAAGCTTTAGTGTAGGGATGTGTAAAGGTTGGCTTTTCTCCAAAGAGATTAGCTGGGATTACGACAACGCCACGCTCCACCTTTTCTAAAAAGGAAAAATGTGTCCCCTTGGGAAAAGTTACCAAATATTTATGGGCATTCGTTAGCCACACAAAAGGAAAGAATTGTTCGGGAATGGCAGGCGTGAGTAAATCTTCACCACTAGCAAAAATGGTGAGCGGAATCTCGATTTTGGCGATGCCCTGTCTACCCATCAGCGTATAACCACCAAGGGGATTAATTGCTAAGACTGCCTGAATACGGCGATCGCTCAGATCAATTTCTGGATTTTGAGAGTTGTTACTCAGATTTCGCATCCGACATTGTAGAATCTTGGCAACATTAACCGAAGCGAGATCTTCATCAGGACTGCCACATTCTTGATTAATCTGCGCTGGATTAATTCGCCCACCCGCTAGCGCTAAAACAGTATAGCCACCCAGAGAATGTCCAATTAAGCCCACCCGTTGTGTATTAATTTGATAGCGCGGATCGCTCTGTACTTTTGCCGCGATCGCATCGATTAAGTAACTAATATCGCGGGGACGTTGCACCGCCTCTTGATATTGCAGATTTTTGCTGAGGTCTGCCAAAAAATTATCATAGTCATTGCTGTTGGTGCGTGGGTGATTGAGGGCGGCGATCGCGAATCCGTGGGAGGCTAAATGCTCTGCCAGATATCGCAAAGTTTCAGAGTTAGCGCCTAGCCCGTGGGAAATCACAATCAAGTTCGCAGGATTACTTCCCTGTGGTAATGACGTAGAAGATTCTGGTAAATAGAGTGTTGTTTCCACCATCACTTGGCGATCGCTTTGCCAATAACTAAACTTTTCGCGCCTCCAAGGATATTTACCCATTTGTCGCCAGTCTTGAATATTGTTCTGATCCTGACTGGACTTTGCTGCACTTAAGGTTTCCGCGATCGCCTGTTTCTCAATCGCCGCAATCACCGCATTTTTGCGATCGGTTAACTCCAGAAATTCATTGTAAGTACGCAATGCTTGGGGCAGATCTAGATAAATAACTGGCACAGGATATTGACGCAAAACGTTGACTACCGTTAATCCTTCTTCACTCTGCGCCGAAAAAATTAACGCCGCCCGTAAAGCTTTAAAGCCATTTTGTTTTGGGGTAATCTGCAAAATTCTGCCCATGCCCCGCATTAACATTTCGCCGATGGGGGAATAGGTAAAGTTAGAAATTGCCCTCGGCTTAATTTCGTAGCGATTGGATAGGGCAGTACGAACTTGGGACTGCTGCTGTGGGGATAGCTGTCCGAGATAGGGCTCTAATCGTGGTGGAGTCTGTCCCTGTGTAAACTGTTCTAAATCCTTGATATGAATTGTAAATTCACCAAAAGGTGGATACCAGAAGCGGATCTGCTCAGCACTATTGGCTGGTGCTAACCCTAATAACTGTCCATAGGCGATCGCTAACCCCACTAATCCCAACTTAATTCGCGATCCTCGGCGATCGTGTTGATTAACAGCAATCCTGACCATGTTCTCTTCCCACATTTAATCCCACATTTTCAGAAATTCACAAAAAGTGCAATGGTGCTATGATGATTACTGCGAAAAATACAAATCGCACAAACTGTAGGTTTAAATACCAAAATCTACCAGAGCGCCGATGTAGCACAGGGGTAGTGCAGCCGATTCGTAATCGGCAGGCCGTGAGTTCAAATCTCATCATCGGCTTCATCTAAATTAAGTGAGTCGTAGCGCTTTGCGCTACGACTCACTTTTGTTTTTGGTTCTTAGAAAAAAGTTCTCTAAAGCTTACAGCTATATTTATTATTGCCTTATCGCCCTATTGACGACTTTAGAACGGGATATCGTCAAAATCGGGAGCATCATTCATCGGTGCGGCAGCAGGGACATAGGCGTTAGAGATAGGTACGACATTGCTCGACGCATTGTTGCTAGGTGCAGCATTGTTAGAAGGGTTAGAACGACTGCTACGAGATGGTTCTGTGGCTACAGGACTACTGCTAATACCACCAAATCCATGAATGCGTTGGGCAACTAATTCAGTTCGCTTTTCCTTGTAGGTTCCTTTGTCCACAGTATCCAGACGTAACCGTCCTTCCACCACTAGTTGATCGCCTTTGTGATATTTTTCTACAATTTCATCAGCGAGATTATTCCAGCCTACGACCTTAAGCCGATACGGGGCATCTTCAGGACGCGCACCTGCAAACTGTACCAAAAATGAGGCGATCGAGCTTTGGTTATCGGGGGTACGGCGTAGCTCTGGCTCGGTCAGGACTTCTGCCATGATGACTATGGAGTTCATAAATGATTAGTCAAGGATTTAGGGCTTATTTCTTTGCGTTTATCATATCGCGATCGCCATCAAATCCTACCAAAGTCTAAAAGATAGAAGAGGATAGACCCAAGTAGACCTTACTTTTGGCATTATCTTCTAGGCTCTAACTTAACGTCAGTTCGACAAAGCGCAAAATGGTAAAAATCGCTTTGTGATTTTTACCATTTTGCGCCATTTGCGCCGCACTTCGGGCGGCGCAAATGGCGATATCGAATTCACGTTAACTTACTCAATCAGGCGATCGCTATCCTGATAAAAAACGCTGTTAGCAGAATACTGACAACAAACTCACGCTAAGATATGCTGCAAACAAAAACTGTCAAATATTTAAAGAATAAAATCAAAAGCCCTATGCCTAATTTTTTCCGAGATTAATCCGAGGTTAACAAGGATAACAAGTTCCGATAATTCATCACAAATCAACCAGATCAAAAAACTAATCCTAGTCATGCAACTATGCTGACCGTCAACGCACTTATCATTAGTACTATCATTCTTGATATTGGAATTCAGTCCGTGATTATCGACAGAATAATCCGCGCAAAACAAGGAAATAAACGGCGGGAAGAAGTGGAAGAAGAGAACCTTACTCGCTATGAGTCAAACACATCTAGCGATCAGCCCAAAGGTTGGGAATTTAAGATTTTACGAACTAGCAGTGGCGGTTTCCGTAGTCGCAAGGTACTAAGTCGGGTTTGTGCTGAGGAGGCACAGGCTGGCTGGATTTTGCTAGAAAAACTAGATAACCATCGCTTGAGATTTCGTCGTCCTGTGACTGCCCGCGATCGCGATATACATTGCAAAATCGATCCTTACCGCACCCATTACGGGATATCAGAGTTAGTCGAAACTTGGACAACTGTGATCGTTATTTTGGCAATTATGGGCGGTGCTGCCACCGTTGGTTTTATCGCCATGAATAGCTTTTTTGGTGATTGGCAGACCCGTTCAAACCAAGGCGTACCTAATTCTGCACCCAATGCGATTCGTCAGTCTCCTCCCCCAGTTAACAACCAGCCCACACCCTCTAAACCCACATCCTAAAAACCAATGAAAGCAATTTTAATGACCGCCGCAGGTGATCCCAGTGTTTTGCAACTTGCGGACATCGCCGAACCAAAACTGCAATCTCCAACTGATCTGTTAATTCGTCTCAAGGCGGCGGGGATCAATCCCATTGATACAAAACTGCGTAGTCGCGGGACATTTCAGCCCGATCGCTTACCTTCAATTCTTGGTTGTGATGGTGCGGGGATCGTGGAAGCGATCGGCGCAGAAGTCACCAAGTTTAAAGTCGGGGATGCCGTCTATTTTTGTAATGGTGGTCTAGGATTCCATCAGGGCAACTATGCCGAACTAACCACCATTGACGAAAAATTTGCCGCCCACAAACCCACATCCCTTAGTTTTGAAGAGGCAGCCGCCGCACCTCTAGTTCTGCTCACTGCATGGGAAGCTCTCTACGATCGCGCTAATTTAACCCTAGCCAATGGTCAAGACCGTTCAATACTGATCCATGCAGGGGCGGGTGGCGTTGGTCATGTGGCGATCCAACTAGCCAAACTACGCGGCGCAAAGGTGGCAACCACCGTCGGCTCTGAGACAAAGGCGCGATTTGTCAAAAACTTGGGTGCAGACTTGCCCATTTTGTACAAACAACAGAATTTTGTGGAGGCAGCGATCGCTTGGACAAATGGACAGGGGGTTAGCATTGCCTTTGATACCGTTGGCGGCGACTTGATCGAGCAAACTTTTCCTGCGGTACAGATCTACGGAGATCTGGTCACAATTTTGGAACCACCCGCCAATATTAGCTGGAAAGTTGCACGGACTCGCAACCTCCGCTTTAGCTTTGAGCTAATGCTGACACCGATGCTCCTTGGTGAGACTGTCCTACAAGTACAACAGGCGCAAATTCTTACGGAATGCGCGACTCTATTCGATGCAGGTAAGTTAAAAATCCATGTCAGTGAAGTATTGCCACTGGCTGAAGCGGCTAAGGCTCATCAGCTACTAGAGTCAGGCTCAATGACGGGCAAAATTGTCCTCAATGATTTTTAAGTCACGCAGTGGGACAGACATACCCAAGTAAGACTCGCTGTAACAGTTAAACCCAAAAGATAAATGGCGGCGCAAAGCGCCGCCATTTATAGCAGTTCTAAATAAGTTTGAAGAGGCTTCGACTCCGCAGCCAACGTATACCGATGGCTGAGCGGAGTCGAAGCCCTATTTTTCTTATTTGAATTATCTATATCTTTTGGGTTTTTGTTTTGCTACAAAACATTCAAAAATAAAGCTCTTTGTTGCCAGAGCATCCACGATCCGCCGATCGCCATAAAAGCAAGTACCAATTGACGAAACTGCTGATGACTCATGCGACTTAACAGATACTTACCGACTAGATTGGCAGGTATTGCAGCTAGACCGATCGCTAAACCCGCTACTATCTGCTCCCTTGACATGGCAGCCAATGCACCATAGGTAAATATTTTAAAAAGATGAATAATTGTCATGTGCATAGCTTTAGTGGCAAGCATCTTTTCCTTGACTAAGCCATAACGCAAATAGAAAGGATTTAGAACGGGACCTGTTGTGCCGACCAATCCCGATACATAAGCTTTGAGGAAACCAGCAGGCATGATGTGCCACGCTTGAAGTTGAAATTTGGGCTTTACTTGGTCAGGGATTAGCTCTGATTTTTCGAGGCTACTTAACTCACTCAACTCTCCTAGTTGGTTGATCTCGATTAGTTGCTCGATTACTTCCAATGCTGGAGAATTATCAACCAGTGGTATATTTTCCGCTTTATCTTTAGCAACGCTACTTTCAGGACTTTTTTCTAGTTCAAATAAAACTGCACTGACGATCAAGAAAATGGCAATTACAATTTGCAACCAGTCAAGATGAATTTGGGTAAAAGTATACGCGCCCAACACCGCACCGATGATTGCCCCCGGTGCATACCAAGCCGTCAGTTGCCAATCAATATCCCGCCAAAATAGCAAAACTCGGTGAGCATTACCCAAAAACATTCCCACTGTAATCACAGGCGGAACGGCGGCGGTTCCCATGAGCAAGCTAACCATAGGAATCAATATAAAAGGGCTGCCGCCACCAGCTAAGGTGCTAATGACCCAAGCAAAAAAACTAACCACACTAAGATAGAAAATTGGCATGATGTCATTCATTGGCGAGATAATGCTTCGGTAATAAGTGGGAATTGGCAGCGCAACCCACCAAAATTTAGTATTGATTAGCTATCTATTAATTAATACATGGACTTATCAAATCGCATCTATTTAAGTGAAGTTGATCAACAATTTTTATCGCAACTAAGGGCGATCGATTGTGCTTGTTTGGGCGGTTTTTGGAGCTTGGATGCCTATCAGCGCGAGATCGATAACCCTAGCAGTCTTGTACTAGGTTTAACCACAGAGGATCATCAATTACTGGGCTTTGGCTGTCTTTGGTCAATTCTAGAAGAAGCCCATATTACGGTGCTAGCTGTACGACCTGAATATCAGGGACAAGGATTTGGCAAGGCGATCGTCTGGGGACTGCTCAAAAAAGCCCGCGATCGCCAGTCTGAATGGGCAACCCTTGAGGTCAGAGCCTCTAATCAAATTGCGATCGCCCTATACTCTAGTTTTGGTTTTCAAGAAGTGGGGCGGAGGGCAAAATATTATGAAGTAACGGGTGAAGATGCCTTGATCCTCTGGCGAAAAGGTTTACATCAGCCAGAATTTGCAGTTTTGTTAGAGACTTGGCATGACGGGATTTCGGCGAGTTTAAGGGCTAAGGGATGGAATTTATAGCTGTGGTCACTTGTGTTAACGGGAGTTCGACAAATGTTTACAGTAATTCCAAATAAATTCAAGAGGCTTCGACTTCGCTCAGCCATCATATATTGCTGGCTGAGCGAAGTCGAAGCCCTATTTTTCTTATTTGAATTGTCTGTAAATATAAAACCCGAAAACCTGTAGCGTACAAGCTGCGCTGAAGACTTTAGGCTGGGATATTTGATTGTGTCTAGCTACTCAAACGATCTAAAATTAAAACTGTGAAAGGTTCATGATCAGTTAAGTCGCTCTAGTCTCAAAGGATTAGGAATTGCCAATGCTACAAGTATCTGACTGGATAAAGCGAGTTTTGCGTAAGCCAATGGTTGTGGCGATCGCTAGTTTAGGAATCTGGCAAACTGCGATCGCTAGCATTCAAGCTCAACAAAATGTAACAGACACCCTCCGCAATGTGGTGGTTTACATCGCGGGAAATAATCCTGCGACGCTTAATGTCACACGCCAAGTCGTGACTAACCCCACCGTCGCTCTGATCAATGGACAGACCTCCATCGTTGCAGGAACCTTTGATGCGCCTACGGCTGACTATGTGACCAGAGAGCTACAGCGCCGAGGCGTTGCTGCCCAACAGGGTTATCAAACCATTCCCACTCCTTCCTCTTCCGTAAATCTGCCAAGCTACTTTCCCAATGCTCCAGTGGATATGGCGATGGGTGGGGGCAGCCTTTCCCAATATCGCTATGTTACCGCCGTGCCATTACGGGCAGGAGCAGCCTTAACCTTGGCGCAGGTTCAGCGATTAATCCCGAATGCTTTCGTTTCCAAATCAGGTCGGGGGGATTATATCTATGCTGGGGGCTATACAAATCGTGATGGAGCGGAGTCTCTCAAGCATTTTTTGCGATCGCAAGGATTAGACGCGCGTGTTCTTTACTTTTAGATCTTTACTTGGAGATCCCCAGATTTTCGAGGAGATCTTGAGAAATCCTTGAGAATTTACTTTGTGCTAGCTAAAGACTTAATCTTTGGAAAAATGGAAATGAATTATGGATTCAATACTGAGACAAGGTAGTAAAGGAAATGCTGTAGCTGAGTTACAGCAAATTCTGCAAAGCAAAGGATTTTATAGCGGCAAAATTGATGGTGATTTTGGCGTTGGTACTGCCAATGCTGTACTCAAATTTCAAAAGGCAAATGGATTAACCACCGATGCGATCGTAGGTTTAGCCACTTGGAAAATATTGCGAAACAAGCCGACCACAGCTTCCCCATCTTCGACCTTCGTAACTTTACTGGTTGGCTCTAAAGGTGCAGCCGTCAGCCAAGCTCAACAAATGCTCAAGGATAAAGGATATTACCAAGGTCGCATTGATGGCGATTTTGGTGTGGGGACAAGGGATGCAGTGGCAGCATTTCAGCGTTCCAATGGCTTAAGCATTGATGGCAAAGTGGGCGAACAAACATGGCAGAAGTTACAAGCTCCTGCGATCGCTACAGCCCCACCTGTCACCGCCCCCGTCGAAACCGTAGACTTTATCGAGATTGTGCGTCCATCGTCTCCTGAGATTCCGAGCAGTAGCCCCAATCCCGTAGCACCAGCAAATCCAGTATCAATCTTTATACCGACAGTCGGAACCACAGAAGTTGCTAACTCCAATACTCCTGCGCCGATCTCCACCAATGCCATCAGTCTGGTTGATGCTGCCAACCGATATAGTCGCGCCCGCCTAGTCAATCAAACTACGGCAATTAATAATTTACAAAATAATATCGCCGCCGATGTACTACAGCAATTTCTCCAACGCTGGCAAGTTGCATCGGGGCAGTTGGCTACTTCTTTGCAAGAAGCATTTAGTGGCTATAACAGCAGTCAAATGCTCAATCAAAATTTGGCATTGCAATGGCTTCAAGCTCAACTGCTACCCCAGACCCTGAATCAGTTTCGCCAAGACTGGGCAAATTTGATCGCAGCCACGGCTCCCACTACTCCTGCCGAGCCTGTCAATACTGAAACAATGCCAGTGCCAACCTCGCCAACACCGACATTACAGTTTCTAAATTTGACCGATGCCATCAAAATTTACGATCGCACTAAATATCCCCATCAAGTCAATGCCCTAGAAAAGCTACAAGCCTCAATTCCCTCTGCCACCATGCAGCAATTTTTTCAGCGCTGGACTCTAGCCTCGCAACAGAATGCGATCTCCATATCCTTACTAGATGTTTTCAAGGATTACGATAGTCAAAAATATCCTAATCAGATTACCGCCTTGCAATGGCTAGAGAAGGAAATTACTGCTGAACAGTTAACAAAATTCTCACAAGATTGGCAAGCTCAAATCGCCATCTAAAAAAGAATCGTCAGCGCAAGGCGCTGACGATTCTTTTTTAGATTTAAATCTTAACTGCTCCCTGTCGGCGGACAAGCCAACCCTCCTCCGTCCATTGCACCACCGTAGAAGGTAAACCACTGCCGAGATCCTCGGTGAGCGATACACCATCACCGAGGGTCATAATCGACGGAAAAACCTCGCTAATCGCTGCCATATTCCGTAGGGGTGGTTCATTACTTTTATTAGCGCTCGTGGTCAACATTGCGCCCGTTTGCTGCAAGATTGAAATCGCCGTTTTGCAATTAGGAATCCGTACCCCCAAACTGGTAAATCCCTGATTAAGCAACTGACCGCGATCGCTAGCGGGTAAAACCAGAGTCACCGCCCCCGGAAAATATCTCCCTGCCATCTCTTGCCAAGTGGCGATCGCAGGGTTACTAACCTCAATAAATGGTGACAACTCCATCCAACTACTTGCCATCAAGATCAAAGGCTTATCAGGCGATCTCTGCTTGAGTTGAAAAATATCATCGCGGCGATCGGGCTTTATTGCCATTGCAGGTACAGTATCCGTCGGGAAACTCACCAACTGCCCCGACCTTGCCGCCGCCACCAACATCGCACAAGAAACTAATCCCACGTTTAAATCTTTCTAGTCCACTCTTAATTTTTTAAGTTGTTATGAGGCTATCAGCGCTTTTTTTAGCTTGCCCCGCTAGTCTCTGCGATTAGATCTCCGCGATCAGATGTAAATCTACCTCTTTATTTTCAAGTTCGGAGACCAAAGCCTTAATCCCAGGACCAAAAAACTGAGTTAGTTTATCCTGCTTTTGCTGCCAAGTCTCAAAATTCATCAATGGTGAGTGAAACCGCAAAACCAGTGCGTAGTTACCGCTTTCTTGAGCAGCCTCTTCGTACACACCAACTAATAGAGGACGCTCCTCATCAGTTGGACTCATGCCTAATTTTTCTAGCACCTCATCTAAATGAGCTTTGATGCCATAGCGATAGCGAGTAACGTCTTTGAATAGTTGTTTTTGAGTGGCAGTAGCTTGGACTTTGCGTAATTCTGATACCTCTGGAGTCTCTGGTACAAGCACAGGCGATGGCGTTACCTCCGATGACTTAAAGGCAAAGCCACCTAACAAAATTGGGAACCCGTAGAAAAAACCAATCAAGTTAAGGGTAGAGTTGCCGCGAGAATATGCCCAAAAACCAACTACAAAGAGTAAACCGCCAACGTAAAGCCCCACCGAAGCGAGGGAGATTTTACCAAACTTAACCATAATCGTAGAAGTTAACAATATTTAATATTTAATAAATGTATATGTTAAACGTCTCCATTTTTTGGTGACTATTCTAAAGATCTACCTATCTGACTACTATCTGACTGGATTATAAAACTCAGTTTCAAGTTATGTGATTCTGGGACATAGCGATCACTTCAGTTCGTTAATCATTACTTAATTTATTCCTGCTTGCTATATAACTGTATAAGTAGGAATTGCACCATATTTATTGCATCCCCCAAATTAATGAACTTTACATCCTAGATTTTAAGATATCTATCTTAAAAAGCCAAAATTCATTTTGATAAATCCTAATGAATTCTGAACCCACGGAAATAGTACTAGTCTGCTTTGAAAAAACTTTCAAAGTTAGTATTTGTAAATTGATTCATCAACGACAGGGATGCCTCTAGCTATCGCAAGCCACCATTTTTGTGTCTAGCAAGCTACAATCATCTAGGTGTAATTTCCAGAAGACAAAAGTTTTAGACAGTATGGATCTGAGGAATCAGGCATGAGCAAAGCAGCCATCGACCTACCTATTGAAATCAAGCTTCCAGTTGGCAAGCTTGGCGGGAATCTTGAAGAAATTGAAGAAGACCTTGATGATTTGGATGATGACATCGAAGACAAGGACGACTTAATCGATGACTCAGACGAAGAATCTGATATTGATGATGATCCCGACAAAGCTGGCAAGCTAAAGGGCGCAAAGGGGAAAAGAGTCAGTCAAGCTAAGAAAAAACACTTTACTGAAGACTCAATCCGTTTGTATCTTCAAGAGATTGGTCGTATCCGCTTACTCAGAGCCGATGAAGAAATTGAGTTAGCCCGTAAAATCGCGGATTTGCTTGAGTTAGAGATCAAGCGTGAAGAATTAGCTACCGAAATTGACTGCGATCCTGAAGAGATTCGTGAGTCCGAATGGGCAAACAAGATGAGTATGCCCCTAGGCGACTTTCGTAAACGCCTCCATTCAGGTCGCCGAGCCAAAGACAAGATGGTGCAGTCTAACCTGCGTCTAGTTGTCTCGATCGCTAAGAAGTACATGAACCGTGGATTGTCTTTCCAAGATTTGATCCAAGAGGGCAGTTTAGGATTGATCCGTGCCGCCGAGAAGTTTGACCACGAAAAGGGTTACAAGTTCTCGACCTATGCAACATGGTGGATTCGTCAGGCAATTACCCGTGCGATCGCTGACCAATCGCGTACAATCCGCCTCCCCGTTCACCTTTACGAAACTATTTCTCGCATCAAGAAAACAACGAAGTTGCTTTCTCAAGAAATGGGGCGCAAGCCAACGGAAGAGGAAATCGCCACCCGCATGGAGATGACGATCGAAAAACTGCGATTTATTGCCAAATCTGCCCAGTTACCGATCTCCCTAGAAACTCCCATCGGTAAAGAAGAAGACTCTCGTCTCGGTGACTTCATCGAATCTGAAGGTGAAACCCCTGATGATCAAGTTGCTAAGAGCCTCCTACGGGAAGATCTCGAAAGCGTTTTGGGAACCCTCAGCCCCAGAGAGCGCGATGTCCTGCGCTTGCGCTATGGCTTAGATGATGGACGCATGAAAACCCTTGAAGAAATCGGACAAATCTTCAACGTCACTCGCGAACGTATCCGCCAAATTGAAGCTAAGGCTCTCCGCAAGTTGCGCCACCCCAATCGCAATAGTGTTCTAAAAGAGTACATTCGCTAGCTTGTTGAGTGTTTGCTATGCCTCAAGCCTTACCCAAACCTTCTAAAACCTCTCTCTACGATCAAGATTTGCACCTCTGGCTAGAAACTGCGATCGCGCAGTTAAAAGCTGGAGATCTGCAAAATCTTGATGTTGAAAATTTGATCGAGGAGTTAGAGGGTTTGGCGGGTAGAGATAGGCGGGAATTAAAGAGCAGACTGAGAACTTTACTAGAACATTTACTGAAGCGGATCTATGTGAATATGTCCGACTGTTTCAAAGGTTGGGAAAATACGATCAGAGAACAACGTTCGCAGCTTGAAGACATACTCGAACAGTCGCCAAGTCTAAGCACAATCTTGGCAGATACTTTTGACAAGGCGTGGCAATCAGCGCTGAAAAATGTTCGCCAAGAGTATCGCCACTGTAAATTTCCCGATACATGGCAGTTTAGCCGCGATATTGACTCATTGTTAAATGTTGATTTTTGGGAAGAAGCTTAATTTAAGGAAGAAAGTATAAATTGGTGAAGCTAGCATCGATCTTGGTAAGCTAGGTTCTTGGTAAGACTATACATAGATTGAACACAAGTGTTATAGTTAGAAGCCTGTGAAAAAATAACACCTCTTGAAAATATATAAGTAACGGTTATGACTAAACGTACCCTACGCGGTAGTGTCCGCAAGAAAAAGCGCACCTCTGGATTCCGCGCCAGAATGGAAACTCCTACAGGCAGAAGAGTAATCAAAGCTCGCCGCAGTAGAGGTAGAGTTCGCTTGACGACCGTATAACTGCCTCATATCCTGCTGAGGAGCAAAACCATTGAAATAGATAGGTTTTGTCCTTATTAATTTCTCGTTTTTTGCTTGTATTTTTGCCTGTTAACCCCGTTGCTGACCTGTAGTGCTTCCTAATCAAAACCGTCTCAGGCGGCGCGAAGACTTTGCCAAAATATACTCCAAGGGCGATCGCTATCGAGGCAAATACCTGAGCTTGCGAGTTTTAAGCACTTGTAGCCCATTGTTAGATCAAGAGCAGATTCAACAACAACTTCCACCTACTCAGGTTGGCATTGTGGTTAGCAAAAAAGTTAGCAAATTGGCGGTAAGCCGTAATCGATTTAAGCGCCAAATTCGCTTTATTTTTCGTCAACTTCTGTCACAATTGAAGGACGGATTGCAAATTGTTGTAACAGTTAACACTGTTCAAAGCACGCCTAGTTACCAACAAATTTGGGACGACCTAAAAATTTTACTAAAAAAGGCAAGGGTTTTGCATGGCAATTAATGAGGAAGTATATTACGAAGGCGCACCTCACGTTGGTGATCTCCTATTCAACATCGCAATTAGCTTTTTTGTGATTACAATTCCCTTCGGAGTCGCCGCGATCGCCAGAGCCGTATGGCTACGCTATCGCATTACCGATCGACGCATCACCGTTACAGGTGGCTGGATGGGACGTAATCGTACCGATGTTGTCTATGGTGAAATTGCCAAGATTGTTACTGTTCCCAGAGGACTAGGAATCTGGGGAGATATGGTGCTAACACTCAAAGATGGTTCACGTCTAGAGTTAAAGGCAATCCCTAAGTTTCGTGAGACTTACGAATATATTGAATCAAAGCTTAGCCTCAAAGCACAGGATATAAGTGGCGCACTTGGTAGCAAAGCCTAAAATATGCCCTAAAATGTAAAGGATCGTCCTCAAGTTAAAGTTGGGCGATCCTCATTTTCATGATTGATTAAAAATCATTCAGACGCAAACTCAACAGTAAAGTAGAACATGGATTTCGGTGTAGGTTTTCTCTCTAACAACATAATGTTGCCCTTCCTAGATTTTTTCTACGGCATCGTGCCGAACTATGGAATGGCAATCATTGCATTGACATTGGTTGTCCGTTTTGCATTGTTTCCTGTGAGTGCTAACCAGCTTCGCAGTATGCGCCGCATGAAAATCGCCAACCCGATCATGCAAAAAAGAATTAAAGAAGTTCAGGAGCGCTACAACAGTGATCCTGCCAAGAAACAAGAAGAGCTGGCTAGAGTTAACTCTGAAAACTTCAAAGAATTTGGCAATCCCCTATCAGGATGTCTGCCTGCATTGATCCAGCTACCAATCCTGTTTGCTTTGTTTGCTACCCTCAGGGGATCGCCCTTTGCTGACATTAACTACTCCCTAAATTTTCAAATTTCCGCCACGGAACAGCAGGCTCAGATTCAACATCAGCCCTTCACTTCCCCTAGCCAAAATGTCTACTTTGCCGATCGCATTCATTACCCTGTACTAGCAACGGCTGTCAATGGTACTAGTTTGGCTGTAGGTGAGCAATCTAAAATTATTTTGCAAACATCTCAGGGCAAAGATTTCTCCGCCTTGGCACAAGAATATCCAGATGCTGACCTCAACCCTCAATGGAAAGTCACCAAGGGTCAGGAGCTAGCCGAAGTCTTGGCAGATGGCACTGTTGTTGCCAAACAAACAGGTGATGTAACAGTTCAAGTTACCGTTCCTGGACTTGCCTCTAACAAAGGATTCTTGTTTATCAAAGCCCTTGGTAAAACTGGCGTTACGAATGCCGACGGCAGCATCAACTGGGACATCGTGGTCATGGTTTTTGGATTTGGGCTTAGCCTTTACGCTAACCAATCCATATCTGGTGGTTCTACACCCAAGAGTGGTGAAACTACCCCTGAAGCGTCTCAGCAAGACACAATGAACAAGCTCACGCCGATCATTTTTTCAGGAATGTTTTTGTTCTTCCCCTTGCCCTCAGGTGTAATGCTGTACATGTTGATTGCTAACATTTTCCAAACACTACAAGCTTTTATCGTTGCTAAGGAACCCCTCCCCGAAAATCTACAAAAATTGGTTACAGTTTCGGCGATCGCAGGTAATGCTGGTGCAACTAAATCTGCCAAAGCTGATAAAATCACTGCCAAAAAGGACACTGCCAAAGCTCCTGCTGATACAAAAGCTAATGTTAAGACTAATGTTGTCGATGAGCAGGACAAAGACTCTGCCTCACCAACTAAATCTGCTTTACCTTTTGAGCCAAATTCTTCTAAGAAAAAGAAAAAAAGCTAACGCTTGATTTGCCGATCTGTTAACACTATTTTTACTGAGCTTTTGAGTTTGCTTGAGCTTATGATCTTGAGACAAGGGGTTTAAACTCCTTGTCTCATAATATTTAAAGGGTGTTCTGTAGTTGCATAATTAAATTTGACTAGACAGACTAAATAAACCCATATGGTAGATATGACAAGTATGGAAACCGAGACTATTCCCCAAGGAAATCTAGAGAGCGCGTCACATTTATCGACAACTGCTAAAACTGACGCTGAGTGGTTAACTACCCTCTTGTCACTGATGGGATATACAGCTTCGGTGAGCGATCGCCTTGAGGAAAATAACGCTGAGCAGAATATAGTTAGCTCTCAAAGCCACTGGTTAGAAATTAGTAGCGAAGGCTTGCAGGAATCACAAATTCAGAACTTAATAGGCAAAGATGGAAGTGTTTTAGATGCTATTCAATATTTGGCGAATGTTAGCCTGAATAGATATAGGGAATTAGCAAGTACGTTAACCAATAACGCCGCCGATGAGCCTCAAAGCCAAAATTTTTATACCGTTGAGTTAGCTGGTTATCGAACTGAATATCTAGCCAATCTCCAATCTCTGGCTGATCAGGCGGTGCAAAGGGTTCGAGATACCCAAGAAGAATTTGAAATCAAACAACTTTCTGCTGCCGATCGTCGTTACATTCACCAATTACTAGAAAGCCATCCTGATATCCAAACCTATAGTCAAGGTAAGGAACCAAATCGCCATCTAGTCGTTAAATTAGTGTCGTTAAATTAATGTCGTTAAGTTAGAGCAAATCTAATGGAAAAGTTATATATTCCCCAAATCGCCAAAGCTTTAGCAGCAACAGAATCCTTTGAGTTTAAAGAATTAATTGCAGGTTTAGAGACATTAACCCCCGTGCAGGGCTTTATTAGCGTTAGACATATGGGTTCATTTTTAGAAGTCACAGCAAAGGCTTCGACCATAATGACCTTGACCTGCGATCGCACCCTCGTCCAGTTTAATTACCGACTGGCGATCGATACGTCAGAGATGATTTGGCTAGCCGAACCCCTGCCCGAAGGCGAATATCCCAAAGAAAGGGAAGTGGAAACGGGGGATCTAGTGGAATCCATATCTCCTAATGGCTATTTTGATGTTCAAGAATGGCTTTACGAACAGTTGACCCTTGCAATTCCCTATCCCAAGATTGCACCTGATGCCCCTGCCTTAGAATTGCCCAGTCAGATTTCAGAGCAAAATAAGGAGGATGCCATCGATAAACGTTGGTCAATCCTTAGCTCCCTAAAATTGAGTGATTAGAGGATTAATGAAGTGCCTCGCAAAGCGAGGCACTTCATTAATCAAAAAAGCAACTTAATAAAGATTAATTCATGAAAATTTTGCTAACGATCCACCATGAACTCGATCCTAACTTAGGCGCACCTGGTGTGACTTGGCAACTTGGGCAAGAATATTTAAAGCTAGGTCATGAAGTTACCTACTTTTCCTTTGATGACTTACCGAAATTTGTTAAGGGTATTACTAAAAGTATTTTCTTCCCTGAGTTTGTAGCTTCGCGGATAAATTCTCTAGTTAAGGGAAATCAAATTGATGTCATCGACGCATCAACGGGAGATGCGTGGTTTTGGGCAAGATTTTATAAGAATAAAAATATAAAAAAGAGCAGATCATTTAGATCGCCGATCCTTGCAACCCGCAGTCATGGTCTGGAGCAGGTCGTCCATCAGCAATTATTGGAAGAGTCTAAACTTGGAAATGCAAAACTGAGTTGGAAATATCCCATTTATCATGGTGGTTTTCGACTGTGGGAAGTTGCTCAATCAATGGCTTTAGCCGATTTGTCTCTTTTGCTAAATGAGCATGATCGAGAATATGCAGTTCAGCATTTAGGTTTATCGCCAGAACGAGCGTTTGTGGTAAAGAATGGCATCTCAGACTCTTTGCTCGGTCAGCCTCAGCCTGTAGCATCAAATACGCCATCAAAAATACGCATTGCCCATATTGGTAGCTATATCGCCCGCAAGGGAATTCATTATAGCGTTCCTGCCCTCAACTCTATTTTGCAGAGATTTCCTGATGTGGAAGTTAGTTTCTTGGGATCGATGACCGCAAAGGAGATAATTATGCGGGACTTCGATGTGAGTTTGGTAGACAGAATTCACGTTACACCAAGATATAACAACGTAGATCTACCATCACTACTATCTGGTCATGCGATCCATCTTTTTCCTTCATTATCGGAAGGTTTTGGCTTGGCAGTGGTGGAGGCGATGGCTTGCGGTTTAGCACCGATTGTCACGGATATCCCCGGTCCGACGGCAATTGTGACCGATGATTTTGATGCAGTTCTGATTCCACCGAGGGATCAGCTTGCGATTGAAGAGGCGATCGCCGATTTGATTACCAACAGTGACAAGCTAAATCGACTCAGGAATAACGCCTACAAAACGGCTCAACAGTATTCTTGGCAGGCGATCGCCAAATACAATTTAGCTCTTTACGAGAAGTTTATGGGCTAATATCAGTCCCTATAAAACCAATAGGAGGATAACAATGCTTAGTATTGTTGTCCTCCTATTGGTTTTATTAGATTTTGAACCGAAAAATTAGCAAGTCTGGGCTTTGAGCCAAGCCCAAGGTAATGCCAGCATCTTCTTGGACGGAGGCACAAAGGCTCTTTGTGCAAAGACCTCGTAATTATTCTGCTCGATCGCTTTTAAAATATTGCGATACAAAATCAGCGATGACCACACTGGCCAACGGGCATCGCGACATAGTGCTGAGATGCCATCCTCTGCGTACTGATAAAATTGCCGCGCCCTTTGGATCTGAAAACGCATTAGCTCGATCCAGCGCTCATCGACCACACCATTGAGCAAGTCCTTTTCGGTGTAGTCAAAATAATGGAGATCCTCAAGGGGCAGATAAATTCTGCCCCGTTGAGCATCTTCGCCAATGTCTCGCAAAATATTGGTAAGTTGCATGGCAATTCCCAAAGCGATCGCTGCTTCGGTAGCCGTGGAGATAATTGATGGATCTTGAGTTTCAAAGCCCATGATCGCCGCCGACATCAAGCCCACGGTTCCTGCCACCCGATAGCAGTAGAGATGGAGATCGTCAAAGGTTTGATAGCGGTCATATTTCAGATCCATCCGCATCCCTGAAATCATGTCCTTGAAGGGCTGAATCTGCATCGGATAATGCTTGACTGTATCCGCAAGGGCAAAATCAGAAGCATGAATCGGATCGCCCCTAAAAGTGGCTTCCAACTGCTTTTCCCAATTGAATAGGGTTTCGGCATCGGTAGTATCCGCTTGCATTCCATCCACAAGCTCGTCGGTGCGACGACACCAAGCGTAGATAGCCCAAGTCGCCCGCCTCTTTGCTTCTGACATAAGCATCGTGCCAAGGTAAAAGGTCTTAGCGTACTTAGCAGTAATGCAACGGCAGATCTCGTAGGCTTCATCCAGATTGACTGGCTGACGCATTCCCATCGGTTTAGGCACTGACGACAGATGGATTTGACTGGTTTTGGTTAGAGGTTCGACCAAGGACTTTACTTCCAGAAGATTGACTTGCTTGTTGATTTGCGATTCGACTTGCTTTATGGATTTCCTGTGCTGTTAGCTTACCAGAAAGTACCGCCCCTTCCATACTGCCAAAAAAGGGTTGTGCTGTATAGCTACCTGACAAAAAGAAATTGGCGATCGGTGTCGCTTGTTGGGGACGGAATTGTTCGCGTCCGGGAGTTGCCGTATAGATTGAGTGGCGAGTCTTAACAACATGGGACTTTAAGACTTTAGCAGGACTAGGGAGGTGTTGCGGAAATAGCTTTGCAAGTTCGCCTAGAGTCGCATCGACAATGTCACTGTTGGGGCGATCAATCCAGTCGGCGGCAGGGGCAAAGACTAGCTCTAGCATAGATTTGTCGGGATCGGCATATTCCTTACAAGAGTTACTCATGTCGGAATAGACGCTGAGCAATGGCGATCGCGAAAAGAGTGTGTGATCAATATCGGTAAGTTTACGATCGAACCAAAGCTGCACACTGATTACAGGCACACCTTCGAGATGGTCGAGCTGTTGGAAATAGGGTTGGGCTTGCCAATCGGCGGGAATATAGTTCTTAAAAGCATCCACCGACATCGCCGAAACGTAAGCATCAGCGACGATTTCGCGACTAGGAGCGCCATCTGTGCCTTGAATAATTAATTTCTCAACATTGCCATCGGCATCGGTGACAATTTGCTTGAGAGCGGCTCCCGTATGCACTTCGCCGCCACGGGCTACTACATAATCAACAATGGGCTGACAGAGACGCTCAGGTGGTGCGCCATCAAGGTAGGCAATTTTGGAGCCGTCTTTTTGTTGCAGAAACTTGTTGAGGGCGCGAAGGGGGATTGTTGCCGAAATCACGTCGGGATCGATAAATTTGAGGGATTTGCAAACGGCAATAAAAATATCCGTGGTGATGTCTTTGCCGATGCCATGTAGTTGCAGCCATTCCTCAAAGGTGTATTTGTCCATCGAGGCGACATACTTGTCACCGCGCACGATCGCAGGAATCAATCCGATCGCAAAGCGGATCTTTTGATTCCAAGTGAGCATATCGTTGTTACGTAGGATCGAGGTAATGATATTGATCGGTGCAGGTAAGTCAGGCACATCAAACCATGACAATACCCCCGGCTTTTCGGGTTGGTTAAAAATCAGCGCGTGGCGTTTCCATTGCAGGCGATCGAGAATATTCAACTCACCCATGAGTTGCAACATATTCGGATAAGCGCCAAAAAAATTATGTAACCCCGTTTCGATCCAGTCGCCATCGGCATCTTTCCAAGCCGCGACCAGACCGCCAAGAACATTACTACGCTCCAGCAAAATTGGCTGATGCCCCATGTCTACTAAATACTTGGCACAGGATAGTCCTGCTAACCCTCCTCCAGCGATCGCAACCCGCATATTTCACCAATATTTAAGATATTTAATGTTTATCGTTATTAAGTTATTTGCTTACTTATCTCCATCTTACTTTGCAAAGCTTAATAATTCACTAAATTTAGTTGTCAAAATCCCTGACATTTCCTACTTTGTTTTAAGTTGGGATCACGTCCTTAAAATTTTTGCAATCTGTCCTTCGCCAGTATGGTTAAAAGTCTCATCGATTCTGAGCTAGCTCAGCCAACATCTCGCAAATTATGGATGGCGGCAATCAAGCTGCCCATGTACAGCGTCTCGGTTGTGCCGATCGCTACAGGTACAGCGATCGCCTATCGCCAGCAGGGTGAGATCAGTTGGGGGGTATTTCTGACCTTTCTTGCCTCGGCGATCTTGGTATTGGTGTGGGAAAACCTTTGCAACGATGTTTTTGATGCGGAAACTGGCATTGATGTGAATAAAGCGCATTCCGTTGTCAATCTTACGGGTCAGAAGAATTTAATACTGGCGATCGCCAATGCTTGCTTAATTCTGGGAATTAGTGGCGTTTTGGCGATTTCATGGATGCAAAAAGATGCAATCGTCGTCAGTCTCGTAGCGATCGCTTGCTTTTTGGGGTACATCTATCAAGCTCCGCCCTTTCGGTTGGGCTATCAGGGCTGGGGAGAGGTTTTATGCTTTTTTGCCTTTGGTCCCCTTGGCGTATCGGCTGCCTACTACAGTCAAACCCAGACCTTTGACTATGCCTGTGTAGCGGCATCTGTGATCGTGGGCATTATTACTAGTCTGATTTTATTTTGCTCACACTTTAATCAAGTTGCCGATGACCTCGCCGCAGGTAAGCGATCGCCTGTAGTGAAATTAGGGACTAAGCGATCAGCGCAGATTTTGCCTTGGCTATGTGGATTTATTTATGCGATCGCAATATTAGCGATCGTGACTCAGCTTTTTCCGATCTGGACAGCCAGCATTTTTGTAAGTTTGCCGATCGCTTGGAAGCTTTGTACTTTTATTGGCGAAAACCATGATCAAGCAGAGTTACTGCTCAATTGTCGATTTATTGCTGTGGCTTTACACTTTGCGATCGGCTCATTCTTGAGCATTAGTCTAATTTTCTAATGATTCGTCATGACCAGATAGAGCTTAAGCTTTGTGTTGCCTCTATCTGGTGGCTTTTGGAAACTTGGCGATCGCCGCATCATAAATACTTTGCAGCCTTGCAGCATGGACTGACATCGTAAATTCTTGATGAAATAGGGCATTGCCAGCAATACCGATCGCTTGAGATTGCTCAAAATCACCAGCTAACTGATTGATGGCAGCCGCTAACTCATTGCTACGATTGGGCGCAACCAAAATCCCCGTTTGGCGATCGTGGATATGTTCAGGAATGCCGCCGACGGAAGTCGTGATGATGGGGCGAAATCTGGCGTAGGCTTCCATCGTGACTAAGCCCGCAGGCTCAGGCCATACACTCGGAAACACCACCGCAAAACTTTGGCGGTAGAGATCCTCTAACTTTTCGCCATCACACCAACCATGCCAAGTAATGCGGCTCTGTAGTTGCAAATCCTCAGCTAAATTTTTAACTCGCTCTAGATCCCACCCTTCGCCAGCTACATCTAAATGAATCGATGGATTCACCTGCTGCATCGTTCGCACCAGCCACTCTAAGCCCTTTTCAGGCACAACTCTACCCACAAATAGCAGACGTTGATTTTGATGAATATCATGGCTCAAGGGTTGATGCTCTGACTGCGGCGATTTGATGCCACAGCGCAGGGTAATCACTTGCTCTGGAGCGATTCCATTGCGAATTAATTGCGATCGCACATAGTCGCTATTGGCAATCACCGTAATTCCTAATTTTTGAATCGCTTTTAAGGCAGTGTAAGCACGATCAAAGTTGGAGATGATTTTTTGAGGGCGGCGGCTACCGCAATGATCAACTAAATGACCCCATGTGCAACCGAGAACTGACATTTGGCGATCGCAGATTGCTTCTTGCTGAGGAAAATATTTGGAACCACTAGGACAATAGGGGTGATGGTTGTGAAGGGTGTAGATGGCAGGGCATTGATTATTGAGTTTATGCAGCATCTCGCCTTCATGGACATGGAGCAGTAGGTATTGGCTCTGATCGACATTCTGCAAGGAGGAGACTATATTACTAGCATACATATCGGGCAGTGAATCGATCAGCGCGTCTATGTAGGACTTCACGCCTCCACCAGAGGATGCCAAAAACGCCGCGCAATGCTGAACTTTATCCATCCGCAATCAATTCCTCGACTATTTCCTGAACTATTCCAAGTCTTATTTTTAGGATAACCCGCTAAAGCTATGAATGACGTTCCCAATGTTTTAGCGATCACCGAGTCATCCATGGGACATAAAACCTCTGGCGATCGCATGGCAAAGTATTTTGCTAACTCCCGTAGTAATGTCGATGTCCATTTTGATAGCGAAGATAAAGAGTTACTGTTTCGGATTATTAGTAAAATCCTCAGCTTGCGCCTGCCAATTAAATTTTTACAGGAACACAACTTAGACTTTTTTCGGTTTCGCGCTCAGATTAGTTATGCGCTGTTAGCCCGCCGCCTCATTCTGAGAAAGCTTAAACAAACTCCCTACAACTCGTTATATATCCATACGCAGGCTCTAGCCCTTCTATCGCTAGATATTATGCAAAAGATACCCACGGTAGTGAGCATCGATATGACCAATGTACAGGCATCAGTAGAGAAAAGCGATCGCCGCTATCAATGGACGTATCAGCCCAATATATCCTTTGAGAAGGAAGTCTATCACAAGGCAGCTAGAATATTTACTTGGACGGAATGGGCGAGACAATCGGTAATTAAGGACTATGGCATTGCGCCTGAGAAGGTCAAGCATTTACCTCCAGGGGTTGATACGAAATTGGTTTCCTTTGTCGATCGCTCGCAAAGATTACAAGATAACACCACAAAAACTCTCTACAACCTTCTATTTATTGGTGGTGATTTTAAGCGTAAAGGCGGAGAAGATGTATTGGATGTATTTCTTAAAAACTTTGCGGATAGGGCGATTCTACATATTGTGACGATCAAGGCGATCGCCTGTGATCACCCAAATGTCAAGGTCTATACCAATGTCCAAGCCTATACCCCTGAATGGTTTGCGCTCTATGCTCAGGCTGATGCCTTTGTGATGCCGAGTTATGCAGAGGCATTCGGGTTAGTTTTTATCGAGGCGATGGCGGCGGGGTTGCCTGTGATCGCTTCGCAACTGGTACAAACCAGAGAAATTGTCCAAGATGGCAAAACTGGCTTTTTGATCACCGCAGGCGATCGCCAACAGTTAGCGACTAAGATGGCAACTCTGATCGATCATCCTGAGTTGGGGCTAGAGATGGGCAAACGCGCTAGAGCGATCGCTGAGTCAGACTTTGATAGCACCAAAAACTTTCAAATCATGGAATCGATATTTGAAGAATTGAGTGATTCTTAAACATAAAGCAATTCTGAATAAATTCAAGAGGCTTCGACTTCACTCAGCCATCGTATACTGCTGGCTGAGCGAAGTCGAAGCCCTATTTTTTGATTGCTTAGCTAGACAACTACTCGAATTACTCTCTCCGATCGCTCTAGGTCAGATGCTCCTGCAAAAATAGCTCGCCCCTGACCATTGGCTAGTTCTAGGGGAATTGCGCCTAGGGGCATCTGCACTGTGCGTAGAGCCATGTCGTGATCTTGACCAATCAGGAAAGTTACTGATAAATCGGGACGAGGTTTATCAATGGTGACAATACTGGCTAACTTATCCGATCGCGAAGAGAATTTGAAATACTGCCCACCGATTGCGCCCCGCACTCCCTTGCGAATATTGGCGATCGCGATCCGCTTGGCAAAACCCTCGGCGGTGACTAATAGAATCTCTGTATTGGGATTGGTTGCCAGATAACTGATCGATACGCCAATCTGAGTTTCGGCACTGCCTAAACGTAGGGCAATATTGCCTGCGGCGGCACGTCCCACCGTCGGGATCTGCTGATCATCGGCGGCAAAGCGGAGAATACGACCTGCGGAAGTGGCGATCGCGATGTCCTGATCCAAACCGACCACATCTGCCCAAAAGAGCGCATCATCATCTTTAAACTTGGCAGCAATCAAGCCGCGTGCCGTTATATCCGCAAATTCTGCTAGAGCAGTGCGCTTGATCTTGCCTTGACTCGATAGCAGTACTAATCCTGCTGTGGATTCAGGATTTTTTTCCCACACAAACTGTGAGACGAACTGCTCACTGTTGTCGGGCAGCAAAGTAATTAGGGGTGTGCCACGACCTTTACCCTTAACGAGGGGAATATTACCTAGGGGTAAAGAGAATGCTCTACCAGAATTAGTCACAACTACCATTTCGCGATCGCTACGGCTAGGGTAAGTGGCGATCGTCACATCATCACTGAGGTCAACGGCTTGCGAAGCTTTAGAATTACTCTCAAAGCCCTTGACATAGCCTTTGTGGGTGATCTGGATGGTTAGATCCTGCGGTTCAGCAGGGGGGAAAGTTAATTCAGTGGTGAGGGAAATTAGAGGGACTGTCGGGCGACTTGTTTCAGGCTTGGGGATTGTTTCGGTTTTAGAACTACGGGATTTAGCTTTACGATCGCCTGTGCTACTCACCTCTGACTCCACAGCTTGATCAGCCGTAGATTTGTGGCTGGATCTTGTTCTCGATTTTGGTGTAGCAAGTTCACTCGCCGCAGGTTCCGAATCATCGACAACACTGACGGAATTAGTCATAGACTTGTCCAAAAGTTGCCAAGCTAGTCGAGTTCGTCTTAGATCGCTGTGACGTTTTTTATGATCGCGCAGTTCTTTTTTTAAGAATTTCAGCAACTCGCGGCGATCGCCTAATAACTTGTCTAGGCGAGAAATCTGTTGTTGTAAAGTATCTAGTTCATCGCGAATTTTTTGTTGCTCAATCGCTGTAATCCGACGTAGAGGCATCGAGAGAATCGCCTCCGCCTGTGTTTCAGTAAGGCTAAACTCGGTTTGCAGGTCAGTTTTGGCGAGGTTGCTATTATTGGCAAAGCGCAGAATTCTAATTAGGCGATCTAGATCCTGTAATACCATTACTAATCCCTCTAGAAGATGGGATTTTTCCTGCGCTTTTTTTAATTCATAACGAAACCTTTTGGCGAGAGTTTCTTCGCGGAAGTCGATAAACTCCTGTAAGAGTTCTCGCAAGCTCATCTGCTTAGGTTGCGATCCCTTCAGAGCTAGCAAGATCACCCCAAAGTTAGACTGCAAAGCCGTCTGACGATAGAGCTGATCGATCACTTGGGCAGGATTAAGATCTTTTTTTAGCTCAATGACGACCCGCATCCCTTGGCGATCGCTTTCATCACGAATGTCTGATATGCCCTCAATCTTGCCAGCATTGACCAGCTCGGCAATTTTTTCAATCCATGCCGACTTGTTGACCTGATAGGGTAGCTCGGTGACGATAATCGCTTGTTTTTGACGCTTGCCTGTGCCTTTACCACCCATCTGCTCGACGGAGGCGACCCCGCGAATAGTCACACTGCCTTTTCCTGTTAGGTAAGCCTCGCGCACGCCCTCTTCATTCATAATGATCCCGCCTGTGGGAAAGTCTGGCGCTGGGATCAAGGCTAGTAACTGCTGGTCAGATAGATCAGGATGATCAATTAAGGCGATCGCCCCATCAATTACTTCACTCAAATTGTGAGGCGGAATATTAGTCGCCATGCCCACCGCAATTCCCGTGGCTCCGTTGAGGAGTAGCATCGGTAGCTGCGCTGGTAATACCGCAGGTTCCTGCTCTGAACCATCGAAGTTATCAACAAAATCGACAACTTCTTCTTCTATTTCGCTCAGCAAAACTTCATTGCCGATCGCCGCCAAACGGCACTCGGTATAACGCATGGCGGCGGCAGGATCATTATCCACTGAGCCAAAATTGCCATGCCCTGAGAGGAGAGGATAGCGGCTTGAAAAGTCCTGTACTAGACGTACTAGCGCGTCGTAGACTGATTGATCACCGTGGGGGTGGTATTTGCCCAAGACATCCCCAACGACGCGGGCGCATTTCCGAAAGGGGCGATCTGGGACTAGACCCAATTCGTGCATCGCGTAGATAATTCGACGGTGAACGGGTTTCAGACCATCGCGAGCATCGGGCAAGGCACGACCAACGATTACGCTCATTGCGTATTCTAGGTATGACTGCTGCATTTCTGTATGCAGTGAAGTTGGTATGATCTTCCCCCCTTGAGAATCCGACCAAAAATCTAGCTGTTGCTGCCCTTGCTTTGCCATAAAATCTACGAACGCTTTACATGATTACCACGATGATAAAAACAATGTAACAGCAAAGTTAGTTCGTATCCTATGTTGATCCGTCCTAGAGATATTTCTAGAAAAGATTCTGACTCGGTTTTTGATGAATAGGTGGAGGCAAGATCAGGGACATATTGAAAGAATATAGAAGCGATCGCCACATCTATTTCTTAAATTATTGCCAGTTGTTTTGATAGTTATTCATTAATTGTCTAACAATCATTTGGCAACTATCTCGTAACTATTTGGCATCATGTAATTTCTGCATTTTGTCGCGTAAAGTCACCAATAAAGTGAAAAATTTAGTTTTAATATTGCCAATGATTGCCTTAGTCACACTTGGTCTGTAGGAGTGAATAGTCTGATTGCGATCTTTGATCATATCCATCCAACCTTCGCCATCTTCTATGAGATTAGTACTGAAGGCAACACGAGTAGCATCACTGGAACTATGAATATTTTGAGTTCCTTGATCTCGTAGATAGTCACGCAGCAAATACCATGCCAACTCATGGGTATAGACAAATGCTTGAATTAATCCCTGTTCCTCAAGATCATTGAGGTTATCTTTCGCAATAAATTTTGTTAGTTGCGATAAAGCCTCTTTGTAATCGGTAAACTGTTGCTTCCATCGCTGATTTGCATCAATCATATTCCGTAGATTCCTCAAATATATTCACAAAGCTCTATATAGCAAATTTCAATGCTGCTTCTGCTTGAAAATGCTATATAGCAATCCTAAAGCATTTATAAGTTTTTAGGTTTGGTTATATTGGAATATTTTTAGACAAACGTTGATAGCTGTAGTCATTTTGGTTAGGACATCACTAATCGACAGTTTTGCGAAAACACAAATGCGACGGGAATTCGTGAATTGTCTCTACATTTGTCCACTTTTTGCTGTGCAAATGGCGATATCGAACTCCCGTTAACTAAAATCATCCGTAGCCTATTGCGGTAGACTATGATCTTATTCGGATTTAGGATGTATATCGTGTCACAACGTACGGCAAGGCAGTGGGTTATCAATGGAGTACTGATCGTAGTTACGCTTTCGTTTTTGGGTATATCGATCGCTCCTTTGATTGGCAGTATCTTCGCACCTGCTCCACAACAGTCTAATAATGCAAATCCTGTCACTCCTGATCAAGAGCGGATCAAGATCGATATCAAGGGCTTTGAGGCAGTACTCAAGAGTGATCCCAAAAATCAAACGGCGTTGGTTGGTTTAGTGAATTTGAGAAACCAACTGGGAGACGTTAAAGCCACTATTGAGCCTTTGCAAACCCTATCGGATACCTTCCCCGACCAGCCTGAGTATCGTATGGCTCTGGCTAAGACTTACATTGAGCTTAAAGATCCTAAAAATGCCTCGGCGGAATATCGTAAAATCCTATCTACTAAACCAGGATATATACCCGCGTTGCAAAGCTTGGTCAGTATCGAGCTAACCGATCAGCGTCCTGAAGCGGCAATTGGTATTTTGCAAGATGCGCTCAAGACGGCAGAAACTGCAAATAAAGTGCAACCTAACTCAGTGGATACTGGCTCGGTGCTGTGGATTTTGGGTGAAGTCTATCGCCAACAAAATCGCCTAGATGATGCGATCGCCACCTTTGACCAGATGATTAAAACTGATCCCAAGGATTTTCGCCCCTACGTCGGCAAAGCCCAGTTGAGACAGGTACAGGGTAAAAATGATGAATCGAAAAAGCTATTTGATAAAGGTCTAGAGCTAGCTCCGCCTGAGTTTAAAGATCAAGTGAAGCGCCTATCGACGCTATCGCTTACCAAACAAAGCCCTACTAATCCTGCTCCAGCCCCCAACGCTGATCCAGCTAATAAACCCTAACTCTACATAAAAAAGAAAGGGTTGGCACTCAGTGCCAACCCTTTCTTTTTTATGTAACGTGAGTTCAACGAATCAGGGCAAAATGGCTATATCGAACTGACGTTTATGTAAACATCTCACCGATCGCAATGCGAGCGCCGTTGACAAAATCCCAGCCTGACTGAAGTTTTTTGCCTGAGGGTTGGACTTCTTTGAGCAGCAATAATCCTTTGCCTGTTTGGACAACACAGCCCTGTCCTTTGCGAATTTCAACGATCGCCCCTAGATTTTCTGAATTCTCATGGCGATTAATTTGCTCAGGATCAACTAATTCAGTTTTTGTGATTTTGAGACGCTGACCGCGAAAATCGCTGTAGCAGTTGGGATGGAAGGCGCGAATACGATTATGTAAAGCGATCGCCTCCTGACTCCAATCTAGTTGCCAATCTTCACGACCGATCATCGGTGAATAGCAAGATAAAGCATCATCTTGGGCTTCAGGGATAATGCGATCTAAATTGCGTAGGGTTTCAATTAATAAATCTGCGCCCAGATTAGCTAACTTTGTACTCAGGGTCTCGGTATTGTCTTCAGGGAGAATTGCCAATTCCTTTTTTAAAAGCATTGCCCCTGTGTCGATCCCTGCATCCATTTGCATAGTCGTGATGCCCGTGACAGATTCCCCTTTGGCGATCGCCCATTGGATGGGGGCGGCTCCACGATATTTAGGTAACAGGGAGCCATGCACATTCACACAGCCGCACTTGGGCATTGCCAAAATTTGGCGCGATAGAATCTGTCCATAGGCGATGACTACGAATACATCAGCTTTGAGGTTGTCAAGGGCAGTGAGAACTTCGTGATCTTTTTTGAGGCGATGCGGTTGCCAGATTTGCAGATGCGGATTAGCAGCGATCGCGGCAGCTTTGACGGGGGGAGGACTGACTTGATTGCCACGACCTCGCCTTGCGTCAGGCTGAGATATCACTGCTACGACCTCAAAGTCTGGTTCTGTTAATAGTTTGTTGAGGGTAGGAACGGCAAAATCTGGAGTTCCAAAAAAGACTACACGCATAGGAATTGGGTTCAAATATTGACAAAACGGAATGATTTAACCTTGACCAAACACCTCAAGTTGGAAGGTGACTTTACCATCTTGTAGAGTGTCTAGAGTATTCGTATTGGTTAAATCATTGGGAGAGCTAACGGATAAAGATAGGTTGAGGCGATTAGGCGTGACCTGCCATTTAGATTCTAGATAATTGGCGATCGCCCTAAGGCGATCGCGTTTGAGATTATTTGCTTCAAGGCTGCGTAAACTGATATCCACAGAGAGTTTGAGCGTAGGATAGCGCTGGAGTAATGTACCAATTTGATCCAGTTGAGCATTGGCATTTTCAGGAATTGTAGAAGCGTTATTATCAAAATTAATCGCGCCGATCGCCTTATTAATATATTCCAAATCAACTTTGGCATTAGCAATATTCATCCGCCGTTGCACATCGCCAATCACTAGCGATCGCGCGTCTTCACTAACTGGGCGATCGCTCAGATAGGTGATCGTCACCTGTACCGATTTACTCCTACCCGTAGTTAGCCGATAGTCCACCAACTCTGCATCGGCAGGCAAAGATAAATTAGCGATCGCTGCTTCAAGACTTTGGGCAAGATTTTCCTGTAACTCGTCGAGACTCGGTGGTTGTATTACCTTTGGTACTACAACTTCTTCCTTTTTAGTCAAAATCTCATTGGAAGCCGTCGGAATTTCCGTTAAGACAAATTGAATACGCTGAGGATCTCGTTTCAATTGACCCGCTAGCTTCTGGACATACTGTTCCCTCTCTTCCGCAGAGTAGAGTTTGCTCGTAAATACATTCAGCCTTACTACAAGATTTTGATCTTTCTGCGTAATCGACAATCTCTCAATCGAAGATCGGGGTTGGCTATCGATCCCATTGGCAAAATTATCTTGCCAGATATTAGTAGCAGCGCGGCGTAAGCCGTTCTGTTGTTGCTTTTCGGATACCTCTTCACTCAATCTTACAAAGGCATTGCTCAAGGGGACTAACAGCGCCGCGATTGCCAAAAATCCTACAAATAATCTTCCAAACAAGCTGCCAATCGGACGTAATTTTTTGAGAAATCCGTAACGCTCCAAAAAGTCCTGCACAGAGTTACTTTCTTGATCGTTAGATTCCCATAGCTTCACTCTCTCGCGTACTAGGTCAGTGTCAATGTGTAGAGAAACAAATACGAGGGCTGAGGCAAAGGCGATCGCCACAAGATTAGTCAGAAATAGTAAGCCGCCGCCCTTTGCAATCTGTAAGCCATCGTCAAAGTTAAGGCTAAAGGCAATCCCCACGCCATAACCCACCACACAGAGGGGAGGCATCAGGGCAACGGCGATCGACACCCCCGGAATCGATGTGACCACTCCCTTCACGGGGCGACAAGTAGCGATCGTACCAATTGCTCCTGAAAACAATGCCACGGCTAAGTCAAGGGTATTAGGTGTAGTTCTTGCTAAAATTTCGCTAGTTGCCTCCTTAAAGGGCAAACTAAAAATCAATAACATCGCGAAGCTAATTGCTACCGCACAACTCATGGACAGATTGGCGATCGCCCTAACCAACAAAATAAAGTCCCCAGCCGCCAAGGATAAACCCAAGGACAAAATAGGACCCATCAAGGGTGAAATTAGCATTGCGCCAATGATGACCGCAGGGCTACTCAGAGCCAGACCGATGGTAGCAATCCCTGCGGCAAAAATAATTTGCAACCAGTAGGTGGCATCTTTGAGAGTTGCGGCTTGGGATATTTCTAAGTACACCTCGGTCTTGCGTTGATCATCCACACCCATCTGTGTGGCAAGCCAGTCACGTTTATCTTGCCAAGGATTATTAGTTTTATTCATGCCCTCTTCCAATGATTGATGAATAATAAATTGCTGCGCTTAGCGCAGCAATTTATTATTGATGATCTGATTTGGGATATAGCTTCATCAATGCTTGTACCTGTTCAGCATGATAGGAACTACGGGTTAGAGGTGAAGACACTACCTGTAAAAATCCCATCCCTTCGCCCGCAATGCGCCATGCCTCAAACTGCTCAGGAGTCACAAACTCATGCAAAGTTAAATGTTTTGCCGAAGGTTGGAGGTACTGACCGATCGTAATAATATCGCAGTCCTGCGATCGCAAGTCTTGCATTACCGCCAAAACTTCATCGGCAGTTTCACTCATGCCCACCATGATTCCCGACTTGGTATAGACCCAAGGTGCAATCTCGCGGGCGCGGCGTAATAGTTCCAAACTGCGCTGATATTCGCCCTGTGGACGCACTCGGCGATATAGTCTTGGCACAGTTTCGATATTGTGGTTAAGGACGTGGGGACGTGCGGCGAGGATGGTTTCCAAGGCTTCCCAATTGGCACAAAGATCGGGAATAAGAATCTCGATCGTCGTTTGCGGCATCAATTTGCGAATTTCTTCAATACAGCGCACAAACTGCGAAGCACCACCATCGGTCAGATCATCACGATTTACAGAAGTAATCACCACGTGCTTGAGATTCATCCTGCGTACCGCTTCACCGAGATTAATAGGTTCCATCGGATCAAGGGCTTGCGGTTTTTTCTCGAAGTCAATATCGCAATAGGGACAGGCGCGGGTGCAAGCGGGTCCCATAATCAGGAAAGTGGCAGTTCCTTGGTTAAAGCATTCGCCAATATTAGGGCAAGATGCTTCTTCACATACGGTATTCAGCCCCAGATCGCGAAGGACTTCTTTGACATTGCCAACGCGCTCCCATTGTGGGGCTTTTACACGCAACCAATCAGGTTTGACTGCCATAATTATTTTTTGGTATTTGTCTATATTTCTAACTAAGGTCTACATTTTACCACTGAATATTTGGGTGAAATAATGATTTTTTACTTCTGGAGCATTACTAAATCATTTGGAGATTTTCTTGACTCGTAGAAATGCACCAAAAACGGGTGAGCTTATAGAAAGTATTTAAGATTGCTACACATCTAATTATGGTTTCTGATTAATTCCTTGATTAATTCTTTGATTGAATTCTCAATAGACTAAGTATAGATAAAATTTAAGTGCAGAAGTTTGCGTCACACTCTATAAAAATGCTATGACTGCTATCTTTGGATTTCAAATATGCTAAAATAAGTCATTTGATAGATGAAGTTATATAGGCTAATAAATCTTAAATCAGATTAAAGAATACCTCTATGTCACAAATTAGAGTGCCAAAAGCTTTTTCTAAATTAATGGGCGAAGTTGCACCTGAAACTTTTTTACCATTACTCAATAAATATGGTGTGACTGATCGTAAGGGTAGATATCTGCATTGGCACGAGTTTAAATGGAGAGTTGAGAAGGGGGATAACGAAATAGCAGCATGGATCGTGACTAAAATTGCTAGGACATCAAGAGCTAATTATTTACATCTCTTACAAGCTGATCAAGATGTCTCATTTAGTTACTGCATCCCTGATTCACTATTTGCTCAGTTACATTCTATCGATAAGATGATGGGTGGATGGCAAGAAATTAGAGATAGCCATAACTTCATGGCATCCGATGATAAACATCACTACTTTGTTAAGAGTTTGATGTTAGAAGAAGCTATAACTTCTTCACAGTTAGAGGGAGCTTCAACTACTCGCGAAGTAGCACAGGAGATGCTAAAAAAAAGTCTTTCTCCAAAGGATAAATCTCAGCAGATGATTTTCAATAACTATCAATTAATGAAGAAAGTTATTGAAAGGAAAGACGAAGACTTATCAATTGAATTTATATTGGATTTACATAAAGTTGCGACTTATAAAGCGATTGACAATCAGGCTTTGTCAGGCGAATTAAGACGGAACAATAATATTGTTGTAACTGATTTATATGGCGAAAATATTTTTAAACCACCTGACTGGGAGACTTTACAAGTTAGGTTAAATAACCTGTGTAAGTTTGCTAATCAAAATCATAGCCAAAGAAATCAAGATTTTATTCATCCCATTGTCAAAGCAATTATCTTACATTTTATGATTGCTTATATTCATCCTTTTGGTGATGGTAACGGAAGAACAGCTAGAGCTATTTTCTATTGGAGTATTCTTAGATCTGATTATTGGTTATTTGAATATATTTCAATTAGCAAATTTATCAAAGAAAAGCGCGGAGCCTATGATAAATCCTTTGTTTATACAGAAACGGATGATTTTGATCTCACATATTTTATTTACAACCAAGTTGAAACTATTGAAAAAGCTATAAAGTCTTTGTATGAGTATATTGACAGAAAAAAAGATGAGTTTTATGAGTTTATGCGTTGGGTTAATAAAAGTCCATTGGCAAAGACTCTGACTAGAGGTCATCTAGAAATATTAAAGGAAGCTTTGAAGTCACCAGGTCGGGAATTTACAGCAAAGCAAGTGGCGATCGATTTTGGAGTTGCGGAGAATACCGCCAGAAATTACCTTGCGACTTTGGTGGATAGAGATTTGCTAGTCCTTGCTCAATCTAAACGAGGCAAGACTCGTATCTATATCGCACCTGCCAATCTAAAGAGCAGATTAGAACTCTAATATTGCGCTATCGCAGGCGCTTGACGGTAAGGTTATAGGCTCCTTTGCCTGAGCGATCGAAGGTATTGACGATCGCTTGATAGGTTCCTGTAAAAGGCAATTCGATAGTCATGCTTGCTCTTTGGCGACTGGGCAGACCGTTGTTTTCTCGCAAAACTTGGCTATTGGGGGCAAATAGGACTAAATAGGGGTGAAAGTCAGAGCTAGTGAGTTCGATCTCAACTACCTGTCCTGCCTGAGCGCTAAAGCTAAAGGCTTCAAAGAGGCTGCCGTCTCCTGCAAATACACGACTTGATGCTCCTAAACTGCCCCTCTGTTGGAGAATTGTTTGGCGATCGCCTAAAACATTCGAGACAGTCGGCGGATTATTGGTGATATTGCTAGCACTGTTGGTGCTATTGACTACTCTGCCTGAAATCGTGAACGAGCCTGTATCGCCGACTTCGTAGGAGTTGGCATAGAGGGTATATTTGCCCGTCATCGGTAAAGTCACGATGAGACGTGCGTTCTTTCCGCCTGCACCATCGTCATCTTCAGCAATTTTTTTAGTATTGGGATCAAACAAAACTAGGTAGGGATCGATACCATTACCGCGCATTTCGATCGCGACGGACTGTCCCGCTCTACCTTGAAATTGATAAACCTTGTAGTAGCTACCGTCGGGCAGCGTCCTATCAACGGGACTGAGGGTGGCGGAAATTATATTGCCGTCAAGGGTGATTGCCGTGGGGTCAAGGGGAATGGGAGTCGGATTATTAGCGATCGCTCCCCGTTGAACTGCCGCCACAAAATTTCGCACCGTTTCCGCTTCGATCGCAAAACCAATGCCACTATTAGCTGAGCCTGTGGTGAAAATGGCAGTATTCACCCCGATTAACTCACCTCGACTATTGAGTAAAGGTCCTCCTGAGTTGCCGGGATTAAGGGCGGCATCAGTTTGTAATAATTGGCGATCGCGATCGATACGACTAATGATGCCCGTGGTCAATGTGCCTGCAAAGCGCCCAAAGGGATTACCGATCGCAAAGGCGCGTTGACCCACTTGGACGCTATTGGACGAGGCAATTTGAATCGTGGGCAAGCTGCTGGTGACATCATCGAGCTTGATCACCGCCAGATCGGGATTGCGACTACTAGCGATCACTGTCCCGCGAAATTGGCGCTTGTCGCTGAGGGTGACACTGACTATATTTGCGCCTCTGACCACATGGGCATTGGTCAGTACTAATCCTTTGGAGTCAATGATTGTGCCGCTACCATTGCCTCGTCCCGACTCAATGGAAACGACGGCGGGACTGGCGGATTTGTAGACGCGAATATTGGTATCTTCATCGGATTGGGCGTAAACGGGAGCCAGCCATAGGGCGCTCGGTGCGACTCCCCCGCACAAAACAAGGCTAGATACTAAAAAGCTAATTAATCCCTTTTTCACGGAGCCACCCTCATTCGCCATCTTTACTCTGATGTTGTGAATAACACCTAGAACCTTACTTCCTACTTTACACAATTTCGCGATCGCCTAGTCAGACCCATGTGGGTATCCGTGATCGCAAATGAGGTGTGTGAGGCTTCGACTCCGCTCAGCCATCAGCATACGATGGCTGAGCGGAGCGATGCACTGAGCTTGTCGAAGCGTCGAAGCCCTATTTTTCTCCTAAATCATTTAGTGCTGTCCTATTCTGACAATATAATTCTGATATCGCTTAGGTTCAAGAGGCATCGCAAAACTTGGCAAAGGCAAAAACTCGATATGTCTGTAATAGCTGTGGCGAAGACTTTCCGCAAATGTATGGCAAATGTCCCGCCTGTTCTACTTGGGGAACTTTACAAGAAGAAATAATCCCCGTGGGGACAGCCACGGGGGCGATCTCCACCTTTGCACAGGGCAGCGCCAAAGCATCGGGCAAAGCCAAACCGAGGGAGTCCCTTACCCTTTCGCAAATTACGGACAACAAACAAGCGCGATCGCCTTCGGGTTATGAAGAACTTGATCGGGTTCTGGGTGGTGGTATCGTCGCAGGTTCGCTGGTGTTAATCGGCGGTGAACCGGGGATTGGTAAAAGCACCTTATTGCTGGGCATGGCGCAAAAATTAATGAGCCGTTATCCCACCCTCTATGTTTGCGCCGAAGAATCGGCGCAACAGGTGAAACTGCGATCGCAGCGTCTCGGAATTTTAGAAGAGAACTCCGAAAGCCTTTATCTGCTGGCAGAGACAGATTTAGAAATTGTCCTGCGAGAACTGCAATCCCTGCGTCCCCAAGTTGCCGTAATTGATAGTATTCAAGCTCTCTACTTCTCTAACTTAAACGCGGCTCCCGGCTCCGTGTCGCAAGTGCGTGAATGCACGGCGGCATTAATGCGCGTCGCTAAACGCGAAAATATTTCCCTGTTTATCGTCGGTCACGTCACTAAGGAAGGCGCGATCGCAGGACCTAAAGTATTGGAGCATATGGTCGATACGGTTCTCTATTTTGAAGGCGATCGCTTTGCTACCCATAGATTATTGCGATCGGTCAAAAATCGCTTTGGCGCAACCCAAGAGATCGGCGTATTTGAAATGATTGATCGCGGTTTGCGCGAGGTGGCGAATCCCTCGGAGCTATTTCTCGGTAATCGCGATGAGTCCGTCCCCGGAACCGCCACGATTGTCGCCTGTGAAGGGACGCGCCCAATCGTGGTGGAGTTACAAGCCCTTGTCAGTCCCACCAGCTATTCGTCTCCTCGGCGCACCACCACAGGCATCGAAACCAATCGCTTTCTACAAATTCTGGCGGTTCTCGAAAAGCGAATCGGCATTCCCCTATCCAAGCTCGATGCTTATGTGGCGGCAGCGGGTGGCTTGAATGTAGCTGAGCCTGCGGTCGATCTCGGTGTGGCGATCGCGGTGGCAGCAAGTTTTCGCGATCGCACGGTCGATCCCCGCACGGTGATGATTGGTGAAGTGGGCTTAGGTGGACAGGTGCGCCCTGTTTCTCAACTGGATTTGCGCTTAAAGGAAGCGGCAAAATTAGGTTTTAAGCGGGCGATTATTCCCAGTATGCAGGTGATGCAAAATTACGGTATGGAAATTATTCCTGTAACCAAAGTTCTCGATGCGATCGTTGCCGCTCTGCCAAGGACTAAGTTTGAGAAGCCACAAAATGCAGATACTGAGGATTGAGATAATGGACTTTGGTATGTAGCAAATTAAGCTCTAATTCCCGCTTCAAAAATCTGACTAGCTGTCAAGCCCAATTCTGGAAAAGTTGGTGATACAACGCGATCGCCACCTTGAAAAGCAGTCACCTGATACTCACCATCAATTAACTCATGAACTAAAATCGTGGGTTGTTTGGGATTACCAATAAACCGCCGACCACCAATTCCCTGATAATCCACAATCCAGTATTCAGGAATCCCCATCTCTTCATATTCCTTCAACTTAATTAAGTAATCATCACGCCAATTTGTACTCACCACCTCGATCGCAATCACAATTGATGCACCTTGAATAATTGTCGATTGCTTTTCCCACAACGGTTCATTTACTAGATTAGAAGACTTCACAATTAAAATATCAGGTAAATAAGCCGAATCAGCATCAGCCAATTTCACGAAAGCTTGACTAGGTAGAAAGTAAGGCAGATTTGCTTTTCTATACTCAAATACTAGCTCCGTAGCCAGAAAACCCTTAACTTGCTCATGCTTTCCGACAGGTTGAGGCATCTCAACAACTACTCCATTGTGTAATTCATAAAATTTATCCTCTGACTTCCACTCCGCAAACTCAGCAAAAGTCATCAGTTTAGGTTGCGCTAGAACTTGTACCATCTGTTTTTAGACCTCGCAATTAACGCTAACTATAACTTAACGCAAGTTCAGGACAGCCTGAAATTCTCACCCTACAGCAAAGCAAGGTTTGCCTAGGAAATAGAACAAAAAGATGAATGGCGGCGCTTCGCGCTGCCATTCATCTTCTCAAGATAAAGTTGCTCTTAAATCACCTTGGCGATGACGGTGCGGTGGCGAGGAGTATTGGCGGTAATGGTGGGGGACTCGAAACCTGCATCGATTAATTCCTTGGCTAGATCAAAGGCAAAATATTGATCTAAATAGGGTTCGGTACTCTTGAGCAGAGTCAAGATGTAGGGAGGCATTTTGCGATAGATATCGGACTGGGGATTCATATCCATCATGGCAAAGTGACCATTGGGGCGCAAAATCCTTCTGATTTCTCTGAGGATTTGGCGTGAGGCGGATTGGGGCAACTCATGGAATAGCAAAAAACAGGATACAAAATCAAAGGAATGATCGGCAAATTCCATTTGTTCGGCGGCTCCATGCACCCATCGTACCTGCTGCTTTTCAGCTAGTTGGGAATGTTTGGTGTGGGTGTTGTAATTGGCGATCGCCAAAAAATAGGGCGATAAATCTAGCCCCGTGAGCTTTGCTTGGGGATAAGCTTCATGGAGCGCAAAGGTACTCATGCCGACACTGCAACCAATGTCGAGAATATCCTGAGGAGCGTTACTAAGCTTAGATTTGACAACATCAAAATAGCTTTGACGCAAGCGGACATCGCCTTTGATCATTGGCTGATCATCATTCCAGATGCGCGAATGTACGGCATGGGCAGCAACTTCCACTTCCGTCGCAGGTAGCCAGCCCAGATTGCCCTCTGTGTAAGCATGAAAATCTTTGAGGTAATATTCGGGATATTGAACTGCGGGATTTTGGACTTTAGCCAATTCGCTGTCTAGATCTTGCTTATTCAAATCATCGACAATCTGTAACCAATCCATACCCATCGATCCTGCGCGTTCGATCATCATTTTGCGAGCGCGTTGTTTGGCGACATTAAATAGAGGCTTAATGGATAAGATGCCATTGACTAAGCGGGAGGCTAGTCCAATTTTGGGGCTGGGGGCAGAGGTAGTAACGGTCATATTTATGGCTGTTTATTTGAAAAATTTAATGCTTGGGAATTATTCTTTGATTTTACGCAACTTGACGGCGATCGCAGGATTTCCTTGGTAAATAGTCATTGGCTCTAGCGATCGCGTTGCCACTGCTCCTAAGCCTAAAACCGCACCGCGCCCTACTCTGACCCCTGCGGCGATCGTAGCTTGGGCGGCGATCCAACTGCCTGACTCGATGTAAATTGGTGCAGTTTTGAGGGCAAAATGGCGATCGCTCCAGTCATGACTGCCAGTGCAGAGATATACGCCTTGGGACAGGCAGCAATGACTTTCGATGGTGATCCAGTCCAAATTATCGAGCCACGCATCTTCGCCAATCCACACAAAATCTTTAACGATTAAGCGCCAAGGAAATTTAACGCGCACCCCCGTTTTAATCCTCACCCCGCGCCCAATCTCCGCGCCAAACCAGCGCAAAATCTGGACTTTCACCACCGAAAACGGCAACAGATAACTACGCACCATTGGTGCGCCGATAAAGTACCAAAACAACTGCTTAATCAGGCTTGCGCCCGTTGTATAGCTACCCACACTATAGCGATCGAGTTCCAAAGTTATTTCCCTGCCTTGATTTGAAATATACGGCTTTTGAAATGTGTGGCTCCGACTTCGCTCAGCCACCGCGATATACGCTGGCTGAGCGGAGTCGAAGCCCTGAGCGAAGTCGAAGCCCTGAGCGGAGTCGAAGCCCCTAACTTTATCCATGAGTCTTGAGCATGATCGCCCGTGATCTATGGTGATATACAATAATTGGAGATTTTCTAGCGATCGAGTTTTTCCTATGCAAGTTTGGGTATTGCTGTTTAATGCAAACACTGATAACGAAGGTATTTATACCCTAGAAATCGAAGGCGACAATATCGTGGTTGCTTTTGAGCAGGAAGATGATGCCATCCGTTATGCAGGTTTGCTAGAAGCACAGGATTTCCTGTCACCAACGGTTGAGAGCATTGACAGCCAAGATCTAGAGGAATTTTGCCGCGAAGCTAACTATGATCTGAATATCGTGCCAACCGATGGTCTGCTCGTACCACCCGAACGCAATGTTGATAAAACTGATTGGTCTAGCGATCGCCGCGACGATGACTTTATTCCAGAATTAGAATCGGAAGTCGAAGATCCCGTAATTGCCATGATGCGCCGCCGCCTCGAGAATTTGTTGTAGCGAAGTATTGTTCAGTTTTCTCGCTAAAGGTCGGCAAAGCTGAACCCTGCACTATGGAGATATAAACATGGATACGCAAATGACAGATTTACCTTCCAATACCCTAACTAGCGAAATTACCAAGTTTGAAGCGGCGATCGCCAATGAAGGTTGGTTTAACTATCCTGTCCATGTCTATCCGCATCACACCGACTATTCGGGCGTGGTGTGGCATGGCACTTATCTAACTTGGATGGAGGCGGCGCGAGTGGAATGTATGCGCTCCGTCGGCATGAATTTTGAAGATCTGGTTTTGGCGGGTGTGGATCTGCCCGTGGCGGAGATGTCAATTCGCTATCATCGCTCGGCGCGAATGGGTGATGATGTCTTGGTGATGACCAAGCTCGTTCCCGATAAGGTGCGCCTCAACTGGGAATATCAAATTCGTACCGAAACAGATCTATGTGTAACAGCAGTTGTAACGCTGGTGGCTGTAGATTTTGAAAAACGAAAGTTATTGCGATCGCTGCCTAGCAACCTTGAAGGTGCGATCGCCAAGCTGACGGGAATTTAAGTGCAATTAGCTTAATATCTCAATCTATTTAACTGGTGTTATGTGAAAGTTTCTAAAACCTCACCCCTAGCCCCTCTCCTTGCAAAGGAGAGGAGAACAATTAAAAAGACTCTAACTCCCCTTCTCCTTGCAAGGAGAAGGGGTTGGGGGATGAGGTGCATTCTTCTTTGCCCATAACATCAGTACTTAATTTATTTACCTAGGAATTTCAAAAAATCATGGCAGATTGGCAAGTAATCGCAGGTGGCGTGACTGCTGCAAAGGGCTACAAAGCCGCAGGTATCACCGCAGGACTAAAACCATCGGGCGCCCCCGACCTGACTCTCATTGCCTCCGATGTTCCTGCGATCGCCGCAGGAGTATTTACGAAGTCCTGTGTCCGCGCCGCCTGTGTGGACTTTAACCGTGAGGTCTTGGGTAAGGGCGGCAAGGTTCGCGCCATTCTTTGCAATGCGGGGCAAGCCAACGCCAGTACGGGCGAAGAAGGCTGGCGCAATGCTGTAGAAACAGCCGCCTTAGTACAGCAAGCGCTCAATACCAGTGATGGCGTATTGGTAGCCTCAACGGGCGTAATCGGCAAACAATTGCTGATGGACAAGATGAGGGCAGGGATTGCCAAAATTGCGCCCCTGATTTCCCCCGATGGTGGCGAAGATGCTTCGCGATCGATCATGACCACCGATACTGTTCCCAAGAGCATTGCTCTCGAAACCGTCATCGATGGCAAGCCCGTACGCATCGGCGGTATCTGTAAAGGCTCAGGAATGATCCACCCGAATATGGCAACGATGCTGGGCTTTGTCACCTGTGATGCTGATGTGGAGCCGAAGCTCTGGCAAAAAATGCTGTCTAGCTCCATCGATGCCAGTTTTAACCAAGTCACCGTTGATGGCGATACCAGTACTAACGATATGGTGTTAGCTCTCTGCAATGGTCAATCTGGCGTGGCGATCGCTGACGAAAATTCCGCCGCCGCTCAACAATTGCAAAAAATGCTCCAAGAAGTTTGTATGAGCCTCGCTAAAGCGATCGCCCGTGATGGCGAAGGCGCAACCTGCATGATCGAAGTAAATGTGAAGGGAGCATCCACCGTTGAGGCTGCGCGTCAAATTGCGAAAACCATCGTCGGCTCATCTCTAGTTAAATCTGCCGTCTTTGGCAATGATCCAAACTGGGGTAGAATTGCCGCCGCAGCAGGGCGATCGGGCGTGGACTTTGATCAAAATGTGTTGAATATTCAACTCGGCGACTTTGTGATGATGGCAAATGGCACACCACAGGACTACGATCGCCAAGCTGCCAGTGACTATCTCAAAAATGACACCGTAGTTATTGATGTCACCGTGGGTGACGGCGATGGCTGCGGTACGGCATGGGGCTGTGACCTAAGTTATGATTACGTCAAGATCAACGCTGAGTACACCACTTAAATATCTAATTCACCCCCTCTAACTCCCCCTTGAAAGGGGGAGAACTTAGATTTTCCTTCCCTTTAAAAGGGGGAGAACCTAGATTTTCCTTCCCCCCTTGCAAGGGGGGACTGAGGGGGGTAAAAATCTCTCAATACTCCCATCGCTAACTTAACGCCGCCCTCTATGAAAAATGCTGTTCCCAAACCGACAAATAAATTTCTTATTCCTGCGATCGCTTTAGCATTAGTGACTCTGGGTGTGAGTACTTGGTTAGTAATCGGTCGCTCCAACAGCAACTCCGCTCAACCCGCAGCTACCACCACCACCGTCAAAGAACAACCACGCACCGTGAGCGCCCTTGGACGTATTGAGCCACAGGGAGAAGTGATCAAAGTTGCGTCCCCCTCTGCCCTTGGCACATCGCGGATTATCAAGTTAATGGTCAAGGAAGGTGACAGAGTGAAGCAAGGGCAAGTAATCGCCATCCTCGATAGTTCCGATCGCTCCGTTGCCACCCTTCTCCAAGCTCAAAGCCAAGCTCAAGAAAGCGATCGCAATCTTGCTAGAGTCAGGGCAGGGGCAAAAACGGGCGACATCATCGCTCAAGAAGGTAATGTCCAAGCCGCCGCCGCGAATATTAAATCCCTTGAAGCAAATGCCCTAAGATTGCGTACCGAATTAGAGATAGCGGGTAATGACTACAATCGATTTCTCAAGGTCTACCAAGAAGGGGCAATCTCTCAAACCGTATTAGATACCTATCGTCTCAAAGCCGAAACCCTGAAGGGGCAATTTTTGCAAGCTCAACAACAAATCGAACAGGCAAAATTTCAACTGCGGCAGTCCCAAGGCTTGCTCAGTAGCGTCCGCGAGGTGCGTCCCACCGATATCCAGCTAGCGGAAGCGCAATTGCAAACGGCGATCGTCAATGTCAAAAGTGCTGAGGTGAATCTCACCCTATCGCAAGTCATCGCCCCCATTGATGGGCAGATCCTCAAGGTCAATTCTAAAACTGGTGAAGTCGTCAGCCAAACCGATGGCGTAGTTGATCTGGGCAATACCAGTCAAATGTATGTAGTCGCCGAAATCTATGAAACTGACATTGGCAGAGTCAAAGTTGGTCAAAAGGCAGTCATCGAGAGTGAAGCCTTTGAGGGTACGATCACGGGTCAAGTCGATAGCATCGGCTTGAGCATCGCTAAAAATGATGTCCTCGGAACCGATCCTGCTGCCAAAACCGATGTCCGCATTATTGAAGTCAAGATTAAGCTAGACGACAGCCAAAAGGTGGCTGCCCTGACCAATCTCCAAGTTCGCGTCAAAATCGAAGTCTAAGAACCGATTCTAAAAAATAATTCTAAGAACCAAGTCTAATCCCACCATTAAAATATGATCTTTGCCGTACCTCTGGCTTGGCTGCAACTTACCTACGAAAAAAGCAGATTATTGGTGGCAATCGCAGGGATTACCTTTGCGGTGGTACTGATGTTTTTGCAATTAGGATTTCGGGATGCTCTCTTCACCAGTGCAATTCGGCTCCAGAGTAATTTGGTTGGCGACCTAGTGATCATTAATCCCCAGTCCACGAACCTTGTAGGAATGCGAAACTTCTCCCAACGCCGTCTCTATCAAGCCTATGGGTTGGATGAAGTCGCGTCCGTCAATCCTCTATACATTGGTCTTGGTGCTTGGAAAATCCAAGAAGATCCCGCAGGACAGACCCGTAATATTTTGGTTTTAGGGGCGAACCCCGATGCTGATGTTTTTAGAATGGCGGGAGCTGCGATCAATATTGATCGCGTTAAGACTCAGGATGTGGTCTTATTTGATCGCACTTCCCGCGCTGAGTTTGGTCCCATCGTGGCAGAATGTGGCTCTCTGTCACTCAAATCCCAATTTACCGATCAGGCTTTTGCTTGCAATCATCTAGTCACAAGGGAAGTGGGCAACCGCAAATTAGCGATCGGTGGCTTGTTTGAGCTAGGGGCATCCTTCGCGGCGGATGGAGCCGTGATTACCAGTGACACCAATTTTTTGAGAATGTTTGACAATCGCCGTTCGGGGCTGATCAATGTGGGTTTGATCAATCTCAAGCCCAACGCTTCCCCCTACGCAACCATGCTTAAATTTATTCTGGAAATGCCCGACGACACCGTGGTACTACCCCGTGAAAAGTTATCGCCCGACGGTAAGCGGGTGAGAGCCTTGTTTCAGGAAAGAGTCGGTGACGATGGTAAGGTGATTCGCGAAGAAAATAAGGAAAAGGTGGTGGTCTCCAAGCAGGACTTGACCATCGAGGATTTACAAAAAACGCAAGATGCGGCGATCGACGATGCGCGGATCATGACTATGGACGGCTACATTGCTTTTGAAAAAGGCTACTGGCAAAAGAGTACGGCGATCGGCTTCATTTTTACTCTTGGGACGGTGATGGGATTCATCGTCGGGATTGTGATCGTGTATCAGATTCTCTATACCGATGTGTCGGATCACCTTGCGGAATATGCCACCCTCAAGGCGATGGGTTACAACAATTTCTATTTAGCCCGAATTGTGATCCAAGAAGCTTTTGTGCTGTCGATTTTAGGTTTTCTTCCGGGGCTAGGTATTTCCTTCGGTCTCTACAACCTGACCAAAAATGCGACTTTATTACCTCTCTATATCTGGGATAAAGCCATCCCCGTGATGATTTTGACCATGGTTATGTGTGTGATATCAGGGGCGATTTCCCTGCGTAAAGTCCAGTCCGCCGATCCTGCGGAGATCTTTGGCTAAGGTTTATAGCAGTTTTAAATAAGTTAAAAGAGGCTTCGACGCTTCGACAAGCTCAGTGCATCGCTCCGCTCAGCCATCGGTATACGTTGGCTGAGCGGAGTCGAAGCCCTATTTTTTATTTGAATTGTCTATAGCAATCTCAAACCCCAAAAGAGAAAGGCAGCGCATGGCGATTCCTTTTTCTTTTGGGGTTTGTTTTTTAAGAATCTCAACGTTTTACAGCGATCGCTCTGCAATTGAGCTTTACTCAAGATATAGAAAGCTATTGCAAACCATAAAAAGCATTTTCAATAAGAGTTAGGGACTCCATATGTTTCAACAAATTTTATTAACCGTTGATGGATCTGGGCGATCGCGAGAAATGATGAATATGCTGCTGTCTCTCCCCAGTATGCAGAATTCACAGATTAACGTGCTGCACGTCATTCCCAACTCCATCAATTCGGAATCAGTCACAGAGTACCGTTTGGCTGGTCAAAGCATTATTGACAGAGAAATTTCTAACCTGCGTTTATCCTCCGCCAATAGCACCGTTCCTTTGCTCAAGGAAGGTGAACCCAAGGATGTGGTTTGTAAGGTTGCCGAAGACCTCAAAGCTAATTTATTGGTTATGGGTTCGCGCGGGATGGGTAGATTGCAAGCAATATTGGCAAATTCGGTGAGCCAATATGTATTTCAGCTATCCGATGCGCCGATGTTACTGATTAAGGATGATGTCTATATCAAGACGATCCGCAGTGTGATGGTTTCGGTCGATGGCTCTGCCGCCGCTAATCACAGTTTGGATCTGGCGATCAAATTAGTGAGCGGAGCTAAGGATGTGGAAATCCTCTTGGCAAGAGTCCTCAAACGCAAGGATGACACCAGCGCTAGCAGCGATCCTGTGCTAGCGGAGGCTGCTGCCAAACTGAAACGGATGAATATTCCTTCGCGTTCTTTGCTTGGCGCAGGCGATGTCGGTAAGGAGTTGTGCCGTTTGGCGGATGAGTCCAACGCCAGTCTGTTGATGCTTGGCTCCCCCGATCGCCGTCCTTCGATCGCACGGAGTTTGCCTGACCTTGATCGCTTGCTCGGCACATCGGTATCCGACTATGTAAGGGTTAACGCCACCGTGCCAGTTTTGCTAACCCGCACGATCGAATAAAAAATCGAATAAAAAATTGATATAGCAAACTAAAACCAGAAGAGAGTTGTGGCGCGGAGCGCCGCAACTCTCTTCTGGTTTTGGTATAAATTAATAATCGCCTGCGCTTCGGAAACTGTACTGCCAAAATCCACGTCATAGCCCTCTATGAAATCCCCTATGAAATCGCCCCAGCCCCCATCACAGCCCAAGCAACCTCCTAAGTCTAAGTTGATGACACAGATTCATCAGCTTACGGAGGTCGTGAATGGGGTATTGAAAATTAATCCCAAAGAGCGTGTCCCCAAGCTAGAAGTGCGGCGATCGCAAAAGGATAAGCCCGAAATCTATGATCTTGTGGGCGATCGCTACATCATTGGGCGCAGTACAGGCAAATGTGACATCGTGGTGCAAACTCCCCTCGTCAGCCAAATTCATGCTCAATTAGTCCGCGATCGCACCCAAAAGAAATCGCAATTTATTCTGCAAGATCAGGAATCCACCAATGGCATCTATCGCCAAAAGCAGAGATTGAAGGCAGTGCCATTGCGCCACCGCATGAAAATCACCCTTGGACCTCCTGAGCTAGAGGAAGCTGCTACCCTGCGCTATATCGATCCGCCACCTTGGTATATTCGCTCTTTGCAATATACGGGGATCGGCATTGGCGCGATCGCGGGGCTTATTATTTGTGCGATCGGCTATGAAATTGGTCGTGTACCGCCCCTCAAGCCCCTGCCCGTCACCCAACAGGGACCCGTTGAAGTCGTCGCAGGTGATGGCATGAAACGTCTTGACCCCACCGATATCGCTAACCATACTGAATACGCCAGTCTCGCCGAGTTTGGGCAATTTATACCCAAAGCGGTGATTGCCTCCGAGGACACGTCTTTTTATTGGAATGTGGGTGTTGATCCTGTGGGCGTAGTCCGTGCGATCGTTACCAATGTCAAGAGTCGGGGCGAACGTCTAGAGGGCGCAAGTACGATCACCCAACAATTAGCGCGTAACCTATTGGGCAAGAGCTATGTGGGAACCGATGATTCCGCAGGACGCAAATGGCGCGAAGCCGCCGCCGCGATCAAGCTCACCTTTACCTACAACAAAGATGAGATTATGCGTCTCTATCTCAACCGTGCCTATGCGGGCTACGGTGTGTATGGCTTCAAAGATGCAGCAAAGCTCTACTTCGGGAAGGAAGCCTCTGAGTTAAATCTCTCAGAGGCGGCAACCCTTGTCGGCTTGTTACCATCCCCTGAATTGATCAATCCTTTTAAAAATAAAGATCTGGCGATCGCCTATCGCGATCGCATTCTCAACCGCATGGCAGAGTTGGGGATGATCACCGATAAGGATGCGGAAAGGGCAAGGCGATCGGTGTTAATTCTCAACGAAGCTGCCAAAACTAAACTCCAAGGCTCAGTCGCACCTTACTACTACAGCTATGTTTTTGAGGAGTTGCAAGAGATCCTCGGCGAAAACTTTGCACGGGAAGGAAATCTGATCGTTGAGACCAATCTCGATCTCGAAATGCAGAAAGCCTCCGATAAGGCTCTACGGGATGCGGTGGCGCAGGAGGGGGCGGTCTATGATTTTAGTCAAGGAGCGATCGTCACGGTCAATGCTGCTGACGGCTCACTGTTGACGATGACGGGCGGCACTAGCTACGAAGCTAGCCAATATAATCGCGCTTCCCAAGCCCTGCGCCAACCGGGTTCAACTTTTAAGCTCTTTAGTTATGCGGCGGCAGTGGATCAAGGCATTTCTCCTAGTCGTGCCTTTTCCTGTAGCGCTTTATCAGGAATTATCGGCTGTCACAATGGCGGTAGTGGCGCGATCGATATGTATCGCGGCTTTGCTCTATCGGAAAATGTGGTGGCGGTAAGAGTAGCGAGAGAGCGCAGGTCTCGATAATGTCGTCAAAATGGCAAAAAATCTTGGGATCACTGCCAAGCTCGATCAGTCCAGCAATATGGTGCTAGGCGGCAATGAGGTAAAAATCCTCGAGATGGCGGGAGCCTATGCCACGGTGGTTAATGAGGGCAAATACATCAAGCCCCACGCGATTAAACGCATTCTCGACAGTGCCGATTGCAAAAATCCTAAGGATCGCCAAACCTGTCGCGTCATCTTTGATGCCAATACCTTTATCAAGCCCCGTCAAGCGATCGATGCAGGGGTCGCTAGTACGATGGTGGATATGATGCGCGGGGTTGTCCAGTATGGTACAGGGCGATCGGCTGCCATCCCCCAAGGTACGGTGATTGGCAAAACAGGAACCACCGATGAGGGGCGCGATCTCTGGTTTGTGGGCGCAGTGCCTAGTCGCAATTTAGTGACTGCGGTATGGCTCGGTAATGATGAGGGAGTTACAAGGGGGTCAAGTGCTGTGGCGGCGCAGGTTTGGGGCGACTATATGCGCCAAGCTGTCCCCTAGGGTAGCGATCGCCACCTGTACCACGAGTGAGTTGCGGCGCTTAGCGCCGCAACTCACTTTTTTTGTTTTTAGGTTCTGCTGAAACTGACAACAACTCCAAATTTAAAAATTTTTGCGAAAGTTTTGTCAAAAGCGCTTGACGACTACCATAGGTGCTGTAGTATAAAAGCCGTCTCGCAATTTCAAACCATGTTTAGAGCCATGATTCTCCATGCTCTAATCTTTAAAAAAATCAAGTCTCATTCTCAAGCGACATAGGAGCTACATCTGTGAATAAAGGTGAATTGGTAGATGCGATCGCCGAAAAGGTAAATGTATCTAAAAAGAATATCGAAGTGATCGTTACTGCTGCCCTCGAATCAATTGTGGAAGCCGTGGCTGAAGGCGATCGCGTTACTTTGGTTGGCTTTGGTTCTTTTGAGCCACGCGAACGTCAAGAGCGCGAAGGTCGTAACCCTCGCACTGGCGAAAAGATGGTCATCGCCGCCACCCGCGTTCCTGCTTTCTCCGCAGGCAAGCAATTTAAGGAAAAGGTTGTAGAGTAATACGACCTGAGTACATATCTAAAAAAAGGACGCAAAGCGCGTCCTTTTTTTTGCATAGACCCTAGAAGATAAGTTGTACCGTTTTGCGGTGTAACTTATCTTCTAGGGTTTTGGTATAAGCTTAGCTTGTAGACTTGTGGCGATCGCAGAGGAGAAAGTTTGTGTCGGAAATGTTGTGGTCAGTGGTTGTGCCAACCTATAACAGGTTGCCCATCTTACAAAAATGCTTGGCAGCCCTAGAACGACAAACCATCACCCAGCCCTATGAGATTTTGGTAATTGACGACGGTTCCTCCGATGGGACGGTGGAGTTTTTGACAGAACATCGCGATCGCTATCCCCACCTACGACTCCTAACTCAAGATCACGCCGCCGCCGCTACTGCGCGTAACTATGGCATCGACTCTGCCCTTGGTAAATATATTGCGTTTGTGGATAGCGATATCACCGTCAATCCTGAATATTTGCAAGCCCATACGTTGGTTCTTGATCAGGGTGACAAGGTTTATAGCTACGGAAGGATTATCAATACAACTAATCTCGAAGCGCCAGATTCCGAGCCTGTGCCTGCGATACCTGTATTTACGGCGGCAATTTTTGATACTTGTAATTTGGCGATCTCCCGTAAATGGTTACTCGAAGCGGGAAAATTTGATACAGGCTTCTTTCAATATGGTTGGGAAGATTTTGAATTGGGAATGCGAATTAAGAAGCTGGGGTTAAAACGCTTGACCTGTGCGGGGGCGATCGCTTTTCATTACCATGCTGCTTTTTCGATTGATAAGATGCCGCGTTTATTAGATCTCGAAGAACAACGCGGCAGAATGGGAATTATCTTTTATCAAAAACATCCCACTTGGGAAGTGAAGTTAATGATTCAAAAAACATGGCTGCATTTGGTTCTCTGGGGACTGCTCACCCTTGGTGGTAGCCTCAATGATCGCACCCTCAAACCTCTGCTCACATGGCTCTGTGATCAAGGTAAATCGGAAGTTGCGATGGAAATTTTTCGCATTTACATGAACTGGTATACAGTGATCTGGATGTATCGCAATTGGGATAAAGAAAGCAAGTTGCTCTTTGGCAAGTAATCTAATTAACGCGACAAAATGGCTGTGCCAATGCTCTAATCCTACGCAAAGAATTAGGTAATATAAATACAAACTTTTATGCAAAATGACATTCGCTGGAAACAACGTTTTTATAACTATCAAAAAGCACTCGTACAACTTACTAAGTTTATCGAAAAAGGCAAACTAAGCGAACTAGAAGAACAAGGAATAATTAAAGCTTTTGAGTATACCTACGAACTCGCATGGAAAGTGATTAAAGACTACTACGAAGAACAAGGAGAAGTTGCAATCCAAGGCAGTCGAGATGCCTTACGGTTAGCCTTTCAACGCGGCTTAATTACCGATGGCGATAACTGGATGAAGATGATCAAAAGTAGAATTGCCTCAGTACATACCTATAATCTCGAAGTAGCCCAACAAATCAATCAAGACATTCATGATATCTACTTTCGGCTATTTGTCGAATTAAAAGAAAAGATGCAATCTCTATAAAACATCTATGAATCAGTTTGGACTAAAGCCAGAAGTAATTATCCAAATCAATCAGATATTTGCTGGATATCCCGAAATTAGCAAAGCAATTCTCTATGGTTCTCGCGCTAAAGGAAATTATAAAAATGGCTCTGATATCGATTTAACTTTGATTAGCGATCGCCTTAACCATCGGCAACTATTGCAAATTCAAAATCAAATTGATGACTTACTTCTACCCTATTCCATAGATTTATCTATCTTTAGCACAATCGATAATTTGCATCTGATCGAACACATTAATAGATTGGGAGTTACTTTTTATGAGAGAACTACATCTATTCCCATATGACACTAATAAAGCTTTGCGACATATTCCCCATAGCCATTATAAAGTTGCGTAGCGTAGCGATCGCCTGTGCCGAGCATTTTTTCACTTGCCTGTGACCAGCGCGGATGGGGAATATCGGGATTAACATTAGCCAGAAAATCATATTCTTCAGGAATTCTGGTATTCCAAAAAGTAGCTGGTTGGCGATCGCTAAATTCTATCTGCACGATTGATTTAATACTTTTATAGCCATACTTCCAAGGTAAAACGAGGCGAATTGGTGCTCCATGCTGTTTCGGCAATTCATGTCCATAGATACCCACCGCCATAAATGCTAATTCATTCAGCGCTTCTTTGATGGTTAATCCTTCCACATAGGGCCAAGGCTCGCTTTGCAAAATTTGTCGCCTTGCCTGTTCGGGCTTCATAAAAGTAGTGAATTTAACATGGGTGGCGTTTGCCTTGGGTTCTGCCAACTCAATCAACTTTTTGAGGGGAAATCCTGTCCAAGGAACCGCCATTGCCCAAGCTTCGACACAACGATGACGGTATAAACGCTCCTCGATCGGCATCTTAGCGATTAAGTCTTCGATCGCCAATTTTTGGGGTTTTGCCACTAATCCCGTAATTTCAATAGTCCAAGGATGGGGCTTAAACCTGTCCACTTTCTGCCATACATCTTTGTCGCTACTAAACTCATAGAAATTGGTATAAATGGCGGCGCTGTATTCATCGGTGAGAGGACGATCAAGATTAAAGGCAAGATTTCGGGAGGCAGCGATCGCTTTGAGGCGATCGTTTTGAATTTGTTGCTTGACGATCGCTTTTTTTTCTTCCAGACTTTGGCAACCCACCAATAACCCCGCCATGCTGAGGCTAGTCAGCCCTGCTTTTTTGAGAAATCTCCGCCGATTTAGATAGACTGACTCAGAGGTGGCTTGGCTTTCTGGTAAAAACCAATCAGGAAGAATTTTAATCAGCGTCATAATTTTTGTGGGTTAAGAACAAGGGGAGTAACGACGCTTTGCCTCGCTATTCCGATTAAATCGATACATCAACTGTACGCAAATGCTATGCCGATTAGTTTTGCTGAGCTAAGCTATTCTCAAATCAAAGACCAAGGACGCTGCAAAGCATTATTACTAAATTCCCTATGCAACCAGAAGAGATCCGAGCGCTAGAAATCCAACAGCATCCTGTGGCGGGGGTGGATGAAGTGGGACGCGGAGCGCTCTTTGGCGAAGTGGTGGCGGCGGCGGTGATTTTGCCTGTGGAGAAGTTAGCATTTTTGGCAGATCTGGGTGTGACTGATAGCAAAAAGCTTTCTGCATCTCGCCGCGAAAAATTGGATGGCGTGATTCGCGAAACGGCGATCGCCTGTGAGATTGGTACGGCTTCGGTCGCGGAAATTGATGCAATGAATATTTTGGCGGCGAGTCTGTTGGCGATGGAACGGGCGATCGCTAAGTTATCACCGCAGCCAAGGCATTGCTTAGTTGACGGTAATCAGTTACTCAGATTTCAGCTAATTGCGCCAATGCCCCAAACCACAGTTATTAAAGGCGATTCGCTTTCAATTTCTATAGCCGCCGCTAGCATCGTTGCCAAGGTCTGGCGCGATCGCCGCATAGTTGAGCTTGCGGAAATTTATCCAGACTATGATCTTGCTACCAATAAAGGCTACGGCACGGTCAAACATCGACAGGCGATCGCCCAACTTGGTTACAGTGACCTACATCGCCGCAGCTTTAAAATTTCTCCTGTAGCAGTCCTAAATCATTTGTAGATTTTTGGGGTGCGCTGACGCAAATCATACATATCAGAAATAAGTTTGAAGAGGCTTCGACTCCGCTCAGCCACCGTATATTGCTGGCTGAGCGGAGTCGAAGCCCTATTTTTCTTATTTGAATTGTCTACATTTAACGAGAGAATCGGCGCATCACGCCGCCTCTCGCTCTGGGTTATATTAGATAAAGCGCTGTAAAGCGCTGTGTAATTGAGCTTAGAGATATTCCCTTGACTATTGCTTCCCTGTCCCAACGCGCCCATCAGATCAAAGAATCCCAAATCCGTGAAGCTTCGCGCTATTGTGAAAAGTTTGGCGCGATCAACCTTGCCCAAGGCTTACCCGATTTCCCCGCACCAGAAGCAATCAAAGAATCCGCAAGGGCAGCGATCGCGGCTGATTTCAATCAATATGCTGATAGCTGGGGCTGGAGCAAATTGCGAGAGGCGATCGCTGTCAAGATGCAGCGCGATAATCTAGTTAGCGTTGATCCTGAAACTGAAGTAACTGTTTGCTGCGGCGCAACCGAAGGCTTGAATATTGCCCTAATGACTCTGATTGATCAAGGCGATCGGGTGTTGGTTTTTGAGCCATTTTACGAAAATTATGTTCCTAACCTTGCCACCGTGGGCGGCATTCCTGAATTTATCACCCTGCAACCACCGCAATGGGAAATCACCCAAGAAATCCTCGAACCTGCTTTTAAGAAAGGTATTAAGGCAGTAATTATCAATAGTCCTGCCAATCCCACGGGGAAAGTTTGGACGCGCAATGAGTTAGAACTGATCGCTAAGCTCTGTCAGCAGTATGACGTGTACGCAATTACCGATGAAATTTACGAATACATCATCTATGAAGGTGAACATATTAGCCTAATCAGCATTGAGGGAATGCGCGATCGCACCATCGTTGTGAATGGATTTTCCAAAACCTTCTGCATCACAGGTTGGCGCTTGGGCTACACCGTCGCTAGTCCCGAACTCACTGCCGCCATGCGCCGCATCCATGATTTCATTACCATCTGCGCTCCCGCCCCCCTCCAACACGCCGCCCTAACCGCGATGGAGTTTGGTCGCGAATATTTTACCAAGCTAGCCTTAGACTACAAACGTAAGCGCGATCTGCTCTATCCTGCCTTGATGGAGCTGGGGCTATCCCCCGTCTTACCTAAGGGAGCATATTACATCTGGACTGATAGCTCAGCGATCGCCCCCGATGCCGAAAGTGCTGCTTTTCGCCTCGCCAAAGAAGCCCTAGTTGCCGCCGTCCCTGGTTCTTGCTTTAGTCATCCCGATCGCGACAAGGTGAATGGACTTAGGTTTTGTTTTGCTAAGAAAGATAGCACAATTGAAAATGCGGTCAACAATCTGCGTACACTAAAACTATAAACACTGTAAATATTGAATTATAAATATTTAGACAGCAATATATTTACTTGTAGTTATTAGTCTATGTTTGCTTGTATTCGGGGGATCGCTGTCTAGGAAAGTTTTGTGGCATTACTTTTCTCATGCCAATTTTTACCAAATCACGAAGGTGCGATCACACCTTCGTGATTTAAAAGCCAAACCTAGTAAGGTTGTTAAATTTGGTATTTCTAATTAGGTATTAGAGATTACAAGTGATCTGTCTATCGGTTAGCAATGTCTACAAATCTGCGTCAGGATTAAAGATATGTTTGATAATGTTTATAAAGAATCGCAGGCATCAAAGGATTTTGACGCAATTCTTGAAGTAGAGACCCTTGATATCTCCACGTTTCGAGAGTTGCGGACATCTATTGACGATGATCTAGTATTTTCTGATCTAATTACCATCTATCTCAACTCGGCAGAAACTCTAGTTGAAGAAATTCAGCTCGCTTTTACTACCCAAGATATTCGTAAGTTGGGGATGTCAGCCCATTCCCTAAAATCTACCAGTGCAAGTATTGGTGCGATGCAGTTGTCGCAGATCTGTCGCTATTTGGAGAAAAATAGTAAGAGAGAGGAAGTGCAAATTTCTAAGGAATGGATCGATTTGTTATGTCAATCCTATGATCGAATGACCTTGGCGCTCAAATCCTGCATTCTTGAGTTTATGGCAGAATTAAAGCAGTAAATCCTCAAAATAATAAAGTTAGCTAAGATTGACCTCAGGATCTCAGACTCACTAACTACAGCCAACCCATGCAAATCAGCGCAGTTTCGATTACTCCCTTTGCTCATAAATTATCCGCGACTTTTTCTAAACATCAGATCTCAACATTACAAATCAATTTAGGCAAAATCTGTAATCTATCCTGCTCCCATTGTCACGTCGATGCTAGCCCCTATCGCACCGAGCAACTATCTCCCGAAATTTGTCAGCAATTAATTGCGATCATCCAAAAATTTCCGCAAATTCGCACAATCGATCTCACGGGGGGCGCTCCTGAAATGCTCTATGGGTTTCGTCCTTTGGTGCAAGCGGCGATCGCCCATAACAAAGAAGTGATCGTGCGTTCTAACCTAACTATTTATTTTGAAAAGGGTTACGAAGATCTACCCGACTTTTTTGCCCAGCATCGGGTGCGCGTGGTGGCTTCGCTGCCCTGCTATCTCGAAGATAATGTCGATAAAATGCGTGGTAAGGGAGTATTCGAGCAGTCGATTAAGGCTTTGCAATGGTTGAATCGTCTGGGCTATGGTGCTGATCCTGACTTGATCCTAGATTTGGTTTACAATCCGCCGTTACCGCAAAACCAAAATTTTTCCCTTGCGCCCAATCAACAAAATCTAGAGATCGCTTACAAAGAATATCTACAATCCCATTTTGATATCACTTTCAATCACCTATTCACAATCACCAATCTTCCCATCGGGCGCAGTAAGTTCCATCTGCAACATCGCCAAATTTTAGAAGACTATACCTATTTTCTAGAAACCAACTTTAATCCCCAGACCCTTGATAGCCTCATGTGTCGCAATCATCTATCGATCGACTATCTCGGCAATGTCTATGATTGTGATTTTAATCAAATGGAAAATTTGCGATCGCGATCGCCTCAAGGTGAAGCCTTAACTGTCGCGAAGTTATTAGAGTTAGAAACTCTAGATGCGATCGCCGAAATTCAGACCGCCGATTACTGCTACGGCTGCACCGCAGGCAGTGGCTCTAGCTGCGGCGGCGCATTGTTAGATTAAAACAAGCGGCGCATAGCGCCGCTTGTTTTTGCGATTTGTTAGGGAACGGTTACGCCCTCTAGCAAGCGCTGAATGATCTTTTTCGGAGATCGCCTGCCTGCGGGCATGATCCGATGACCGAGGACGTAGGGCGCGAGGAACTTGACATCATCGGGCAGTACATAGTCGGACTGACGGCTGGGATCTAACACTTGGCGAATGAAGGCATAGCTCTGGGCTGTCCGTAGTAACGCCGAAGTTCCTCTAGGACTTACGCCTAGGGTGATTTCTTCATCCTCACGGGTAGCTCTTACCACACTGACGATGTAGGCACTCGTCGCCTCACTTACTGGAACTTTGGTACAAAGCTGACGAATTTCTAACACTTCCTCTGGGGTGATACAGGGTTCTAGTTGAGTGGAACCAATTAATCCCGACTGCATCCTTGTCAGCATTTCCAATTCTTCGGCTTCGCTAGGATAGCCGAGGCTAAAGGAAAGGGCAAAGCGATCGAGTTGCGCTTCGGGAAGGGGAAATGTACCTTGATATTCGATCGGGTTTTGGGTGGCGATCGCAAAAAATGGTGATGGTACTTTGCGAGAAACCCCATCAACAGTAACTTGTCCTTCTTCCATCACTTCCAAAAGTGCCGACTGGGTGCGCGGAGTGGCACGGTTAATTTCATCGGCAAGGAGAATATTAGCGAATACAGGACCCGGTAAGAACTGAAATTCTCCTTTTTGTGGATTCCAGATATTCGTGCCAGTAATGTCCGTTGGTAAAAGATCGGGAGTACATTGCACTCGCTGAAACTTACCTGCGATCGATGCCGCTAGAGATTTAGCGATCAAAGTCTTACCCACCCCCGGCACATCTTCGAGCAAAGCGTGACCGCCCGAAAATAAAGCCACTAATACCAACTGAATCGCTTCATCTTTGCCAACGATCGCCTTGGCGAGATTATCAACTAGCTGCTTAACCTTGAGTTGCTTTTCCATATTTTGTTATAAAAATCAAGCAAATCTTTAACAGCCAAAGCTGTATCAATTCACTCTAATTGGGTTTGCTTAGAAACTTCTTCTTTCCTCAGAATACCGCAATTTGCAGATTGCCTGACTATCCTCAACCTAGAGAATGAGTCGCGATCGCTAGATCCAGAAACTTTAGGTTTGTCTGCTAAGATCGAAACCGTGAGGACTCAGGATTTACATGGCTGGATATACGCTAGTTTTGGCGATTTTAATCTTAGGTGGGCTGATTGCGACCCTTGGCGATCGCATAGGCACTAAGGTCGGTAAAGCACGCCTAAGTATGTTCAATCTCAGACCGCGTGATACTGCCACCCTCGTTACGATCGCGACAGGGGGGATGATCTCCGCCTCGACCCTCGGTATTTTGCTATTGCTAAGCGGACAGTTGCGGGACGGTTTATTTAGGCTTGAAAGTATCCGTTCTGAATTAGCCCAAAGTCAAGAACAAAAACAAAAAATTGAAACAGAGTTAGGGGCTGCCAAAAGTGAGCAGGAAAAAGCCCAAGGTCGTCTCGCCGAGATTAATAAATCCCTCGTCCAAGCCCTGCGTAAGCAAGCTGAAACCCAAGCTTTGCTAAAATCCGTTGAAAGTAAGTTTGAGCAAGCGGATGCTGAGCTGCAAAAAGCTTCCCAGCAGGAAGCTGATCTTCGCGATCGCATTCAAAGTCTCACCCAAGAGCAGGAAAATTTGCAATCGGAAAGTAATCAATTAAGGGATGAAAAATCGAAAATAGCAGGGGAATTAGAAACTATATCGCGCGATCGGCAAACGCTAATCCAAAAGGTAACAGAATCAGAACAACGCTTAGCTGCAATTGATCGCCAAAGAGCCAATCTTTCTTCAGAAATTACCTCCCTCGAAGCCACTCGCGAACAACTCCTGATTAGTCTCGAAGCCCTCCGCAAAGGTAATGTGGCGATTTTCTCCGATCAGATTCTCTCCATCGGTGTTGTCCGTCCTAATCTGACCCGTACTGAACTGCGTCAAGCTAGCATCCAGTTAATTCAACAAGCCGAACGCAAGGCGAGGGATTTGCTAGATTTTCTGCCCGATCAAGAGCCGCCAGAGCCTGTTATTAGAGTTACAGAAGCCCAAATCGCAGGGCTACTGGATCGCCTCAAAGATGGGCAGAGCTATGTCATCCGGATTCTGTCCGCAGGTAACTTCCTAAAGCGGGAAACCAGAATTATTATTGATGCCGATGTCACTCTCAATCGTCAAATCTTTGCCGTTGGGACAGAAATTGCTACCCTCAAATTTGAAGCGAATCTCACTCAGCAAACATGGCTCTCAAGGATAGAACAACTATTCTTGTTGGTTAGTTTTCGCGCTCGGCGTGAGGGTGTGCTAGCCGACACCCTCACGGGTAAAGTTGGTAATTTTCCTCCTGAAGCCTTAAATGAGCTATTTCAGATGGTTAGTGAGTTGCGATCGCCTTACGAAATTCGCGCCGTTGCCAAGGAAGCGATTTTCCCTGCTAGTTCTTTGACCCTTGAATTAGTGATTATCCAAAATGGTATTGAAATTGCTAGATTTGGCTAGAAAATAACGCCCTATGCCGAAGATATCTCTATGCGATCGCTGCAACTATTACGCCCATACCAACCTACTGGTCTGCGCCGTCCATCCCTATGGACCCGATTGGGGCATCTGCTCAGATTTTGTATCGGCGGAGCTATGGGAGCCAGAGGATATTCACATTTACGATCCGACCATGGCGATCGAATATGGTTGGCATCCATTGTTTACGGGCAAATGTCCCGAATGTCGTAC
>CAVVRZ010000004.1:0-35868 GCA_963750795.1 uncultured cyanobacterium
AGGTAGAGGGAGAGATGAACGTAATGTTCATCTCTCCCTCTACCTTTTTGATTGCTTATCTGCATTTACTGTACCTGTGCATACTCTTATACTGAACCAACCTTAATTAAAAATGTCTAGAGTGAACATCGATATTGTTGTTTAATATTTATGTGAGATGTAAATATTTTGGCTTTTTAGTAAATAAATTATGAACTACTGGCGATTAGTTATAGGTTTTATTGTGGCATTAGTGATACTCTTTAGTCCTGTTTCTGTGCAGGCTGCTAGTTCTTCCAGTGTTACACAGTCAATTTTAAATAAAGGTGAGGGCGAAGATTTTTCTGAGAAGAACTTGATAAGAGCTGAATTTACTAATCGAGTTTTTAAAAATACCAATTTTAATAAAGCTGATTTGCGTGGCGCTCTGTTTAATGGTGTATTTCTAGATGGTGCAAATCTTAGTGAAATAGATTTCAGTTCGGGGATATCTTATGTTTCTAGGTTTAAAAATGTAAGTCTAGCTAATGCTGTGCTGTCTAATGCAAATATGTTGCAGTCTACTTTTGATAATGTTGATGTAACTGGGGCAGATTTTTCAGAAGCACTTTTAGATAGACAACAAGTCAATAAGCTTTGTGTTAATGCGTCTGGTACTAATCCAAAAACAGGAGTAAGCACACGCGAGTCTTTGGGATGTAAATAAATGCAAATAAAAAAGAGGGGCTTTGCCCCTCTTTTTTATTCTAATGGCTCTACAGAAACTCCTCGGATAATTCTAGATAGTTCAGATTTTTCGTCAACTGATACTCTAGTAGGAGATCCACTAAGGATTCTCTCAAATCCTTGGAAAGAGTCTTTGATTTGTGCGCCTTGATCGGTAATGATATATTCTCTAATTCGGCTATCATGGCGGGAACCGCGCATTTTGAATACATTGACCGCGCGAGACATCTGTCCACGAATTTCTACGTACTGGAGTAGGATGATGGTATCTGTGATTGTAGAAATATGGGATTCTGTAATGGAGTGTGATCCCATGAATTGGTCGGTAGTGTTGGTAAATAGACCTGTGATTTCTTCTTGCTTGACATAGCCTGTGAGTCCAATTACAAATTGACGGAACGTATTGTTACTAACTCCACGAGCTAATGCTGATAAAGAGTCGATCGCAATCCGTGATGGTTTGAAGGATTCAATTTCTGACTTGATTACTTGAAGATGGTCTTCGAGACCTGAGGATTCAGGATAAACACAGATAATCTTGAGTAATCCCGAACTTTCCCATTTGTCAAAATCAGTTCCCCATGAAGATGCGTTACGGGTGAGCTGTTGACGAGATTCTTCGTAGGCAAATAGAATTGCTCGCTCTCCATTTTCACATCCATTTTCAATGAACTTACTCACCATTAGGGTCTTCCCTGTACCTGTTGCGCCCGTTGTGAGAATGATCGAGTCTTTAAAATAACCGCCGCCGCACATTTCATCAAGAGTAGCGATGCCTGAAGATACTCTTGTGTTGGAAGATTTTTGAGTGAGCCGCATTGCTCCTAGAGGGAAGATATTGATGCCCTTGCTGGTCATGGTGAAGGGGAATTCCCCTTTCATGTGCGTAGTGCCGCGCAGTTTGAGGATTTCGGCGGTACGGTGGCGACGTTCACCATCGAGGACATTTCTAAGAATAATTACGTTGTCTGAAACAAATTCTTCAACTCCAAATCTGGCGACTGGTCCATACTCTAGCTCTCGTTCGGTGGTCATGACTGTGGTTACACCAAGGGACTTGAGACGTGCCACAATTCTAAAAATTTCTCGGCGAACTAGACCAAGAGAATCATATTGCTGGAAAATCGCAGTCATGGAATCGATGGAAATTCGCTTGGCTTTGTATTTGATAATTGCGTATTGAATACGTTCGATCAGAGCGGATAGGTCAAAATCACCGACTACCTCTTGTCCTTCGGGATCGGGGGATGCGTCAAGGATAAATAGTTTGCCTTGATCGATTAATTCTTGTAAGTCCCAGTTGAAGCTATGGGCATTTTTGATGATGTCCGAGGGAGATTCTTCAAAGGTAACGAATACGCCGTGTTCGTCTAGACCTGTGATGCCATTGTAAAGAAATTGCATTGCTAGTAGGGTTTTACCTGTGCCAGAGGTGCCGCTAACTAGAGTCGATCGCCCTTTGGGTAGTCCTCCGTGGGTAATGTCATCTAGACCTTCGATCATGGTGCGTAATTTTTGTACACCTAGCTCTTGTTTGTTGCTTTCATTAGTTGTTTCAGGAGATGAGCTAGTCATTGCCAATTAGTTCCTCGTATAGTAAATCTAGTCCTATTAAAACTTTTTCGCGATCAGATAAATCGCCAATGATTTTTCTGACTGGGGGCGGTAAAACTTTCGCCAGTGTGGGGGTTGCTAATATTTTGTCTTCCTCGGCTAGCTGGGGATTTTTGAGAACGTCAATCACCTTCAATGTGTAAACTCCCTGAAATTCTTTTTCAAGAATATCGTTGAGCATTTTTAATGCTCGTACTGAGTTTGGGGTATTCCCTGCAACATATAACTTAAGGACGTAAGTTTTACGGATCATTTCATTAATTGTGCGTGCTTAGGCTATTTATAACTTATCTCTTAAACTTTTATTGTCTCATCAGTCTGCTTAAGATCGGGGAATAGAGCGACGATATAGTTCGCAGAGATGGGCGATCATATCGATTAGGGTAATTCGATAGTCTAGCAATATCTCTTCATTGCGACCTTCGAGTCTTAGTTGTTTGGCAAACTCTTCCATTAGCTCCATGTGTATCTCTAGGACTTGGGAAACAGAAATATCCGCAAAGAATGATAAGTTAACAAATTCATCAATTTTTTGGTTTAAGTCATCGTTTTTTTCTAAAAAGTATTCTAGGACGATTGACCGATAAATATTTTGTAGTCTTCCAACGTACTCTTTCCTATCTTCTGGCGATAGGTTTCTTAAGAAAAGTCTAGAATCACGTTTGTAATACACACCCAAATAACCTAGGCGCTCATTTAATTTGTCAGCTAGTCTTTGTTGTTGAACATTCAGGGATTCAGAGATCTTGTTGGGAGGGACATTAACATAGACTTGATGACCGATCTGTGGTGAAATCTTGATAAAGGTAGCGATCGCCTGATCAATGATCGTTGGCAGATCCTGTAGTTGGTCGATGTTAATGCTGATACTGGCTCTGTAGAATTCCCTAGACTCATTTTGTTCGTGATTAATTTCGCCATACTCACCAAAACCTTCTAGGACTAATATGGTCGGAATAAAGATGTTTAACTTACCTAGATGCTCGATTACGACATCGATATCTTTGAATATAACTAGACAATCTTGGGCATTTTGAGTTTTGGTAAGTAGGTTTACAAGGGTTTCTAGGTCGGATACAACAGTTATACTGTATCGATCCTCTGGTAAAAAATTTGCAAGGTTGATTCGAGCTTGGCTGACATCAGTCTCTGCCACCAAACAGCATACTTGTAAATTCGTTAAAACAGGCACAGGCTATTGGTGTTGCAAAGTCGTGAACTTGATCTTAAGGTTTATTTTCGCATCTAAATAGCTAATTTGTGTGAGATTGATGATTGTACTAGATAAAAATTTGTAGGCTGTTATTGATAAATAGTACTTCATAATCATGCCCCGTAAGGGTTTCAGTATATGGACTCCCTCATTTTAAATCAGTCTTTAGAAATACATGGGCAGTACACAGTGGCAACTTGTCGATTGCCTGCAAATACTTCCGAAGCTTTAAATTTTTTGAAAAAAGGATGGTCTGATGTGGTGGTGCTGGGAGAGAATGACCAGCCCCAAGGTTTGTTTAATGCAAAATGTTTATTGAGTTGGCATTCCGATGCCGATCCATTGTTGTTTGCTGTACCTTCGGTTGACCTAGGGGATATTGACCTAGAGCCTTTGCCCACGATCGCGAGTACGATGTCGGTCTCTAACTTTTTGCAACGTATTTCCCAATATCGCCATTCGGCAGAGATGTGGGCTTTGGTCAACGGTGATGGGCGGTTTGTGGGGATATTGGAAGTATCAAGTTTGCTGCGATCGCTGGTGAAGGCTGAACAGGAGATTTCACCCATCATGTCCTTTGTACTGCCTTTGATCAATCAGTTACCTTTGCCTGCGATGCTGAGTGACAAAAGTGGTGTGATCGTGGGGATGAATGACTCTTGGCGAAGTAGTCTGCATAATGTTGCGATGATCAAGAACGGAACTGACAGCCCTCAAGATCCCAAACAGCCTTTGCTGACAGGTTCTTCAGAGCATTATCAGTTTTGTACTACGGATGGGGCGGCGATGACTTGGCAAGTTGTGAACGTACCATTGCAGGGGATTTTAGAAGGACTAGAATTAGCGATCGCCTACGATATTACCGCTCAAAAAAATTTGGCTCAGGAGTTATCGGGATTGAGTCGGTTAAAAGATGAGTTTCTGACCTGTATTAACCATGAGCTGAAGACTCCTTTAACGTCGGTAATCGGTATTGCCAGTCTATTAAGTAACAACACCTTTGGGGAATTAAACGATCGCCAAAGTCGCTATGTAAAAATGATTCACCAGAGCGGCAGACAGTTAGTTTCCATAATTGACAACATCTTTGATCTGGCTAAGGCAGAGGCGGGGCAACTAGAGCTATATGCTGAAACGGTCTCTGTGCGAGATGTTTGTCAGAAAAGTATTCAACAGGTCAAAAAATTAGTCCAACAAGATTCGACAATTCTCCGAAATTATAATTTTGAAGATGGCTGGGAACTGGATATTCAGCTAGATGTCGATCCATCGGTACAAACTATATCTGCTGATGAGACGCGCCTCCAGCAAATGCTAGTTAACTTACTATCCAATGCTTTCAAATTTAGTGTTTTACCGTCGGGGATGGTCGATGATTCGCCCTATACTTCGCCTCAGATCGGGGTTACGGTGCGTTGGTGGGAAGGCTGGCTAGCGATTACAGTCTGGGATCAAGGCATTGGCATTCCCGAAGAAAAGCAATCCCTAGTATTTCAAAAATTTCAACAGGTCGAAAATGTGATGACTCGTCGCTTTGAAGGGACTGGCTCTAGCCTCCTGCTGACCAGACATCTGGCACGGTTGCATGGTGGTGACATTACCTTTGTATCGCAGGTTGATGTCGGTAGCCAGTTTACGATCTTGTTACCTCCTGATCCCGATGGATTCACCTCGAATACTGGAAGAACGGAGCGGTTTGTTGATCCTGCGACCAAAAAAATGAATCGATTAGTACTGGTCGTAGAAACTTCATCGGAGACCGTAGAACGGTTGCAGACGATCCTCTCGGATCTCGAATATCAGGTCGTAATTGCTCGATCTGGTACGGAAGCGTTAGAAAAAGCAAGACGATTACAGCCTTGCTTGATTTTGTTGAGTCCCGATCTCCCAATGCTGTCAGGTTGGGATGTATTGGCATTATTAAAGGGAGATGCGATCACCCAACATATTCGTGTTGTGATTATGAAAAGGGCTGATGAACCCAAATCTGTCTCCCAGATAGCAGATGGCATCTTGACTAAACCCGTTAAGGCTTCGGAACTGAGTATGTTTTTGTCCTACTATTCTTCTGCGCCTAAGTCCCTGAAATTCTTGTATCTTAATCACAATCTCGATGAATCGGTAATTAGTTTATTTCAAGATCTTGGACATTGTCTGATTGAAGCTGATGACCTACCGCAATGTGATGTGTTGTCTAAAATTTGGCAGCCTGAAATATTTTTGCTCGGTGGTGATAGTCAGTTTTTGCTAGAAAATCTGGAACAGATTGCCCAAATGAATGCCCCTGCTAGTTTGCCAATTCTACTGATCACACGTTCAGCGATCGCTGAGCTAGACTGGCTGCAACATCGATTCGCTAATCTGAAACTATATGATTGTCCACTTTTAAATTTAGATAACTTAGAAACCAAGGCGGATACGTTGTTGCTGTTACATGAAGCAATTACTAACGCCCTATGTGTTGCACCCTTGGTTCCACCCTTATCACAAATTATCTAGAAATAATCAGGTAACATCTTGCTTTTGAGCCATTTCGCCGAACAAATTTTGGTTTTGTGTAAGTTAAATTAATATTTGTAATCTCTGATCAAAAATAGATTATCTGGTGTTCTGAGTTGTCATAAACCAAAAGACTAAGTCCTTAATTAATAGTTAGTAATTAATATGAGCAATGGTAGGACTGATGTCGTCCGAGTTGGACTTCTTCATGCGCTAAGTGGTAGTTTTGCGGCGCGGGACTCATTGGTTCATGAGATTACCTTGATGGCGATCGCCGAAATTAATCAGTCGGGCGGTATCTGCGGCAAAATGATTGAGCCTATTTCCGTAGACATTGCGGATCTCAATACCAGCATTGCTACTCAAGTACATCACTTAATTGATGAACTACAGATTAAAAATTTATTTGGTGGCGGTAGTTCGGCACAGCGCAAAGTTATTGTCCCGCTTATCGAGCAGTATCAGGGACAACTTTGGTATCCCTACAGCTACGAGGGATTAGAAACATCAAAGGGCGTATTTTATACAGGTACTTGCCCCAATCAAGTTGTGATGCCTGCGATCGATTGGCTATTAAGAAATAAAGGGAATCGCTTTTACTTAATTGGTACAGATTGTATCTATTCGCGCACAGTTAACAAAATCATCCGCGCTCAACTGAGACAACAGAATGGCTTTTTGCTTTGTGAAGATCATGCGGCTTTGCATACCGTTGATTATCAAGAATACCTAACTAAAATTCAGCAGTTTGCTCCCGATGTGGTGGTGAGTAGCCTTTGCCCAGAGGATACCGTTAATTTCTTAAAGGAATATGCCGAATTTGATCTGAGGGCTGAGGAGATCCCTGTCCTATCGTTGCAATTAACCGATATCGAGCTGCGTCAATTAATCCAGTCCGTTCCACCTGCGGCGATCGCAGGACATTTTACGAGTGCGAACTATTTCCAAAATCTTGATAATGCTCTCAATTCTGCCTTTGTTGAGAGAGTAGTTGCTTGGTTTGGCGATCGGCATCAGTCAATTCAGCCAGTTCAGCCACCATTAATTAATGCAGCAATGCAAACTGCCTATGCTCAAATATTTATGTGGAAGCAGGCTGTCGAAACTGCTCAAACCTTCGATACTGCTACAGTCTGTCAAGCTGCCTATGGTCAGAATTTTACTTTGCCAATGGGGCGAGTCACGATCAGAGAGAATCGACATATTGATACTGCTTGTCGTCTAGCGACGGTGACGGTCACTGGTCAACTAGAGGTAATCTACACCATTGATCCAATCAAACCGATGCCGTGGCTGGGAGTTGAGGACTTAAATCCGCAAAAAGCTGTTTTGCTGATGGATATGCTGGCTGAAATTACTCAAGGAATGCAGCAGAGTTTACTCTTAGAAAATGATGCTAAGGATTTGGAGATGATTATCTCTAACCTGCTGGGGCGTGGACGGGGTAAGGGGCGTAATCAACTCGCTCCTGAGATTACTCGCGTCGTGATGTCTAAACTGTTCCAGTCCAATCAACGATTGCTCAAAGCCCAGTCTGACTTACTAAATGTGGAGAGTGCGCTCCGCGATGCTAATGATTTACTGGAGCAACGCATTGAGCAAAGAACAATGCAGTTGCAAAAGACAATTAAGCGGCTCCAAAATGAAGTGGCGGAACGTCAACAGGCGGAAATACTCTTGCGGGAGAGTCAACAACGTCTTGCCGCGATCGCAGATAACGTTCCTGGCGTTGTCTACCGTGCTATCTTGCACGCCAACTCAGAAGTCTCAATGCCCTACCTCAGCCCACGCACACAAGAAATATTTGGGATATCAGTCGAAGAATTTTCGGAACATTTGGAATGGGTCTTTGATATGGCACACCCTGAAGATCGTGCCGAACTGAACGAGATTGTGCATCGTTCAGCAAAGGAGTTGTCATTTTTTGAGCATGAATATCGGGTTTCGAGCTTGTTTCAAAAAGTAAAATGGGTGCGAATTATCTCGCAGCCAAGTCTTCACGAAAATGGTGATGTGATTTGGGATGGCGTAATTATTGATATTAGCCATCAAAAGCAAATTGAAGAATCTCTAAGACAAGCGGAGGAAAAGTATCGCAGTATTTTTGAAAATGCGGTGGAGGGAATATTCCAAGCCCAAGCCGATGGCTGTTATATCAATGCTAATCCTGCCCTCGCAAAGATCTACGGTCACGAATTACCCATCGAGTTGATGACCAGTGTTGCGGTTGATGAATATCGTCTTTTTGTGGATCCCACTTGCTATTACGATTTCTTGCAGCAATTGACTATCAATGGCTCGGTCAATAGCTTTGAAGCTTTGGTCTATAAGAGCGATCGCAGCATTATTTGGATTTTAATCAATGCTAGAGCCACCTACGATGAGCAAGGGGTTTTAATTGGCTATGAAGGTATTGTGCAAGATATTACTGAGCGCAAACAAACCGAACAGGCGCTGAAGGCAGAGCAGGAAAAGTCAGAAAACCTGTTGCTAAATATTCTGCCGAAGGCGATCGTGCGTCAGTTAAAACTAGGTAGTAGCACGATCGCCTCTCGTTCGGAAAATGTGACGATTCTGTTTGCCGATATTGTTGATTTCACCGCATTGTCCACCCATGTGTCACCTAGCGATCTAGTCAGTATGCTCAATGCCATTTTCTCTTCCTTCGATCGCTTGGCGGATCAGCTTGGTTTAGAAAAAATTAAAACCATTGGTGATGCCTATATGGTGGTCGGTGGGCTGCCCACCTATCGCCCCGATCATGCTGAGGCGATCGCGGAGATGGCATTGGCGATGCAGCGAGAGATCTCCCATTTTAAACGTGGTGATGACACGACTTTCCGTCTTCGCATCGGCATCAATACAGGTCCTGTTGTCGCAGGCGTAATCGGCATCCGTAAGTTCATCTACGATCTGTGGGGCGATGCTGTCAATGTGGCAAGTCGGATGGAGTCTCACGGATTAGCGGGAGGTATCCAAGTCACGGAAGCCACCTATAACCTACTAAAAGATCAATATTCCTTTTGGCATCGCGGTAAAGTCTTTATCAAGGGTCGAGGAGAAATGGATACCTATATGCTCCTCGACCACAAGACAGAACCTCCAGATCTAGAGGTTCTCGGTTCAACTCATAGAGACCGTACGGTTTGAAATAATCTCAAATCTTTCCCAAGGTTTCGGTTCTAGGACTTGGGTTTCGATCTTGTTGGTTGCGAAAAGCGATCGTAATGAATCGAGATCCCCTTCTGCCTTGAGCAAATTGTTTAGGAATCCACTGTAAACTAGGTCTCCACCTGCGGCAGTAGGTAGAATCACTTGAGGATTTAGCAATTGTGCGACCTGAACCGCACTTTGCTGTCCCTTAATCACTGTGCCAATGAGGGGCAATTTTAGATCAACCGTAGGGGCGATCACCACGTCGATGGGCGCAAATTCGCTGAGGCTGGGGGCATGAGAACCATGAGGTTCATAGTAAAGGGCAGTACCTGTAGTCAAGTCCCTGAGAATATATCCATTCTCCATCGTGGTTGGACCGACGGGTGAACCGAGGACAGCTTTGATTTCTAAAAGATTAAGGATAGAGAACACTTCCCCATGCCCCAATGCAGTTACATCGCTATATCCTAAATCCTTAACTAATTTGGCAGCACTGGGCGAACCCACGACAGGAATTTGATGATCGAGTTGTTTGAGTGTCGGTAGATGAGTATGATCGGGTAATCCTTGGGATAACAAAATCAAGTCAATATTCTCAGGTATCTCTCTAGCTGTAAGTCGCTCCGCCTTGAAAAACCAATCCGCATTTCCAAAGGTCAGCGCTCCTACCAGCCAAGGATCGAGCAAAATTCTTTTGCCTGCTATTTCAATGAGCCATGAATTGCTATCTAGCCAAGTTAAGTACATATAGTTCTATCACTCTATAAAAATATCTAAATACACGTGAGTTCGACGAAAGCGCAAAATGGTAAAAATCGTAGAGCGATTTTTACCATTTTGCGCCATTTGCACCGTGCTTCGCGCGGTGCAAATGGCTATATCGAACTGACGTTAAATACAGGTAGCGTTACAAGGAGCTTTGCTAATTAATTCCTTGACTTCTATTGTATGGCTATCCAAATCCTGAGTAAGCCAATAAAAAACCCGCAGGAGGCATTCTTGCGGGAGAAATTTATGTAGATACGTCGCTAGTGACCTAATCATCCATCTTTCGTTTTATTTTTACAGTGATCTTCCTCACCACTAACCTGTGATCTTAAAAATGTTTACTTGGTGATCTCCATCACTGTACCAATCGACACTTTTACCGCAGACCTTAGACGTAAAACTGTATTAAGTTATTCGAGCATTCGAGATTATTGCTAAAAATATTTCTTGTGGGGTGGGGGTACTTTGTTAGTCTTGAAAGCTAAATTTAAAAGCTAGCTTTTAAAACTAATTTATTTGGTACTAATGCTCATGCCTAGATTATACGCAGGAATCTAGCCGATTTTGAATTGGGATAAAAGTTGAACGATATTTGCCATGCTAGATAACTTCAGATAACAGGTGTATGAATACGACTATGTCCAATATTTTTTCCAATATTGTAAATGTTTTAAATATTGCCAAGATCGCGATCGCAAATTTGATAGCTAAACAAAGAAGACATTGGGGGAGGTTTGCGGCGATCGCTATTGGAGCAGCTCTGCTTGCTGCCTTCACTCCATCGATCGCTCAAGCCGTCGAGACAGGTACATTAGAGTCCCTAACCAAAACCACTACTGATTTACGTCTATCGGTAAATACTGGATGGGTGCTGACCACAGGATTTTTGGTGTTTTTTATGCAATGTGGATTTGCGATGCTAGAAGCAGGGCTAGTAAGGCAAACAGGTGTTGTTAACACACTTACCGAAAATTTTATTGATGCTGGAATTACCTTGCTAGCATGGTGGGCAACAGGATTTGCGATCGCCTTTGGTACAACTAGCAATGGCTTCTTTGGCGTAGATGGATTTTTTCTAAATAATGCCTTTACTCTGAACAATGGTGCGATCGAATATGCCATGGGTTCAGGTGGCTCTTCGGCGCAAATTAATACCCTGACCCTATTCTTCTTTCAGTTTGCGTTCTCTGCGACTGCGAGTACGATCACCACAGGAGCAATGGCAGAGCGTACCAATTTCAAAGGAGACTTGATCTATGCGTTCATTATGGGAGCCGTAATGTACCCGACCATTGTGCATTGGATCTGGAATGAAGGTGGCTGGCTCTTTAAACTCAACTTCCATGATTTTGCAGGCGGAACCGTAGTTCATGCAGTCGGTGGTTGGACTTCTCTCATCGGTGCTTACCTTTTAGGTCCGCGTGCCAATCGAGTCTGGGGACAGATGCCACCAGCCCATAATCTAGGCTTTGCCACTATTGGCACAATGATTCTGTGGTTTGGTTGGTATGGGTTTAATGCTGGGTCTGCACTGAGCATCGATAACACAGGACTGGTGGGTCTAGTGGCAGTCAACACTTCCCTTGCCGCCGCTACAGGCGCTCTTGCCGCTATGCTCTACATCTACTGGCGATTTCGGCAATGGCATCTATTTTGTGGATTGAATGGATCCCTAGCAGGTTTGGTGGCAGTGACCCCCGGCTGTGCCTACATGATGCCTTGGGCAGCCGCCCTAGTGGGTTTAGTTGCAGGTGTACTGGTTTTGATCGTAGTAGATGTGATCGAATGGTTTGAAATTGACGATCCCGTTGGTGCATTTGCTGTCCATGGCGCTTGTGGCATGATGGGGACTATCAGTATCGGTCTATTGGGACATCCCGCATTGACTACTAACAAAAAAGCAGGACTACTGTTGGGAGGAGGCTTTGATCTCTTAGGAGTGCAGCTTGCGGGCGTTGCTGCGGTTGTAGGATTTACGGTCGCCTTTTCCTTCGTAATGTTTGGCATTCTTAATGCCCTGAATTTATTACGAGTAGATGCCGAAGCTGATCGCATTGGTATTGATGTTTATGAACATGGTGCTTCAGCTTGGCCTGACGTTTATCCAATTGATGATTTACAATTTGATGAAGAGGAATAGAAAAATGAGCAAGACATTGCAAAAGATTTTTTAAAAATTCTCAATGTATTGAGCAAGAACCACTTTGGCAACATCCATGACTCAAATAGGCTGGCAACCAGAAATCCCTGAAGATCTGTTCCCCTCATCTCCCCAGTTTTTGGAACAGTTGCACTACTACAAAGGCTTGCTCAATGGTTTGCTCGATCTTTCCATCTTGCTAAATCATCCCGACGACCTTAGGCTGTGCTTGGGAAAAGTATTAGATATTGCCCGCAAAATTACCACCAGTGATGCGGGTAGTATTTATTTAATTGATCGCTCTACACCAGTGCATACAGTCTGTTTTGAGGTGTCCCAAAATGACTCTCAACCCGATCGCTCACTTGTGAATTTTGCCGTGCCACTCAATCAAGACAGTATTGTCGGCTATGTAGCTCTCACAGGTAAAACCTTGAATTTATCTGACGTTCATGATCTACCTGACAATGCTGAATATCGGCATCATCGAACCTTTGACTTTGATATCGACTATTACACCCGCTCGGTCTTAGCTGTGCCAATATTTGACTCCCAAAAATCGACCCTAGGTGTTTTTCAATTAATTAATCGTAGGCTGCGGGATATTTCGATTAACTCTAACAATGCCCATGAGGTAACGCAGCCCTATTCCCCATTAGATGAAAAGCTACTCAAGGCGATTTCTAGTCAAGTGTCTCTATACATCGAGCGATCGCAGCTTCTAGGGCAGGTAAACCTAGCTCAACCCCAATAAACTGCTTAAATACCATTGGCTTTAGATCAATTTGTTCGCTATCGTTGCCCCAGTTGCCCCATAGATAAACCATCAATATTTGTGGAACAGTTTGCAGTTTTTGGAATTTTCTTTAAGTATTTGTACTTAATTTTACCTAATTTCAAATTGCATAAAAAACTTTGTCACGACATCATGGACAATGTTTTGCTTAAAGGTATTGTTTTGTAACACTTTCCAATAAAATATTTTGATTAAGATAACTACAAATGCCATCATCCCAATCTTAGGGAATGACGGGAACTCCCATCTTTTCCTATAAGATTGAACATAGGATAAATTCTTAGATATTTATACGGAGATTGTTTATTTATGCTCACTTTAAAAATAGTGGTTTATATCACTGTCATATTTTTCATCAGCTTATTCGTATTCGGCTTCCTGAACAGCGATCCTTCCCGTAACCCCGGTAATCGAGATCTCGAATAGTGCTGAATAACACCCAAGCTAGTCCTGCTGAAGCTCAATCAATCAGTCGCGCCAAGAGCAATGACTGGCGATTATTGTTGAGCCTTATTCCCTATGCAAAGCAAAACTCCAAAAATCTTTTAATATCACTGCTTTTACTTGTGCCTCTGTCGATCGCCAGTGCTGTACAACCAATCTTGGTGCAGCAAGGCATTGATGGTCCAATTAAAAATGGTGATTTGATCGGTTTGCGCTGGATCTGTTTGGTTATTCTGATGACGATCGCAGTGCGGCTTGCTTTTCAGTCTTGGCAGGGCTACTTGGTGCAAGAAGTAGGACAGAAGATCACCGCTGACATCCGTGCGGATCTGTTTCTTCATGTGACATCTCTATCGACCAGCTTCTTTGACCGTACCCCCGTGGGTAAGCTAATTACCCGTTTAACTAGCGATGTAGAAGCTCTGGGGGATGTATTTGCAACGGGGGCGGTCGGTGTTGTCAGCGATTTTGCCGCAATTGGCACGATCGCTATCTTCATGTTTTTGCTGCGTTGGGACTTAGGGCTGATGTTGGTGGCGATGGTACTGCCTGTCACCGCCCTGATTGTTTACTTTCAGCATGAGTATCGCAAAGCTAACTTTAAAGCGCGCGATCGCCTGTCGGAACTTAACTCCATCTTGCAAGAAAATATTATTGGCGCAAATATCGTCCAGTTGTTTCGCCGCGAAAAATTTAACTCCGCGCAGCATCTCAAGGTCAACAAAGACTATGTTGATGAAGTAAATCGCACTGTATTCCATGATTCAGCCGTATCTGCGACCCTAGAGTGGATTGCCTTGGTGGCGATCGCTGGAGTCCTGTGGTTGGGAGGAGGGCAGATTGTCCAAAATAACTTGACCTTCGGTGAGTTGTCAGCCTTTGTGCTGTTTTCCCAGCGACTATTTGACCCCATTCGCCAACTTGCCGAAAAATTCACCACAATTCAGGCAGGATTTACCGCAGTCGAGAGAATTAACGCGATTTTACAAGAACCCATTGAAATTCGCGATCCTGAATTCCCTAGATCCTTACCCCTTGATGGCATGGGCGAAATCTGCTTTGAAAATGTCTGGTTTGGCTATAAGCCTAATGAGTATGTACTCAAGGACATCAACTTCACACTAAAAGCAGGTGAAAAAATTGCCCTAGTGGGACCAACGGGAGCAGGTAAAAGTTCGATTATTCGCTTGCTATCGCGTCTTTACGAGCCAACTAAGGGCAGGATTTTGATCGATGGTGTTGATATTCGTGATCTCAGCCAAAAAGAACTACGCCGTTCGGTGGGTGTGATCTTGCAGGATGCCTTTTTATTCTCAGGTGATATTAAGGACAATATTACCCTCGGCGAAGACTATACGATCAAGCAGGTGATTGAAGCGGCAGAGTTGATGAACGTCGATCGCTTTATTCAAGAATTACCCTCAGCCTACACTACGCAAGTCCGAGAGCGCGGTACTAATCTGTCTGGTGGGCAAAAGCAATTATTGGCTTTTGCCAGAGCCGCTATTCGCGATCCACGCATCTTGATCCTTGATGAAGCTACTGCCAGTCTGGATGTGAGTACTGAGTTTCTAATTCAGCAAGCTCTGGATCGGCTATTGCGCGATCGCACCACGATCATCATCGCCCACCGTCTGTCTACCATTCGTAACGTTGATCGGATACTTGTACTCAAGCAAGGTGAGGTAGTGGAATCAGGCAGCCATGATCAGTTAATTGATAGACAAGGACTCTATGCTAGTCTCTATCAACTAGAACTAATGGCAGCTTCAAATTAACTGATTACCCCAGAAAAATATCAAGCTAATTTCCAGATCAATCTAGACTAGCGATTTTTCATAACCCGCTCGATGTCACGCTTATCATCACGCTTCTTCATATCTTCACGCTTGTCATGAAGTTTCTTATTACGGACAAGGGCGAGATCTACCTTAATCCAGTTATCTTTTTGATAGACCTTGAGGGGAACCAGAGTTAGCCCCTTTTGTTCGACTTGCGCCAGTAGTTTCCGCATTTCATCCTTGTGCATCAGCAGCCGCCGAGTTCGGGTTGGCTCATGGTTGAAATAGAGGCTAGTTGTGTGGTGGGGCGCGATATACATATTCAGCAACATGATCTGCCCCTTCCTCGAAATGCCATAGGCATCGCGTAGATTTGCCTTTCCTGCCTTGATAGATTTTACTTCCGTACCCAGCAATTCTATGCCCGCTTCGCAGGTTTCGAGGATTTCATAATTAAATCTTGCCTGCCGATTTTCGGCGAGGACTCGATAGTAGTTGCTCATTTATTCCCGTTCTGTTGCCGTCAATACTTTCTGCTGCTTGCCCTAATAGCCCGCATTAATTAACTTCCAAGAGCTTCCAGTCTACGCTTTCACTAAACGCCTTAGAAACGCGATCGGAAATTCCCTGACAATGGTTATTAATGCGAAGAGGAAGCTCAGCATTCTTGGTAACGCTGGTTAATTTTGCTTGATTGCCTGCGATTTCGGAACGATGGATTAAAACTTCGACGGTCACGATTTTGGCATGGGAAGTAGTTTCCGTTTCTTGAGCGATTACATAGTCCTCTGTTTCATAGGTAATCACAAGGTTGCAAGCCTCTAACGTTTTGATAACCGTTGAATGCAGGTTTTCGGGATCAATTTCCACTAAAAAATGTTGGGTGTATCTAGCCATAAATAATCAAAACAATTGGTTCGGCTAGCGATGTACTAGTCCTGATCTTCTAACTGGTTTTACAATACTCGACAATCAACTTAAACTTGACTCTTTCTTGGGATTAGTCAATTCACATAATCTCAAGAAAGTATTGAAGCTTTTTCGGTACAAAGTATTATAAAAACTGTATGTGCGTTGTGTAAGCACATTGGGCAAAGTTTGTTCGGTGTTTGCCGCAGGTTCTTTCAATTAGTATGTGTGTCACAACTTAACTACGTTGACAAACCACATTGACAATTTCAACCTTTGGTAATCTAGGTTACCCTTGCCACGAAGTCAGTTTATCATAAGGCGGCTAAAGCCGCAGGTTAGTTTTTTGTCTTATTGCGGAGATAGGGTGATTACAAATGATTGGTCAATTACTTGATGGGCGCTATCGGATCGCCAGTAAGTTGGGCGAAGGTGGCTTTGGTCATACTTATTTAGCGCATGATACTCGTATTCCCAATGAGCCACTTTGCGTAGTTAAACAGCTTAGACCCGCTAACAGCGATCGCCAATATTTGCAGATTGCTAGCCGCCTATTTACCAGTGAAGCCAAAATTCTCGCCCAGTTGGGTGATCATGATCGGATTCCCCGTTTGCTTGCTTATTTTGAGCAGGAAGGGGAGTTTTATTTGGTGGAAGAATTTGTGGAGGGGCGATCGCTCGAGATAGAGCTAGTCAAGGGATATCGCCTCAGTGAAAATCAAGTGATCCAGATGTTGGAGGATGTCCTGCATATTCTGGAATATATCCATAGTCATGGTGTAATCCATCGCGATATTAAGCCCGACAATATTATTCGGCGCAAGTCTGACGGTAAGTTGGTCTTGATTGACTTTGGCGCAATTAAGCAAGTCCAGACGCAAATGTACCAAGAGGGGCAAACTGGGGCAACGGTGGCGATCGGAACGGCGGGCTATATGCCTAGCGAGCAGGCACAGGGCAAGCCCCGTCCTAGTAGTGATCTCTATGCTTTGGGGGTAATTGCGATTCAAGGCTTAACGGGTTTACCACCCCGAGATTTGCAAGAAGATTATCAAACTGGAGAACTAATTTGGCAGCATTTGGTTTCTAAGCAGTCGGGGTTGGTAGATGCGATCGCCAAAATGACCCGCTATCACTATAAAGATCGCTACGAGTCGGCAACGGAAATTCTGCAAGTACTAAAGCAATTAACCGCTAACTCCTCGCCAACTCAGCCCTTCATTCCTGTTGCTACTGGCTCTAATGATCTTCAGTCTACGATTGTAGGTATTAGTGGCAGTAATACCTTGAGTAGCAAATCAAGTAATACACCGATCAATTCATCCAGTAATTCATCAAATTTAGCTACCCCAGCGATCGCAAATACGGTGGCTGTGTCACCAACTGAGGTTTTCTCACCGCGATCGCCATTACCTTCAGGATCGCCATCGTCTAGCAGTGCCTCCCCCAGTAGAAAAGTTTGGTGGATCGGATTATGGGGAGGAGCCTTAGCGGTGGCGATCGCGATCGGAGCTGTGTTAGCAACACGCAATAATCCAACTAATCCGATTACTAGATCTAACAACTCTAGTAATTCGGGTAACGCTGCTAGGGATACTAATAATTCCAATAGCATTAGTCCGAGTAATCCCCCTGTTAGCAGTCCTGCTGCTCCCCCCAGCCCATCTATCCCCACTGCTTCACCATCCCCAAGCCAGCCAGCGACAACAGTCTCCCCCGTGGCAACAAAAAATAATCTTGATCAACCTGATACGAAAGTTGAGCCTTTGACCGAAGAGGATGCTGTGGAGTTGGTGAATAACTTTGTGGCGGTGAAAAGCCAGATCTTTGCGCCTCCCTTCGATCGCGATCTTTTGGCAGAACTGACAACAGGGCAAGCCTACACCAACCGTAAAGGCTCCGTTGATTGGCTAGAAAAGAATAATGCTTTTTATCGCTATGGTGAATTTACGGTGACTCCTGCGGGCACATTTGGGATGCAGGATGGCGAAGCCAGTGTGACGGTAGAAATCTTTGAGAGTCCGACGCTGTTTGTTAATGGCAAAGTTGATCAGTCCCAGTCGCAACCATCGCGAGGGCGCTATGTCTGTTTGCTCCGTTTTGAGGATGGACAGTGGAAAATTGCTGATTTGACGAAGGTAAATTAAAGGTAAATTGCTGCTGTCTTCTATCTGGCAATGGGAGCCGATGTGGTAATGGTGTAGCTGCCGAGGATTTTGAGATTTTCGGTGACAGATTGCAATTCCTTGAAGGCTTCTTGGAAATTAGGGGAGGCAATTGAAGCTTCAACATCAATAAAGAAAATATATTCACCGAGCGATCGCTTAGTGGGGCGAGATTCGATGCGGCTAAGATTAATTTGGCGATCGGCAAAGACTAATAGTGGTTTGACTAGCGCCCCCGGCATATTCCGTTTGAGACTAAAGGCTAGAGAAGAATGGGTTCCGTGATTGCTGACATGACGACTGAGGACTAAAAATCTGGTGCAGTTGTCAGGTTGATCGTTAATCGGATATTGCAGAATGGGCTGATTATAAATTTCGGCGGCGCGGGGAGAGGCGATCGCGGCAATGCTGAGATCATCAGCAACGTGGCTGACCCCATCAGCGGTGGAGTCGGTGGCAACCTGTTGGACATTGGGAAGATGTTGATCTAGCCATTGTTGGCACTGGGCAAGCCCTTGGGGATGGGAATAGATGGTTTTAACCTGATCAAGGTTTGTGGCGCGGGTGATCAGGGCATGGGCGATCGGTAACACGATCGCTTGTTGGATTTGTAGACATTCGGACTCCCAAAGACTATCGAGGGTCATGGTTACGCCGCCTTGGATCGAGTTCTCGACAGGTACTACCGCGATATCTACTTCCCCATGTTCTGCCGCCCTAATTGCTTGGGGAATGGTGGGATAGGGACACATCCGCGACTGATCGCTTGCGAGATCAGCATGGCTCAGCCGTAAGTAAGCCAAAGCTGCTATTTCCGAATATGTACCTGCGGGACCAAGATAGGCGATCGTTGTCATGATTAAAGGCTAGTAGTCAGCGTTAATCATAACGCGATCAAGATAAAAGAGAGTGTTGGTGCTTTTCGTAAAAAACTTTGTTCTTAAGATAACAACCCTAACAGTTACCTTTCTCAAATCCTCGACTCTATGCATACAAGAGTAAATAGCATCAGGGTATTATTCAGAAGCTATTTAACGTGAGTTCGGGTTAAGAATTTAAGCCGATATTGCTCTCTAAAGCAGTCCCCACAAGGGAAACAAGACAACTATGAACCCATATTTTTTTGCTTAATAATCAAGAATTTAAAATAAAAATATAGTTTTGGGCTAGTTTAGCATAGCTCTGGAGAATACTACTTGGTAGATATAGGTTTCAGCCCTTCTTATCCCGAACTCACGTTATTTACCTGTGCGACCAATATCAGACTCAAAAACTTGATGCAAACGATCTCTGTCTGAAACAAATATCAGGGTTTTTGCAAGGACTGTATCACAGACAAGAAATATTTAAATGAATTTAAATGATTAGGCTGAAGATTAATTCGTTTAATTAATTCATCTAAATAAAACTTTTCTCCCACTTCTTTTGACTTTCCCTTAGAGTAAGAAAGCTTTCTAGCTTTGAAAGCAGCCTTTAAATATTCTTCGTGAAATTGAGCGTGATTAGTGGATTTACTACCATTGTATATACCCATCAATTCTGGATCTTGATTTCTAACATCATAATAATTTCTATAAGTTAGAAATGGTTCACTATATTCAATTGAAGTATTTGCAGTTTGAGTCAGAATAAAATTTTGATTTCCCAATAACCAAGTCTCTATGCATCGATTCTGAATTATTAGAAATAACTCTATACTACTTAAGTTAATATTTTTGTCTGATTTCAATGATAAGAGTATATTTGACCTTAGTTCATTTACAGTCAGTTCTTCTGCATCTAAACAAACTAGGAGATAGTTGTAATGGTATTTTCCTTGTGATTCAAGGGAGTTTATATCTTTTATCGCATTTGGTAAATGTTCTTCAATTATTGCAGGTTGTCCAAAAGCGTTAAATATAAAGTAGTTGTTGTTAGTAACTTGATCGTATTCATTAACTCTTTTAAGATGTGGTAAAAGATGAGATAGCCATTTTGGATAAATATTAAACTCGGAAGATCCCTCTACGAGAAAATACAGATTCGTACAACTTCTTCCTCTTCGTTATATGTTTCCAACTTGTTAATCAGTTGCAAATAAGCTTGATGCTTAGACTTACCTAAATTCAATTCCCTAGCATTTTTTACAGTTACCACACCACCTTTGCGGGTAACGATATTCCAATAATCCATTGGAATATTATTAATGATATACGGATGATGACTAGTTAAAATAAATTGTAAATCTCCTTGATTGAAAATTAGATCTTCAGTGACAGCATCAATACAATTAATACCTAAACTATTTTCAAATTCATCGATAATGATCAAACTGCTTTTAGGTGACAGATAGAGTTCAGCTATACTTATTAAAGTTCTATACATACCCGAAGAGATCTCTTCTTGACTTATCCAAGTTTTGACACCTTTTTCTTTAATATATATGACTGGGAACTCATTTACTGCACTAGATGTTTTTTGTGGTGATCTACCATTAAAAGGCTGGATTTTGATGTTTTCTACTGTAGGAAATACCTGTATAAATTTATTCTTTATCTCTTTAAATATCTCTGGGACATTATTGTGTATTAGAGCTAGTTTAATTTGTTCTCTAAGTCCACTTTTTACAATTTCTTGTATAGTTGGATATTTATCTAAAAGCATAGAAAATGGAACAGGATAAACCTGATTTTTTGAAGCAGTATTTTCAATACTAAAATTTATTTGCTGAAATCCGTTCCATGCCGATCTAACAAGATCTTCGGACTTAAAAATCACAATAACACTTTCAATAGCTGATAGTTTGGGAAGAACATTTCCCTGAAATTCAATTGTATTTCTTATTCTTTTCGCTAAAAGATCTCCATTCAAGAATAAACTTTCATTTAAAATTTCAGATTTATCATAGCTGTCATCATCAAATTCGTAAATAAAACTTGTTTCAGATCTCAAGAGCGTTTCAAATTTTCCAAGCCAGCGATACTCCTGATTCTCATCTGTTAAAAACGTAATTTCCCACTCAATACCGTTGATAGATTGTCCATTGGCAATTTCTTGAAGATTGAAAATTGCATTTAGGATTTTTGTTTTGCCTACCCCAGAGACACCCACAAGTAAGTTGAGATTAGAAAACTCAACTGGCTCTAACCACCATCCTTTGGCGTGGTCATAATATTTTAGTCTTTTAATTTTCATTTTTATCAATCCTTGACTTGTACATGACAATGGTATGGCGATTTACACCTTATTGGTAAAAATTATCTATGGTCGCCAAGTTTTTTGCCTCTGTTAAAATATCATTATTGTATTAGATACATGAACTTTAGCTCTTGATAAAGATCTTGCCCAATGTAGCGATCATGGTTTTCTGCAAGATTAGGTATATCAACATCAATAGAGCCAATTAACCGCAAGAGTGGATCTGTTTCTGTAACTGGCAATAAGTTGATTTGAGACAAAAGCTTTAACTGCCTAGTTAAAGCTTGTAATAAGATCGCTTCAGGAGATTGGTTTAAGCGTAATGCTTGAGCCGTTAACTGTTCTTCCAAATTATCTGGAAGCGTAATCGTCAAAGTCTTAGCCATAGCTTTTCTCAGATTGGGTTGTTACCATTTTAGATGACAAAAGATTGCATGGTTGATTTTTGTCATAGCTCAGCAAATGCGATCTCACTGGATGTTTAATCATTAAAAAAGCGGCGCAATGCGCCGCTTTTTTAATGATTAAACGGTGGTTAAAACTTGATCGAAGCAGTTTTCTTTTCGGGTAGTTGCGTATATTCCGCGACGATCTTGCGGAACTCTTCGCCATCGAGGGTTTCCACATCAAGGAGGATATCGACGAGGCGATCGCAAAGATCGCGATTTTCGGCAACTAGACGCTTGGCGTGGTCATAGCAGGTTTGGGCGATGTGGCGGACTTGACGATCAATGCGATCGCCTAGTTTGACCGAATAATCGCTTTGTGGCATAAAGTTACGACCGAGGAAAACTTCGCCGTTTTCTGATTCCAGCGCACCTAGTCCGAGATCGGACATTCCGAACTGTGTCACCATCATTCTCGCTAGTCTTGCTACCTGTTGGAAATCGCCCGATGCACCTGTGGTGATCTCGGCATCGCCAAACACTACCTCTTCGGCAGCACGTCCGCCGAGCATCATCGTGATCGTATCCAAAATCTGCGATCGCGACTCTAGACCATATTCCTCATCGGGAACGCCCTTAGCAAAGCCACCGATGCCGCCTGAGCGGGGGACAATCGTGATTTTATCTAGAAGCGAAGCATTTTTGAGCAGGGTCATGACGAGGGCGTGACCGACTTCGTGGTAAGCGACCAAGCGCTTTTTGGCGCTGTCCAGCATTGGCTTCATGCTTAGACCGATGGTGATGCGATCGATCGCATCGGCAATTTCTAGTTCACCGATCGCATCTTTATAGCGGCGAGCCGTGAGAATTGCGGCTTCATTTAGTAGGTTAGCTAGATCGGCTCCTGCAAATCCGGGGGTGAGGCGGGCGATCGCTTCAATAGAGACGCTTTCCTCTAGTTTTTTATTACGGGCATGAACCTTGATAATTTCTTGGCGACCCTTGTAATCGGGATAGTCTACGGTAATCTGGCGATCGAATCGTCCTGGACGCAGTAAGGCGCTATCGAGGACATCGGGACGGTTAGTTGCCGCCACTACAATTACGCCTGAGTTGCCTTGAAATCCATCCATTTCCGTGAGCATTTGGTTGAGGGTCTGCTCGCGCTCATCATTGCCGCCGCCGATACCTGTGCCGCGTTGACGACCGACAGCATCAATCTCATCAATAAAGATGATGCAAGGTGCATTGTCCTTAGCTTTTTGGAATAAATCACGGACGCGCGATGCGCCAACCCCCACAAACATCTCTACAAACTCTGAGCCTGAAAGCGAGAAGAAAGGTACAGCCGCTTCCCCAGCGATCGCTTTCGCCAGTAAAGTTTTGCCTGTGCCGGGAGGACCCACTAACAATACGCCCTTAGGAATTTTTGCTCCCACCGCCGTAAAGCGATCGGGCTGCTTCAGAAAAGTAACAACTTCTTGTAATTCTTCCTTGGCTGTATCAATACCCGCGACATCATCGAACATTACCCCAGTCTTGGCTTCGGGTGAAAATCTTGCCTTAGTCTTCCCAAAGCTGAGGGTTTGTCCAGGACCTCCTGGAGCATTGCTGAGACGGCGCAAAACCATTAGTAGGACAAAAATCAGGAGCATTGGCAAGAAAAAAGTACTTGCTAACTGCCAAATCAAGGTGGGTTGTTGAGGAGCTTTTACCGCTATATCGACGTTATTTTCACGCAATGCCTTCATTAGCTCTGTATTGCCATCACGGGCAACCAGATCAACCTTAACTCTGCGTCCATCCTTGAGCATTACGTCAGCCGCAAGACCATTGCTCTCGATATCGATTTTTTGAACTCGATTATCTTTGACGCTGGAAAGCAAGTCTGTGTAGCCAATGGAGGAAGGATTTTCATCATCGGCGCGTACTGTGGTTGGTACGGTCATCGCCACACTTTGCGCGATCGCTAGACTGATGACCGTTGCTTTAACTCGTCGCCAGAAATTTGTTCCAAAGATTTTTGTTTTAGAAGACATCACTGCCTGTAGCTCCTGTTAACCCCGTCGATGCGGTAATCATTTGTTATTTACCAGTCTAGTGCATTCGCTCAAAACCTGTTATGAAGTGCCGCAAGACTGAATCGGTTTATACCCAATCAAGAATTGGCATCGCCATTTCTTGATTGGGTTATGTTTAGTATGGGAGAGAGGATGGCTAGACGAATTGGTATATGTTAAGAAGCGTAGCAATTGTCGTAAAAGCTAGATTTAATTCATATTCACCCTAGCACTGTGAGACAATTACAATAAAGTACACGCAAGCAAGCTACGCATCTTTAGCATATTTATCTCTATCCATGAACGCCACAACAAATATTCAGCCATTTTCTGCCGATGATTTTGCCAATGCCCTCGCGGAGCATAACTATGAGTTTGCCGTTGGGCAGATTGTAAAGGGCAAGGTAGTTTCAGTCGAAAGTAGTGGCATTTATGTCGATATTGGCGCTAAGTCTTTAGGTTTTTTACCGATTGAAGAAGCGACTCTGAGTGGTTCTTCTCGATCGGGTGACGCTTTTCCCATCGGTAATGAGTACGAATTTCTGATCATCAGTAGTCAGAATGCGGATGGTGAAGTCAAACTATCGGTACGCCGCCTCCTATTTAAGCAAGCATGGCAGACCCTCCAAGATTATCAAACTGAGTCGCGGATTTTTGAAACCAAGGTGATCGGCACAAACAGTGGTGGTGTGATTGTGGATGCGGTGGGTTTACGCGGATTTGTCCCGCGATCGCATTTAGCTGATGCCTCTGACTTGGCTAAGTTAGTGGGCAAAAAGATTCCTGTCATGGTTTTAGATGCCGATGAGACTCGCAAAAAATTGGTGTTATCTAATCGCCAAGCCGCCAAACTGACGGCAATGAGCCAACTAGGTAAGGGGCAACTGGTAACGGGGCGCGTTTCTAACATCCGTCCCTTTGGCGCATTTATTGAGTTTGCTGGGGTTTCAGGACTGCTCCATGTCAAGGAGATGAGCCAAAAGCCGATTAGTGATCCCACCCATGTCTTCCAGATTAATGACACGATCAAGGCAGTGATTATTGATATTGATGAATCTCGCGATCGCATTGCCTTGTCTACCAAGTTACTAGAACTCCATGCGGGTGAGATTATCGAAAACTCGGCGCAGGTGTTTGCGGAAGCTGAAGAGCGTCTTGAAAAAAATATCAGCAAACTATGGGAAGCTTAGGCGTAAGTGACTAGGTGCAACAGTAAGGAAGTACCTAGATTTGCGAGTACTTCTTTGTGATCGTAGAGCGATCGCTATCAGTTGTCTCGAAATTTTCCGAAAATCCAGATCTCTGAAATCATTATTTGCACCTAATATATAAGTAGTCATCAAAATATTTAAAATACTAAAAACAGAGATAAATTTATGGAAGGTAATTTTCTTGGTCTACTAGCAACCGTGTTAGCCGTATTTGTACCTACCGTTTTCTTGCTAACGCTGTATATTCAAACAGCTAGCCGTGAAGAAGGTCAGGCAAATAAATAGTTGTAATTCTGTTAATAACAAAAAGCATCGCCCTAGGGTGATGCTTTTTGTTATGGTTGTCGCCACCTGTATTAGGACAAATCAAAACCAGAAAGCGAGTTGCGGCGCGAAGCGCCGCAACTCGCTTTCTGGTTTTGATGGAAATTTTAAATATCGTGGTTAGTGGCGATATGATTGAGGGAATGCTCAATTGCTGATTATGGAATTACTAGCTGGTTTGCTCACATCGGTGTTAGGAATCGCAGGTGCGCCGGGGATTGTGATCGATCGCCTAGCGACGGACTTCCTGCGTAGTCAGATTGTGCGTGCTGATGTCCTTGAAGTACGTGTTGACAATGCGCCCAACTATCAGATTCTCTTGGGCAATGTCGATCGCATCAGGGTAGCAGGACGTGGAATCTATGTCCTAGAGTTTGTCAGAATTGATCAAATTGACCTAGAGACTGACCCCATTAGTATCAATCCTGACACTCTGCAATCAGGTAAGATCGTGCTGCGTAGACCGTTACAAGCGGCAGTACGCTTAGTGATGAGATCGGAAGATATTAATAATGCCCTGCGATCGCCAAATGTGCAGTCTTCCTTCAAAAATCTCAGCATTGATATTACTGGCTCTAACAAAAATCCTGAAATCCTCGATCTGGTCAACCCTGAAGTTGATTTTTTAGAAGGCGATCGCCTCCGCCTATCTGCTACTCTGCAATCTCAGCCCACCGCCCAAAAGCCCAAAATTTCCAAGATTAACGTATCCGTTAACGCCGAACTGAAGACTATTGGTGGCACAAGGCTGCAAATAGTTAATCCTAAGATTGAACTAGAAGGTACGCCCGTTCCTGAAAAAATTGCTAATGCCTTTGCGGATGGACTGAATAAGGTTTTAGATTTACGGCAACTTGAGCAACGTGGAGTCATCGCAAGGGTTCTTAAACTAGAGTTGACCCAAGGAAAAATGCAAATGATCGGCTTTGCCAAAATGGATACGATTCCTGAACGGTAACGGCAGTAAATGAGTCAATAAATGAGTCAATGTCTTAACCCTAGTTGTAACTATCAAAATCCTGATCCGTTGCTGATGTTTTGTCAGCAATGTGGAGGCAAGCTGCTGATTGGCGATCGCTATCGAGCGTTGAGGATTTTAGGTCAGGGTGGATTTGGACGGACTTTTTTAGGGGTTGACCAAGCCTTGCCATCGCATCCCCAGATCGTGATCAAGCAATTTTTACCCGCCGATCTTGGCTCCATTGATAAAGCTGCCGAACTATTTACCCAAGAAGCGATCCGCCTTGATGATTTGGGTAAGCATCCGCAAATACCGACTTTATTTGCCCATCTGGAACTAGACGCAAGGCAATATCTAATCCAAGAATTTATTGATGGCAAAGACCTATTGCATGAGATGCAGGAGCAGGGCGCTTTTAGTGAAGCCAAGATTAGGCTTTTGTTGGCTGACCTGCTGCCTGTCCTGCAATATATTCACGATCGCCAAGTGATCCACCGTGACATCAAGCCCGAAAACATCATTCGACGGCGCGTACCCTATGATCCCAATAATGCTCTGAATACGGGTAGTAAACAATCAGGCAATCATGTATTGGTGGATTTCGGAGCTGCTAAATTTGTCACTAATGCGCCAACAGCAACAGGTACAAGGATTGGGAGTGCGATCTACGTTGCCCCTGAACAAATTAGAGGTAAGGCGATTTTTGCCAGTGATCTCTATAGTTTGGGCGTTACCTGTATTCATCTACTAACTAATGTCTCGCCCTTCGACTTGATGAATATGGATGGTCAATGGATCTGGAGAGAACTAACTCAACAGACTATTAGCTATCAACTGGGAAAAGTTCTCGATCGCCTGATTATGGCTGCTCCAAGTCAGCGCTATCCAAATGCTCAGGCAGTCCTACAGGACTTACAAAATCCGAGTGCTGGATCTACAAATCCCGCTTCTTCTGCATCCTCCTATCAAACTTACAAACAGCGATCGCACCTAGCCGCCTCCAATAAATCTCACGCTCCGACCAAGATCACTCCTATTTATGCCGCTTCCGATCCTGCAATTAAAGCGATCGCCCCACCCTTGATGCAATTCACCTTTACTTGCGTGCGACTTAAGGAAAATCAAATGGGAAATCGATTGATTGGTCGATTTACCCAAAATGCACCGCAGGTAATTACGAAAACAAAGTCAGGGCGTACCTATCGAGAAGCTCTAGGGGAAGTACAAGCGCCGCCTACAGATCTGTTTATGGTTTGGCTCCCCGCAGGTAAATTTGCGATCGGCTCACCTCTTAGCGAAGTTGGACATAGCAGTGAAGAGATTCCTAACCCTATCGTCCAGATCGCACCTTTTTTTATGTCCCGTTTTCCGATTACTCAAAGGCAGTGGAAAGCGGTCATGGAGAATAATCCTGCCCTATTTATCGGCAATGGCGATCGCCCTGTGGAAAATGTATCGTGGGACGATGCTCAGTTATTTTGCCAAAAGCTAATCGAAAAGACGGGGAGACCCTATCGTTTACCCAGTGAAGCGGAGTGGGAATATGCTTGTCGTGCAGGGACTAATGATGCCTTTAGTTTTGGTGAAACGATTACCCTTGACCTCGCCAACTATCGCGGCTCCGATCCCTATCTCAATGCCCCTCAAGGCAATAGTCCCAATGCGACTACGTCTGTGGGCGGCTATCCCGCCAATGGTTTTGGGTTACATGATCTGCATGGCAATGTCTGGGAATGGTGCGCGGACAATTGGCACGATGACTATGATCTGCTACCCAAGGACGGCTCCGCATGGACACAGGGCGGCGATCGCAGTTGTCGCGTGATTCGGGGCGGCTCATGGCGTGACCCTGCGGAATATTGCCGCTCAGCTAAGCGTTCTAAAAATGCCGCTAACCAAGGCGATCGCGTCACAGGTTTTCGGGTGGCAGTCACGTTAGAGATGCCCTAAACACTGAAAAATATGGCTTCGACGCTTCGACAGGCTCAGTGCATCGCTCCGCTCAACCAACATATATCGCTGGCTGAGCGGAGTCGAAGCCCTGAGCGGAGTCGAAGCCCGCTATTTTGGAAACCAATTTTGCCAATGGGTATTGGTCATGGCAGGTGGTTGATAAAGATGGCGATCGCCTGTCACCAAAACTTCGGCAATCATCGGAAAGCTGATGGTTTGACTCGGTGGACAACTCCAGTCGGGATGATGCCATTGATCAAGTCTTAACACCTCTTCCATTCCTGCGGGGATAAATACTCCATATTCCTCACGGTTGGCGAATAGCTGTTCACGATATTGGGGCAATAGGGCGATCGCGATGTCTAGTTCGCGATCGGCAAATAAATCTGGATAGGAAATAATATCTAATTCGCTAAGAGCAATATCGTTACCGCGCACCGTAACTTGGTATTCCTCCGATGCTGGATCATGAATAATTTTGCCTGTGACTAGGAAATTGGGCGAATTTAGCGAATTTGGCGATGCACAGTTACCAACGCATTCAATAATCGTGGTCAAGCCTTCACCAGCAGGACACCAAGCGATCGAATTAAAAAGCAATAGCCATTGTTGTTGATCCCGAAATACTGTTAACCGTGAGTCAAGATAATCAATATTTAAGTTGCCAAAACAAGGAATTTTGATTTCGTTAAAGCAGCGATCTAGAAATTCAAGAATTTGAGAAGCTGTTTCCATATAACAATCCTAAACCTGACAATCCTTGATGATTTGTTTGATGGCGGCTTCCTTGGCTTCAATACTTTGCAAAAGCTGAAACTGGACAAGCGATCGCCGCAAATTTTGGTCTGGATCTTGCACCTGAAAATAGATATTTCCTGCTAAATAATCACTAAAAAAGCGCAAACCCAACTCGAAGGTAATCACCCTAATCGCATCATAAATATATTCATAATCAGTGATCGTAAAAAACGATCGCGTCACCGCTAAATATCCTTGCAAAATTGCCCGACAAAAATCTAGATCAAAGTCCACATCTTGCCCAGCGATCGCCTCTTCTCCTGCCAGATTACAACCCGATCGCAGTAAATCGCCAAGGTCATAATGTACCAGTCCCGCCTTGACCGTATCGAGGTCAATCACACTCACCGCTAGCTCAGTGCTACGGTCAAACAAAATATTATTCACCTTAGGATCGCCGTGCATTGTCCGCATCGGCAATTTCCCCAACGCCTTAGCATCCTCTAAGATATTTGCTAAGCCTTGGCGATCGCTAATGATCTGATTACAAAACTCGACTTCATGACTCTGCAAATCCCGTTGCGTGTGAGCCAATACTTGCCTGTAGCTTTGGAGATAGCGCGGCGTGACGTGAAATCCTTCTAGCGTATCGGCTAAGCGATCGGCATCTAGATTACTGCTCAAATTATGAAACATCCCCAAGGCATAGCCCACTTCTTGAGCTTGGGTGAGATTAGTCAAACGATCATAGGTTTGAGCATTGGCAATCAAACTCAGCGATCGCCAAAATTCTCCCTCCGCAGTTTCTAGATAATCTTTGCCATCCTCTGTCGTCAAGATTTGGGGTACTTGCCAATCTCGCTCAAGCGGTTGCGACCTCAGGCGATCGCCAATATGGTCAACATAAACCCGTAAATTTTGCATCACCAATCTCGGTTCAGGAAATACCCGCCTATTCACTGATTGCAACACAAAAGAAAGTGTAGGCGGCGCACAGGAAACCAAAAAAGTGTGATTAATATTGCCATTCCCCAAGGGCTGAATATCAATAATTTGTTCGGGAGAGCGAAATTTTGCGGCGATCGCTAGCAGTTGATTTTTGCAATTATGACGATCATCGCGATCGCCTAAGCGATCGCTTGCATAAGGGAGATCTTGGCGAGACATAAGTTTATTTGCACTGTCCTTTAGTGGTGTTGTATTCTGCCTTGTACAGGCGGCGATCGCAATCACATTAATAATTTAAATACTTCAGTTCAAACATTGAAAAAATAAGCCTTTAAACTGGCAATTTGCATAATCTACACATATGAGTAAACCTAAACGCGCTCTCATCACAGGTATCACAGGACAAGATGGTTCTTACCTATCGGAGCTTTTACTAGCAAAGGGCTATGAAGTGCATGGAATTATTCGCCGTTCTTCGACAATTAATACAGACCGTATCGATCATCTGTATCAAGATCCGCATTTACCCGATACAAAACTATTTCTTCATTATGGCGATCTGACCGATGGCACGACTCTCGGTCGCATCCTTGAAGCTGTTCAGCCCGATGAGATTTACAACCTTGGCGCACAGTCCCATGTGAGGGTTAGTTTTGATTCTCCTGAATATACTGCTGATGCAGTTGGCTTAGGTACTTTACGGCTTTTAGAAGCTTTGAGAGATTATCAGCAGCGCAATGGTAGTCATATTCGCTTTTATCAAGCTGGCTCCTCGGAGATGTATGGATTAGTACAGGCTGTTCCCCAGAGCGAGACGACTCCCTTCTATCCCCGCAGTCCCTATGCTTGCGCCAAGGTCTATGCCCATTGGCAAACCATCAACTACCGCGAGTCCTACGATATTTTTGCTTGCAATGGCATTTTGTTTAACCATGAGTCCCCTCGACGTGGTGAGACTTTTGTAACTAGGAAAATTACTAGAGCGATCGCGCGGATCGTCGCAGGTAAACAGAAAAAACTTTATCTCGGCAATCTCGATTCCAAGCGGGACTGGGGCTATGCCAAGGATTATGTCGAAGCGATGTGGTTGATGTTGCAGCAAGAGCAGCCCGATGACTATGTGGTGGCGACGGGTGAAACCCACTCGGTGCGAGAGTTTCTCGAAGAAGCTTTTGGCTATGTCAATCTCAAATGGGATGATTATGTAGAAATCGATCCCCGCTATTTCCGTCCTGCGGAGGTGGATTTGCTGCTAGGCGATTCCACCAAAGCTCAGCAAAAGCTAGGCTGGAAGCCTAAAGTAACCTTTAAAGGCTTGGTCGAACTCATGGTTGATGCTGATCTTGAAGCTTTAGGTTTACCCAATCCCAAAGGTGTAGCATCTCAAGACATTGCTACCCTGCGAAATGCTGATCAGAAGGAAACTTGGTAAGGATTGTTCCAAAAGCTTCACTAAATTATTGGTAAAAAATGGGGCTTCGGCTCCGCTCAGCCACCTATGTATGATGGCTAAGTGGAACCGAAGCCTTCCTAATTTTAAAGTAAACCTAAAGATTACTTCTACAGAAATCATTTATCCCAAATCTAAAAATGGCTACGCCATTTTTAGAATTAAAAACCCTCGCTGGGTTTGGTTTTTAATTCACAAAAGTGTGACTACACTTTTGTGAATTGGTATTAGGATGTTGGCTATACGATCGATTCAAACTGTAAATTTACTATGCAGACAAATCATCCAATCTATACATCGGCTCAGATCTCGGCTTGGTTACGGGGACTCATGAGTGTTGCCCTTGCTGACAATTATTACAGTATGCAAGAGCGAGATCTCTTTGATCAGATTAGCCATAGTGACGAATGGGGCGAGGCAATTACCTTTGATAGTTTTGAGCCAATCAGCGCTCAGGAATTGGCTGATGCTTTAGGGAGCGATCGCAATGTGGGACAGAACTTTTTGCGAATGGCAGTCATGATGGCATTGGCGGATGGTCAATATTCGGAAACGGAGGATCAATTAATCCAAGAATTTTGTACTGCCCTAGGTCAAGAAGTTACGCCTATTAATGATTTGCGCCAAAATCTAGAGGCGGCATCTCACCATGATGAACACCATCCCAGATTGCTAGAACCAGTCAAGGAATGGCTAGATCATATGGATATTCACGACTCGCGGCTTGCTAACCTGATCTGTAAAGTGATCCCCGCCCAATGTCCCTTTGAGCGAGATGTAGTTTTATTTGGACGGAAGATTATGCACATTCCCGCCATGTGCGAAATTAATCCCCTGTACGATCAGCTAGTGGGCTTAAGGTTCCGATCGCTCAATTATCTAGCGGAAAAAGGCGAAGATATTTCTAAATATTATTAGTAAAACCGAAAGAAGGCGGCGGCGCGGAGCGCCGCCGCCTTCTTTTAGGGAATCACCTTAACTACAGTACTAGAATTAACTTGGCTAAATAATTCGCGGATATCCTCGTTATACATCCGAATACAACCGTGGGAGGCTGCCTGACCTACTGATGCGCGGTTAGGCGTGCCATGAAATCCCGACCAATTTTTGCCATCCGTCCAAAAGCCAATCCAGCGATCGCCCAGAGGATTATCAGGATCACGGCTAGCGATCACATCTCCAGTAAAAGGATTTTGCCAAGCGGGATATTCGATAGTTTGCAAAACTCGATGATTGCCGACGGGAGTACTCCAGCCCTGTTTCCCTACAGCGACGGGATAAGTTTTTAGGGGGATTTCGCCATGAAATGCCGTAACTCGACGTTTACGAATGCTTACTTCGAGTCGGGTAATTTGCATCAGTTGCCGATCCCAAATTTGGCGATTGGGATTAAGGGCATAGGGGGACGGTAAATTTGGTAGTTTTTGTTGATAGGCAAGGGCTTGGTATAGCAGTACGGCTAACTCGCCTCTGGTAATGGCTGTAGTTGGTGTTAGAAATCTAGGATCGGGATAGTTGGAAACCAAGCCCTGTTTGGTAATAGTGGCGATCGCAGGGATGGCATATTCAGGAATTTGTCCTGCATCGCGATACATCGACAGCAGGTAAGCCTGTGGGGTTTTCACGGACTGGATATTGAGATTTAACTCACGGGCGATCGCCACAAGGGCTTCGGTTTTAGTGGCATAGTCCCCTAGTCTGCTCGTGATTTTAGATGTGTTGCGATCGGCAAAGGCAATAGCTAGCAGATCCGACAGTTCGGAGCGAGTAATAGCGCGATCGGGCTGAAATTGATGATTAGTAGTTTTGCTAATTAATGCTTCTGCAATTCGTTGATTGGACATCAATCCTTCAACAAATTTGCTTGACCAATGCCTTTGCAGGTCAATAAATAAAAATTTGGATGCGGTTTGAGACTCTCCAGTTTTTGCCCAGACGATATCGTTTTGAGAAGAAAAGGTGATCGGCAGAGAGGTTAAGGTAAAAATGTTAGCGGCGATCGCAATGCGGACAAAAGAAGATAAAAAGCTTTGCATATTCTAAGATCCTATCCCCATAATTTTCAATTGCCACGGCACTTGAGCTTGATTGTAATGATCCAAAGTAGCTATGCAGTCTAACATATTCGCCAAGATGCCCATACATTGGATTGCCTTCTGAATGAAGAGCAGTGCGTCTCGATAATCACTTTTCCCCGAGTCTTGTTAACCTTGTGCTGCTAGTCTTAAAGAATATAATGCTTTTTTTCTTTACATTACGAGTAGCTAGCGAGAATAGGAAGTTTGAATATGGCTTTTGAGCAAATCGAAGCATTTTTAAAGAAAATGCAGTCTGACCCAGAACTTAAAAACGAGGTGGTCGCAGCATCAACCGCAGATGATGTTGCGCGAATAGCACTAAAGCTTGGGTTTGAATTTTCAGGTGATGAGTTATTGAGAATGTCAGGTCAGAAGGTTGACAGAGTTACTGTTAGAAAAACTGATATTCCTGGAGAGTACAACTAAATGCTTTTTGAATATCTGATTAGACAAGCATTAATAAAAAAGCCCCCCACAGTAATGTGGGGGGCTTTTTTATATAACTAGCAAGCTAGATTAACCGAAAGCTGTTGCTGTTGAGGCGATCAGGAAGGCTGCATAGGTGAGGATGTAGCCAATCGTGAAGTGAGCCAAGCCAACCAAACGAGCTTGAACGATGGAGAGAGCCACTGGCTTGTCTTTCCACTGAACCAAACTTGCAAGAGGAGTGCGTTGGTGCGCCCATACAAGGGTTTCGATCAATTCTTGCCAGTAACCACGCCAAGAGATCAAGAACATGAATCCAGTTGCCCAAACTAGGTGTCCGAAGAGGAACATCCAAGCCCAAACAGAGATATTGTTCATGCCGTAGGGGTTGTAGCCATTGATCAACTGCGCGGAGTTGAGCCATAGGTAGTCACGGAGCCAGCCCATGATGGTGACAGAGGATTCGTTGAACTGAGCAACGTTACCTTGCCATACACCGAGGTGTTTCCAGTGCCAGTAGAAGGTTGTCCAGCCGATGGTGTTCAACATCCAGAACATGGCGAGGTAGAAGGAATCCCATGCCGAGATATCGCAAGTACCGCCACGGCCAGGACCGTCGCAAGGGAAGCTGTAGCCGAAGTCTTTTTTGTCTGGCATGAGCTTAGATCCACGAGCATCCAACGCGCCCTTAACCAAGATCAAGGTGGTGGTGTGTAGACCTAGTGCGATCGCATGGTGAACTAAGAAGTCGCCAGGTCCAATGGTGAGGAACAAGGAGTTGCTGTCAGAGTTGATACCAGCCAACCAGCCAGGTAGCCAAGCAGCACCAGCATTAGAGGGGATGCTACCAGCGTTAGAGAGCAGTACATCAAAGCCATAGAGAGCTTTACCTTGAGCGGCTTGAACCCACTGAGCGAATACAGGCTCGATCAAGATTTGCTTTTCAGGAGTTCCAAAGGCTTGCATTACGTCGTTGTGAACGTAAATACCGAGGGTATGGAAACCTAAGAAAAGAGATACCCAGCTAAGGTGAGAGATGATGGCTTCCTTATGCTCAAGCATACGGGCAAGCACGTTGTCCTTGTTAGCTTCGGGATCATAGTCACGAACGAAGAAGATCGCACCGTGAGCAAATGCACCGACCATCAAGAAACCAGCAATATATTGGTGATGAGTATATAGAGCGGCTTGAGTGGTGAAGTCCTTAGCGATGAACGCATAGGAAGGCATCGAGTACATGTGCTGAGCAACCAAGGAGGTAATTACACCGAGGGAAGCCAGAGCAAGACCGAGTTGGAAGTGCAAAGAGTTGTTGATAGTGTCATACAAGCCCTTGTGACCAGCGCCTAGCGCACCACCGAAAGGAGTGCCTTTAGGAGGATTGTGGGCATTCAAGATTTCTTTGATGCTGTGACCGATACCAAAGTTGGTGCGGTACATATGACCAGCAATGATGAACAATACAGCGATCGCCAAGTGGTGATGCGCGATGTCAGTCATCCAAAGAGACTCGGTTTGAGGATGGAAACCACCCAAGAAGGTCAGGATTGCAGTGCCAGCGCCTTCGGAGGTTCCGAAGATGTGACCAGCCGTGTCAGGATTCTGAGCATAGACACCCCAGTTACCAGTGAAGAAAGGTGCAAGACCTGCTGGATGAGGAGGAACGCTCAAGAAGTTGTCCCAACCGACATGGATACCGCGAGATTCAGGAATCGCAACGTGAACCATGTGACCAGTCCATGCCAAGGAGCTTGCTCCGAACAAACCAGCCAAGTGGTGGTTTAGACGAGATTCAGCATTCTTGAACCAAGAAAGGCTAGGACGGAAGCTGGGCTGGAGGTGCAACCAACCTGCGAACAGGAGAACGGCTGCGAATACTAGCATCCAGATTGCGCCAGTAAACAGTTCAGCATTGGTACGCATACCGATGGTGTACCACCAGTGGTAAACACCAGAATAAGCGACG
>CAVVRZ010000005.1:0-92509 GCA_963750795.1 uncultured cyanobacterium
CAACAAAAAAGTTTTGTAATGCAAATTAGTGAAATTCCTACAGGCTGGCTACTTTTAGATATAGAGAGAAAGAAAAAAGAAGATGGCAGGTGGAAGCTTTCAGAAATCGCCTTAATAGATTCTGTAGAGAAATATCATAATCGAAATTTAAGAAAGTCAGCTTCAGGTCTTATATTTCGGAAAATCGTTGATGCGAGAATTATCCTTGGACATAATATACGTCGCCATGATTTACCCAAACTCTATAAAAGCGCTGGCAAGCAATTACCAGAAGCTTTTGATGCAAAAATCTGCGATACTCTTGAATTGGCTGCTCTTTTTTTGATCGGAGAGCAAACGCATAAACTTAGCAAACTATATCGTCAAGAACTTGGATTTTCAGATCCCTCAGAAGATGCTTGGGAGAGTTTTAAGCTTTATCAAAAAACTCAAAACCTAGGTAAGAATTTACCTCCATTAGTTTGTTATTGGGCTAGTCAGCTTTTACCAGATGGATATCCTTTGTGTCTCATTCCTGAATTGGAAGGAAGGAATGATTGGAGAAATCTTGAGCAAAAATTTTCTAATGCTGATATTGGGGCATTACAAAAATATGTAGAAGATATTCCTAAAAATCCAAATATCAATAATTTGGGAATAATCATCTTTTTAAATTGGCTATACCATCTTGATAAACCTCTAGCGCATCGTCCTAAATGGGTTGAAGAAACTTTTCCTCAATTTCGAGAAGCCGAGGCTGTTACTTTTCCTTTTCTATCACAAGACTATTTCTTAGATGTTAAGCTAGCTCAAGAACTAAAGTTCTTTTTTGGTGACAATTATTCTTTTCGAGATAATCAATTAGAACTTGTCAAAGCATTTTTGAGTAAAGAAGTAACACCATTAGGGATTTTACCAACTGGTGGGGGTAAGAGTTTAACTTTTCAGTTTCCTGCATTGCTTTTTTCAAAATATCAAAGAGGACTATCCGTTATCATTTCGCCTCTACAGGCTTTGATGGTAGATCAAGTCCAAAATTTGCAAGAACAATTAAAGGAACGGCATCCTAACTATGTTGATAGGATCGCTTTATTATCAGGCACACAAAGTCTCAGTGAGCAGAAAGAAGTAATTGATAACCTATGGCAAGGGAAAGTAGACATTCTCTATTTATCCCCCGAAAGATTGCGTCAGCCAACCATTCAAAGACTTTTGAAGCATCGTTCACCAGTTTTATGGGTGCTAGATGAAGCGCATACTCTTTCGCAATGGGGACATGATTTTCGTCCTGATTTTATGCGAATTGCGGGAATCATCAAGCAAATCTATCAGAATAAAATTCATGATTGTCGCTGGGGATTTGTGACAGCAACCGCAACATCTAAAGTAATCCAAGATCTAAAAGACAAAGTAGAAAAAATTAATTCAGATCAGCAAAGTGGCAAGCTTTTTGCTGGAAAATTGGAGATTCTACCTAGAAACAAAGAATATTTTCAATGGCGTAAAGAAATCACAACTCACGTTGAAAGTATTCCTGAAAATGACAGACAGGATAAGATGCTATGGATTCTCGAGACTGAGCATAATCAACATCCTCATGGGGTGGCAATTGTTTATGCACGTTTTAGGAAAGAGACTGAGAAATATGCAAAAATTATTTGCGATCGCACAAATTTGAGAGCAGCAGCTTTTCATGGTCGGATTACAGCACAAAGAAAACAAGAGATACTGCAAAAATTTAAGAATAAACAAATAGATGTTGTAGTCGCCACAAATGCTTTTGGGATGGGTATAGACCGTGAAGGCATTCATACTGTGATCCACATTGCACCACCAGCGACTCCTGAAGCTTATTTGCAAGAGATTGGGAGATTAGCTCGTAAACAAGGAGAACAAGGTAAAGCATATCTATTTCAAGACAATGAAGACTTTGAGCGCACATTTAATCAAGAAAATAAGTCTCAAATTAGTTCTCAGGCAATGCAAGGATGTTGGGGTGTAATCAAAGAAAAATTAAAGCAAGGAAATGGAGATGCTTGGATAAGCACCTTAGATCTAGAAAAGCATCTTCAGGCTGACGATCCAGAGATTCTTGCAACTCAGACAAGAACTGTACTTTATCAATTGGAGGAGGGAAATCTGCTCAGGGAAGAAGAATCATGTCCTTGTATTTTAAATATCAAGTTAAATAATGATATGGCGTTAGCCAGTCATATTCCATCATCATCGAAAAATTTAGTTCAGTATCTTAAAGAAATTGGGATTAAGCAAAAAGATAATGCTATCAACTTAGATGTTCAAGAAGCTGCTTTATCTATACCGATGTATCCTACTAAAATAATTAATAGTGTACGTCAGTTAGCAAAATCTAGAATAATTTCTTGGCGTTACGAGATTAGTTTTAAATATTCTGAAAAGAAAATCAAAAAAAGAGTTGAGGAGATTTTTGCTAGAACACAGGCTTTTTTAATAGACTTACAGGAAAAAGAAATCTTCATTGAAGAGAAAAATCTAATTCGTCTTAATAGTGTTGAATCTCTAGAAAAAGAAATCTCATCTAAAAACAAAAATCTTAATTTTAAATTAAATGATGCTTTAAAGCTACTGACAAAACTAAAGCTTGCCAAGTACGAGAAAAAGAACCGCAATACTATTAATTTGTATTTTAATGATAATCAATCTTTTAGTGATTGGATAAAAACAAGTCTAGAAGCTTGTAAGGTTCATAGTAAGAACGTTGAGACGCTAGAAATTGCCCTAAGTCAAATTTTTGAAGTGCGAAACTGGAATAGAACAGATAATCAGCTTGTAGACATAGCAGAAGTCGAGTTGCAATTAGAAAATACTTGTCTTGTAGATACAAATCCGCTATCTATTCTAAACCTGATGCAAGGTTTAGGTCTAATTATGCTAGGCAGAGGTGATTCCAACTATGACAGGCTTTATCATGTTGTTAAAGGCAGTAGGACAAACTGGAGCAAATCTATATATGAACCTCTCCGTAAACATTATGAACAAAAATTTCAGCGTGTTCATGCTATTCGAGAATTTTTTAAGTACGAAGATGACAAAAAGAGAATAGCAGTTCTTAGAGACTATTTCTTAATGGATTTAGATGGCTTTAAAGATAAATATTTCCCTAATGTAGATATTAGTAGTCCGCCTATAATTAGTGAAATACTTAACAATCTTAGTGATGCTCAGAAGGAAATTGTCAAAGACGATACCAGTAGAGCTTTGCTAGTTTTAGCGGGACCTGGTTCGGGGAAAACGAGAACTATTGTCTACCGAGTTGCTCATCTAATTGCAGTCAGTGGTGTATCACCATCAAGGATTTTAGTCTTATCACATACACGCACTGCGGCGGCAGAAGTGAGAAAACGGCTGTACCAAATTTTAGGAGCACGGGGTTCGCAAGTTGATGCTCTTACTTTTCATGCCTTAGCTTCTAAGTTAACAGGCTTGAGGCATAATGACGCTCCAGACAGTATCGGTAGAAATGCAAGTACAGATGTCAAGTTTGCTTGGCTGCTAGAAGAATTAGTTACTCATCTTCAAGAGCATGGTACTGATTACCAATATATACTGATCGATGAATATCAAGATATTAACGAATTGCAATATCAGATCGTGAAGTTATTAGGCAATTTCCGCAAGGATGAAGATCAAGATGAACAACAGGACAGCTTTTTAGTTGCTGTGGGTGATCCAAACCAAAATCTATTCGAGTTTTCTGGAAGTAGTAATAGATTTATTAACGAATTCCGTAAAGATTGGGATATACAGGATCAACCCGAAAGATGCCTCTTGGCAAATTACCGATCGCTACCTGCCATAGTTAATTTTACAAATGCGTTCATTAGTCAAGCAATTCCTAATAATCAAATCAATCAAACAGGTGGAAAAGTCTACGCTCATCGTACTGATGACATTGGCGAAATATTATGGGGTGAATATTCTCATCCCTATCATGCTGCCAAATGGATGGCAGATAGAATTAAAAAATTAATTTTTGAAAAACAAATTAGACCTAGTGAGATCGCCATATTAGCCCACAGATGGAATGATTTACGCTTCCTTCAGCATTTCTTGCAAGAGTTTAGTATTGCCTATCAGTTCTATGATAATTCTGAGAAATTGCGTCCTTCCAATAGCCTAATTGGTCAAAAGATTTTAGAACATCTTAGGAAAGATCTGAATCTACTAATTGATGATCCAATAGCTCACTTAGAGGAAATTCGACTAGAGCTTGGCTATAGCGATCAAGATGTTGCATGGAAATCTTTATTAGCAACCTTGGATAACTGTAGAAATATTACTCAAGAGGAAATCTGTTATCTCTTGGAAGAGGCAAAGACTATCAGACCAGAAGAGGTGGTTCTTTCTACATTCCACAGCGCTAAAGGCTCAGAATTTGCCCATGTATTTGTGTTAGAAGATGGCGATAGATTGGATCATAATAACAGTTATGAGAGTTCTACTCGGAAACTTTATGTAGGATTTACAAGAGCAAAAGATTCTCTATCGATTCTTTTTAAGCAAGATGCGAGGCAGAATGACCCTGCTCTAGTTGCAATGTCTATTTTAAAGAATAGTGAACTAAATTCAGGTGTATCTAAAATCGAAATTCCAAGAATTTCTTTGAATCATCAATGTATTCGTTATCAACTTATATTAAAACCTGAAGATTTGCATTTAAGCCATAAATACATTATTAGAGGACAAGAGCGCATAGATTACTACGCCTGTAACTGGAAAGATTTCATATTTAAGCAAGAATATTCTGACTGGTATTTTCACTGTAGCTATCTTAATCAAAATAGTAAATCTGGCGCTGTTACTGTTTTATCTAAAAAAGGGAAAGAAATGATACAAAAATACCTAAATCATAAAATTACAGCAAAAGGATATACAATATTGCGCTTTGATCGTGATGATGATTATTTATCAGAAGATTTGAGAGAAGTGTATTTATGCGATCATCATTATGTCGTTCTACCTTGTTTAGAAGTAGAAGAAAAAATCTCGTAAACTACTGCACAAATTATTAGAAGTTTATATCCTTGAGCTTCATGACATCATGTGCGGCACATGGTACATGGCTACATTTCTGATTACAAAAATGAGAATCTGATTGTTGAGGCGATCGCAATCTAAACTGCATTAAATCGTTTGGGAATATTTGTTGCTGAGTAGAATTGCGATCGCTAACTGCAACCTTACGAACTAGACAATTAACCACTAATTTGACTCCTACAAATTAGTGGTTAACTTTGATTGAAGGCTAAATTTTTAGAAAAAGCTATAGCCAATCCCCGCAGATATGCCGACATCAGTTTTCCCCGTATTTGGAAATACTGCTTGTACTCTGACAGTGCCAGTTAAGGATTTGCCAATGGGAATATCCATTCCTCCTACAACCAACGGAGAAATAAAAGTACCTCCATCATTACGCAATTGAATACCGCCACCAATGAATGGAGAAGCCACAATCTCCTGTGTATTACTGTCTCGAATTGGAAAGTTTAGAGTCAATGCGTCATTTAATGAGGCAGTTCCACTTCCAAATACAATAGTATTAGCATGAATAGATAGAAGATCATTTAAAACCGTTCTGGAGAGAATAGAAAATCCACCCGTCCCCAAAGAACTGGTATTGCCAGTTAGACCAATGGTTCCACCAAGACCGATATAGCCTCTAGGTGCAGGCGGCATTTTTTGCATTTCAGTCGTTGAGCTTAGAGAATCTTGATTTGATTCTGGTTGTGCGAAGACTACTTCAGGCGAGAAACTATTACCGATCGCGATCGCTCCTAAAGAAACAAAAACCATACAGCAGTTAATTGAGGCAGCAGAATTTTTAGAAACTTTTAGGGACATGGTGATTATCTTAAATTGATTAAGTTTAAACTAGTCTAACAGATGGCTAAGATGCTGGTAATGAAAAGTTTGGAGAGATTATTGGCGATCGCAAAGCCAAGAAATTGAGAAGCGCTCTCGCAAAACTAAACTGTTATCTCTTAGGAAAAATAAATCTATGCGCCATAATTTACGTGAAACTATCCTCTACATTGGTCATTAAACTAAACCAGAACATAGTTTTTTTGGTAATTCCTTTACTACCCGTTGAAAGATAGAAATACTATCTAATCCCTGAGTAAGAATTAATGCACCTTGGATAGCGATCGCTGCATCCTCAGACTTCTTTACAGCTAATTCTTGATCTAAACCAGCCTCTTGGAAAACTTTCACCATCGCATCAATCCAAGTTTGAAAGATAGTTTTCACTTGATTGTGGAAGGTATCTCTAGCGGAACCCATTAACAAAATAGCAAATAAGCAAGGCTGCCCCCCACTCTCGTAGACATCATTTAGGCGATCGCACATCTTCTCAAATTTAGTCAAAGTATTATCTTCACCGTCCAAAGTCGGCAGAATTTGTTCTTGCATAAAGGCTTGCAGGTAATCCAATACAGTTTTCACCATCTCATCCTTACCATCAGGAAAATGGTGATAAAGGCTAGCTTTTCCCAGCCCCGTAGCCTCAGAAATTTTAGCCAGAGTCGCCCCATCGTAGCCATGCTGACGGAATAGGCTGAGTAAGCAAGGAATATATTTAGCTTTAGACATAGCAAAAAGATGTTTTAGTTGCACTCTTGACATTGTACCAAACAATCGGTACATTCGTTTTATACCGAACGTACAGTACACAAACAAAACGCAAATGATTAAGATTTACGGTCACGAAATTTCTGGTAATGCCTACAAAGTTAAGCTCTTAGCATCACTTTTAGGACTTGAATACGAATGGGTGAGAATCGATCTGATGAAAGGAGAACAAAAGTCTCCCGAATATCTCGCCCGCAATCCCTTTGGACAGGTTCCTGCCCTTGAAGATGGTGATGTTACTTTATGCGACGCTCAGGCAATCTTGGTGTATTTGGCAAGAACCTATGGCGGTGATGACTGGTTGCCATTGGATGCTATTGGACTTGCTCAAGTAGTGCGCTGGCTTTCGACTGCGGCGGGTGAAGTGCGTCAAGGTGTGGAAAACGCTCGTCTTTTTCATCTCTTTGGTGATGGCACTAAAATCAATATTGAAAGAGCCACTCTTAAGTCTCAATTCATTCTCAATCAACTCAACCAACATCTAAGCAACCGCACTTGGCTGGAATTTGAGCGCCCCACTATTGCAGATGTAGCAGTATTTCCCTACGTTGCTCTTGCTAAGGATGGGAAGATTGAACTCGATAATTATCCCAATGTTTTGAGTTGGATTGAGCGCGTTAAGCAACTTCCTAACTTTGTAGGAATGACAGGAATTTAAATTTGAGGACTTAAACCTATGCCCCGTCAATTTAGTGCGATCGCCTTTACTCCCGCCGTAAAAGCTCTACAAGAGAAAATGGGTTCCCGTGAGAACTATGAACGCTTTGTAGAGAGAAGTGCAGACAACAATTCTATTACGCCTGAACTAGCACAATTCATTTCAGAAATGGATGGATTTTACTTAGGAACAGTTACTTCTAATGGCTATCCCTACATTCAGTTTCGAGGAGGCAAAGCAGGATTTTTGAAGATTCTCAACCCAAGGACTTTAGGGTTTGCTGATTTTCGGGGTAATATGCAGTATATTTCCGTGGGTAATCTCTCAGAAAATAATCGGGCGTTTCTATTTTTGATGGATTACCGTAACCGTCGCCGACTTAAAATTCTGGGTCGTGCAAGGATTGTTGAAGATGATCCAGCTATTCTCGAACATCTTCAGGATACAGACTACAACGCAACTGTCGAACGAGCGATCATATTTGAGATTGAAGGCTGGGATTGGAACTGTCCTCAGCATATACCCATTCGCTATTCGGAAGCGGAAATGGAAGTAGCGCAAGCCAAAATTAGACAACTTGAGCAACTTTTAGCTGAAGCAAAAAGTCCTTAGCTCAAATTTATGCAAGGCTGAAAATATTTGATGTTTCGATATAATGAATGTATTAATTGGGCTGAGTTGATATATGACAATCGCAACTGACCAACCAATTCAACAGAAAGCAGTCAAATTTGACGAGTTTCTCGTTTGTTATCGTGACGATAACAGCTATGAACTTATTGATGGAGATATATTTGACTTGGAACCAACGGGTTTGCATGAGGAGATTGCAGCCTTTATCACCACAAAGGTATGTGTCCAGATCGATCAAATGGGATTACCTTGGTTTGTGCTTCAGAGAGGACTCATTCGCCCTGCCAACACAGGAATGACTGCATTTCGACCTGATGTCGCAGTTATTGATCGCCATGAGCTTACTAAAGAACCAATTTGGAGCGAGCAGTCAATTCTGACTTTAGGCAGTTCGATTAAATTTGTAGCAGAAGTTGTTAGTAGCAACTGGCAAAATGATTATGCCCGTAAAGTTGAAGACTATGCGACTCTAGGTATTTCTGAATACTGGATTGCTGACTATGCGGGATTGGGGGGTGTTCGGCATATTGGGAAGTCCAAACAACCAACTCTATCTATCTGTACGCTAGTAAATGGAGAATATGAAATCCAGCAATTACGGGGCAATCAGGTAGTTGTTTCGACTACTTTCCCTAACCTAAAATTGACCGCCGCAGAGGTTTTAAAGACTCTGTAACAAGCGATGATCGCCTTTTAAAAACTGAGAGGCTGATTGTTGAGGCGATCGCCAAAGTTAAAAATTGAGAAGCGATCAGGGCATAACAATACGTTGGAGGAAACAAAATTATGATATTTTGGTAATAAGAATGAGCTTTATTGCAGCTCAAATCTTGCCGTTGAGATGCTTAGTCCTTGGTCTTGGCATCCAACTTAACTATAGGTTTAAATGTTAAAGTACGTTCATATCAAAGCAGTAAGGATAAGTACCGAGAGAAATGTTCCAACAATCTAAAAAACCTGAACAGGTCTTTACTCCGAGAGCTTCCGACGTAAATGAGTCAATGTATGTGAATCGTCCAGATTTAGAATCTGCATTGAATAAAGGCTTGCGTATTGGTATGCACTTATTAATCTATGGAGAGAGTGGAAGCGGTAAAACTTGGTTATACAGAAAGGTTTTAAAAAATTTGGGTGTTGATGTTTATATAGCAAATTTAGCGAATGCCTCTAGGCTTAAATCAATTAATGCTGAATTTTTAAATCTAGTAAATAGAGATCTTGAACCTAAAAAAACTGGATATAGCGAAACAAAGAAAGCTGACGTTAGTGCCATAGTTGCTAGCGGTAGCCTCCAACATCAAGGGCAATTTACGCTTGGTGAAATGGAGCCTTTCGAGGCTTATTTAAGTCGTATTCGTCATTTGAGTGGTGACAAACAAGCTATCCTAGTACTCGATAATTTTGAATCGATTAGAGCGGATTTAAGTTTGCTAACGGAATTAGCAAACATCATTACATTGCTAGACGACTCACGCTACGCTTCATATAAAGTGAATCTTTTGATTGTTGGTGTTCCAGGTGATTTACGGGAGTACTATCAAAAAACACCAAACCTTGCTACTGTAGCGAATCGTATTAGAGAAATGCCTGAAGTTTCGAGAATGACCTTACAGCAATGTAAAGACCTAATTTATCAAGGTTTTGTTAATGAACTTAAATATAATACTGGTGAAGTAGATGCGGTAATTTCTCATATTTCTTGGGTAACTGATAGATTGCCGCAGAGAATACATGAGTACTGCCTAGAGCTTGCATTACTTGGGGAAGATAATCATAAAAGAATAGATCAAAGATTATTAGATGAGGCAGATAAGCTTTGGTTAAAACAATCACTATCTGCAAATTATTCAGTCATAGAATCTGTGATGAATGAACGTGATACTAAGGTTGGAAGGCGAAATCAAACACTTTATTCACTTGGATTAGTTGAGAGTGAAGAATTTAAGTGGTCTGACGTTGAGGAAATTCTCAGAAGGGAATTTCCAGATTCTACGAATAACCTTACTTTAAATCTGGCACAAATATTAGGTGGTTTGGCACTTACTAAAGACAATCCAATTATTAAGCGTTCTCCCAAGGGCGATGCATACTGCTTTTTTGACCCTAAGTATAGAATGTGCTTGAGAGCAATGTTAAGAAAAAGTAGTGGCGCTGATCAGGTTGAAAAATTACCTATCTCTGACATCTAAGATATGAGTATCAAATCACAGCTCAACAATTCTGATGCAGCAGATTGAGTGAATCTGCTTAGTTAAAATGCAAGGTATAGGCATAGGTCTTCTGTTTAAGCGATCGCCTCTTGCAAACTTGAGAAGCTGATTGTTGTGGCGATCGCATTGACCTAGCGCTATAAACTACTCTCTATTCATGCCCTGCGCGGCAATCCATGCGGTTGTCCAAGCATTTTGAAAATTAAATCCTCCAGTTACTCCATCAACATCTAAAATCTCCCCCGCAAAAAATAATCCTTCACAAATTTTGCTTTCCATCGTCTGGAAGTTGACATCCTTTAGCTTCACGCCGCCACAGGTGACAAACTCTTCCTTAAATACACCCTTACCAGCGATCGCATATTCACTGGCACTTAACACATTGACAATTTGTTGAATCGCTTTGTTAGAAATATCCGCCCAGCGCTTTTCTAGTTCTACTTCTGCTTTGGTGAGCAGATATTCCCATAGACGCAAAGAAATCTCTAAGGGGCAATAATTGACAATAAATTTCTTCGGTTGCTCAGTTTTGGCGGTCAAGAGAATTTGTTTAAGTGCTTCTACTTTGAGCGCAGGTAGCCAATTGATCGCTAGGTTTGCTTGATACTTACATTCATGGAGATCCCGCGCTGCCCAAGCTGATAGCTTGAGTACCGCAGGACCACTTAGCCCCCAATGCGTGATTAATAATGCTCCTGATTGTTCTAAGGGATTGCGACTAGATTTCTTTTTGTCGGGATTAGAAGCATTAACTAGCTTTACCGTGGCGGGATTAACGCTCACCCCTGCGAGTTGATGCAGTTGGGAATCTTTGATATTAAAGGTGAATAGAGAAGGAACGGGCGGTTCTAGCTCATGACCCAGAGATCGCGCGATCGCATAGCCCGATGGACTGCTCCCCGTCGCCAACAACAGGCGATCGCAGTGCATGGTTTCCGAATTTTGGTTACTATTTTTGAGGCTAACTGCAAATTGGCGATCGCCTAATTGTTTACCTAAGAGTTCTATTTTCTGAACGGAAACACTGGTGCGGATTAATACTCCTGCTTTCTTCGCAGCAAACATCAGCGCTTCGACAATGGTTTCCGAATCATCGCTCACAGGAAACATTCTGCCGTCGGCTTCCGTTTTCAGCTTCACCCCTTCATTATTAAACCAACGCACGACATCCAAAGGTTGAAACTGTGAGAACGCGCCTCGCAAGGCTTTGCCACCCCTTGGATAATTTTGTACCAATTGCGAAGGCTCAAAACAATGATGGGTCACGTTGCAGCGTCCACCACCTGAGATTCTGACTTTGGCAAGGGGCTGTCGTCCTGCTTCCAGTAAGGTGACGCGATTATTGCCACCCTGTGCGGCTTGAATTGCTCCAAAAAAACCTGCCGCCCCACCGCCGATAACGACAATTTCTCGATTTGCCATGTAGTTGCCATTCAAAACCCCAAAGAGAATTCTATTGTACCGCAACTCTCTTTTGAGGGTTATGTCTTGAAAAAATAGTGATGACGCAGAATTCACATTAACTTAAGTAAATTCTTAGCCGTTAAAAATCTAACAGGTGACTATACTAGGTAGCTAAGCACAATTAAATATAAAAATCCAAAACTTGTAGCACATTGGCAGCATAAGCCACAGGTTTTGATTCTGGTTTTATATTATGCCTAGTTACTTATGTCCCAAGTCAATAACTTGAGATTCCTTTGATTAATTAATGTAGCAAAATCAAAGGAACCTTAAGTTGACATCTTTCATGATTTCTTGTCTGAGCAATCTACATAAGCTGAGAGGAACCACCATGACTTCTACAAATTCATTCCCAAGCATACACAATCATATCCCTCTTGTGGGAGATGCAACCCTCAAAAGTCCGCTTGCTTATAAAACTACAAGGCTCATGGCTAGCGCCTTCAATGCTATCCAAATGACGATGGCAGAAGCCTATGTTAACGGGTTAGAAATACCAGACTCCGTTTTTCGATCGCTACTGCATACATCCATGCCGATTCTATTTCAACACTTGCCCAGTCTACTGGCTCCTTACGAATGGGTACTACAGGAATCAGATCATCTAGCCGAATCTTCACAGGAACTAATGAAGATTCAGTATGACTTACCCCAAGATCTGCTCAATCGGATGATCGGTGATTGGCAAGTGATCTATCCTAAATACAGCACTGGATTTTGGGAAAATGGAGCCGTCGATCTTGAACAATCTCAAATGCACATGATCGATCAGGTGATTGAACGACTGGAGATCGTTGATGGTGACAATATTTTGGACTTCGGTTGTGGTTGGGGCTGTGTGCCTAATTACATTATGTCGAAGTTCCCCAATGTCAGGTTTACAGGACTGAACTTGAGTCATCAGCAGTGTGAATATATGCGTAATAAGACGCAAGATCCAGATAGCTTCCTAAGTTCAGGGCGATTTACTTTGCATGAAGGTGATTTGAATGAGGCTCAATTTACCGAAAAGTTTGACAAAATTCTATCCATTGGAGTCTTCTGTCATGTTGGCAATTTAACTAATGCGTTCCAAAAGCTAGCTTCTTTTCTCAAAGATGATGGCAAGGTGTTCATTCATATTATTACGGTACGCACCCCGAACAATATGTCTTCTGGCTTTACGCACAAGTATATTTTCCCCCATGGTCGTTACTGGAATTATGATGCAGTTCCCAATCATAATCTCGATCTAAAAACTATCAATCGCTGGTACATGAATGGCATCAACTATCACAAAACACTGACCGCATGGCTAGATAGATTTGATGAGTCTCAAGATCTTGTTAAATCCCTAGACTACGGCATGGACTACGCGAAGTTTCGTCGCATCTGGCGCTTTTATCTACTCCTGCTAGGTACGATTTTTGCGACCTGTGATGGTGAGTACAATGGCAATGGTCAATACCTAATGACTCATTCATAGGTGTATATCGTATCTCAGCGATCGCCTCAAATCGCAATCTATAGTAATTCCAAATAAATTCCAGAGGCTGCGACTTCGCTCAGCTATTGTATATTGCTGGCTGAGCGAAGTCGAAGCCGAAGCCCTATTTTTCTTATTTGAATTGTCTATAAGTACTGATTTGTTAAACTGATTTGTCAAAGTGTAGTCATACTCTGGCGAATCAGTTTAACTATGGCGATACTCTCATGAAAAAAGTTCTAATTTTAGGTGGTACAGGTGATGCGGTCAAATTGGCGGCAAAACTGGCGGATATCGAACAGATAGAAATAATTAGCTCTTTGGCAGGACGCACCAAAAAGCCTTTAGCTCTAGTTGGCAACGTGCGAATTGGCGGATTTGGTGGCGTAGAAGGATTAGCTAGTTATTTAAAAGAGAATGCGATCGCTTTTTTAATTGACGCAACACATCCCTGCGCGGGACAAATCACCCAGAATGGCGCGATCGCTGCTCGTCTAGTGAATATTCCCCACTTGATGCTGGTGCGTCCTCAGTGGGAGCATATAGAAGGCGATCAATGGATAGAAGTAGAAAGCGTAGAAGCTGCGGCTAAATCAATTCCCATTTCCACTAAGCGAGTATTTATTACGTCGGGTAGACAGCAATTGGAACCATTTTTAGAGCGATCGCATTCTTATCCTGATACTTGGTACTTAATGCGATCAATCGATCCCCCTGATCTGCAATTGCCCAATAGTAAAGTTTTGCTCGATCGCGGTCCTTTTGATCTAGACCATGAGCGGCAATTATTGCGGGAATATCAGATCGAGGTAATCATTAGTAAAAATAGCGGTGGTGCTGCGACCTATGCCAAGATTGTTGCCGCAAGAGAGTTAGGGATTCCTGTGATTATGGTGCAACGTCCTGCCCTAACCGATGGTCAAACAGTAACGAGTATTGAAAAAGCGATCGCTTGGTTGATGGCACAAATCTAGCGGCGTTGCAAATATAGTTGTTTCAAATAAGAGTTAGGGCTTCGACTTCGCTCAGCCAGCAGTATACGTTGGCTGAGCGAAGTCGAAGCCTCTTCTAAATATTCAAAATTGCTATATTCATTTGCACCGTGCAAAGCACGACACAAATGGCGTTTGGTTTTTAATGCAAGAAATGGCGAACGCCTGTAAGTAGCATGACGATGCCTAACTCATCGGCTGCCTTAATCGAGCTTTCGTCATTGATGCTGCCTCCCGGTTGGACGATCGCCACAATCCCTGCGGCGGCGGCGGTGCGTACCGAGTCATCAAAGGGGAAGAATCCATCACTAGCAAGGACAGCACCTTGAACCTGCTCACCCGCTTGCTCTAGGGCAATCTTGGCGGAGCCGACGCGATTCATTTGACCTGCGCCGATGCCGATTGTAGTGAGATTTTTGGTAATGGCGATCGCATTGGATTTGACATGGCGACAGATTTTCCAAGCAAAAATCAGTTCTTTGAGTTGCTCAGGAGTTGGTTGTTTTTGAGTGACCACTTTCCATGTGTCGGGCTGAACCGCATCATCATCGGACTTCTGGACTAATATCCCGCCTGCGATCGTCTTGACGGTATCCGCCGAGCCTTGCTTGAGGTCGGGAAGTAACAGTACCCGCAAATTCTTCTTCTTTTGGAGAATGCTTGCCACGGTCGGCACACAGGCGGGAGCGACGACACACTCAAGGAAGGTTTTGCCTAGGAGATTGGCAGTTTCTTCGTCGATGGGACGATTGAGGGCGACAATGCCACCAAAGGCGGAGGTGGAGTCGGCATCAAAGGCTTTTTGATAGGCTTCGGCAATGGTGGGGGCGATCGCCACACCACAGGGGTTATTGTGCTTGATGATCACGGCGCAGGGTTGATCATCGCTAAATTCCGCGATGATGCTACGGGCGGCTTCGAGGTCAAGGAGATTATTAAAGCTGAGTTCTTTACCTTGCAGTTGTTGCGCCGATGACCAGCCTTTGGGGGTTGCTCCCACTTGATACCATGTGGCGGGTTGGTGCGGATTTTCGCCATAGCGTAGGGGCTTGGGGTTATTGCATAGCAATGTATAGGAGGAGGCGAGACTGGTTAGGGATTTATCATCATTGCCGAAATTCTCTTCGGTCGAGCCAAGATACTTGGCGATCGCAGTGTCGTAGGCTTGGGTATGACGGAAGGCGGCGATCGCTAATTTTTTGCGAAAGGCAAGGGTGGTTTCGCCATTGTTAGCCTTTAACTCTGCTAAAAGCTCTGCATACTGACTAGGGCTGGAGAGGATGGCGACGTGCTGATAGTTTTTGGCGGAGGCACGGATCATCGTGGGACCTCCGATATCAATATTTTCGATCGCATCTTCGAGGGAGACATCGGGCTTAGCGATCGTCTGCTCAAAGGGATAGAGATTAACAACCACAATTCTGATGGGTTGGATCGCATTGTCGGATAGATCCTGTTGATGTTCTGGCAGTTCTAGTCTTGCCAAGATGCCGCCGTGAATGCGGGGGTGCAAGGTCTTTACCCTACCGCCTAATATCTCTGGTGCGCCTGTATAGTCAGAGACTTTGGTAACTTCGAGTTCTGCTTCTTTGAGCGCCTTGGCTGTGCCACCACTGCTGATCAACTGAAACTGATAGGTGGTTGATAGCTCACGGGCGAGGTCGAGTAAACCCGTTTTGTCGGATACACTCAGCAGGGCAAGGGGTTTCATTAGGTTAGCTCCATATTACAGATTACTATTCTATTTCGATCCGTGCATTAGCCAAAAATTCCCAAACCAATATTTTAAAAGCCCGCCGAAGGCGGGCTTTTAAAATATTACAGTTCTAGATAATTTAAAGAGGCTTCGACTCCGCTCAGCCAACGGAAGATGAGTGACGGTGCTTTGCGCCGCCACTCATCTTCTGGTTAGATAATCACAGGATCTTGGTCGGCAGTCCAGACAGGATATTTCGCCATGACGATCGCAAAGAGATCACTAGCTTCGTGCCATGTTAGCCATTGCCTGAGATGGTGATATTCGCAGGTCGCGAACCAGTCATGATCCACATAGGCAAACTGACGCACAAAGGGGAAAATCGCCACATCCGCCAAGGTTTGCCGATCGCTTATTAAAAAATGAGTTCTCGATAGATGCTGTTCTAAAATCTGCAAAAACTGCTCCGCCTCCGCCCGATAGGACTCAGGCGATCGCTCTGGAAACCGATTTGCATATTTGTAGCGATCGAGGGCTTGCTTAAATTGCTGATCATTGAAATTGATGAGTTTCTGGGTGAGATCTTTTTGTGCATCGGTTAAATCCTTCCAACCACAGGGATCATGCTGAGCGATCGCCCATTGCATGATATCAAGACTCTCTTCTAAAACCAGATCGCCAATCTGAAGTACGGGCGTAGTTGCCTTGGGCGAAATCTCGATCAATTCAAGCGGCTTATTTTTGAGCGAGACTTCGCGTAACTCGTAGCTAATGCCTGCATAGGCGATCGCCATCCTTGCTCTGATCGCATAGGGACATCGCCGAAAAGAATACAAAATTGGTCTAGTCATCTATTAGTTTGGATATAGGCAGAGATAGCCCTTTGCAGTTCCTGAATATTAATGGGTTTACTAATATAATCATTCATCCCCGCATCAAAACAAGCTTGATAATCATTGGGCAGTACATCGGCAGTCAGGGCAACGATCCAAGGTTTAGTCTGAAATAGGGGATTGGCGCGAATAGCTCTAGTAGCAGTTAACCCATCAACTATAGGCATTTGAATATCCATAAACACAAGGTCATATTCCTGTTGAGACATCACCCTAAAAAATTCCTCGCCATCATTCACCAAATCAGTCTTATACCCCAGTTTTTGGAGCATGAGGGTCGCGATCTTTTGATTGAGAATATTATCTTCAACCAACAAAATTCTGAGGGGCAATGGATTGGTGACTATCGGTATGATCGGGGTGGGGGATGTGACGGCGGTAGGGCTGGACTGTACGGTGGGAAAATTTCTCGTAACTAGGGGCAGCACAATTGTGAAGTAGAAGGTTGCGCCCGATGCAGAAGTATTGGCGACCGTGGAGATCTGCCAAGGCTCAGGCGCATCCCCTGCCAGACAACCATTGCTCTCAACCCAAATCTTCCCGCCCATAAGGGAGACTAGGCGCTTACAGATCGCTAAGCCCAAGCCCGTTCCTCCAAATTGACGACTGATCGAAGCATCGGCTTGGGTGAAGGGACGAAATAGGCGATTAATGCGATCGCTAGGAATACCAATCCCCGTATCAGCGATCGCAAAGCAAAATTCGTAGGAATCCATCGAAATAGACTTACCGCTCGCCCTGACAATCACATTGCCCTGCTCCGTAAACTTAATCGCATTCCCAATTAAATTGATAAAGATCTGTCGTAATCGTGAACTATCACCAATCACCTGACTGGGCAGAGTATAGCTATTTTGATATTGAAGATTGATATTCTTTTCGATCGCTTGTTTAGTAAACAGGTTGCAAGCGGAATGAATCACATCGACAAGGTTAAATTCTTTCGCTTCTATTTGCAGATTGCCCGACTCAATTTTAGAAAAATCAAGGATATCGTTAATTACGGTCAAGAGGGCATCACCACTATCGAGAATAATCTGTAAAAATTTGCGTTGTTCTATATCTAGATTAGTCGCCGACAGCAATTGCGCCATCCCCAAGACACCATTCATCGGTGTGCGAATCTCATGGCTCATATTTGCCAAAAACTCACTCTTAGCAAGGTTAGCCGCTTCGGCAATTTCCTTAGCCTTTGCCAAGTCTGCCTCAGTCTGGCGACGTTCCGCTAGCTCAAGTTCTAGTTGGGCATAGAGATCCACCTGTTGGATTGCGATCGCTAACTGATTACTAACTGTTTTAGCTAGCTCAATATCGATTGCTTCCCATTGTGATATTTGCTGTTGATGAATGGCAGCCACGCAGCCCCAGACTTGATCGTTAACAATGATTGGCACAAAAAGCCAAGCTCCTGTACCAGAGCGTTGCACAATGACTTGATTGATTTTATCTTCGATTTCACTGGTATTTTTGATTTGAATAATTTCCCTATTCTTCATCCGTTCTATCAAGGGATTATCCTGCTCAGGAATGGGATTGTTAATTGGGTCAAGAGGATCATCCACTTCGCGAAATTTAGCAATAGACTGCCATATCCCTTGTTCAGAAAAACATTTGGTAATCGAGACTTGGTATAGATTTAATAAATTGGCGATCGCATGGACAGCTTGATTGAATACCTCTTCCAAATCTAGAGAGCCACGAATTGTCTGGATAAACTGGTTGAGCCTCTGTTCGCGCTCAATTTGCCTTTGGAGGGCTTGTTCCATCAATTTCTGTTGCGTAAATTCGCGAGAAACTGCCAGCAATGAAATCACTTTATCCTGCTGATCAAACTCTGGCACTATCCGCGATTGAAAATATTTAGTGTTGCCATCACGAGAAATCTCAAATTCTAGTAGATCAGGATTGCCTGTAGTCACTACCTTAAGTAGCTTCTGATGCCATATCTCTGAGAGAGGATAGTAGAGAGACATCTCAAGGCTAGTCTTACCAATAAAGTTTTCAGCAGCAACTCCCGTCATGGTTTCGATCGCCGCATTGATATAAATATGTTGGAGATCGCGATTAAATCGAGCAATCACATCGGGCGTATTCTCAAGTAGAGTCCTAATTTCATATTCCTGTTTTCGTATTGCTTCTTCTGCTAGTTTCCGTTGGGTAATTTCAGAGACAACTCCATACAAGACCATATCGCCATTTTCGCGCTTTTCAGGTCGAGCATTCATCGACAGCCATTTAGTTTTGCCTGATGCAGTCACAATTCTCCATTCATGATGAAAGTCCGTTAAGCTTTCTAAACTAATCCCGACTGCTTCCCACAAATCCGCAAGATCATCAACATGGATTTGATTAAAGCAAAGTTGCGGATTGTGGATGACATCCTCAATCTTTAATTCATTAATTTCTTCGATCGCTTGGCTTACGTACTCAAAATAGGTAAAGCCATCGGGTCGCTGGACAAAAATCTCAATGATATCGGGCGAGAGCGCGGCGATCCTCTGAAATCGGGATTCACTAATCAGAAGCTCGGCTTCAGCACGACGGCGATCGCTGATGTTACGGACAATGATCAGCGCCTGTTCCTGATCCAGAGGGACAACGCGAACCTCTTCGTACTGCATGGAGTTATGAAATTCATAGATCTGATCTATGGTTTGGATTTCGCCTGTGGCGATCGCCTGCTTGACGGCTAATAGCTGTCCATGGGCAATATCTTCAGGTAATAAATCTAAAATATTTTGACCCACAGGATCGACGGATTCAGGAATCAAGTCACAGGTTGCGCCTCTGCGCTCTGATTCGAGATAGATACCATCGGTATTTACCAAGTTAACGATATCAGGCAACGAAGAAAGGATTAATCGCAACATACGCTCGTTGTTCTGCAATTCAGCAGTACGTTCTTGCACTTGATGTTCGAGGGATAGATTCAGTTCTTGTAAATGACGATATATTTCTGCCTGTTGAATGGCGATCCCTAATTGGACAGCCAATTGCTGCAACAGTTTCATTTCGCACTCTGTCCAGACACGCGCATCAGAACATTGGTGGATAATCAACAGCCCCCACAAAAATTGATGATCATGCTCTGAATGACCTTGTTTTTTGAGATTCGTAGTTTGTGAATATATCTGTGAATATGAGGGATTAATCGAATAGTCAAGCATATTCGGATTTGGCTGGGAGAGAATGATCGGCACGATCATATTCGCCTTGATCTGAAACCTCTCTAGCATATGCAGATGACATTCCGATAAGTCTGCGGCATAGATGTCCGAATGAACAAATACCTTACCCGTTAGATATTCCTGTATCTGCAAGGTGGGGACATTTAGGCAATATTCTTCGCAGACACAGTGTAAGCAAGATGACCAAGGCTCAATAACTGATTCCGAGATAATCCTGCGAGACATATCTTCATTAAACCGATAAATGACAGCGCGATCGGCTTTGAGAAATTGGCGAGATTTTTCCACGATCGTCTGGCAAATATTTTCTAAGCTCAAAAACTGTCGCGTTTTTAGTGCGACTTGCGAGATGATCGCCTCACGCTTTTGCGATTGTTCTAATTGTTGATGGAGGCTAAGAAACTTGAATAAATTACTGATAGTTTGATTAATTGAAAACTCTGTAATTTCATGTTTAGTTAAGTAATCAAACGCTCCCATTTTCATGGTGTTAACGGCAGCTTTTTCATCTCCATTGCCCGTAATCATAATCACTGGCAATTTGACATCCAGTAACTGCCTATCTATGTCTTGTCTCTGACTTTGCAATGCCGCCAAAAAATCTAACCCCGTACCATCGGGAAGATGTAAGTCCATTAATACAATGTCTGGCTCCTGCGATCGCCACAGGTCTAGGGCTTGGGCGAGGGTCTCTGCTTCGAGAATCTGGTATTGATTAATGCTAGATTCGGCTACATTCTCAATGTATTGCCGCAAAATCAAGCGATCGCTTTTGACATCATCAACTATTAGGATAACTTTAGGATCGCGATTAGCCATGGCGGATAATGTCTAAGAAATAATACAAACACAAATAAATATAATCAAAAAGCTTTAGAAATAATTTAGTAATATGGTAACAATATTATTTAGGTTTGACAGAATAGCTGTTGAGAATTTCCTTACCTCTACGGGCAAGGGTTTCTGAGCCTTCTAACATCAATAGGTATTGTCCTCGGTTGAGGCAGTTGCGACAGGAAATTGACAAGCTACTCTTAAAAAACCAGCCATACACCGCACCAATCACTCCCCCTATCAGCACCCCAATTATTCCCAAAACTAAAGATATTATAAACAGGGTTTGATACCAGTTCATCCCCAACAGTTGCCAGTTGCCAATTATTTGCCAAACTATGCCCATAATCGTGGTAAGTGGGCTAACCCAAAAAATTCCGATCTTGGCATAGCGCCAAGATGTGCGTGATGGATTAAATAAACCCACACTGTCAGGACTGCTGTATCCTTTGCCAACAAGAGCTAGATTTTCTGGAGAAATGCCGTGACATTGCAGCAGTCGATAGGCTTCAAAGGCTGAGGACTCGTCAGGCAAGACAGCTATCATCAAACGAGAATGTTTTGAGCGTGTATGAGTCACGGGGGCTGCCTATTGGTTGGCTAGGGATTTGAAAACTAGCAGATGAATTGTGGCACTTTGTGATGCCACTCATTTTGTATTATCGCTTTGCTATATCTAAATATTCTACAAAAATTCAGACAGTTAATCTAGCTTCACGATCGCTTGTCTCTCAATTAGTTTTTTGTGGGTGAGTAAGTCCACGATTGTCACAAGTAGTCTGCGTCGCTCGTCGATCTCAAAGCTAATGGTCAGGCGATCGCGCCCGATCTGTCCGAGGGGATTAAGATGGGCGATACAGCTAGCATCGCCATAGGAGCGAAAATCAGATTGCTTTAGTAACTGACTACTAATCATCCGTCCCGATGCGTCGTAGTTAACTTCTGCTTGAGCAATATCAGAAATCTCCCCAACATCAAGGCTGATCTCCGATTGATTGGCGATCGCCGCTTGCAAGATTAATGGCTCAGCGCTTTGACAGGGGTATTTTGTCCCCTTTGCGAAAATAGGATAGAAGGAATATTGGCGTAAGTACGGTTCCCAGAGACGAATGGCATAACTATGGCGCAGATGATCTTCGATCGCGATCGCCTGTCCTAAACACAAAGCTCCGTGGGCAACCGCCTCAAAGGGTTTATCCATTTTCACCTTGGATTTGCCAAAGTAAGCGCTGACTAATTGCTGTACTGCCACAATTTGACAACTGCCGCCCACCAGCAATACCTGTTCGATTTCCGCCTTGCTTACGCCACGATGTAAGCCAAGGGTAAGAACTTCATCGATCGCTTCGCGAAGGTGAGCGGTGATTTGGGCTTGGTCTAAAATCTCCGTAAGCTGATCTTGGGTGAGTTGCAGAGTTATGCCCTGCCAAGAAATCTGGACTTCAGGAACCAGAGACAATTGGATCTTGATCTGTTCAGCACAATGCAACAAGTCCAGCCATTGAGCTTCCTGTAACTGCGATCGCGTTTTCCCTAGGTTTCGCAAATAATATTCGGCGATCGCCCGATCTATATCCAGACCACCAATATAAGCATCGGACTTAGCAATCACCTCTGCTTTATAAGCTTCCGCAGGACTAGCGATCGGCGCAGCCCTAACTAGACTCAAATCCAAAGTGCCTCCCCCAAAGTCAACTACCAATACCAATGCATTGGGGCGAGTCATTCCATAGCCAAGGGCGGCGGCGGTGGATTCATCAGTAATTTTGAGATTGGGGAAGTGATGACGATGGGCGATCTGACGGAACCAGTGCCGATATGCCTCAAATGCGCCCACGGGAACAGTTAAGATCACTTGACTAGGCTGAATATCCTGTGAGGCAATTTGCTGCCAGAGATGCTCGATAAAAATTTCGGCGATCGCTTCCGCATCGTAAAGCTGACCATCTAGCTCACGGGCAGGCGATCGAAAGTTGGCAACAATATCCCGCTTAAAGCCTTGAAATAATCGTGGTGACAACTCCGATGATAATTCTGATAAATGGTGCGATCGCACCTGCTGCCCATAGAGAAATTGATTTTGTGCCTGCACATAGACCAGACTTGGCACTAGCCAAGCTGTCCCCCCTAGATTCTCAAATCCATGACAGATATCGCCGAGATTGAGGGTGCGCGGCTGAGCGATCGCGTCATCAAGTAAGGCGATCGCGGTATTGCTAGTCCCAAAATCAATCGCGATAACAGTCATACAAATAATTTATTCCTATTCGATGTAGAAAATGTTGATGTAATAATCTTTCATGTCTATGCTGCTAGGGTTTCAAAGGAAAATCTGAGATTAGACGATTCTTGAAGGCTGTAGTTAAGTTTCTCAAAACCAATTACTACACCAGATTTGTTTTTCATCAGGATGACTTCATCGCCTGTTTCTTCGCAGACATATTCTTCATTAGGATTGCCAAACCAGACGGTGAGGGTGTTTCCAAGTTTGTCGTAGTAGACTTTTACTTCTGCCATAGTTTTTCTCCTTCTTTGATTGCATCGGTGGGATAGGTGGTAATCAGGAATCCATCGCCATTGAGTCGCCTTGTGACGGCACAGACCCAGCGTTTTTGATTTCTGGCTCGATAGAACAGGTAAACATCGCGATCGCTTTTACTGCGACGAATTTCATCGGGTTGTGCGAGGGTTTCGCGGACTTCGGCTTCACAGTTGAGCATAATCGGATGTTTGATAGTGGTGATGATTTCCCAATAGGCTTGGGTAACGCGAACTGTGAAGTTAAGCGGTGTAAGTATTTCAAATAGTAATTCCTCCATTTTAATCTCTATAAATCTCTCGCAATTGGCATTCGTGGCGGTGCGGTGCGCCACATGAGTTCTATCTCTTCGGGGGTGAGTTGATAGGCTTGGTTGATGAGGTCGCTGAGGCGATGTTCTAATCGATTGGCTTCGGCGCGATCGCGTTGGATGGGGATGGCATATTCTTGATAGGCTTCGTTAACGGCTTTAAAGGCTTTGGGGCTGAGGTCGCCTGATGTTTTGGGTTTACGATCGCGGATGGCTTGCACAAAGTCGGTTTGGGTGAGGCTGGCAAAGTCTTCTAGTTTTTGTCCAAGTTTGGGGATCTTATGGGTGCTTTGTATCCATTCGCATACTTCGCGGTTGCGTTGTTGGTTTTCTTTGGTAATGGCAATTAAGCGAGTGACGATTTCTTCGGTTTCGGTTCTTAGAGTTGGGGTTGGTGGGGCGATCGGTAAAGATTCCATGAAAGGGTTAAACAACCTTAAAGCTTCATCTTTTCCATGAGAGCAATTTCTCCACATATACGCCCAGATAACTGGAGAGTTTAGAACTGCTAAAATATAGAGGTCATCACTTGAATAAAAATATATTGTATTCAAAAGATATAAAGGTTCTTTAACTATCGCAAATTGAGAGCGCCAGATAATATCTGGATAAATAATCTTAGGCTTTTCAAACAATTCATAAGAAGATAGCTTACCTTGTAGCTGCCACCAGAGTTGCTTTCCTGCTCGCGCTTCAAGTTGTGAGCGATATCTTTCCAGATGAGATAAAACAGATGGATAATTCTCTAAGTTACTATTTGGTGAGATAATTATCCAAAGATTTTGCCAGTTATGATTCCAGCGCTCAATTTCAGCCCCTCGAACACATGGCTTAATAATTTCGGCACATTTAGGATCATCTTGAATTAGTTTTTGTTTTGTATCGTTATCAATTAGAAATGCTTCATTAAATCCTGTCTTAATCCCGTAAAGAGGTTTTACACCTGCAAAATCTTTAAGTGGAATTCCTACGGATTTAATTTTTTGCATGAGACTCTCAACGGCGGGAGATTCTAAACTCCATGCTTTTTCGCTAAAGCGTGACCACACCACAGGAAAAGCATTTTTCCTCACATATTGCGTCAGATTGATTTTCTCTAACTCCTCCCGTGGCACTGAGCAGATTAAGACTTCGCCCTCACCCCCAGCCCCTCTCCCAGAGGGCGAGGGGAGCAAGACAGAAGACTCTTTCTCCCCCTTTTCTGCAGGAGAGGGGGCTGGGGGGTGAGGGCTTTTTCGCAACGACACAATACAAGGAAACGTATCTGCATCTTGAAAAATTGGTGCATGACCAAAATCAATGATCTTCTCAAACAGAGTATACTGCGTAAAAAATCGCCGTAACGCCTCACCATAACCAGAACGTAGCCATTTATTCGTCACGATATAGGACAAAATTCCATCAGGCTTAAGAATCTGCACACCCTTCTCATAGAAATAGGCATAGAGATCCGCCGCACCATCGTAGGACTGATAATGCTTTTGCAAATAGGGCTTAATCGGTGAAATATATTCCTGACGCACATAGGGCGGATTGCCGATCGCTACATCAAAACCACCAGCCGCAAACACATCAGGAAATTCTTTTTGCCAATCAAAAGCGCGATCGCTCAACTTGCGATCGTTAACTAATGAATTTCCCACCTTAATATTGCGATCAAGATTCTCTAACTTTTGCTTCCGTTCCGCCGTATGCAACCACAACGACAACTTCGTAATCCCCACCGACTCAGGCGATAAATCCACCCCATAGAGATTATTTGTCAAAATCAAACGCTTGATTTTATCTGCACTTAAAGCTTTTCCACCCAAATCTGCAATCCGTTGATTGATCAGGCTGTACTCATTAAATAGATACTCATAAGACGCAATCAAAAATGCCCCCGAACCGCAAGCAGGGTCAATCACTTTTAGATTTAGCAAAACCTGCAAATAGGCTCGTAAAGACTGCAATTCATCCTCAGTCTCAACCTCCAAACGCCTACGCTCTAAATACTCTCCTAAACTGACCTCCAAAATATATTTCGTAATATAAGCAGGAGTATAGTAAACCCCCTGTACCTTGCGCTTACTCTTATTTTTTGCTTCTTTCTTATCGGTTTTAACACCCGTCGCCTGTCGCTGTAACTCTTCTAAATCAGCGATCGACTGCTCAAAAATATGACCCAAAATATCCACCGATACTTCCGAATCAAAATCATAGCGTCCCAGTCTTGCCAACTGCTGACAGCGCAAACTATCAATTTTTAAAACCTCATCCAAAATCGCATCATACTCAAACAAACCACCGTTATAACCCTCAATCGGTGGATCATCATTTCCCACATCAATCCAGCGAAATACCTGTTTAAAATTATTCCAAGAGCTATTAAACGCCTTACCCGACTCATAGGCTTCCATCAAAATATTGCGCTTATCAATCAGCCCCTTATCTTCACAAAAGCAAACAAAAATTACCCGATCTAATAACTTCTGTGCCTTCTCAATCAACACATCCGATGAATACTTAGTTTTATTTAACTTGAGCGCTGCAAAATCTTCAAATAACTGTCCCCGCAACTGACTATATTCCGCATACAACTCCTTGGTAATCTCTATCTCTGCCTTGGTTGAAGCCGCAAAAAGCTCATCAATCTTCGAGAACTTTGCTTCTTTATTAATTGGCAAAAAATTCTGACGACAAAACAGAAAATAGAATTTCCGAAACTCATTAAGATCCGCTAATTCTTCTAAATCAAAGGATTCGTAATGACTAGAATTTTTGCTTGTATGATAAAGCCGAATCTCTCGATAATTCGAGACAATAAACCAATCACAATTATCCGTATTTCTCGCATAGCGCCAACCCTGATCCACAGGCGACTCAGGACGACTCGCTGTCCGCCGATCTAAATCTGTCTTTGCCCCCTTCAACTCAATCGGCGCAACAATTCGCCCATCAAGTTTTCCCTTACCCTTTTTCCCTACCGCAAAAAATCCTAAAGCCCCATCCGCCGAGCCACCATCATCAGCGATCGCGGTTTCTGCATGGACTTCCCATGTTTGTGCCTTGCCTTGAACTAGCGATCGATAGCCCAACACATCCCGAAATAAATCATTCAGAAATTCGCCATGCAAAGAAACTTCCTTCACATCGTCTAATTTCCCATCCTTTAGAGACTCAATCCATTTCAACACAATTTTATGAAGCGCTAAGAAATTCTTGGGTTCACCCAGAAACTTCTCTCGCTGTCTTTCAACAGTCTTGCTTTGAAAAAGGCGATGATGACGAGGCTTAGCTATAGACATCTACAAAATTGCAATTTACAGACAATTACTTATTATCTTAACATTTAGCTAAGTTTTTCCTGCTTTTTTGATTTTTATCACTCGTGTCAAAATCTTTCGCCGATAAAAGCTTAATTTTTGCACTTCGCACAAAAATTAAGCTCTTGTGATTAATTACAAGGCTCAACCAGGAGGCCAATCGAGGGAACGTCCACCGAGGACATGAATATGTAAATGGAAGACACTTTGCCCTGCTTCTGCACCATTGTTAGTGACCAAACGGAAGTTTGTTAGCCCTTCTTGGAGTGCGACTTTATTGGCGATGAGTAACAGGTGACCGAGGAGAGATTGGTCTTCCTCTTTGGCATCGGAGAGATTAACAACCGGCTTTTTAGGAATTACCAAAAAATGCACAGGGGCTTGAGGATTGACATCGCGAAAGGCAAGGGCAAGATCATCTTCATAGATAATCGTCGCAGGGATTTCGCGCTTAATGATTTTGCTAAAGATAGTTTCAGGCATATAGTTTTGGCAACTTGTTTGGGTTTTATGGAGTTTAGAGAGATTTTAAAAAGATTGCAAAGCAATCTTTTTAAAATCTCTTGGTATGAATAGCATTGCAGTTTATTTAGACATGACTGCCTGTGAAAACTAATTCCGCAGGTCCTGTCATCAGAATGCGATCGCTATCAGCTAACCATTCAATCTTGAGATCGCCCCCTGGTAAGTTAACGGTGCAAAGGCGATCGCATTGATTGTTTAATACCCCTGCGACCACGGTGGCACAAGCGCCCGTACCACAAGCAAGGGTTGCGCCAGCGCCGCGTTCCCATACGCGCATCTTCACGTAGTCTCGGCTGACTACTTCCACAAATTCGGTATTAGTGCGCTTAGGGAAAACAGAATGATGTTCAAAGAGAACACCAATATTGGCGAGGTCAATGCTAGCCACATCATCAACAAAGGTAATACAGTGGGGATTGCCCATGCTGACGGTGGTGACGTTCCAAGTTTTGCCGCCCACTTCAAGGGGAAGGTCAATTACTTTCAGATCACTAGCGGCGAGGGTGGTGGGAATCTCGGCGGCGGTCAAGAAGGGTTTACCCATATCGACAGTCACCTGTCCATCCGCATCCATTTGCGGCACGATCAACCCTGCCCCTGTCTGGATTTGGTATTTACCCGCCACCGTTTCTATTCCCAAATCCTGCATAAATTTAGCAAGGCAGCGAATGCCATTGCCGCACATTTCAGGTTCAGAACCATCGGAGTTAAAGATCCGCATTTGATATTGATCCTGATCAGCTTTTAGCAAGAAAATTACGCCATCTGCGCCAATGCCAAAGTTGCGATCGCACCATTTGACGGCATCGTCGGGAGTGAGGATTGGTTCCGCTTGATCACGGTTATCAATCAAGATGAAGTCATTACCTAAACCATGATATTTACTAAAGGCGATCGCCATGAATTATTCCCTGTATACCTATATGTTCCTGATTATAGAACTGATTGGACTTCATGAGCTAGGCTTCTTAACCCCTCCCTAGCCCTCCCCTTGCAAGGGGAGGAAACAAGATCTCTGGTCTTCCCCCTTGCAAGGGGGAATTAAAGGGGGTAATTCTCATGCTCTAGCGGCTTGCATGGTTTCTAGCCATTCGATGAGGCTGTCGAGTTGTTTGTCGTGGGAGAGCGTTCCCAATCCTCTGATCGTGACATTGCCTTTGCTGTAGACAAAGCGCGATCGCAAATGGCTAGGCAAATGCTCATGCAAAATCTTCCATGCAGGTTCTTCCATTTTCGATTCTAAAACGACGTGCTGCTTACCATCAGGCTTAATCCGTGAGAAGCCGATGCGTTTGGCAATCAGTTTTAGTTCCATTACTTTGAGCAGTTGTAAGGCAGGGGATGGAACTTTGCCATAGCAATCATTCCATTCCTCAATGATCTGAGTTATCTCACGACGGGAGCTAACGGAGGCAACGGCTCGATAGGCGCTCATCTTGCGATCGCCATCGGGAATATATTCCGCAGGAATAAAGGCAGTGATCGGTAGATCGACTTGGGTATCATCGACTTCAGGGATTTCGGAACCACGAATCTCGGCGATCGCTTCTTGCAGCATCTCCATATAGAGGTCAAAGCCAATCGTGTTAATCTGCCCCGATTGTTCTGCGCCGAGGATATTGCCCACACCGCGAATCTCCATATCGCGCATTGCTAATTGATAGCCTGAGCCAAGGTGTGTAAATTCTTGGATTGCCTTCAGGCGTTGCCTTGCGACATCAGTGAGTTCGCCCTTTTCTTGGTAAAAGAGCCACGCATGGGCTTGGATGCCTGCGCGACCGACCCTTCCCCTTAATTGATAGAGTTGCGACAGCCCAAAGCGTTGCGCGTCTTCGATAATGATCGTATTCACGCGGGGAATGTCTAAGCCTGATTCGATAATCGTGGTACAGATCATCATGTCCGCTTCGCCACTATTGAAGTTAAGCATCGTTGTTTCTAGCTCCGATTCGGGCATCTGACCATGAGCGATCGCGATGCGAACGGAGGGCAACATCTCATGCACCCGTTCGGCAACCTTCTCAATATCATCAATCCGCGATACCACATAAAAAATTTGTCCACTGCGATCGAGTTCCTGACGGATTGCCGCTTTGACTAATTCGGAATTGTAACGGGAGAGGTGGGTCATGATCGATCGCCGCGAGGGTGGAGGCGTGGTGATCAGACTCATTTCCCGCACGCCCGACATTGCCATATAGAGGGTGCGGGGAATCGGAGTTGCTGATAGGGTCAGCACATCCACTTCCGTTTTCATGGATTTAATCTTTTCCTTTTGCGCCACCCCAAAGCGTTGCTCTTCATCGATTACCAGCAAACCTAAGTCCTTAAATTCCACATCCTTTGCCAAAAGCTGATGCGTTCCCACCACAATATCGAGTTCGCCCGTTTTTAGTTTGCGAATAATTTCTTTTTTCTCGGCATTGGTTTTGAAGCGATTGAGTAAGGCGATATTCACAGGATAGGCGGCGTAACGTTCTTGGAGACTGTGATAATGTTGCTGTGCCAAGATCGTCGTCGGTACGAGCAATGCCGATTGCTTGCCTGACGTGACCGCTTTAAAAATGGAACGAATCGCTACTTCGGTTTTGCCAAAACCGACATCGCCACAAACGAGGCGATCCATTGGGCGTTGACTTTCCATATCCTGCTTCACATCCTGCGTAGCTTTGAGTTGATCAGGCGTAGCTTGATAGGGAAAGGAATCTTCCATTTCTGCTTGCCAAGGGTTATCGGGCGGGAAGGTATAACCCACCTGTTGCGATCGCTTGGCGTAGAGTTCTAAGAGGTCGATCGCAATTTTTTTAACCGCTTTTTTAGCTTTGCTGGTGGCAGTTGCCCAAGCTTTGCCCGACATTTTATGAAGTTCAGGGCGCGACTCACTCATGCCGCGATAACGCGACAGGATCGACATCTGATCGACGACTACCCGCAAAATACCATCGGCATACTGAAGGGCTAGATATTCACGGGTTTCGTTATTAACAGTGAGCTTTTCTAATTTGAGAAATTTACCGACCCCATGACTTTTATGCACCACATAGTCCCCAGGGGAAAGCTTATTGAGATCGACCTGTTTAGAGGCGGCGCGGCGGCGTTTGCGGACATAGTTAGGCGTACCGAGGGCGTGCTGTCCAAAAAACTCGCGATCGCTAATCACGGCAATCCGATAGGTGGGCAGTACAAAACCCTGAATCTCAGCAATCCCTGAATACTTGAGCGCAACGGCGATGCGTAAATTATGGGTCTTCTCGATTGCAGGATAGTCGCGCACATTCGGGATAAATTGGGCGGGACAGTCATGCTCCTGCAACAGTGCCACCGTTCTTGATGGTTGTGCGGAAACGAGAATAATCTTGTACTTCTGTTCGCGATATTCACGAATTGTTTGAGCGATCTTACCAAACTGATGGGGAATCACAGGCACAGAACGGCTGGACATATTGATGCCCCGTCCTTCTTCGGCTAGCTCAAATAGTTCTAAGCGATCGAATTTGGCAATTTCGCTTAAACACGACTCAAAGTTGCGGTGCAGTGGTTGAGCAACGGCATCTTTTAATTCTTGAAACCAAGAGCTTTGATAGGTTTCATCGGCGGACTCATACCAGCGATCGCAATGGGCGCGGCATTGCTCGATTTCATCGATGACCACCAAACAGCGATCGGGTAAATAGTCGAGGAGGGATGCGCTAGAGCGCGGATGCACTGCCAACCCTTGCGGACTAAACTCATCTTCATCATTCGGGTGCGGCAATTCTCCGAGAATATGACCATAGGTAATCGGTGTGAGCAATACCGAGGCGATACTGTCGAGAGGGCGCTGTGTCGATGGCTCAAATTCGCGAATCCGTTCGATTTCATCGCCAAACCAGTCAATGCGGACAGGCATCTCACTGGACACAGGAAAAATATCAATAATGTCACCACGCCGCGCCCATTGCCCCTCACTTTCCACCGTGGATGTATGCTCATAGCCCATCAGGGTGAGATTTTGCGCCATATCGCCCAGAGGTATCTCCGCCCCTAGAACAAGGGAGATACAGTAATCGGCAAATTCTTGGGGACTAGGTAAATGCGGCTGAAGGGCGCGATCGGTTGCCACGATCGCAATATTTTTGGAATTTTTTGATTCGGAGTTTTTGGATTCTAGATTCTCAGGATTTTCTACAACTCCCGCATTTACCAAATCCGCTAGCACCTGCATCTGTCCCCAGATAATCTCCGATTCAGGTTCGTAGGGTTCGTAGGGCAGAGCATCAGAGGTGGGATAAAAATGCACCGTTTGCCAGCCCATTGTTTCTAGTTGCACTGACCAACGCCCTGCTTCTTCGATGGTCGCTGCAATCACTAGCATCGGGCGATTTTGCTTTTGGCTCAAAATAGAACCAACAATCCCTTTGCCCACCCTCGACAGTCCTGACAGGGTAAGTTGATGCGATCGCGCCAGTTTACTCTCTAGTTCATCAGTAAGAGGCGATCGGATTAATGAACGGATTACAGAGGAAAATGGCATGATCTAAGCAAGTAAGAAATATCGAGATTTTGCGGCTTGTTAAGTTACTTTCAAGCTGCGTTAACAGACTCAAAACTAACATATCTCTCAAACATGGCAACTAATTCTCCCATTTATGCTCCCAGCGATCGCCAATCTGCTCCCCTCTCCGCTAACGCCACTAATGCACCAGTTACGACACCAGTTAAAGAAATTAAAAATGAATTAATTCTTTGCGATCACTGTCGGCGTACTGCCACCAATGGCATTAAGTGCCAAGGTATTTGCGTCGCTGACAGTGGCTACTAGAAATTGTCAAATGAAAATTTCTAGTTTTTGTGTAGGGGTAGAGCATTGGCATAGTAGCTGTACCAATGCTGACACAGATTTTACTTACCAATGCTCTACCATTGCCGCTAAGGAATCTGTGACCGCGTGCAGCTAGGGCAGAGCATTCCTGTTGACGAAATCTAGAGAAATAGCTAGTTAATCACAGGAATGCTCTGCCCCTACTTGATCAACTTGATTAACTGGGGTAAATGGCTCAGGGTAAAATAACAGGATTAATCAAAACCTATAAAAACCCAGAATTGTAACAATCCTTGTTTTTTATAATATCTTCACAAATTTGCAATCACCAAATTCGCAATCACCAAATTCGCAATTACTATGTCCCAGCCCACGATTGAATCAGTCTTAAATGAAAAGCGACTCTTCGCGCCATCAGCGGAATTTTCACAATCCGCCCATATCAAAAGTTTAGAAGAATATCAACAAATATACGATCGCGCTAAAGCTGACCCCGCCGCATTCTGGGCAGAGTTGGCAACTAGCGAACTAGATTGGTTTGAGAAATGGCACACGGTACTAGATTGGCAACCGCCCAACGTCAAATGGTTTGATGGCGGCAAAATCAATATTTCCTACAATTGCCTCGATCGCCATCTCAAAACATGGCGAAAGAATAAGGCGGCACTAATTTGGGAAGGGGAAAATGGTGACTCGCGCACGCTCACCTATGCCCAATTGCATCGCGAAGTTTGTCAGTTTGCCAATGCCCTCAAGCAGTTGGGAGTTAAAAAAGGCGATCGCGTGGGTATTTATATGCCGATGATCCCTGAAGCCGCGATCGCCATGCTTGCCTGTGCCAGAATTGGCGCGGTACATGGTGTTGTCTTTGGTGGATTTAGCGCGGAAGCTTTGCGCGATCGCCTTGTCGATGCCGAAGCTAAGTTAGTAATCACCGCCGATGGTGGTTGGCGCAAGGATGCGATCGTGCCACTCAAAGAACAAGTGGATAAAGCCCTAGAACATGGAGCCGTCCCTTCTGTAACTGATGTGTTAGTCGTCAAACGGACTGGGCAGAATGTGCACATGAGCGCAGGGCGTGACCATTGGTGGCATGACCTCCAGCAAGGCGTATCCGCAAAATGCGAAGCGGAACCAATGGATAGCGAAGATCTGCTCTTCGTTCTCTATACCTCAGGCAGCACGGGCAAACCGAAGGGCGTTGTCCATACCACCGCAGGTTACAACCTCTATAGCCACATCACCACCAAATGGATTTTTGACCTCAAGGATACTGATGTCTATTGGTGTACTGCCGATGTGGGTTGGATTACAGGACATAGTTACATTGTCTATGGACCGCTATCCAATGGAGCCACAACCCTGATGTATGAAGGAGCGCCCAGAGCTTCTAATTTAGGCTGTTTCTGGGATGTGATTGAGAAGTATCAGGTCACGATTTTTTATACCGCGCCCACGGCAATTCGTTCCTTTATCAAAATGGGTGAACATCATCCTAACTCCTGCGATTTAACTTCCCTCAGACTATTGGGAACTGTCGGCGAACCGATTAATCCTGAAGCTTGGATGTGGTATCACCGTGTGATTGGCGGCGATCGCTGTCCAATTGTCGATACATGGTGGCAGACAGAAACAGGCGGGATCATGATTACCGCGCTTCCAGGAGCAGTTCCCACCAAACCAGGTTCCGCTACCCTTCCCTTCCCTGGGATCATTCCCGATATTGTCGATCTCGATGGCAATCCTGCCCATGATAACGAAGGCGGCTATCTGATCGTCAGTCACCCTTGGCCGGGGATGATGCGAACGGTTTACGGTGATCCAGAGCGCTTCCGTAAGAGCTATTGGGAACATATCCCCCCCAAGGATGGCAAGTATGTCTACTTCGCAGGGGATGGCGCTCGTCGTGATGAAGATGGCTATTACTGGGTGATGGGTCGGGTCGATGATGTGATCAATGTGGCTGGGCATCGCCTCGGCACAATGGAAATTGAATCAGCCCTAGTTTCTCATCCTGCGGTTGCCGAAGCTGCCGTCGTCGGCAAACCCGATGAGGTCAAGGGTGAGGATATCTTTGCCTTTGTGATTCTCGAAGGCGATCGCCAGCCGAGTGAGGAGCTATCCAAGGAACTGAAAAAGCACGTTGTCGCCGAAATTGGCGCGATCGCTCGTCCTAGTGAGATACGCTTTGCGGAAGCCTTACCGAAAACGCGATCGGGTAAAATCATGCGCCGTTTACTGCGATCGCTTGCCTCTGGTCAAGAAATCACCAGCGACACTTCTACATTAGAAGATCGTTCAATTCTAGATAAATTGCGCGAAGGTGCATAGAACTAAATCCCAAAACAAAGGCATTAATATACTTGATGCACCAGATTCTAGAACCCCCTCTAACTCCCCCTTGGAAGGGGGAGAACTCAGACTTCCCCTTCCAAGGGGGGACTGAGGGGGGTAAAACCTGCATGGTGTGTCAAGTATGTGAACGCCAAAACAAAATGGCTATGCCATTTTGTTTTGGGATTTAGATTAAATCTCCTAGTAAGCTTGATATTTCGCCTTGCATATTGGTACGGTTGTCGTCGTAGAGCATTAATGTATCTAGTTTCTTGTGGCGTGATAGCTTTTGAACCTTACGCACATTGCCATTGGTGGCATCGAGGGCGGCGGTGATCGCCGAGTGGCGGATGCGGTGAGGAGACATTTTTTTAGAAATGCCTGAGTCTTTGGCAAGTTGATCCACAATTTGGTAGACCGCCGTACCAGTCAGTCGGTGACCGTGGTTGACGGGATCGAGGGCTTGAAATAATGGGCGATCACTATTTTTAGTCTTAAGTTGAGATAGCCAGTCTTGGATTGCGTTAGCTGTTCCTATACTAAGACTGATGAGACTCTTTTGAGAGCCGCGTCCTTTGCCTAAAATTTGTAGCGATCGCCCCTCATAATCGAAGTCACCAATATTCGCGCTAACTACTTCATTACGGCGCAGGGCATTGTCCCAAAGTAGTCTCAAAATCGCGAAGTCACGAATACCTTTAGGATTATCAGGGCTGCGATCAATGTGATTCAACATCCTGCGAATGCCATCGGGCTTAATGCCTGTCGTATCACGATAGGTTTGCACAGTCTCAGTTTGCACATCATCGAGATTCCAATCGCACTTGCCTAACTTGGCGGCAAAATTAACTAGGGACTTGAGGGCAGAGAGACGGCGGTTAATTGTGGATTCCTTGAGACCTTGGGCAATCAGATCGGACTTGTATCTCAGGGCGATCGCGATCGCCTCAAAGCGATTTAACTGCAAAAACTGAGCAATCATTATCTCTGTCGGCTTTTGACCATAGGCAGCAAGGAAAAAATAGCGCAAATCCTTCTCATAGGCGCGTCTAGTGTTGAGACTGCGTTTGTCTGAAAGCAAAGATGTGAGTAGATCTGGGTTAAATTCGGTCAGGGCATAGGGAACTGTGCTTATTTGAGTCTCATGGGTGTCTAAATTAGTCTCAAATTGATTCTCATATTCTAGATTAGATAATTCATGGGATGTCCCACTAAGTCCCAAATGAGTCTTATTTGTCTCAAATGTAGTCTCATCAAGCGTCTCAATATCTTGATTTGAGGTAAGATTAGGGGAATACAAACGTAACTGTTCAGGCGCGATCGCCTCTTTAAAGCCTGCCTTGAGAGCTGCCCGCCTGACGATGCCATAGATAGCTGTTCCTGTCAGTCTATGCCCATAATTAGCACGATCTAGCGAGATAAATAATGGTTGCTGAGGTTGGTTAGGTGCAGGGTTAAGCGCATCTGAGTCAGGAATATAAATTAAGTCTAGCCATGCTTGTAATGCGTTGGTGGTATCGGTGCTAAGCCTAATTTTGGAGGTAGATTTTTGTTGACTTTGACGGTTGTAGCCACTGGCAATCCTGAGCGATCGCCCTAAATAATCAAAATCATCAATATTAATTGCTGTCACCTGTTGGCGCTTGAGAGCATTTTCGGAAAGTAGACGCAGGATCGCATAGTCACGCTGACCTGAGAGGGTATGGCGATCGCAGGTATTCAGCATTCCCGAAACTATGTTGATGACTATGTCGATTTGGTCTACTTGTACTGTCATGGTTGCAAACTAACGACATCACGCTAAATCATGGCACAACATTTGTCTAAAGCGCTCTTTAGCACCGATAGAGATATTGGCTTACTCACATGATCATTCATACCTGCGTTGAGACATTCTTCGCGATCTTCTGACATCGCATTAGCGGTCATAGCAATGATGTGAATAGGCTTGCTCTGCCTTTGCCGTTCTAGTTGACGAATCCTGCGTGTTGTCTCTAAGCCATCCATTTCAGGCATTTGCATATCCATTAGAATCAGATCGTAGGATTTTTTTTCTAAAGCTTGTAAAGCAAAAACGCCGTTATCGGCAAAATCAGCCACATATCCCAATTTTTTGAGATATAGGAAGGCAACTTTTTGATTAGTGGGATTGTCTTCAGCAACGAGAATACGGAGACTACATTTAGGAATGACCGCTGGTGGTGTATCGGCAGCAAGATCAGTCTGCTTCAGAATTGGGATATTGATGTTGATAGGACAAGTTGTGGCGATCGTCTGAACTGTGAAATGGAAGATTGAACCTTGGCTAAAATGGCTTTCAACCCATATTTTGCCATTCATCATCTTGCATAAACTATTGCTAATTGCTAGTCCTAATCCTGTACCTCCATAGGTTCTTGATTTAGAACCATCCACTTGACTAAAGGACTCAAATAAGTGTGTCATTCCTTCTTGACTAATACCAATCCCTGTATCTTGAATTGCAAAGTGTATTAGTAGTTTGTCTTCTTCCTGAATATTGTCTTGATGAAGCCAAAGTAATTCTTTTTGCTTGCTTTCTTGATCCTGCTCAAATTGATCGAGTTGATCGCCACTCCCCTGATTGCTAGAACTAATAATCCCCTGTGGTTCTAGCGATACAAAAAGTGAAACTGTACCAATTGCAGTAAACTTAATAGCATTACCAATCAAATTAAATAAAATCTGTCTAAGCCTAGTAACATCAGTCAAAATATGCGTTGGCACTTCAGGGGCAATCTTGTAAATAAATTGCAACTGTTTATCTAAAACTTGCCTTTTAAAAAGGCTTACTGTATCTTCAATAAATTCACGCAGATCCACAGAATGCGCTTCTAAATTCATTTTCCCCGCTTCGATTTTTGAGAAGTCAAGAATATCGTTGATGATAACTAATAGGGTATCGCTACTATTGCGGATAATCTCTAAAGACTCTTTTTGTTCTGTAGTTAGTTGCGTGTCTAGTAATAGATTTGTTAGCCCAATAACCGCATTCATTGGTGTACGAATATCATGGCTCATATTAGCTAAAAAGATACTTTTGGTGCGTGTCGCGACCTCAGCTTTATCCTTGGCGATTTCTAATTCTTTGCGAGCAGTATAACTCTCGGTAACGTCATCTATTACCCACAATCTCCCTACTACATCGCGACTATAGGTGACATTACTTGAGACACTCAAAACTAATGGTTTAGGTTGATCATAGATCCAGAGCCAATTCTCAATCTTGGTATTAGGATTTGCAAAAAATTGTAATGCTTGTTTAGCGATTTCAGCAGAGTTTTGACTCCGCATTCGTAAGTTTGCCATCGCTTGAGATATCTGATGGGGCGAGAGATTTCCCGCTTGCACATTCAAATGTTCTGCTGCCGCAGAGTTAACCCAGCCTTGCTCTCCACTGGCATCAATAAAAATAATACCTTGAGGAATTGTCGCTAGAATTGCTGATAACTTGGTGCTGGATTTTTCTAGTTCCCAAGTTGTTGTTTGAATGCGTAGGTATAGGCTTAAAAAATTAAGTAATGGCTGGATAAACTTCTGTAAATATGAGGAGACTTGGTAGCGTTGATACCAGATTAGTAAGATAGCGCCTTCAATGGATTTATTGCTGGGAAGTGAGATTGATAGGGGAAGGATCGCGAGGGACTTGGTTTGGTGGGCTAGTAGGATCGGTGCAGGATTGGGGCTATCGGCGTAGTCAGTGTAGTAGATACATTGTTTTTTTTCTAAAGAGTCTGCAAATAATGTAGGCGGGATGACCCAGTTATCAAGGAGATTTTCAGGGAAGCTTGCAATATTTTTGGTCGAAACGTTATCGATTTGGAGAAGAGCGATCGCGCCATCGGCTTGACTATGTTTTGCTAGGATTCGCAACCCCTTTTGCATAATGTTTTTGAGGTTTTGGCTATCACTCAGCATCGTGAGTTCTGATAGTGCTGATTTAGACGCTAAGTCCCACTCGATTTGCAGAAAAAATCGATAAACTCCAATCAGACTAGTGGCAATTAATCCAGTAAAAATCAGAATATTTGTGGTTACTATCAAAGCATTGACGTTATCGCCACTTTGGTAGTAGTCAACAATACTAGATGCTATAGCTTGGGCAATGTGTTGAGCAAAGTCTTGCTGGATTGGAAAAGCCCAGATCGCAAACAATCCTATGGCAATCCCTAGGAAAAAGCCAACGATTAACTTTATTCGGAAACTTGGTAGGAGGCTGATATGGGTTGCGAATATTCTCCAATTTGTCATTTTTGTGAAGTTGGCAAAAATCTAACTAGCAAAAGCACTTAACTATACTTAACTATTATGTCAGTACTGGCATCTGTAGGTAGACTACAAGTATTCAGCGATCGCCGCAATTACCACGTCAGGGCTACTCAGATGAGGCAGATGTCCATCGGTATCCGTCAAGATTAATTTGCTATTGGCAATGTGTTTCGCAAGATATTCGCCAACAGCTACGGGTACAGCAACATCTTGCTTCGGTTGAATAATGACCGTGGGGGTCTTCAGATTTTTTAGGTCGGCGCGGTGGTCGGATTGGAAGATAATTTTGGCGATCGCCTGAGAAATATCTGGACGCATGACTAACAGGGTTTTTGTAAACTCCGTCGCTAGCTCAGGATGATCAGCATTTCCCATGACTAAGGGCGCAAATCCACTAGCCCAAGAGTAGTAATTGGAGGACATAGCTGCATAAATGCGATCGAGGTTAATTTGGTCAAACCCGCCAACATAGCCATGATCATCATCAAGGTAACGTGGTGATCCGCCGATAAAAAAAAGTTGTTTAAATCGATTGGGTTCGAGAGAAGCAGCCAGCATTCCCACCATGCAGCTAACGGAATGGGAAATCATCGTAATCTTTTGCAGATTTAGCTCATGACAAATCTCTAGAAAGTCATGGCTAAAGCTGTGAATACTCTTGTAACGCTGGGGACTGTAGGCATTAAAGTCAGACTTGCCAGAACCAACATGGTCAAATAATACAATCCGATAGGTTGGGGCGAAGGCGGCAATTAGGTGTCGCCAAGCCGTCTGATCGGAGCCAAATCCATGAGCCATAACCATGACTGGTGCAGATTGACTAGATTGACCCACAATATTGACGTGATTGCGAGTCATTACGGCACTTTGCATAGTTACAAGCCTATATAGTTACAAGCCTATTTTGATAGGATTTTTAATAGATTTTAGAAGTCTGGGATTTATTTGCTAAAAGCTTTGTAGGCAAGAATGCCGACAAAAATCAAGCCAAGGGCTGGCAACCAGTTGTAGCGAATCCAGTAGAAGAGGCTATTAAAAAAGTAGTTGGCTTCGCGAGATACCCAAGCGGCGATCGCGATTAATCCCACTACCATTGCAAAGTACATCAAGAATTTAAGCATTGTTCTATTCCCTAAAGAATCCTTTTCAAAAATGAATTAGCGGCGAGAGCGATACAGATTAATGTCCAGATTCCATACTGTTCATGAATGCCAAAACTCAGCAATTTGAGTGATTGTGAGATGGCAGACGCACTAGCGATAGGTTGCCTCGTAAAAAGCATCGTAATATAAAAAACAAGATGAGCCGTAGCGATCGTCATAACTTTGCTAATTATGCTCTTTCCCACGCTAATTTTGCCTATTATTTCTTCGCAATTATAACAAAAAGCTTATGTCCAAAACTACTCCCTATCAACCTATACTGCTGCGGCTATTACATGGGGCGATCGCTTTATTAGTCTTTGCTTCACTAATTACGGGCTTTATGGTCTATGACCGATATGATAAGCGCTTCGGCACATTAGATTTGCCGATTGTTCCCAATACGCAAGGGATTCATGGCACGATCGCTTTGACATTTCTATTGCTATTACCGATATTTGCTATTTACTGCTTTCACATCGGCACTCACCGCTTGATCCAAAAGCGATCGCTCCAGCAACTTACCGAAATCGGCAAACCGATCTGGTGGATCACCCTCCAGCGTTGCACCAACACCGTGATGCTATTTGCCGCCACTCTCGCCGTGATCACAGGCAGAATGATGCAGGAAATTTGGCTGCCCAGTGGAGAGCTAGATCACATTTGGTATATTGGTCATCTAGTAGCTTGGGTATTGATGGCGATCAGCATTGCTATCCATCTATTAATGAGTGCTAAGGTCGGCGGTCTTCCACTCCTACTATCAATTTATAACTGGAAGATTCGGGCTGGAGATATGCCCAAGGATTGGCTCAAGGCTTTCAAATTTAAGCAATCTAGCGTAGGTTTACTAATCTCAGAAATATGTGTCATCGGTGGCATTGCGATCGCTTTTATCTTGCCTCTATTCGTCACCACACCAAACTAGAGTCTAGATCGGCTATCCCTAAGCCCAAAATGGAATGGCGATTTTGGGCTTAGTAATATAGATTTCTGAATTCGTGGAAGCTCACACCTAGGGAGTGCGCTTCTGCAAACCATTTAAAATTGCTATATATTCTAAAAAACTCAGAATAAGAAAATTTCCCCTTTTGGTGTATTGTTAATTCACTTATTGCCTAAATTTGCCTTGTGAAGGTATCTAAATATTTATGGGTCAAGTAATCGCAACAGTTAATATGAAAGGTGGAGTTGGTAAAACTACCTTAACTGTCAATATTGCCACCTGTCTTGCCAAGCTACACCGCAAGAAGGTCTTGGTTGTTGATTTAGATACCCAAATCAGTGCGAGCTTGAGTATGATTTCGCCCGCCGATTTTGCCAAGTGTCGCAAAGAAAATCGCACCCTGCGGAGCCTTGTCGCCCAATCGATCACTCGCTACGGCGTTCAAGTAAACGACCCTGATGAAAGGATTTATCAAATCAAAGATCTTGCAATTCCTAATGTATGTAAAGTACAGGGTTTAGATTTATTGGTGGGCGATATCGATCTATACGATGAATTTCTCGTTTCTGAAATGCTGTATAACCGATCGCTCCTTTATGATGAGAAGCAAACCTTCCAACAGACTTGGAGTAAGTTCGAGCAGAGCTTGATTAGAGGCATTCTCACCCCTGCGATCAAATACTACGATTACATTATTCTCGACTGCGCTCCTGGCTATAACTTGATTACGCGCAGCAGTATTATCGCTAGTGACTTTTATCTGATGCCCGCTAGACCTGAGCCTCTGTCTGTAGTTGGCATCCAGCTATTAGAGAGACGGATTGAGAAATTGCGTGAAGTCTATCGCGATGATAACTCGGTGAATATTGAACTATTGGGTATTGTTTTCTCGATGTCCGCAGGATTTACCCTCAGCCGCTACTATCAAAAAGTGATGGATCGGGTCAGCAATGACTTTAGCAGCGCTAAAATCTTTAAAACTAAAATTCCCAATGACGTGAATGTGGCTAAAGCCGTTGACCAGTTCATCCCTGCATCTCTATCCAGTCCCAACTCTAGCGGCTCTAAAGCTTTTGCCGAAATTACCACTGAGCTAATCAAAAAGCTTGAAGTTTCTCTAGGTAAAAAGCAACAAACTTCGAGATTGAGTCTAGTTGACCTAGAGTAAAAAAGTCAAAGGGCGACGCTTTGCGTCGCCCTTTGACTTTGCCATTGTTGAGTGAATCTATGAACTTATCCATAACAGAATCTACAAAACTACAGCCAGATCCAAAGCCTTGCCATCATTGTGATGGCAAGGGCTATATTGTGATCCGTGATTGTTCGGGGGAGATTCAAAGGGAAGAGAATTGTTCGTTTTGTAAAGGAACTGGGGTAGCCGTATCTCCCGAAGAATCCTCTACCACGATTACAGGTAAATAACTGGTTTCCAGAACTGTCTGGGAAACAGAACCAACTAATCTATCAGCGATCGCTTGATGTCCGCGCTTACCGATGATAATTTCCGACGCGCCGTAGTTGTGGGCGGTACGAATGATTTCTTCAGGTATGCAACCATTGGCAGTAATTAGGCGATGACGAATATCCGCTAGATGCAAATCGCTCAAGGCTTCCAAATTAGCGATCGCTTCTGATTCAGAAAGCTGATCCTCTGTATGAATAACGTACAGCGCGATTACTTCCGCATCACTGCGCCTAGCAATTTCGGCAGCTTTGACTAATATTTGCGTTGCTAATGCTGAGGTATCGATCGCTGCTAATAGGATTGTCCGTCGGGTGATCGCCACTTTAGTTGGGTCAACTTCGCCGCGCTCCAATAGCTTGGGGGCAAAAACAGGAATCGACCAAGCGCCCAAGGGAGCCGTAATTAAGATCGATAAAGCGGCGATCGCTAAAATTGTCTCTCCACCAGCAATTCCCTGTGCTAATGGAATTGCCCCAATCGCCGCCTGTACTGTTGCCTTCGCCGAATTGCCTGACAATAAAAATAATCTTTCACGCCAATTCCAATTACTGCCCAAGGTGGAGAGATACCAACCTAGCGATCGCCCCACTAACGTTCCAAATGCCAAAATCACGATTCCCACTAATAAGTTATCGGCTAAGACATTAAGTTGAATGCTTGCGCCAAGTAATACAAACAAAAATATTTCGGCGATCGTCCAAAGGCTATCAAAACCACCGCGCAATCTGCGGGCGAGAGGCGCATCTAACTCAATTAAGAAAAATCCCAACGCCATCACCGCTAAGTATCCCGAAAAAATGGGTAACTTATCCGCCACAACTACTAAGGCTAGGGCTAAACCTGCCGTGACCGTCACATCTTGCACCGCATTAACAGTCCAATTTTGCTTGGTTAGTAAGGACACTAATAGCTTGGCTGTCCACCATCCAAGCAGAACCCCAAAGCCAATTTGGGCGATCACTTGCAAGGGCAGTAACAATAGGGGACTGAGGGTAAGCCCGAATATAGTTAAACCCGCAGTTGATGACTGCGACAAAAAGGCTAGCAATAGGCTGAATACCAGCAACAGCAATACATCCGATAAGGCGCTACCTGTCAAAATTGCATCAGGAATCCCTTTTTTGACACCCCATCCCGCACTCTTGAGCCGCAACATCGCAGGTACAATCACCGCAGGCGATTCGGCTCCAATGATGCAGCCTAGGAGTAAGCCCGTCGCAAGATCAAATTTGAGTAACCACATTGAAATTAAGGCGATCGCGATCGCCTCACAAGCAGCAGGCAAAAATCCTAACCGTAGCGCCACCGTTCCCTGCTGGGATAGTTTTTCGCGATCTAGTCCCAAGCCCGCCTTCATCAAAATCACCATTACAGCGATCGTTCGCAAAGAGTTGGCAATGTTCAATATTTGAGGACTGAGTACATTCGCCACCTGTGAGCCAAGTACTACGCCCACAGCGATCATGCCCACCAACGCGGGTATTTGCATCCGTCGAGCAATTTGCCCAACAAAAAATCCCATCAATAAAATCCAAATAATACTTTCGAGCATCACGTTGTCCTGAAAATATGAACGTGACTTGCTGCGAAGGGAAGAATTTCTAGTTAAACAATTTGATTACCATAGCCCTACCCTTCCGCCCCAAGTCGGAATAAGTAGGAGCTATCAGCTTTTAAGCGATCAATAAAGATCAAGCGGTTTCGGCAAGCTCCATTGCCATCAATAGAATTTATAGCATATCTCTAACCAAGAAACGATAAAGAGTAGCGTGGAAAAACCACGCTACTCTTTATCGTTTAGTTGATTGTAAACAAGCTAAGCTTACTAAATTACTTAGCTTACGTAAAGATCCAGCAATTCCCAAAATCAGCTCCCAGCAAGACTTTTAGAGTTAGCTTTGCGCTTAAATTACTTAGCTTGCGTAAATAACCATTATCGTAAACACAATAAAAAGCACAGTAATTTCGCAAGCTTAGCTAGATTAACTTCTAGCGGCGATACATTAGCTGCTGCCAGTAACTATCTCTTTGCGAAGCGGAAATCGCCACTCTAAGATGCCAAAGAACAACCACAACAGCAAAAACGAAATTACAAGTTTCATGTTTATGATTAAGTACACTTGCTCATTACAGTGTACTCATTGCACCTTGAGATCTCTAGCAAAACAGAGTCTCAAGGTGCAACACTCTGTCTAATACTAAGTCTATATATAAGACTCATATTCTAGTTCTTGTCTTAACGTCAGTTTGATAAGAGCTATAAACAATTCAAATGAAAAAGATAGGGCTTCGACGCTTCGACAAGCTCAGTGCATCGCTTCGCTCAGCCATCGTATATTGCTGGCTGAGCGAAGTCGAAGCCTCTTGAATTTATTTGGAATTACTATACGTTATCTTAGGTGAATCTTGCTTAAGGCAAGAATATAAGACTCATTACTGGTCTGTGTTTGCGTCTTATATTCTTGCGATAATACATTGATATTAAGCCTCGCATCAACCTTGTTTGTTTTTTTGCTCAAAGACCTAGAACAACCACTCTAACCACATCCTCATAATTCATGGCGATCGCACATCGGATCGCTATGAATTATGATTTTGACTTGCTGTAGTAATCATGATGATTTTGGCGCGATCGCTTGGGGATTGGGTAGAATCCAATGGATAATTAATGCCCTTAAGAGTAGACATAATAACTATGTGCAGAACATGGATACGACTGTTCGCAGTTTGCTTAGCAATGCTGCTCAGTCTAACCCCAAGCCCCGCATGGGCAGCTAGCCCCGCCAATAATTTTGGGATTGGTAAAAATAGTGAACCCAAGTTTCAGGGCATTCCGTTGCAATGCTATGTAACCCTTGCCGATGCAGGGACATCGCCCGAAGCTAAGGTAGCTGCCTATGGCGAAATCGCCAATAAGTATGTAGAAGCCCAACGCCTCAAGCAAGCTACAGCAGTTCTCGAAAAAAGTATTAAAGCTGCCAAGCAAATTACCGAAGCACCTCTACGCGCCTTTGCTTTTTTGGATACTGCCACCCAGCTAACCAAAGCTGAACAGCCTAAAATTGCCCTAGCCACCCTCGACGAAGCGATCGCCCTTGGCAAAGACTTGCCTGATCCAGTAGATCGGGTATTTGCAAATATCAAAATTGCTCAAGCCTACGGTAAGGCTGGCAAAAAAGAGAAAGCTCAGAATCTGCTCGCTGATGCGACCAAGGCAACTCCCGAAATCATCGATGCCTATGTGCGATCGCGAGCTTTTTCGGCGATCGCCAATATCTATACAGAGATGGGCGATGATTTTAACTCCGAAGCTTCCATCTCGGCTGCCGCCGAACTATTGCCGATGATCGAAGACCCTAATATTAAATCGAGAGCGCGGGTCGAAATTTCAGGTAGCTACGCTCAGGCGGGCAACCACACCAAGGCGATCGCCTATCTCGAAAGTGCATTTCAAGAATTTGAAGCTCTTAGAGATAAAACGATCGCTGCTGCCAAAGAATCTGTCAAAGATGCCAGCAAATCCAAAAAAGACGCAAACAAAGACACAAAGGCAAAACCTGCTATTGACCTTGAAGTTGCCGAAAAAACTGCGATCGCTAATTCAGAAATCCTGAAGGTGCGATCGCTCTTTCTCGTTGCGACCCAATACATTATGGCGAAGCAATACGACAAGGCTCTAGAGGTCATCAATAATCTCGATGCACGTTCCGTCGAAAAAACCGTCGGGATTGCTAATGTGGCGATCGCCTATGCCAAGGACAAAAATAATGTGCAGGCAACAAAATTATTTGAAGAAGCGATCGCAGGTTTAGATCAGGTAGAACCATCCCTAGATGTCTTTACGCTCCTGATCGAAGTTGGTCGTCAATATCGCACGATCAACAATCCTGAAGCCGCTAACAAAGTCTGGCAAAAAGCCGAGGTAATCGCCGACAAGCTCACCCAACCCGCCGAGCGCCTCTTTGCGTTAAATAACTTAGCGAGTAACTACGGTGAGTTTGGCTTAACCGATAAGGTTGCGCCCATCTTGGCAACCAGTCTCGAACTTGCTCCCAAAATAGCCGATGTCAATGTTCGTTCCAGAGCCTTCTCAGACATCAGCAGCACCTACTGGGCGATCGGTCAGCAGGATAAAGCCAGAGAACTCACAAAAAACATCGAAAACCCCAGCGAAAAGCAACAACTTAGCAGTTTGTATGACTGTGCTAGCTAGTTAACATGAGTTCGATATAGCCATTTTGAGATTTTGTCGAACTGAGGTTAGTTAGAGAGATTTTTGCTAAAAAGCAAAGGGCGGCGCATTGCGCCACCCTTTGCTTTTTAGCGCTGTATATATTTATAGACAATTCAAATAAAAAAATAGGACTTCGACTCCGCTCAGCCATCGGTATACGGTAGCTGAGCGGAGTCGAAGCCTTTTCAAACCTATTTAGAACTGCTATATGTCTCCGTAGATTCCCATCTGCTGTAAAAATATTGTGGTGTGTTAACAAAGCTCTGACAAAACATCGATAAATTATTGTCGGCTTCAGCGTTAAAGTTTAAGGATGGCTAACTGATTGTCTAAAATAAAGCGCAACTTTAATGTTATAAACTGCATCTTAATTCAGAGATTGTAAAAGCTTCTTATCCCACCAAAATTTTACTTTTATAGTTATGGACATTTTTGTTAGGACAAAATCAAAACCTAAGAAGCGAGTGGCGGTACTTCGCGCCACCACTCACCTTCTAGTGTTGTGTCCTAACAAAAATGTCCACACCACCTTTCTACCCAACCCAAACTAGCTAGAACCATCAAGCACCCCATGAGCCACAAGAGACATCACGGTTTAAGCCTCTCCCCGACTTTACATCTGCTTGTGATCTTGCCAAGTTTGGCGATCGCCACTCCTGTCTTTTCCCAAACATCGTCCCAAAGTAATGCCCAAATTGCTCAAACTCAGGAAGTCACTACCCTTTTCGTAAATTCTCAAATAGGTAGCGATCGCCCTGAATATGGCAATAGTCAAGCTCCTTTCAAAACGATTACCTATGCCCTTAGCCGACTCAAGCAAGGACAAACAGCAATTATTCAATTAGCCAACGGCAGTTATAACAGTGCTACGGGTGAAAGATTTCCTCTACGTCTGCCTGAAAATGTGACACTACGGGGCAATGAAGCCAACAAGGGACGCGATGTGATTCTGCTCGGTGGCGGTGCATGGCGTGTCGGTACAGGAATGCCCCAAAATGTGGCGATCGCCTTTAGCGATCGCTCAGAGTTGCGTGGTGTCACCATCAGCAATCGTAACCCTCGCGGCTACGGCATTTGGATTGAAAATGCTAATCCTGTGGTTGCTAATAGTACCTTTTTGGACAATCAACAAGATGGCGGCATGATCACAGGCAAATCTAACGCGATCATTACGGGCAATCAGTTCTTTCGCAATGGCACAAGTGGCTTAGCGATCGCAGGTACGGCGACTCCTGATATCCGTGGCAACCTCTTTCAGCAAACCACCTTTGGCATAAGCATTCGCCAAGATGCCGCGCCCCAGATTACCGAAAACACCTTTACCCAAAACCAAAATGGAATTTTAATCCAAGCCAACGCTAAACCAATTTTGCGGGGTAATGCGATCGTCAATAACCGTGGCTATGGGCTGACTATTTCTGACCTCGCTCAGCCCGATCTTGGCAAACCTAACGACGATGGCAACAATGTTTTTCAGACCAATGGCATCTTCGACATTCAGAATGGAAGCCGCAATGCGATCGCTGTGATTGGAAATCAATTAGATAGCCGCAGGGTCAAGGGAAATTTGCAACTATCCAATCTACGTCCGCCCACCAATCCGTTTGCCAATAAAGTCCCTAGCTCCAATCGCTTAGCAAACAATTCAGTTAATACTTCTAGTAATTCTGTAAATACGGGCGATCGCTTTGCCAATCTTAATCAGCAACTTGAGCAGACTATTGCTAATCGCTCCATCTCTTCAATTAATGTTATTCCAATTAATCCCAGCCAAAATACAGGAAGCTTCACCACTAACAATCAAATTACCAATCAAAACGCACAGTCTGGTAATAACTTCTGGTATCAGCCCGTTAGCTCAGTGATTATTCGCATTAGCCCACAGGCGGGGGCATTCCCCACTAATCCTGAAATTAGCGCCAATTTACGTCCAGTGCGATCGGCTCCGCCCAGTGGTGAACCCGTCAATCAACCGATTCAGATCGCCCCCCTAGCCAACACTAACTTTACACCCCAAAATCCTCCCCGTTATCGGGTTGTTGTGCCAGTCGGCTCCGCTAATGAAGTTGCTAAGGTGCGCCAAATCGTTCCCAGTTCCTTTGCCTCTAAGCTGAATGGGTATCTAGTGGTGCAGATCGGAGCCTATAGCGATCGCAATGTCGCCGAGGTGCAAGTATCTCGCCTCGCACAGCGCGGTCTATCCGCTAGAATTGAATCCATCCAACGACCTTAGATTGCTCTAATCCAGACTCCCAAAAAGTAATGGCAAGATCACGCAGAACTTCCATTACTCAAAAAACATTATGCGAATTCTATTAGTAGATGATGAAGAAGAATTGGCGGAACCTCTACAACGGGTTCTGACCAGTCAAGGCTATAGCGTGGACATTGCCAATAGTGGCGATCGCGGTTGGCAACTCGCCCAGCAAGGCACATACGACCTGTTGATCCTTGATTGGATGATGCCCGCCAAATCGGGAGTAGAAATCTGTCGAGATCTGCGTCAACAGGGTAGCAGTACTCCCGTATTGATCTTGACTGCCAAGGATACCCTTGACGATCGCGTGGCAGGCTTGGACAGTGGAGCCGATGATTATTTGGTTAAGCCCTTTGAACTGCGCGAGCTATTGGCAAGGGTCCGCGCCCTTCTGCGTCGCGCCCCCACTGCGATCACCACGTCCAACTCACGCCTGACCTACGGAGACTTAGAGCTTGATTGCGAAAATCAAGTTCTCTATCGTGACCAAATAGCGATCGCCCTAACGGAGCGAGAATACCAACTTCTCGAATATTTCCTACTGCATCCCAACCAGTTACTCGGTCACGAACAAATTTCACAACAGCTCTGGAAGGAAGGCGAAGATGTCCCCACCAGTAACGCCCTCGCCGCCCAAGTCAAACTCCTCCGCCGCAAAATAGATCGCGATCGCCAAGTTTCTTTAATCAACACGGTCTACGGCAAAGGCTATCGCTTTGGCTAAACTTTAGGTTTGATGTGTAAAAATATTGTCGCGATCGCTATTATTCTTAAAATTTAGTCCTCGCAATATGAGAATCAGGCTAATATTTTAGGTAATACAATATCAAAAAATTGCGAGGTTTTATGACTGGTGCTGAGATTCTCAAGTTGATCTTTGATACAGCGATTAAGTCAGGTGTTGGCGAATTAGCGAAGGGTGGTGTGGACTTAGCGAAAAAGGCTTGGGCAAAACTGAAGGCTAAGTTTGCGGGTGAGCCTGAAGTGGTGAAAGCTTTAGAATCGGCAGAAGTTAGCAGGTCTGAGACTGAGTTGGCAAATGTTGTTCCGTTTTTGGATATGGAACGGGTGCGGAAGTCAGATTTTTGGAATGAGTTGGTGGCGGATGTGCAGCAAATCCAGCAGCAGATTAATACGGGCAATCAAAAGAATGTGTCACAGACAATTGATGCGCGGGATAATGCGACGGTGAAAGCGATCGCTAATGTAGAAAATGCCAATACGATTAATTTGTAAGGAAAATTTGTAACTATCAATTTTCGGCTTAAATTAACAGAAGCGTTAAGTGGAGTGTTTTGAAATGGTTTCACTTGCAGCAGCAATTGAGGTTGTTGAACAGTTACCGATAGATCAACAAGATATGTTGGTACAAATTATTCGTAATCGTCAGATTGAGCGTCGGCGTGAAGAAATTGCTCAAAATGCACGGGAGGCATTAGCGGCATATCAGGCTGGCGAATTAAAATCTTACACCGCAGAAGAGGCGATCGCAGAATTACGCAATATGCTTGATACACCTGAATGATCTATGAGAAAGATTGTTTTTTCGCCAAAATTTGGGCGTGCTTTGCGGCGATATGTTAAGCGAAATCCTGAGTTAAGAAATCGCATAGAGAATGTGATTCAGCAGATGGAATTAGATGTGTTTGCACCGAGTTTAGGGACACATCCTCTTAGGGGCAAGCTTGAAGGATGTCAGGCTTGTTCTTGCGGTTATGATTGTCGCATTGTCTTCAGCGTTGACTCAGAGGCGATCATTCTCATCGATATTGGCACTCATGATGAGGTTTATTGATGAAAGATGTCGAACAAAAAGTTGAGGCATCGGGGCAAAGCCATGTCAATGCGATCGCCAATATCGAAAAGGTTGATACGCTCATAGTCAGTAATCCCGATCGCAATATATCTCTGGATGATTGGCATCCACCATGCAATCATATGCAGGGACGCAAAGAGGCGATCTCAGATCTCAATATTGCCCTCGCTGATCCGAAGAAGGCGATCGCTTGCATTGTCGGGTTGGGTGGTTATGGCAAATCAACTTTGGCGACGAAGTTGTTTGACGGGTGGAAAGGTGGTCGTTTTTGGGCAGATTTGAGTCAGCGATCGCGTGACTTTCGGGAATTTGCGGCTAGGGCGATCGCGCAGTTGGGGCAGAAATCTCTCGAACAGGTGAACAATTTGCCTGAAGCGCAGTTGGGCTATGAGTTGGCGGCGGTGTTGCAGGGGCAGGGCTACTTGGTGGTGTTGGACAATCTCGAAAGTTTGCTTGATGGTGATGGCAATTTGGAGAGTGTGTTGTGGCGAGAGTTTTTAGAAAGCTGGGCTAATGATGGGGAAGTTAGCAAGGTTTTGATCACGACTCGCGAGGAGCCGAACTTACCGAAGCTGAGGTTTTCTCGCTATGAGTTGCGTGATGGATTGGAAGAGGCTGAGGGAGCGGCGGTGTTGCGCGATTTTGGGATATTTGGGACGGAGGAGGAGTTGGTGGTGGTATCGCAACGGGTGGGAGGGATTCCGCTATCGTTGATGTTGATTGTGGGGGTGCTTTGCAATGACTATGAGGAGGAGCCACACGTTCGCTTTTTGCCTGATGATTTGTTTGGGATTGAGGGCGCTCATCGGTTGGGACGGGTGACGACTGAGGCGGTGTTTCGGGCAAGTTTTGAGCGATTGGAACCGAGGTTACAAAATCTGTTAACGGCGGTAAGTGTATTTGCGAAACCTTTTGATCGCACAATGGCGGCGGCGATGATCGCAGATGAGGAGGTGACGGATCGGGATTTGCTGTTGTTGAAGAAACGGGGTTTTGTGTTGGCAGAATCTGGTTGCTATCGCTTTCAGCCACAAATTCAGGAGTTAGTGCAGCGACAAGCAGAAAGTTTAACCAAATTCCATCGTAAAGCAATTTCCTATTATTGGAAAAATCGCAAACTAACACTCGATCCTTGCCATGACACTCTCGAAGATGCCGATCCCTATCTCCAAATTTTCTATCACTATTGTGAGTTAGGTGAATATGAGAGCGCTTTTTATACGATTCGCAATGGCTTAAATGCAAATGATATTGACAGTTTTCTGCATTTATCTGGATATTGCGGAAAGCTAGTTTATCTACACAAGCATTTAATCAATGTATGGCATCCAGACAAATTGAAACAATGGGAATATAAGGCTTCTTTAAACTCTTTGGGCTTGGCTTATCACTCTCTAGGAAAGTACCAACAAGCGATCACCTCATATCAGCAATCTTTAGAAATCGAACAGACGATTGGTGATAAGCAAGGTGAGGCAGTTTCTCTTGGTAATTTAGGTAACGCTTACGATTTTCTAGGGCAATATCAGCAAGCAATAAACTTTCAAGAGCAATCTTTAGAAATCGAACGAGAGATTGGCAATAAACAAGGTGAATCAAAATCACTTGGCAATTTGGGTAATATCTACTCTTCTCTGGGACAATATGAGAAATCTATTGAATTTCACTTATTAGCTTTAGAAATTGCACGAGAAATTTGTGATCGACAATGGGAAGCAGGAAGTCTTGGTAATTTGGGCAACGCATACTGTTTACTAGGAAAATACGAGAAGGCAATCTTTTTATATCGGCAATCTTTAGAGATAGCTAAAGTGATTGGTGACAAGCAAGGTGAAGCAAATTCTCTAGCGAATTTGGGTTCTGCTTACAATTCGCCCAAAAAATACCAACAAGCAATCTCCTTTTACCAGCAATCTTTAGAAATCCAACGGACGATCAATGATAAATATGGAGAATCATGTTCTATTAGGGGTTTGGGTGATGCTTACAATTTTCGAGGAAATTTCCAAAAGGCGATCTCCTTGTATCAGCAATCTTTAGAAATCTCGCAGGTGATCTTTGACAAACAAGGTGAAGCGCGTTCTCTCAGTAACTTGGCTAATGCTTACACATCAATAGGACATTACCAAAAAGCTATCTCCTTGTATCAGCAATCTCTAAGAATCTCACAATTAATTGACGATAAACATGGCGAAGCAAATTCATTAACAAACCTCGCCGCCACTTATTTTCAAGTTGGAAGATTTAAAAAGGCTTTCTTTGCTTTAAATAGAGCGAATCAAATCTTCCAAGAACTCCAATTATCTCTAAACCTAGAATCTTATACTGAGTGGCTTATATTATTCATTCGCTTTGCCCAACGCGGTAAATGCCAAATCGCCCTATGTTTCTGCATCGGTTTATTTGCCTTCCCCTTATTTCTCGCGTACCTTCTCTGGCGCTTAATCAAGGGAAAAGTAAAAAGTAAAAATTGGAGGTGAATTATGGGGTATTGCACATATTCATAGCGATCGCCTATTTGTCTAAAAAGTGACATGATTAGCGATCGTCAAGATCTAAAAAGACTAAAATAGCAGCAAAACTTTATCGCAACTTGACCATGAACGAGTTAAAAATCCTTACCGAATATCCCGATCGCGCGATCGCGATTCTCCAAAAAACAATCCGTGCCGAAATCCTGCGAATGGAACAAGGTAAAAGACAAATAGAACAAAAATTAAAAACATTCGAGCAGAAATATCAAATCTCCTCCAGTGAATTTGTCACCTCTTGGACAGCAGAGAATCTAGAAGGCAAAGACTTAGAATATATTGAATGGTTTGGCGAATATCGCTGTTTAGAAAATATTACTCAAGACTTACATATTCTCCTAAGCCTACAAAATATCAGTCAAAATGTCAGTATCTAGCTATTTTCAAGACTTAGTTATTGCAGTTTCTCGGCTAGAAGATTACGGTTTAGCCAAAACAATTACATCCAATAGCGAATCTCGTCCATCAGGTGAACTCTTCATCAATATCAAAGTAGAACTAATTGATAACTCTGCACTTTTTATTCGAGAATACATTTCCGCCAAGCAGGAACAGATCGAACATTTCAGCTATGCCTATCAATATCAAGATGGAGGAGAAAGTTTGATTTTTCGTTACGATAATGCCGCTCACAAACCACCACTATCCGAAAAACAACATAAACATCTACAAAATGGAGAAATCATCGTCTATCCACTACCCAGTATCGAATTGATAATTGATGAGATTTTAGCTTGCTTAACAACCTGATAAATCAGATCTAAAAACTAGATCTAGTTATTGAATTGATAGTAAAAATGCCGAACTTTAAAAACTTAGCTAAATATCTGGGGCATCCCTGAAATTTAGCTAAGCCGATCGCCTTGAGTAAAATTTTAGGTTTAATGTGTAAAAATATTGACGTGTGGGCATCAACGGAGTGAAACATTGTGGGACAGGCTCAATTACCGCCGCAGAAACCGAATAATTCAACCCTCGCCAAAACACTGGGGCGTGTGGGTGTGGGCGCAGCGATCGCCTTGACTGCCACTAGCTTAGGTGGATTTTGGTATGGGCGTTATTTCCTCAATGAGCAACTATCACCGCTCTTGCAGACGGAACTAACCAAAGCCCTCAAGCGACCTCTAGAACTTGGTAAAGTCGAACGAGTAAGCTTTTCTAGCGTTCGCTTTGCCAAGTCAGTCATCCCGCCGACGGCTCAAGAAGCAAATTTCTTAGCAGTAGAAGCGATCGAGGTCAGGATTGACCCTTGGAGCTATTTGACCAGTCGCCAAATCACCCTTGATGCAGTGGTGGAACAACCACAGGTATTTCTCAAGCAAGATGCAAATGGGCTACTGCAACTGCCCAAGCTCGCGCCGCCCGAACCGCAAAAAGATCGGGGGTTAGTCGATCTCCGCACGATCACCTTTACCGATGCCCAAGTCACGATCCAAACCATTGCTAAGGGCGAATTAGTCAGCCTCAGTCAAATGGAGATCGATAGTAATTGGCAAATCGCCGATCTTAATAACCAAAGCTTAAAAATGAGTGGTAAGGGTCAGGTCACATTGCCGAATATGGCAGCGATCGCCGCGCCACCAAATCCTGAACAACTCCAAAAAGCGATCGCCCTCGCCAATAGCAATGGTAATGGCAATAAAGGCGAAGTCTCCTTTGCTGTTGACTGGGATCTGACTAGGGGACAGGGCAAAATTGATCTGAAATCTAAAGACTTACAAGTTGCTGCCGTCCAAGGTTTTGCGCCTAACTTGCCCGTGGAAATTCAGCAAGGCTTGCTCGATGGGGATGCCGCGATACAGGTAATTGCGGGAGAAACCATGCCCACGATTACCGCCAATGCGGAACTGCGCGATGGCGAAGTCAAATCATCGCAACTACCCAAACCGATTAAAGTTGCAGGTCGCTTTAACTATGCTAACGATCAGGCAACAATCACCGATCTCACCGCCGAATACGATTTCTTAAAAACCATAATTTCAGGAACTTTTGATCAACAAAAAGGCTTTAACCTAAATTTAGCTAGCACCTCCCTCGACCTTGCCCAAGGTTTTGAGAGCTTTAATGTGAAATTACCTGTGGCGATCGCAGGAGAATTAAGTCTCACAGGCAAGCTGACAGGCACGATCGCCAAACCTGCCCTGATCGTTAATGTCACCAGCCCCAAATCAGTCACCGTGGATCGAGTTGTCCTCGATCGCATCTTGGCAACCGTTGAACTCAAAGACTTCAATACGATCGAGATCAAGCGCGTTCAAGCCGCTTCCACAGGGGCAACCCTCACAGGCTCAGGGCAAGTGCGCCTACCCGTCAAGAATAGTCCTGCGGAAATCATGTTTACCTCCAGCGTTGTCGGTGTTGCCGAAGAGATCGCAGGACTATACAACACCAAATTACCGATCGCCGTTGGACAGGTAACTAGCTCACTCCAAGTCACAGGTAGACTCGAAAATCCCCAAATCCTTGCCCAAGTCGAAGCTCCCAATGCTCTGTATCCCGCAAGGGGAGAAGTCCTATTTACAGGTGGACTTGCCACAATTCGCAATACCCGCGTCCGCTTCCCCATCGGTGAAGTGGGGCTAGCGGGAACTTACAACACTGTCAATGGCGCATGGCAAACCCAGCTTAATAGCAACGGCATTCCTCTATCCGCCTTTCTTCTCAATCAAAAGGGGATCATCGAAGGGATTATTAACTTGAGGGGCAATCGCAGCTTTGCCCTCAGTGACATTACAGGGGATGCAAGATTGGTACTGCCCCAAGGTACAGCCGAAGTACCCGATGTGATCACCACCAATCTCACTTGGGACGGCAAAAATCTGCTTGTGCCATCGCTACAAGTTGGCAATTATCTATCGGCAAAGGGTAGATTTGATCTCGCCTATGGTGATGGGAATGGTCAGTTACCCACGGGTATCTCTAATATCAATTTAGATCTCACCTCTCGCGATGTCAGGATCAATCGCCTTGCCTCCCTATCTAACAATCTAATTCCTGCCCAAGCCTCAGGACTATTCAATTTTCGGGGCAATATCTCAGGAGCGATCGATCGCCTCAAAATTGCGGGAGCCTTACAGCTTGATGATGTCAACCTCGCTTCCCTTGGTTCGAGCTTTGCCAAACAAGGGTTAGTAGCGCCATCCCGTGGCTCCCTCGACTTTAATGGCTCGATCAATGGTGAATTAGCTAGCCCGATCCTAGCGGGCAGTTTGCGCGTTGCCGATCTAAAGGTCAATCAAATCGAACTTGACAACCTCTCTTTTAATGGTGTGCTCAATCGCCTCGGCAACATTCCCCAAGCAACGGGGAATCTCCTGCTGGCAAGGCTGAGGGTGGACAAGCTTGCCTTTGACCCGAGACTAGAGGGCAAGGTGGACTTTAATGCCAACCAAGGCGTGAATGTCGATCTCCGTGGTAATCGCGATCGCATTGCCGCAAGGTTAGATAGTGCTTTCCGACCCATTGATTTTACGGTTAAGCTAGCGGATTCTACGGCTACGGGTAGCCGTGTTGCCAATAACCCCAGACGGTTACAGGTAGCAGTTGATAATATTCCCCTAGCGCTAGCCGCTTCTCTCGCAGGGCAAAATGATGTCAGTGGCAAGCTCTCTAGCAATCTGATCGTTGACTTTAGCCAAAACCCTACCGCCACAGGTGACATTACCGTTGAGCGCCCCCGCTTTGGACGGGTGCTAGCCGATCGCGCGATCGCCAAGATTTCCTACGCCAACGGCATTCTCAACATCAAAGACGGCAATCTGAATATCCGTCAGGGTGAATCGAACAATGAATATAAGTTCAACTTCACCTATAACCCGAATATTCCCGAAATATTCTCAGGCGGCGTACAGATTGCCCAAGGCAGAATGCAAGATCTTTTTGCAACTTTGCAATGGGCAAATATTGTTGATGTGACTCAAGGTTTTACCTTCGGCAAGAGTGGCGCATCGGAGTTGCGTCCCGTCGATGCGATTAAGCTCTTTGGCGAACCTCTCTACAAGCAGTTGCAATACCTCACCCAGATCGAACTGCGTCAAGAGGAGCTAGATACGGTTGCCTCAGCACGTAACTTTAATCTGCCACCCTTGACTGATTTTCGCGGCGATGTCAAAGGGGATATCACCTTCTCAATCAATAAAAATAATCGTCTTCGCACTGCTTTTAATGTCGAAGGCAAGAACTTTGAGTATGGTAAATTCGCCGTTGATGATATCAATATCCAAGGTCGCTCTTTTAATAACACATACATCATCGATAGCGCCAAACTGCAATCGGGCGAGAGTTTCGCCAAAATCACCCAAGCCCGTATCCGCCTTGCCCCCTCAGCAAATCCTCTATTTAGATTCCGTGAACAGACAGGGGAAATCGAACTCAAGGACTTCCCCATCGAGTCGTTGCGTCCCTTACCAGGATTTAGCGCAATTCCCTTTGATCTCACAGGCAAAGTCAATGGCACTCTAGCCATTAGCGGCAAAGATGTGTTTGATCTTAAGGTCGATGGCAACTTGAGCCTAGCGGATGGTTCGATCAATCGTCAGGCGATCGACTTCCTTGCGGTCAAGTTTAACTACGCCAACTTGAATGTTAACTTTGATGCCCGCATGAGAGCCGAAGACAAGGAAGCGGTCGTGGCTTCAGGACGCTATGGCGTTTTGGGTGACTTTGATATGAAGCTCGATGTGCGTAATGAGGGGATGACGCTGATTAATATCTTTAATCAGCCCGTGCGCTGGATTGATGGCATCGGCAGCATTAATCTAGTTGCCAAGGGAACCCGATTCAATCCGCAGATTGTTGGCAAAATGGTCGTGGATAAGGGACGGGTTAGGATTGCAGGCTTACCGGGGGACTTTACGGGTGTAGCAGGGACGGTGGACTTTACGAGCGATCGCCTTGTCAGCGATATCACCAGCAACTTTAGCGAAGGCAAACTTGCGCTCAAGGGGATTTTACCGATTAGCAATGGCGATCTCTTAGCCGTGGATAGTCCTGAATATCAGCAAGCATTAACGGTGAATGCCGATCGCCTGAAGTTGAGTGTACGAGATATTAGCTCTGATGATTTTAATAGTCGGGTGATTGTCCGTGGTTCTCTATTTACGCCCAAACTGTCAGGGGAAGTGTTGCTTGCTAATGGCAGATTTGTAATTGGTAACGATGCTGATCCCAATAGTGCGGAGGCGATTAATAACAGCAGTGATTTACCCGATGTGATTTTTGATCGCCTTGCGGTAAAACTTCGCGATATGCAGGTAACGCGATTCCCCCTATTTAACTTCCTTAGTGAAGGGATATTGATCGTCAATGGAACTCTGCAAAGACCAGAGCCAGAGGGCAGAATCAATATCTCACGCGGTCAGTTTAATGCGATCTCCACTAGATTTCGTCTCGATCGCGCCAATGAAAACTACGCCGAATTTAGACCAGCCCAAGGCTTAAACCCTACTTTAAATGTGCGGGTATCGGGAGCCGTTGCTGAGATTACCCGTGTGCCGATCAGTGCTAATCGTCCTAATGATTTATTTAGCCCCAATGAAGTCCCCGTTAGTAACCTAGGGGCGCAAAGGACTTTGCGGGTACAGGCAACGGTCACAGGTACGGCGATCGCCCCAAATATCCAACTATCGAGCAGCCCACCCCGCAGTCAGACGGAATTAATCGCCCTCATCGGTGGCGGTGTATTACAAACGCAAGGAGGATCTGATCCTGCGGCGGCTCTTGCCAGTTTTGCGGGTGGCACGGTCTTAAATTTCCTACAAGATGCGATCGGCGATGCCCTCAATCTCGCGGAATTTAATCTCAGTCCTGTAACCACAGGTACGCAGGGCGGCGGTACGGGTAGGCTGGGGCTATCGGCGGAGGCAGCGATCGACATTAGCAACAGTTTCTCGGTGGCGTTGCAACGGATTATCAATGACTCTTCGCAACCCACCAATTTTTCGGTACGTTACCGTGTTGACCCCAATATTCTGCTCAGGGGTAACTACGGCTCCGACGGACAGACGGGGGTATCGATCGAATACGAAAATCGGTTTTAAGTCTACCGAACTCACAGTAAAAACCCGAAAAGAAAAAGCCGCGCGAAGCGCGGCTTTTTCTTTTCGGGTTTTAGAAAGGGTTTGAAACTAGCCCCAACTGACTATAGCTAACTCTTTTTGCCATATGCCAATTCAGGAGAGAGTTGATGATTTGCTTTCGCTAAAAGCATACTCTCGCTAGGTAGCTTTAGTTTTGAGGCTAAATTTAGCGATTCCAGTAACTTGATAAAGCTAAAGGTGGGATCAGGTAGATAGACAACTTGGCGATCGCGTAGGGTGATGCCATGACGTGCCGAATATTGGAAAGCATGGTGCAGATTATGCCAACCTTCGCCCAAGGTCAAGAAGGCAACCAATCCATTATTGCGACTAAAATCATCGGTGACAAAGGGCTGTTCCCCAGATATATGACTCAAAGAATTCACCGTCTGCACACCGTGAAATAACAGCGTTGTACTCAAACACAAAGCCCCCAGATATTCCCATCCGCCCATCTGATAGGAAAGGACACCTAAACCAACTAGAGGTAAGAAATGTAAGCGGTCTAGAATTTGTAAAAAGCGATCGCCTTCTACATCCGCAGGTAACTTATCTGGAAAAAACTGCGAAGATAGCAACCAGCCCCCCTGTGACCAATACCATCCGCCTCCCAAAGCAGGATGACGGGGAGAATGCACATCCAGAACTTGATCGGAATTTTGGTGATGGCTGAGGTGATGCGCCTTCCACCAACTTGGTCCCATCTGCCCCGCCGATGCGGTGATAACGCAGCCAATCCAAAGAACGATTTTTGGTGCTTGATAGCTTTTATGGGTGAGCAAACGGTGATAGATGGCAGTAGTGCCGAGCATCCTCAGCCAATATAGCCCCACAATCCAAGCGATCGCCCCCCAAGACACCCCTGTAAAAATTGTAAGTAGTGAACCAATGTGGCAGACAATGATCAATGTAGGACCAATCAAATAGGAAATGATTGTCAGTAGCGAATATTGCGGCATTGAATATCTCAAAAATCCTGAATCTTGGTTTATTTAATATACTAAGTGTTGTTTTACTAATGATTACTGCCTAAGCCTTGAAATTACAGCAACAAAATTTGTAATTTCTCCCACAGAGAAACTGTGATCCCTGCTAGTCCGTTTGATTGTTACCTTCGCTACGGACGTAATCTTATTTTTAAAGTCAGATCAAAAGTTGCGGAAAGCACCGCTTCTTTTATATTATCCGTCAAAATCACTTGCCTAATACCCTATGCCCAGCTTACCCAGCATAATTTATCCGATTGGCGCTTATAACCTCCACGGTTTAGTCTGGCAAGCCGATGGGGATGGCGATCCTGACAAGTTTTACGCCATTTGTGTCGATGCCTATCAGGGACACTTACTCAAGATCAATCCTTTTTCAGAAGGTGCAACGGTTTTAAATAATTTCACTGCTTATCAATTTCGAGACGCTAAGGGGTTAGCGATCGTAGGGGAGACATTGTGGATCACCAAAGATAACGGGATCTACTACTGCAATATGGTGGACTTTGATTTGCAACCCTTTATGGAACTACCCAATCGTATCGATGGTATCGCCATATCCGAAGGTGGGGTTTATGTGAGTTCCCAAGAAGTGGGTAAGATCTTTGTATTTGGACGTGCTACTCGTACCCTATTGCGGGTAATTGATGCTCCTGGAGCAGGATTGGAAGCATTAACTTTGGTGGGCGATGAGCTATGGGTGAGCGATCGCACCGAAGAAACCATTTATCGGCTCAATGCTAAAACTGGCGAAATTTTGCACCGTGGTTTAACACCATTTCCTAACCCCACGGGTTTAGGCTTTGTGAGCGATCGCCTGTATGTAGTCTATGCAGGGGATGAAAATTATATTCGCGACAGTCCTAACGATCTCGATCAACCCTTCTCCGTGGCACAGCGCGAAAAGAACTTTATTCACCATCTCAAATTTAATCAATATCAAGACCAAAAGCTCAACTACACGCTTACCAATGGCTATCGCGTCGAGATGGTCTATCTCGAAGAACTATCTTCGGAAGAGCCAACTTCGGTTTATAACCTCACTTGGCGAGTTGCCTATCCCACCGATACCTATCGCCAAAAATTATTAGCGATCGAGCCAATTGGGATGCCCTTTACCGAAGAGATTGTTGACGGTCAAAAAGTGGCAGCCTTTAACCTCGGCAATCTCAAACCTGAAGAAGCGAAGATGTTTGGCTGGAAGGCAACCCTAGAACTGCGGGGCATCAAGTATGAACTTAAGGAAAGTGAAGTGGAATTTGTGCCAGAGCTATCGCCTGAGATGCAAAAGCTCTATCTAGTCGATGATGATGGTCTGAGCATGGACAGCCCCGTCATCCGCGCCGCCGCGAGGGAAGCCGTCGGTGATGAAACCAATATTTTACGGAAGATGCGTCTGATCCGTGACTATGTATACGACAAGCTCTCCTATCGGGTCACGCCCTATATTGCGAGTCCAGAGGAAGTAATCGCTAGAGGCACAGGATCTTGTGGTGAGTACGTGGGGCTATTGCTAGCATTGACCCGTCTCAATGGCATTGCCTGTCGCACCGTCGGGCGTTACAAATGTCCCCATGATAGCGAGTTGATGCTCAACATTCCTTTGCATCAGTACTATAACCATGTCTGGATCGAGTTTTATATTCCTAGCATCGGTTGGCTACCGATGGAATCAAATCCTGACGATACAGGCGATCGCCCCTATCCAACTCGCTGGTTTATGGGCTTGCCTTGGTATCACGTCGAGATCGGCAAGGGCATCTTTTTTGAGACGATTCAGCCCCAGCCCTATTCCATTGGTGAGTTAGCTCTTAATCACGTTCGATTCAAGATTTTGGAAGAACTTTAGAGAGGCTTTGTCTCCGCTCAGCCATCGTACAATGCTGGCTGAGCGGAGCCGAAGCCCAATTAACTATCGAAGCCTAAGCCTCAACTGTAAACGAATACTAAGTTTAATAAATTTAGCTTAAAAAGAATTTGCGATAGTCAAGATAACCCATAGGATTAGATGGATAAAACCACTAGGTAATTAGACTTAATTATTTAACTTAAGTATTTAACTTAATTATCTTCTTTAAAAATTGCACTTGTTTTAACATCAAAAAAATTCTATGACTCATTTAACTCTCAATCTTCTTGCATCGGTTCCAGTTACTCCCATTTGGTCAACCAATGTGGCTTTAATCATGATCACTGCCAATGTTTTTGCCTTGGTCGTGGCGCGTTACGGGATCAAGGTTAAGGGCGTTGGTCCTAGCTTACCCATGGAATTACCTGGATTATTTGCAGGCTTTGGTGTCCCCGAGCTACTTGCCGTTACTAGCTTTGGACATATCCTCGGCGCAGGTTTGATCTTGGGGCTTGCTCAAGCAGGTTTGCTCTAGTCTCATAGCGCGTTGCGCTAGAAAAAAAGAAAAAAGCCTCGCTTTGCGAGGCTTTTTTCTTTTTTTCTAGAAGCTAGCGGCGTTGCCCCAAGTACCTGAAAACACAAAACTAGATAGAGGTTGGCGTACCCTTGCCTCTAGTTCGCGTTCTTGTAATTCGGCAGGTAAGTTGCTCGCTGCCCCTGCATAACCGATCGCGATCGCCGCAATTGGTTGGGCAGTGTCAGGGATGGCAAAACTTGCGATCGCCTTATCCGCATCAAAGCCCCCCATCTGGTGGACAACTAGATCGAGAGCAGTCGCTTGCAACACAAGGGTTGCTGCCGCTTGACCCGCATCATATTCACCCCAAGCATTGGGCTTGTCGTTATGTTTAAAGTTTTTTTGCGCTAAAACTAAGCCCAACACGGGAGCAGCCTGCGCCCATCCCGCATTAAAAGCAACCAAACAATCAAGCATTTTTTGATAATTTACAGTGTCGTCTTTAGTCGCCACGATAAATGCCCAAGGCTGATCGTTATAGCAAGAGGATGCCCATCTCGCCGCCTCAAAAATTTGGGCAAGCTTTTCTGTCTCCACAGGTTTACTATCAAAGGCGCGAGGACTCCATCGCTCCGCAATGATCGGATGAATTGCGTGATCGGTAATAGCTGGTTTTGACATTTTGGTTTGTTTTTAGTTTGTTTTAGTTTGGTTTTGGTGTTAAGCAATGGTGACAGTTATATAATACCTTCAGCACAATTACCTAGGATCACCAAAAGGTCACCCAATCGCATGGACAATACGCTCGATACTCAAGCTATGCGGAGAGCCTTGCACAAGTCTCCCAACTACTTTCGTCAAGGATTTGGACATGGAGAAGAAGCTGAATCAACCATGCGATCGCAGTATCATAGCAATCTGATTCAGACCATTCGCGAGCATGACTATATTTACACTCAAGGTAATGTCACGATCTATTTAGCGAAGTCCTTTGGCTTTTGCTGGGGCGTGGAACGCGCTGTAGCGATGGCGTACGAGACGCGCACCCAATTTCCCACCGAACGGGTTTGGATTACTAACGAAATTATCCATAATCCTTCCGTTAATGACAAGCTCAAGGAAATGGAAGTGGAATTTATTCCTGTGAGCGCCGATGGCAATAAAGATTTTTCGGGTGTCGGTCATGGAGATGTCGTGATTTTGCCTGCCTTTGGCGCTAGTGTGCAGGAAACGCAACTGCTCGATCGCCTTGGCAGCAAAATTGTCGATACGACCTGCCCTTGGGTGTCGAAGGTGTGGAATCGGGTGGAGAAGCATAAAAAAGCCGATTTCACTTCGATCGTGCATGGCAAATATAACCACGAAGAAACCGTTGCTACCAGTTCCTATGCCAAGCGTTACTTGGTGGTGCTGAATATGAAAGAGGCGGAATATGTTGCCAACTATATTCTCAATGGTGGCGATCGCCAAGAATTTCTAAACAAGTTTAGTAAGGCAATTTCCGAAGGATTTGATCCTGATCAAGATTTGCAAAGAATCGGTGTTGCCAATCAAACCACGATGCTCAAGGGTGAAACCGAGGAGATCGGTAAATTGTTTGAACGGACAATGATGCAAAAGTATGGCGTGGAAAATATTAATGAGCATTTTCTAGCTTTCAATACCATTTGCGATGCCACCCAAGAGCGCCAAGATGCCATGTTTGAGATCGTCGAGCAACCCCTTGATCTAATGGTGGTCATCGGTGGTTACAACTCTTCCAATACTACGCATTTACAAGAAATTGCGATCGAGCGCAATCTGCCCTCCTACCACATTGATGATGTGCATCGGATTATCTCGGCAGAAGTAATCGAACATAAGCCCCTAGGCAAAGCGATCGCGCAAGCAGAAAATTGGCTACCCTCAGGCAGAATCAAAGTGGGGATTACCTCTGGGGCATCTACCCCCGATCGCGTTGTCGAAAATGTGATCAATCGCATCTTTGAACTCAAAGGCTAGAAAATCAAAAAAAAGAGGCGCTTCGCGCCTCTTTTTTTATCTAGAATAACTTTTGCTTGATTTCTTCAACATCCCTAAACCCAACTGCTACGGCTTTGCCATCTTTCACAAAAAGCGGACGCTTGATTAACATCGCATCCTTGGCATAGGCTTCGATCCATTGGATATGTGACCAAGTTTCTTTCTCTGCACCTAGCGATCGATAGGATTGTCCTGACGTGTTTCGTAGCGATCGCTCTCCCAAGGCATTGACCCAACCTGCTATCAGACTTTTGCTGGGTGGATAATCTTTGGTATTGATAAATTCATGGTCGATGCCCTGTCCCTCTAACCAAGCGATCGCCTTTTTGCAAGTTCCACAGTTAGGAATGCCATAAACCTGAATAGTCATAACGGTTACTTAAATATGTTGGTGGTAATTTGATCAAAAAAGCAGGAGATGGATAGTTGTTAACCTTCTCCTGCTTCTTAATTTACGCTTCTAGAAATATATTCTGGAAGCCTTGACACGCTAGTTACACTGACATATTGAATAGTGGGGGTAAAGGGACTTGAACCCTTACGACCTTACGATCAACGGATTTTAAATCCGTAGCGTCTACCATTCCGCCATACCCCCGAAAGGCTTTGTTATTGTAGCGCAAAACGAGCGAATTTACGATCAGGATCTTTCAAAGTTTGAAAAAGTTTTTTGAATTTTTGAAAAAGGTGACCAAGTCAGCACCATCACAATACAAAAATACAGGGTTACTTCATATTTTGATGTTATTTTACTACCATCAATCTGGTAAACATTATGTCTCACATAGGAATCATCTGTGTGCCTGCCACAGGACATCTCAATACTCTAATACCATTGGGTTATGAGCTTAAACAGCGTGGACACCAAGTTACCCTAATTGGGGTCTTGGACGCTCAGCAAAAAACAGAAGTTGCTGGCCTAAATTTTAAATCCTATGCCGAAAAGTCTCGTCCCCTCGGATTCACCCCTGCATCTTTAGTAAAAATGGGTGAACTAAGTGGACTAGAGGCTTTGAAGTATTCGATAGAGCTATTTAAGGAAAGTGGGATCATCATGATGAAAGAAGGATTGGAAGCAGTCCGAGAAGCTAATGTTGATCTTTTGCTAATTGATCAAGCTGCCTTTGGCGCTTCCAGTATCGCCGACTATTTAAAAATCCCCTTTGTCACCGTCACCAGTACCATTATGTTAAATCGTGAGGTATCAGTACCTCCGTTTAACTTTAGTTGGAAGTACTCTAATAAGCCCTTAGCGATATTCCGAAACAAACTTGGTTATAAGTTGCTTGATCGCTTGATTAAACCAATTTCCCAAACCATCAATTCCTTGCGTAGTGAATTGGGGTTATCGCAATTTCAGCAATCTAGTGACTCTTACTCGACGCTTGCTCAGATTTGCCGCCAACCGATTGAGTTTGAGTTTCCCCGTCAAGAGTTACCCGCAAATTTTCACTTTACAAGCTCTTTCCACAATCCCTTAAGTCGAGAATCCATAGATTTTCCCTACGAAAAATTAAATGGCAAGCCTCTGATCTACGCTTCTATGGGAACGATCCAAAATCGTTTGCTTAGTACCTTTAATCGAATTGCCGCAGCTTGCCAAGATCTAGATGTGCAACTAATCATTTCTTTGGGCGGTTCGACAGAGCCAGATCAAATGCCAAATTTGGCGGGTAATCCAATCGTGGTTAAGTATGCGCCTCAACTAGAGATATTGCAAAAAGCTAGTCTGACAATTACCCATGCAGGACTAAATACAGTAATGGAATCTCTGAGCTGCGGAGTCCCAATGGTCGCAATTCCGATCGCCAATGATCAACCTGGGGTGGCAGCCAGAATTGATTGGACTGAGACAGGATTAGTTATTCCTTTTAAAAAGTTAACTGTTCCTAAGTTGCAAAAAGCAATTAAAACTGTACTCAAAGATTCCAAATACAGAAATAATGCTCAGAAGTTGCAAGCGGCAATGCATAAAGCTGGCGGAGTTAAGCAAGCGGCAGATATCGTTGAACAAGTGATTGCGACAGGTAAGCCCGTGTTAGCTCAAAATTAAATTTTTTTCTATCTTCAAGACAAGAATGGCAACGCAAAGCGTCGCCATTCTTGTCTTGTGTTTAGTTATAGACAATTCAAATAAGAAAAGCTTCGACACTGCTCAGCCATCGGTATACGTTGGCTGAGCAGTGTCGAAGCCTCTTCAAACTTATTTAGAATTGCTATAACGTCAGGCATTTGCATCACGCTTCGCGCGGTGTAGAAAGTGCAAGGTAGTAAAAAATCGCAGAGCGATTTTTTACTACCTTGCACTTTCATCGAACTCACGTTTAGTTAGACTTCCTCGTCGTCATCCCATTTTTGAGGAGTATAGCCCAGTGCCGTCGCCGCAGCTTGTTCTTCTTCAGTTAGATCTTCCCAAAGCTTTTCGGCGGATTCAGGGATATCGTCTTCACCTTCCCAGCTTGCCTTCGTCCAGCCTAGAGTTCCCCAAAGTTTTTGATCTTCGCTAGACAACTCATCCCACTCAGGAAAATCAACCTCTTCATCCCAAGTTTCTTCACTCCATCCTAGTTGTTGCCAGATGGCTTGCTCATCGCTACTTAGATCTGCCCAGCTTAGTTCGCCCCAAAATTCATTAGGATCACCAGTTACTTTGCGAATATCAGACATAATTTTTGGCTCGAAATATTTAAGTTCACTTTGATTGCATCATAGGTTTTGTAAGTCTTGAGAAGCAATAGCTAAAATTTAACCTTTTACCCCAAAAGGTGTATTGCTTTAACGTCAGTTCGACGAAAACTCAAAATGGTGAAAATCGCAGAGCGATTTTCACCATTTTGAGCCATTTACGCCGCGCGAAGCGCGGTGTAAATAGCTCTATCAAACTCGCGTGGCTTTACCCCAGAAGTGTAAAGCCATTAAGATCAGTTGCTCAGAAGTCTTGTCTCAAAGTCGTCAGCATTTACAGGTCTACCAAGGTAATAACCCTGTCCATAGATATACCCCATCTCTACAAGTAAATCCACCTGCTCTTGCGTTTCAATTCCTTCCGCAATCACAGAAAAACCAAGAGTCTTAGAGAGATCAATGATTGTTCGACAAATACCGATCTTCTTCTCGTCGTCACGATTTCTGGGAACTAAGCTAATGTCCACTTTTACTTCATTAAAGGGGAACTGTAAAAGCTGTGACAATCCACTCTGTCCAGTACCAAAATCATCAACCTTGAGTTTAATATTGAGCAGTCTAAGTTCGTTCAATGCAGCTAAATAACGACTTAAATCACTATAAATACCACGCTCAGTCACCTCTACGGCGATACATTGAGACTCAATATTCACCTGTCCAACAATGTCGATCAAGTTTGCTAAAAATTCGCCATCTTCTAGCTCAACTGGCGAAATGTTAACAGCTACTGAAAATGATGATTTTATTTTCTTCCATTTAGCTAATTGAGCGATCGCTTTTCTGACCACCCAGTTGCTTAGCTTATAGATACTGCCATTATTTTCAGCAATGGGAATAAACCTTGCGGGGGAGACAAATCCAATTACAGGCGACTGCCACCGCAAAAGTGCTTCGGCTCCCACGATCTCACCTGTAATTAGATTGACTATAGGTTGATATGCAAGCCATAGTTCATCTTCGATATTTCCTTTTAAGCCCACTTCAATTTGCGAAGTAGCTGCCTCGATCATGGACAGCTTATCATCCCAAAAAACGATTCTATCGACAGGCAATTCTGATTTTTTATTGCTTTTTGCTTTGCGGCTAGATGTCTCCGCCGCTTGTATTAATTTAGCAAGCTCAGTACATTCCCCAAAGACCTTAATTTCCCCATAGGCAACCCCAAGAGAAGCACTAATATTTGCTTTCTCACTATCGATATGGATTCCTTGGATCTTAGCTAATATCTTTTGAGCTATCTCTTCAACTTCAATATATTGAAATAGGATTACAAACTCATCGCCACCTTCTCTAATTGCAATCCCATGATTTGCTATAGCAATATTTTTTAACTCGCGACCAACATCAACTAAAACCTTATCGCCGATCGCATGACCTCTTGTATCATTTATTTGTTTGAATTTATCCAAATCCAAATAGATACAGCTTTTCCATTTACCCTCAGTTGGCTCTGATTCAAGAATACGGCGATTGTACATATTTGTGAGATAGTCTTTTGCCGAAGATTCCTTAGAAGATATTTGTAAAATAAATATTAAGGAAGAGAACAAAATAAAATGTAGAGGAGAAACTAGAAAAAAAGTAAAATGCCTCAATGTCAAGGAAAAGATACCCAACAGATTTAACAGATCAGCAGTGGGAGATAATCAAAGATATGTTTCCTGCGGCAAAATCTGACGTAGCACAAGGGAGAAAACGTACTACTGATGTAAGAGAAGTAGTCAATGCCATTTTGTATTGGACAAGAAGTGGATGTGCATGGGATATGCTCCCGCATGATTTCCCAGCATCAGACACAGTGTATATGTACTTTCGGCGATGGCAGCGGAAGGGAATCATTGAAGAAATTCATGACAAGCTACGGGATAAGGTAAGAGAGAAAGCAGGAAAACAAAAAAATGTCACTGCTGCCATGATTGATTCACAATCAACAAAAACCACAGATGTCGGGGGTGAGGAACGAGGTTTTGATGGCAATAAAAAAGTCAACGGTCGCAGACGACATTTATTGGTTGACACACTGGGATTAGTATTAGTGGTATTGGTACAAGCTGCCAATATTGCGGATGTAGTTGCGGCACGAACTGTCGTCATGGCAGGTAAGCTAAATCAACCCGAACTGGCACAAGTTTGGGCCGATTTAGGGTATCGTGGTCACAAATTCCAGTCTTTGATGGATAGTTTGGGTATTAATTTAACTCTATCTGAAAAGAGAGAGCAGGGCTTTAAGTTAGAACCTCGTCGTTGGGTTGTAGAGCGTACTTTTGCTTGGCTGGGTAAGCACCGACGGTTAAGTAAGGATTATGAACGTCTTCCCGAAGTAAGTGAGGCTGTTGTTCATTCTGCCATGATTCCTCTCATGCTCAATCGTCTTTCTGCTTAATCCTTTTTTTACAAATACTTTCTAACCTCTGATATATCAACAAAGTCCATATATAAAAGCCCATCTGACAATGGCGTACAGAGATTAAGAAACCAAGATGTAATCGCATCTCCTCGATACATAAATTCTAGCTTTGTCGGCTCTTTAATCTCCAGATATAAGTCAATCAAAGACTTGTTGTAGGGATATACAATCTCTTTGTGATGAGGCAGTAACTGGGTTAGTAATCCCCCCTCAACTAGTTGATTATTTGTTAGCTCAACGGCTTTAGGATTTACTTTTAAGACAAGTAGATCATTTCCTTCTGGGATATGTTTAAATACGGCTTTTCCTGACAATGCTTGATCAAAGGCGGCATCGAATATTGCCGAGGTTTTTGAAATCAACAAAATCTTTTTTTGATTCGCCGCCAGCGCAAATACGGTGAGCCAACTAACGATCGCAGTTACACTATGCCAAAAAGTATGAAATTCAAAGAAATCAAGTAGATGACCAATGCCACAACAGATTATAAAAAGAGAAATTAGTACGGCAATATATTGTGCCTCTTTCTTGACTGTTCCTAATAATGGCAGCAGTAAGAACGGAATTATAAAATAAGATATAGCGATCGCTAAATCAAAGTATTGCATAAGCTAAGGTTTGCTTCCTGATTTCTAGGAATACCCGTTGCTTAAGCTCAGGGTGACTAATATTAAAATATTAATCCATTAGTGAGATGATTTTAATCGTTTGCCGAGGCTGCGATAATAAATCGTGCCAACGATCGCAAAGAAAATCACATAGGCGATCGCCTGTACTAAATAAAGCTTGTCAGTATAGCCGAATAAAGAACTAAGAATTACCCCCGGAAACTTTTCGGCGGGGAGAACTTTGCTGCTGTTCCAGACCATATTGCCAAGGACACAGGAATGCTCACGGGCAAAATGCTCATAAAAGAAGCAGATCGACTCGGACTTGCGATCGCTTTGGGAGAGAATCCGTAGAGCAGTATCGAAATGTCCCAGTGCCGAAATGACTAAGCCAGAAACGATCGCCAACAGCATGAAACCCATAACTTTAAAGAAGGCGCGAATATTAATCTGGATGCCAAACTTGAATAGGGCAATGGCGATCGCTGAGGCGGCGGCAATACCACCGAACGCACCAATTGCGGGCATTAGTCCTTCTTGAAATTTGGCGGAGATAAATAGGACAACCTCAAAACCTTCACGCAGGATCGCAAAGAGAATTAGTCCAAAAATTCCTAACCCTGCCTGTTTTTGGTTCTTTTTTTCTAAAACGTTACTGAGAGAACCTTCGATTTCTCCCTTCATGGCGCGACTCTGTTTAGTCATCCAGATCAACATCCATGTGAGCATGGCGATCGCCGCAACACTAAACAAACCTTCGAGCATTGGCTCAAATACCGCCGATAGTTCGGGATTATTTGTGCCGACAATTTGCATAAACCAATTAAAAATAATCCCGACGATCGCACTGATTCCGAGTCCCACACCAATACCCGCAAACACCCATTTATTCAAATGCGATCGCTTAGCACGTTTGAGATATGCCATGACAATACCAATTACCAGCGCGGCTTCGACTCCTTCGCGCAGGGTAATCACAAAAGTTGGAAGAGTTAAACTAAAGTCCATAGCGGTTTATAAAAAATCTTGCAAGAAATTTGAAAAAAATTTAATGATTGGGGATGGGCTTCGGCTCCGCTTAGCCACCTGTATTGGTGGCTAAGCGGAGCCGAAGCCTGCTGACTTTAAGATTTTGCGTAAACCTTAGCGGCAGCGATCTCATTGCCCTTAATCAATTCTGACATTTCCGCCACCGACAGCACTGGTTTTTCGGGCGCGATCGCTGTGGGATAGGCGGACTTGAGTTTTTCTAGGCTCGCCGTAAATTGCTTATGGGCTTCAGGATGCTCTTTTTCCATCGTCACCGCAATGTTTTTATATAACTGCTCTACATAGATCGTGAAGCCGCGTGAGTCTTGGTATTCGATGATTTCCTTGATCTTGTCATTGGCGATCGCCGCAGTATATTCTGTCCCCGCCGTATCCAGCAAAGCATTGATCACCTGTAAGGCTAACTGCGGTGATTGACGTTGAGAGTCAGGAATTGCCGCGATCGCGCCATCGATACCTGCGAGAGCTTCATTATATTTAGCCGTAATATTGGGATCGTTGGGTTTGAACTTAATCAACTGTTGCAAATCGATCAGGGATTGCTTGAAGTCTTTGACATTGCGCTCTTGGATTTGAGCTTCCACATCCGCATAGATCTCTTCAACAGGATGCCCAATATGAGGCAAGGCTTGATCTGGTTTCTGAGCAGCAAGCAATTCCTTCGCCACGATCATGTGACCCTTCATCAATCCCAACTTTGTCAAATAATCAACATCCTTGGCTTCACCTGTAAGGACAACCGTTTCGATGCTGACCATCTCTTTGATCTGTGCAAACTGCTCCGCCGTAATTACCTTCTTAGTAACTAAGTCCTCGGTTTTACTATAGGGACGTGCTGCCTGAATCTTGTTAGATAGTCCTGCGATGCCTAGTTTTGCCTCGACCCGATCTAGTTCCGACAGGATTGCTTCATTGATATTAATTTGATTTTTGCCATGACTGCCCATCCCACTTTGATGAGACTCAGTTTTAGCCTCATTGCTAGATGCAGTTGTCGTATTACTAGCCACTAAATTAGGGTTCGTGGCGGTTGGTGTATTTGTGCAAGAAGAAATGGCGATCGCGCTAACTAGGGACAGGGCAAACAAGATCAAAAATACTTTTGCCTTAGCTAGAACTTTAAATAGTTTGGTAATGATGGCGAGCATGGAGATTAATCAAAAATGAATGGATATATAACTGCTAGTTAATGAAATTAATTAGCAATAGCTGATTTAAAACTATTAGAACATAAACTTGCAAATAATTATCAATAAAATAATGGGCTTTGACTTCGATGGCTGCGACTTTGCTCAGCCGTCGATGATATAGACAATTCAAATAAGAAAACTAGGGCTTCGACTGCGCTCAGCTATCGGTATACGGTGGCTGAGCGCAGTCGAAGCCTTATGCAACTACATCAAACAGTCCCATACAGCCCGCTTCAGCAATTGGATCTTGATGGGGATGAAACATATATTTGCCCGTAAACCGATACTTCAACTCCAAAATGTGACGCTCTGCCGTCCCCATCGTGATCACATCCGTCTCCTCCGTCGGAGTCATGCCGCGTCCTGTGCGATAAACCTGAAACATATTGGCATGGACATGAAAGGTCGCCACGGGGTCAAACTCAATCATATTGAGGACATATAGACGCAATAGCTGATTTTGTTGCACAGCGATCGGTTGCTGCATATAGAAATGCGGCAATCCATTAAAGGCATACATTTCATTTTTACCATCGCCATTGGTGTCATATCCCGCCATGATTAAGACCATTTCATCGGCAGCAGGTCGCGGCGTGGGTGGATCGACAATAAACATCCCGTACAAACCCTTGCCTATATGCCTCGCCACAGGTTCAACGTGGCAGTGATAGAGATGCACACCGTAGGGCATGGCATCAAATTCATAGATCGTGGCTGCGCCGTTGCGAATCGGTTTTACGCCATCCATCGCTGCCGAATGTTCGCCATGAAAATGTAATGAATGGGAGTGACCGCCCTGATTAGCAAAGGCAATTCTAATGCGATCGCCTTCTGTTGCTCTTAAGGTCGGACCGGGGACGCGATCGTTCACATTCCAAGTAATAAAGTCCGTGGAAGCGTTTAATTTCACGGTTTTAGATTTGGCGATCAACTCAAATTCGCGGACTGTCTGCCCATTTTCTTGGCTAACCTTGCCATAGTCAAACTCTCGCAAAGCGGCGATCGGGTCGAGTCCACTGCTCTTAATTCTTTGCTGAGCCGCCTCGCTCAGGTTCATCGGCGGAATCACAATCTTTTTGGGACTATTATTGCCTGTGGACTGATTGAATGCTGTGGGACTACAGGCGATCGCGCCCCCTAGCAATCCAATCCCACCAAGCCCCAACTCCAATATTCTTCTACGTTGCCGATCCATTAACTCTAGCTACTTGCAAATAGTTCTTATTTACATTAGCAAATTTTATTGGTTTTAGTGATGGCTTGAAACTTCAAACTCGGTAAAAACAGTGCGTCCATGTCGAGGAGATATAGATAATTCAAATAAGAAAAACAGGGCTTCGACTTCGCTCAGCCAGCAATATACGATGGCTGAGCGAAGTCGAAGCCTCTTGAATTTATTTGGAATTACTATAGCCATAACTCAAGTCAGTTTTTCGACATTTGCGATTTCTAAAAGTATTTACTGATATTGCATCTAGCGATCGCTACCGATTTTAAGGATAAACAATCGGGAAATCCTGCACATATTCGCCATCGCATTCATATTTAGCGCGATATTCTTGTAATACCATGCGATCGCCTTCTAGTTTGTAGAGAGACGACGAGCCGCAATCACCGACTCCACGAAACTTGGTGAAATTGGTCAGAGTTTGAGAACGAATATTAAACCTTGGGATACCAGCGATCGTCTGTTCTGTGACCCGTTCAGGCTTACCACCCTTTTGCGGTTCGCGGAAAATATCAAACTCTAGGTTAATCACGCGGGGGCGAGGCGACTCATCAACCCACAGCACATAGGCAAAGGCTCCCTGATATGCACCCGGGAAACATTGAATCTGTACTAATTGGCGATTTCCCTTCAGAGGGAAAGCCCGTGATCCCATGCCGCGTTGAGCTTCTTCCGCCATGAAATTGTCTTTGCAGATGCCGAGGGCTTCGCGATTTTGCAAGACATATTGGACAGGATCAAGACTACTGGTATTGGCTGGACTATCTACTTTGGGACGAGTCAAGTGACGCAGTAACTGTTCTTTGCTGACGGAGCCATTGGGGAAAGTGATCTTGAGAGCTGGTTCAGGATTTTGTGTGGTGGGCGCTTCGAGGGTGTAAAGATAACCATCGTTATCAAACTCGATCGCATTGGCTTTCTGAGGATTGTAATTATTCGCTTGGATCGATAAACCGCCGCTACCATCTTTGTTACGGCTGATGTAGTAACGGGGGCGATTGGGTTCATCTTCATTGGCGCAAACATAAACGCGATAGTTAGAAGTTTCACCATAGGCATACAAAACTCGCGATTTGCCGCAGATAGTCTCGCCTTCTAATTCTCTAATATCACCTGTGGCGATCGCCTTTGTAGTTGAGCTGGTTGGGCTAGGACTGTTGCTAGGTGGAGTATTGCCAGAATTTTTAGGGGTGGCGGTGGACGGAGAAATGGGCGAACCTGCAAAAGATTGGGGTGAATTGGGCGCAGAACTATCGGTCGCGGACTGACTACCACAACCCATCACTGTCAGCCCTAGGATCACAGCGATTAAACTAAGTCGATTGTGCAGCATGATGCCTCGTATCCTCTGTGTGGATAATTGTGAATTACGGTGTGGGTGTTGTTAGCTATTTTGACGATTACAGTTGCGGAATAGATTCCCTAATCATAATCCCCAGTCTCCCCCTGAGCCGTAATACCATTGATCAATTTGTCTTTGCAATCGGTATTGTTGTTCTGGCAAGAGGTTAGTGGTAGCAGGTTGCAGCCTTTGTGCCAATTGATTAAGAAAGCTGTATATCCCTAAACCGAGGTAATGCTGGAGCCAGTTAAATAATGTGCCAATACCCACCTGTCGCACGATCTTTAGTACCAATACAGGATCGGCGATCGCCATAGCGATCATCGTCTGCGCTAGGGGGACAAACTGCACCACATCTTGCAGGAATGGATACAGGACGCGATCGCCGAGTTTTTGCATCGCCGTAAAGGTGACATTGAGTAAATAGTTAATGCGATCGCGTTCCTGTGATGATTGTAGTTGTTCACCCAATGGCACACTCATCGACTTTTGAAATAGCCAAGTTACGGAAATATTTGGCTGATAGGGTTGGAGCGATCGCAAGTCGGACTTGCGGAGCCAATCTCCCGCTAGCGCCATATCTAGCCCTGCGGTCAGCCTTGGCAAGTGGCGTACCATTGCCCCAAAGCCACCAAAACTGAGGGGAGATTGCATTCCTGAGCTATCACCCACCTGTAGTACGCGATCCCAAGGTGTTTGCAGAGGACTTTGGCGATAGGAAGGGAAAAAGCCAAACAGAATCCTTTGAAATTGCAGTTTTGCTAGTTCCACTTCTTGGTATTGCGGCAGCCAAAATAGATAATCTTCCATTAGTTGCGCGAAGCTGGGGCGATCGCTCTCCGCATCGACATAGGTAAACATATAGGTGGTGCGCCCATCCCTCGCGGGAAATGCTTCCCAAAAGTATTGGCAATGATTTTGGATCGGGGTAAAGCTATAGATCAAGTCGCCGTGAGATTTTTCAGGAATGCCCTGAGCGCAACTACCGACGACCATACAAACGCCATCGGGTTTAGGATTTTGGGAAGTTGGATTTTGGGTAGAAGACGCTTGCAGCGATCGCGCTTGCTGCACAATCGGCGAGAAATGTCCCATCACATCTAGTAATAACCTGCCTACAATCCGTTCTATTTTCTGTTCTTTCTCTACCGTAACGACAACCCTATCTTCATAAATCTCCGCCGCCTGAAATTTAGTCTGTTCCCATATCGTGCCACCTGCCGCCAAAAATTTCTGTTTGAGAACTTCTAATAGATAGATTGGATCAACGCCAATATTTAAAATATCGCGCACCCATAGCTCCTGTCCACCCGCAAAGCCGACCCTAGCAGGATTATAGGTCGTGGCGATCGCTGTTTCTAGTTCATCCTCCGTCAGCAAATCTAATTCGAGAAATGTATTTAATTCGCGCCGCGAAATATTCCATTCTTGGACTCTACCGCGCAGGATACCTTGCTCGATCACCAGTACCCGCCATCCTTTGCGTTGTAAAGCACAGGCGATGAATATTCCCAAAGTTCCGCCACTGACGACCGCATCAAATTCTATTGCTTCTTGATTATCTTTCCCCGATTGCTGACTGTAATCATGGATAACCTTGGCGATCGCTTTATCTTCATGGCGATAGCGATGCCAAAACACATCTATCTTTTCTAGTTGAGAAGCGGCTTCGGCGGGCATTTGCGATTGTAGCGATGCAAATAGGGACATTTAAGATTTTACTCATTGAATAATATTAACCATAACCCCCTTTAATTCCCCCTTGCAAAGGGGGAAGACTAGAAATCTTGTTCTCTCCCCTTTGCAAGGGGAGGGTTAGGGAGGGGTTTTTAGTAATCCTCTAGCTATTTGGCATTTGATAGCGGGGATCGCAATAATCGCGTAACCATTTATTAGTAGCATCAGAGATCGCCGCGTCACTGACATCCACAGGCGGCGCTTGCCCCACCCGCATAAATGCCAACGCCAAGCGCCAACCCCTAGAGGTGGGGACTAGAAACAACCAATAGGCTCTCTGGGATGTTTGACTGCTACCCGCATTTTTTTCTAGGGCGGAGAAAAACATTTGCTCTGGTAAGCGATCGCGTGATTGATCGGGGGCTAGGGGTAACGGCTCTAGTTCTAGCTGTCCGATCTCTAATACTTCGCGCTTAATCCGCAACCTTTGGTAGGTGCGATTGAGATAGTCGGGTAGATCCTTAGCTAGCGCTAGCCCCAGACTGGGCAAGTCCTTGGGACAAACGCGGCGATTGATATAGGTTTGAGCATTAACGGAAGCAAGACTGGGAAGATAAGCTAGTCCCGACAGAGCGATCGCGATTAGGGGGGAGATTAATTGCTGATTCATGGATTTAGAAATTATTTGGCGACCTTTGGCAATTATCTAGCGGCGTTGACGCTGGGCTTCGTAGAGGAGGAGAGCCGCACATATCGAAACATTCAATGATTCAACATTCTCACTTTGGGGAATGGATACCGCCTGATCCGCCAATTCCACCAATTCCTGTGAAAGTCCATTCCCTTCATTCCCTAATAAGATTAAAGTTGGCTGCCTAAAATCATAGTCCCAATAGGTCTGAGGCGCATCCGCAAGGGTGGAAATCGCCTTAATACCTTGGGCTTGTAAACTACGAATGCGATCGCTAAGATTGGTGGTTTGCAGAGGACAGCGAAACCATTGTCCTGCGGTGGCGCGAATGATTTTTGGGCTAGTCAAATCCACGGTATCAGGACTAACCAAGATGCCATCAATGCCCACCGCCACCGCCGAGCGAATCATCGATCCCATATTTCCGGGATCTTGAATTGTCTCTAGGGCGAGTCCTAGGGTTTTGATATTGGCGGTTTGTTGGGAGGGTAACGGCGCAGCCGCAATCACACCATCAGGATTTTGGGTGGTGGCGATCGCTTGTAATACTTCTTCCGATACAACTTCGATGCGATCAACTTCATCAGTAAATTCTTCGATCTGTTTAAAGATATGGGAGTGCAGATCGATCCATTTCTCAGTACAGCAAACAATGGAGAGAGGGTAGGCTGTGGCGATCGCCTCCGTAATCGCATGGGTTCCTTCGATCAAAAATAAGCCCTGTTCCTTGCGAGCTTTAGTGCTTTCACCTAGCGATCGCAATTGCTTCACCAAAGGATTTTTGGTACTTGTTAGCAATGTTTAACTCCCATACTTTTTCTTTGAGCATTCTATAACAAAACAAAAAATGGCATAGCCATTTTTTGTTTTAAACCAAGAAGCGGCGCAAAGCGCCGCTTCTTGGTTTTGCGTACTCATAAAGTTGGCGACAGTTACTAAACTGGCGCTACCATTAAATAGCTCAGCCTTTTGCCCCCTTGCCAAACCCTTGTTACTCATCGAATCCCTTGCCTTACAACTTTTTGCGATCGCGATCGGAGCTTGTGTTGGTAGCTTCTTAAATGTGGTGATCTACCGTGTCCCTGCGGGGCTATCGATTCTCTATCCGCCTTCGCGTTGTCCCCATTGTTTGCGCCAGTTAGCCCCCTACGACAATATTCCGATCATTGGCTGGATGCTGATCAAAGGCAAATGTCGCTATTGTCATACGCCCGTATCTTGGCGCTATCCTGCGATCGAGGCATTAACCGCCTTTCTATTCTGGACAATTTTTGCCTATTTCGGAACTTCATTGCCCATACTAACCCTGATCTTTTATGCCCTATTTGTTAGTTGGTTGTTAGCCTTGGCGATGATCGATATAGATACGATGACCCTGCCCAACGCGCTTACGCAATCGGGTTTAGGAATGGGATTGATTTATCAAATTAGTACGGCGATGCTGAGCAGTAATTGGAGCGATCGCCTGCCCAGTTCTCTCTTAACTGGCATCGGTGGTGCGGTGTTAGGGATTTGGCTACTAGATATTATGCGAATCGGTGGCAGGGTGTTTTTGCAAAAGGAGGCAATGGGGGGCGGTGATCCGAAGCTAGCCGCTATGATCGGGATGTGGCTCGGTTGGCAAAATATTCTCCTGACAATCATGATTGCTTCAGCAGTGGGGTCTCTGGTGGGAGCGATCGCCATGCTAACTAGAAATATCAATAAGCAGCAACCGATTCCCTTTGGACCTTTTCTCGCCCTAGGGGGAGCGCTATCTCTCTTCTTTGGCAATCAAATTCTCACCACTTATCTTGACTGGTTTGGGCTATGAATGCAAAGGGGTGGGCGAGCATCGCCCTGAATCCTGCACCACTTTTTTAGGGCGACCACCTTTCTTGCCATTGTTACGCGCTGACTCCGCTTTAATAGCAGATTTCACCTTCCCACCTTTGCGACCTAGCTCTGACATCCAAACCTTTGTCCCAAAGATACCTGCAACTAGCCCAGTGATCCCAAAATCAGCATCTAAACTCTCCCAATGCACACTACTTCCAGAATCATCAAGCCATACATTATTAAGCTCTTCAGGGGAGGCTTGCCCCAATCCCTGCACTAAGCTAGGAGGGAAACTGAAAAAAGCCCCATTTTTCAGAGCAATTACAATCAGACTAGAAGACTTGTCATAAGTGACAGATATTGCCCTTGGTTCTTGAGCATCTGCCTCTAATGCCAGAGTCTTAGCCTTTTCGATTTGAGCGTTTAGTTCCTCTTCGCTCACTAGATTTTTCCAATTTTTGAATGCCATGTATTTGATTCCACTTTTCTAATAGATTTTCTTGATTGTCAGCCACCAATTCCCAAGCTGCTCTAATATCATCGTTACTCATTTTAGGATTAGCTTTTACTACTAAAGGAGGTTCATTTTCATTGCCAATATTTATCTTTACTTCATATCTGTTAGTATCATTTTTTCTTCCACGAAAAATATGTACATGAGCTGGCGTATGGTCATTGGTGTATATGTAAGCATATAAATTTTTTCCTAAATCTGTAAGTACTTTCATGGTCATCCAGTTTTATTGTTGCTTTTTTAGTTGTGTATAAGTTAGGAGGGTACATATTGCTTTTGTCCTTTACTTTTAGGCTTAGTTGATTAAGTTAATTTTGGTTAGCACTTAAAAGTTAGTACTTTAATGACTACAATTCATAGTATCCCAACGCTTGGGTTTGTCAAGTATGAGGATACGATAAAAAGAACATCGCTATAAAGAGCATCGCTATTTTGTGTTTTTGGATAAACTAAGGTAAGTTAAGAGCATTAGCCCTAAGGGTTTTAGCTTCTCAGAGTTTTGGAATTTCATGGCAAAAAAAGTCTTTATTACGGGTGCAAGTGGTTGCGTTGGTCATTACTTGATCGAAATGCTATTGGCAAAAACCGACTATGACCTGCACTTGCTGGTGCGCGATCGCCGCAAATTACAACTAGACCTGAGCGATCGCCCCAATGTGCAGATCATCGAAGACTCGATGCAAAATATCGGTAAGTACAAAGATCTCTTGCAAACTATGGAATTTGTGGTCAGTACCGCCGCAGGTTGGGGTGGTGAAGAAGCCTTCGTGGTCAATCGCGATAAAACCATTGAGCTATTTTCCTATCTCAATCCCGATGTATGTGAAAGGGCAATTTACTTCTCCACAGCCAGTATTCTTGATTCCCATAATCAGATTATCCCCGAAGCAGGAACGGTCGGCACAGACTACATTGCCTCCAAACACGCCTGTCTGGAAACCCTCGAAAATTCCGCAATTCGCGATCGCCTAATCACCGTATTTCCCACCCTCGTCTTTGGTGGCGCTGCTAACAAACCTTACTCGCATTTATCGAAAGGACTTAAAGACATTCTCAAATATGTCCCCTATGGTCGCTTTCTCAAAACCGATGCCAGCTTCCACTTTGTCCATGCGATCGATATTGCTCAGATTGTTACGCATCTCCTCACGACTGGAGCAGCGCCAACCTCTCCCGCTCGCATCGTTTTAGGAATGCAGCGTTTGACGGCTCAGGATGCGATTCAGCAAATGTGTGACTTTCTCAATCTCAAGGTGAGATGGCAATTTGAGCTAACCCCTTGGCTTCTCGATACGATTATCAAAGTCTTCCGTATTCAAGTTGCGGCATGGGATCGCTACTGCATTGCCCAACGTCATTTTACCTATGACGTAGTTTCCCCTGAAACCTTTGGCTTATCTTCCAAATATCCTCGCCTTGACAATCTACTTCAAGAAACGCGCTGATCGCCAGTCCAAAGATTAAAAACCAAATAGCAACAATTCCTAAAAGTGTGATCACATTTTCGGGAATTGTTGCTATTTGGGGCGACAGGCTTGGAAAATACTGATTACTTCCTGTGGAACTTGTTTGGTTTCTCTTGCCGCTTGATCAATCTTGAGAAACTCTTCAAAACTATACTGCGATCGCAATTTATCTAAGCTACAGGTACAAAACTCACGATTATTTGTGAAGCCGCAACCTTTCATAAAGGTACGGGTGACTTCCTGTGGGTATTCAAACTTTTCAGTTTTTGGAGGAGAACTCGGTTCTAGTTTCGGCTCTAGTTGTTGCGCTAGGGAGAAACTGGATTGTTTTAATGGATAAATATCAAGCGCTATCACGCTAGACAAACTAAGCAATCCACTGCCAAACAAAGCTTGACATAGGAAAAAGATTTTGCTTCTTTTGATTTTAATTTTGTTGTTTAGTTGAGACATATTGCAATCTGGAATATCAATCTTGATTAAATTAACGTGAGTTCACCATTTTGCGGCATTTGTACCGCGATTCGCGCGGTGCAAATGGCTATATCGAATTGACGTTAAATTAGAAGAATCTCCGCCCGCGCTCAGCTAGTAAATATAAGTGGCGGACTGAAGTCGAAATCCTAAATTTCTATCATCGGGATGAAGGCATTTGTAACAATTTCGTGACAACATCTACATAACTATGTAAAAGATGTCCCGTTTGAGCGTTTGCATGAAATCCCCTGACCGTTTATTGATTGTTGACGATGTGCCAGACAATGTATTTCTTGCCAGCACAATTCTTGAAGAGGAGGGGTATGAAATTATTACAGCATCAAACGGACAGGATGCTCTAAAAATAGTCGAGCTAGATCCACCTGACTTGATCCTGTTGGATGTGATGATGCCCGTCATGGATGGCTATGAGGTCACCCATCGCATCAGAGCGATGAAGGATCTGCCCTTTATTCCGATTTTGTTGATCACCGCTTACGATCGCGCCAATGCGGTGAAGGGGCTAGACTTGGGTGCTGATGAATTTATCCGTAAGCCGATTGAGCCTGATGAATTACTGGCAAGGGTGCGATCGCTATTACGTCTCAAGCACAGCATTGCTGAACGCGATCGCATTGATCGCCAAAGACAGGATTTTGTCTCACGTCTGACCCATGATCTCCGCACGCCCCTAGTGGCAGCCGATCGGATGTTAGGACTGTTACAAGATGGCGTGTTAGGGGAGATCTCTCCACAAATTAGTGAAGTGCTAACGATCATGGCGCGGAGCAATCAGAATTTACTGGAAATGGTAAATAAGCTCCTTGATGTCTATCGCTATGAGTCGGGTAGCAAGACTATTAACCTATATCCGCTCGACTTGCGGGAGCTATTGCAGCAGGTCGTGCAGGAGCTAAGCCCGATCGCTATTTCTAAAAATCTAGCCATCACCACCGACCTAACTACGCCCGTGGAAATTAAAGGCGATCGCCTCGAATTATTGCGAGTTTTTAATAACTTGATCGGCAATGCGCTGAAATTTACAGAATCGGGTAATGTTCAGGTTAGCCTTACTGTTAGTCAGGTCGCCAATGGCGTAAAAGAGGCAGTCATCGCGATCGCCGATACGGGCGCAGGGATTCCCCCAGAAGAACAACCCTTCCTATTTCAGCGCTTTCGGCAAGGCAATCATCAAAAACAGGGTAGTGGATTAGGTTTGTACCTATCGCATTACATCATCAGCGCCCATAATGGCAAAATCCTAGTTACATCGATCCCTGAACAAGGTTCTACTTTCTATGTGCATCTGCCCGTGAGCAATGCCTAATCCCACTATCTAAGCCGATCCCATGAGTAATCACCAACTCCAGTACGATACATTGCTCAGTCATTACAGCAATCCCCTTGAGGCGATCGCTCTGTTACGTGAGTATCGTCCTTACTTTGAGCTAATTCCCAGCCTCCGCCGTCCCATCGATAGCTTGATTGCCGTTCCCTTTCCTGTGGTGCAGGTGAGTCAGCCAAATCTGACCCAAACCCATAAACAGCTACAGTGTGACATCGCCTTGATCATGTGCGACCCTGACTGGAAGGTGAAAACGGGGCAAGAAATTTTTGTATTTATCCATCGTCCCAATGAGGACTACTCATCGCTATTGCAGAGATGGCGACAGGTGGAGGTGGCGCTTGGGGAAGAATATTATTGGCTATTACCTTGGAAACATCGCAGCATTATTAGCGATCGCGGCGAATACCATTACCCTCTATTTGTGACCCTCGACTACTCTCCCGCCAGAATTAATAAGGGCTTAGAGGGTGCATCATTACCCCATGTCAAAGCTGCACCTGCGGCGATCGACCCTCCCGATATCGAAGAAAATCAAGAAGATCCGATTTACGATCCCAACAGATCTTAATGAGTTGCGCCGCAACTCACTTCTTGGGTTTTGTGTCCTAATAAGACTAGCTATGGCTATAATTGATTGTCCAATTCCCGCTCCAATGACAATCCCATGGCTTCCCAATTGCGAATATATGTCCCGCCCCATCCCCTGATCCGCCACTGGCTGACCATCGCTAGAGAAAAACATACGCCCGTACCACTATTTCGCACAGCGATGAATGAGATGGGTAAGTGGCTGACCTATGAAGCAATCCGCGAATTTCTACCTATGCAAGAGGTAAATGTAGAAACGCCCTTGGGCAATGCCACAGGACAAATTATTGATAGTGCAATCCCCTTTGCCTTTGTGCCGATTTTACGTGCAGGTTTGGCGATGCTAGAGGGCTGTCAAACCCTACTACCTGCGGCAAATGTCTATCATTTGGGGCTAGTGCGTAATGAGGAAACTCTGCAAGCGAGTTGCTATCTCGATCGCTTACCGAAGAGATTTGAGCCACAGACCCGCATTTTTATAGTCGAGCCAATGATGGCAACGGGCGGATCGATCATTGCTACCCTCGACTTGCTTGCCGAAAGAGGTGCAGATATTGGCTCAGTGCGGATCATTAATGCCCTCTGTGCGCCTCCTGCATTGCAATTAATCAACCAAAAATATCCCACAGTACAGATCTATTCAGGCTGCATTGATGAAGTTGTCGATGAACGCGGCTGGATCAATCCCGGCTTAGGAGATGCTGGCGATCGCTCCTTTGGGACTTAAGCCAAAATCGAGTGCTAGCACTCGATTTTGAGGTTTACTTAGCTACACCCATTAAGCCAAAAGCTAAATTAAACCAAGTTATGAGTAGAACACCGCTAGCTCCAGTTACTTGTCGCAATAATATGAATATCTACGTTCTTGAGTAAACGTAAAATTCTTTGGGTAAGAGAACCTTTAAATAGAATTTGCCATCTTGACTTTTGGCTTTCGCCCACCACAATTTGCGTAATCCGATAGCTTTTAGCCGTATTGATGATTGCCCGTAGAGCATTGCTATCACGCACCAGAATAAAATTGCCACCAAAATCTTTACACAAACGTTCACAAGTTTCGACATGAAGGCTTTCAGGTTTAGTCAGAAAGCGATCGGGATTATCGACAAACAAAACATAAAGTTGGGCGTGCATATAGTTCGCTAGCCTCGCTCCTCTTCGTAATAACTGAAGGGAATTAGGATAAGTAGAAACACAGACTAAAATTCTTTCGTGAATATTACAAGCAAGATTGGTTGCTAAGCTGGCTTGATCATGGGATTGTAGATCATCTTCGATATTGTCAGCGATTTCCCGTAATGCCAACTCCCTAAGGGCAACTAAATGACGACGCTGAAAGAAGTTGTTTAGAGATTGGTCGATTTTTTCAGGTGCATAAATCTTACCGTCGCGCAGTCTTTCTTGAAGGGTTTCAGGAGTGACATCAACTACCACAACTTCATCGGCATTTTCTAAAATGCGATCGGGGATACGTTCTCTAACAATTACACCCGTAATCTTAGCTACCGTATCATTGAGGCTTTCAATATGTTGAATATTTACAGTGGAATAGACATCAATTCCTGCTTCAAGTAGAACTTCTACATCTTGATAGCGCTTTTCTCGTTCGGCATTGGGGACATTAGTATGCGCTAATTCGTCAACCAGAGCCAGTTGTGGCTGCCGTTTGAGAATTGCATCGGTATCCATTTCTGTAAGCGTTGTAGATTCCCAATTAATCTGTTGACGGGGAATTAGTTCTAAACCGATCGCTTTTTCGGCAGTTTTCACACGATTATGGGTTTCCAATAAGCCTATAACCACATCAATTCCTTCGGCGCGTAGTCGATGCCCTTCTTCTAGCATCCGATAGGTTTTACCCACCCCCGGACTCATGCCGATAAAGATTTTATGCTTGCCGCGTCGATGAGATTTAATCATAAGACTTAGAGGTTTACCAATTGCAGTTTAGACTGTTCAAATAGATATCTCAAGGCGGCGAATAAAAGTTTTAAATTTTGGATTGTATAAATGAGAATCTCTTTCGTAAAGTGCTTCTGACCCATATTTTCGTCAAGAATAGCAAATTCCCAAATTACACCCGTTGATACAATGCCAAAAATTGGCGTAGACAGAGAACTGTGTTTATGATTAATTGACTGAGCTGCAATCATTTCCGCGATACATTGCGCCCAGCCTTCTTCAAAGTTATCTTTTTTGGCTTCAACGATAATTAAGAAAGGATTTTCGAGAAAGATTTTACCCATTGGCGATCGCTTTGCCACCATATAGTCAGGGATGCCACAGAGGTTATCGTCATAATTTAGCGGCTGATGACTCCAGAGTAGCATCTCGTTTTTATAGAGTTTCCACACTTCTCTGAGGGTAGGATAAATCAAGGTTTCGCACAGTGCATATTCTGAGTTTTTATACACACCTTCTCGCAGCGTCAATTCAATCTCAGATTCAAAGTATTGAGGAATATCCACTTCAGCGATTTGAATGAAGTTCTGCTCAGAATATGTGACTTCAAACTCGCTTAGCACTTCATCAATTTTTTTGTAATTGTTGTATGGCATAGCTCTAATTTTTGTATCTGTAGCTTAGCGAGATCATAGACTATCTAGAGCTAAGTTTAGCTTCAAGACATTTACGCCATCCTCGCCAAAGATACCAAGAAAACGGCGATCGCTATTTTGTTGAATTAATGTTTCTAGTTGGCTCGGTTCTATTTTACGGATTTGAGCAATTCTGGCAATTTGTGCCTTTGCGGATTCGGGCGTGATATGTGGATCAAGACTAGAGCCAGAGGTATAGATAATATCAGCAGTTGGTGAGGTTCCTGATTGTTGGAGTTTAGCTATGTCCGCCTTAACTCGCTTCAGCAAATCAGGATTACTCGGTGCGAGATTGCTTGCCCCTGAAACGCCTGTTTTGAGGATGTTTGCGCTGTCATTTCTAGGATCGGCAGTGCTGTAGTTGGTGGTACTGGGGCGACTATTGAAATAGCGATCGCTAGTAAATGGCTGTCCAATTAGGGCAGAGCCGATAACTTGACCTTGGGCATTACGGATGAGGCTACCATTGGCTTGATAGGAGAGAAAAGGTAATTGCGCGATCGCCAACATTCCAAATGGATAGATGACAGCAACAAGAACCCAAAGAACAATAGTAGCGCGAATAGCTTTAATAATTTCGTTCATAGATTTATAGATTTGGAGTAATTCGCAATTCGTAATTAATTTAAAACTTCTCTGGTTGAAACATGACGACAAAAAGATAGATTGAGAAGCAGACAGTAGCAATTCCTAAAAGTCCTAATGCGTATGCCTGAGTGCGAGTAAAGCTATCAGCGTTGGCGGCATAGACAACGGGAGCGACAATCAAATTAAAGCAAAGCGTGAGAAATAGATATTTTGGATATTTCTTTTGATTTGAGAGTTGCCAAAGCCCTTTCAGTGCTTCGACAGGAAGATTTTGAGAAACATGGGGAAGAGATTTTTTCATAATGATGATGACGCTGATTTTTAGATAGGAATTTTTAAACGGGTTAAAGAAAATCTGTGAAATCAAATAATCCGTTTAATCTATGTTCAAGCAATGGGTAGCAGAATATCGATAAATTTAATCGCAATAAATGGAGCGATTACGCCGCCTAGACCATACAGCAGAATATTACGCTGTAAGAGTTGATCGGCGGTGAGAGGACGGAATTTAACTCCTTTTAAAGCAAGGGGAATTAGGGCTGGGATAATTAAAGCATTGTAAATCAGGGCAGAGAGAATGGCAGATTGCGGACTTTTTAGACCCATGATATTTAAAGCGCCAATTCCTGATGCTGCAAAGATCGTGGGGATGATTGCAAAGTATTTGGCGATGTCATTAGCGATCGAGAAGGTGGTTAATGCGCCGCGAGTAATTAGAAGTTGCTTGCCGATCGCTACGAGATCAATCAACTTAGTCGGATCACTATCCAAATCCACCATATTCGCAGCTTCCTTAGCAGCCTGAGTGCCTGAGTTCATGGCGACACCGACATTCGCTTGAGCCAAGGCAGGAGCGTCATTTGTGCCATCGCCTGTCATCGCGACTAGCTTGCCTTGAGCCTGTTCGTTGCGAATGACTTCGATTTTGTCTTCGGGGGTGGCTTCTGCAATAAAATCATCAACTCCTGCTTCTTCGGCAATTACGGAAGCAGTAATTTGGTTGTCGCCCGTGAGCATGATCGTGCGGACACCCATACGCCGCAATTGATCGAAACGTTCGCGCAGTCCTGATTTAACAATATCTTTGAGATAGATTACTCCATAGAGATCGCCACCCTGACAGATTCCCAAAGGAGTGCCGCCACGCCTTGAGACTTTCTCATAGGCGGCTTCAAATTCTGCGGGGACTGCACCCGATCGCGATCGCACAAAGCCACGAATTGCATCTACGGCTCCCTTGCGAACTTCAACCCCATCAGGTAAATCAGTGCCACTCATGCGAGTACGGGCGGAGAAGTCGATACCTTTGGCTTGATTGCGATCAAATTTGACTATGGCTCCTGACTGTTCGGCTAACTGCACAATGGAGCGACCTTCAGGAGTCTCGTCAAAAATACTGGCGGCGAGAGCAACGGTGGCGACCTCAGCGAGGCTGTGACCATTGACAGGAATAAATTCATCGGCTAAGCGGTTGCCGAGGGTGATTGTGCCAGTTTTATCGAGAACGAGGGTATTGATGTCACCGCAAGCTTCAACGGCGCGTCCTGATGTGGCAATTACATTAAACTGCGCGACGCGATCCATTCCCGCGATACCGATCGCACTGAGTAATCCGCCAATCGTGGTGGGGATTAGGGCGACTAAGAGAGAGATTAAAATCGCGATCGTTGTCGGTGTATTCACATAATTAGCGATCGGGGTCATCGTGGCAACCACAATCAGAAATACCTGCGTTAGCACTGTTAGCAGCACGGTCAAAGCAATCTCATTAGGCGTTTTTGTGCGTTCGGCTCCTTCGACTAGGGCAATCATGCGATCGATAAATCCCTGTCCGGGATCAGCCGAAATCCTGATCGTTAATTCATCGGAAACTACGCGCGTACCGCCTGTAACTGAGCTAGAAATATCCGTCCCTGCTTGTTTAAGGACGGGAGCCGATTCACCTGTGATCGCTGATTCATCGACAGAGGCTAAGCCCGCAATCACTTCTCCATCAGCAGGAATCATTTCCCCGATCGCTACTTTTACTAAGTCACCGCGCCGCAATTCGGTGGAGCTAGTGGATTGAACCGTGCCATCAGGAAGGACTTTACGGGCAATCATATCTGATTGAGTGGTGCGGAGTGAGTCAGCTTGAGCTTTACCCCGTCCCTCAGCGATCGCTTCCGCAAAGTTGGCGAATACTACTGTAAAGAAGAGAATTACGGTAATCAATCCATTGAGAATGCGCTCTTGACTGGGATCGCCTTTGACAGTGCCAAAGAGATTGGGATCAATAGTAACTAGCAAAGTCACAAGCGTACCGACCCAAACCATAAACATAACAGGATTGCGAACGGCAATTTTGGGATTGAGTTTGACAAAGGCAGACTGAACAGCCCGTTGATAAAGTCCATCCGTTGATACTTTTGGAGTATGTCTACGAGAATCACGAGTACTGCCAAGTTCTCGTTTTTTAGAAGATGATGGAGTGTTATTCATAGAGTTTTAAAAATTACTGTTAATTCGTTCCAATCCATTTTTAGCCACCTCTAGCAATCAGAAATGCTTCGGCAACAGGACCTAGGGCAAGTACGGGAAAGAAGGTTAATGCACCCATTACCAAAATCACGCCTGCGGTAACGCTAGTAAATAGAACGGTATCGGTGCGAAGTGTGCCTGTGGTCATGGCGACTGGCTGTTTACGCGACATTCCGTCGGCTAATAACAGCAAAGCAATAATTGGGATATAACGACCACCCAACAAACTAAAGGACGTACTGAGGTTCCACCACAGCGTGTTATCGGATAAACCTTCAAAGCCAGAACCGTTATTTGCCGCCGCCGAAGCATACTCATAGACTACTTGTGACAATCCGTGAAATCCAGGGTTACTAATTCCTGCCAACTGCTCAGGGAATGCTAAGGTAATCGCCGCAGGAATGAGAATTACAATCGGGTGAACGAGCAGAAGCAAGAAACTGGTTAAGACCACCTCATTTTTTTCGATCTTCCTACCTAGAAATTCTGGTGTTCTGCCGACCATCAGCCCCGTCACAAATACCGCCAAAATCAAGTAAGCAAATAGATAAGCGGTTCCTGTACCTTGTCCGCCCCAAATAATTTGCAGAAACATATTTGATAGGGTGATAAAGCCACCGTTGGGCATGAAAGAGTCATGCAGAGCGTTAACTGCGCCCGTCATCGTGCCAGTCGTCGTTACGGCAAATAGAGCCGACTGCGCCCAACCAAATCTAATTTCTTTACCTTCTAAGTTAGGGCTTTGTGTGCCGAGCAAAGTATTGACAAGGGGATTTCCTTGATATTCGCCAATCCCTGTAATGATAATGAAAGCAACATAGAGAATAAACACCATGCCAAACAATAACCATGCCTGTTTACGATTATTAGCAATGATTCCATAGGTATGGATTAAAGCTGTGGGAATCGCAATCATAATTACAATTTCCAGTAGATTAGAGAAGCCATTGGGACTCTCAAAGGGATGGGCGGAGTTAATTCCGAAGAAGCCACCACCATTTTCACCAAGTTCTTTGATGATCTCGTAATGAGCAACGGGTCCGATCGCGATCGCCTGACTAACATTTGGATCTTCTAAAGTCGGCACAACTAGAGGTGCAGACAGAGTTTCGGGGACACCTGCGGCTATTAAAGCGATCGCCCCGACAATGCTAATCGGTAACAGAACGCGCGTAATCACCAATGTCAGATCCACATAGAAATTGCCTAGAGATCGCCCTGTTAAACCACGAATAAAGGCGATCGCCACTGCAAATCCTGTCGCAGCGGAAGTGAACATCAAGAAAGCAATTCCAAATGTCTGAGAAGCATAACTGAGGGTAGTTTCGCCAGAGTAATGCTGTTGATTGGTATTCGTGATAAACGAAATCGTTGTATGTAAGGCTAAGTCCCAACTAGGAGCGCTTAGATTCGTAACGTTAAGTGGCAATACCCCCTGAAATATCAGCAGTAAAAACATCAGGATTGCCATAGCAAGATTGCTTAACAAAATGGCGCGAGCATATTGCCATCCTGTCATCTGGACTTCAGTCTTAACGCCACTGAGATTAAAAATTAAGCTCTCAAGTGGATTTAAAACGGAGTCTAATACTGTCTTTTGTCCTAGAAACACTCGTGCGATGTAGCCACCGAAGATTGGGGCAATCGCCACAATCAGCACCAGCGTAAGTCCTATCTGTATCCATCCTTGTAGCATGGTGGAAATTCTTCTCTTAAGATCGATGAAGTGTCAGAAATCTTCTCCTAACAATCAAATCATCGATCCATTTTCTCCGCTTGACAAGGTATATCTTTGTGTTTAGAGAGTTCTTACCTAACTATATCTAAGTTCTCAGCCTAGTTAAGATTTCACTGTTTAGTCAGCGTTTAGAGTTTGTTTAGATGGCGATCGCTCTTTTAAGAAAGCAATATCACTTTTGTCAGCTAGATTCCATACGAAAATTTTGTGTTCGTATACAATTAGCTAATATCTCAAATAGTTGTCTGTAGATATTTGATCGCCTAAATCATAAAATTATGCAAACCACTAATACTACAGCTATGGGATCGCCAGAACAATTAATTGCTGAAGCAACTGTGATTGGCGATCGCTTATTAGTCTTCAGTTGCAGTATGGAAAAGTTTGAGGTTTCTTTTTCTTCACTACCAGCTTTAAAGCGTATTCCCATCGATGAACGTAGCAATTTTGAGATCGCTGATGATGGTAGTTATCTTTATTGGGAAAGTGCAGATATTCATCTCGATCTTGATGCTTTCCGTTATGTGACCGATCCTCAATGGAAGCAAAAGTTTGATGCTCTCAAGTCATCTCATCATCAAGTATTTGGCAAAGCGATCGCGACTTTACGCAAAAAATATAAGCTGCGTCAGTCAGATATTATCGGTTTGTCAGAGCGTCAGGTCAGTCGGATTGAGAAGGGTGAAGGAAGCACTAAGGCAGATACATTGAGGTTGTTCGCTAAGGCGCATGGGATGGAGTTTGATGCTTATCTTGATGCAGTTGCCAATGCGATCGGGCATATTCCTGAAGAATTTACAAGGTCAGATCTAGTAATATAGAGTTATCTCAATCAGACTTTTATATATGCACTCCAACAATTTAGATAATCAAAATTCCTATATTATTGATGAGCCAATTAAGACTAAAGATGAAGATCAGCTTAATCGTTATCCCATTGCTCAAAGAATTGTAAAAACGATAGCAGTCAGAAACGATCCGAGCAGTCTAGTAATAGGGCTTTATGGTGAATGGGGCGAAGGGAAGTCAACTGTTTTAAATTTTGTTGACATATTTAGCCCCATTCACCATAAAGCCCTATTACTAGACTGTCGGATCGTTTCTGACTGCTATCGTTTTTACAATTCTTTGAGCAATGGGATAACGATTAAGCTGATCTTCATCTTTAGTCTTAATTGGCTCATCAATAATATAGGAATTTTGATTATCTAAATTGTTGGAGTGCATATATAAAAGTCTGATTGAGATAACTCTATATTACTAGATCTGACCTTGTAAATTCTTCAGGAATATGCCCGATCGCAATTGGCAACTGCATCAAGATAAGCATCAAACTCCATCCCATGCGCCTTA